>CAVYCK010000012.1:0-186046 GCA_963767095.1 uncultured Actinomycetota bacterium | reverse complement strand
CACCGAACTGCTGACCACGGAGCCGGCTCCGGGAGGGGCCGGGATCGCGCACACTCGTTGGGCGACGCACGGTCCCCCTACGGACGAAAATGCCCATCCGCACCACGACCAGAGCACGCGGCTGGCCCTGGTGCACAACGGGGCGATTGAGAACTACTCGGCGCTCAAGGCCCAACTGGCCTCCGAGGGGCACGTTTTCCGGTCCGACACCGACACTGAGGTCCTTGCGCATTTGATCGGTCGAAAGTACGAGGCTGCCGGCGGCGAGGACACGCCGGGGAGGTTGGTGGATGTCGTGCGCGCAGCCCTCAAACTCATCAAGGGGACTTACGGAGTCGCGATCCTGCACCAGGACCTTCCGGAGGTGCTGGTCGGTGCGCGCATGGGCAGCCCGTTGGTGGTTGGGCTGGGCGATGGGGAGAACTTTCTCGCCAGCGACGTTTCAGCGATCGTGCGCCACACGCGTGAGGCCGTGTACCTGAATGATGGCGATGTCGTCACGCTCACCCCGGATACGCTGGAGGTGACCTCGCTCGCCGGCGGCGGGAGTGCGAGCTACGAGGTGAGCCAGGTGGATTTTGCCGAGGAGGCGGTCGAATTGCGCAGGTCGCGACCACGACCTTCAACGCGGCGTTCTTCGCCGGGCTGGAGGACGTCGAGCACAAGCCGCACTCGTTCTACATCGACCGCTACCCGGTCGGCCGCGAGGCCACGGTCGCCTGGCCGACGGTCGACCTGAAGTTCACCAACGACACCCCGTACGGCGTGCTCATCTCGACCACCTCCAGCCGAGCACCCCCTCGTCGTCGGGCGCGCTGACGGTGTCGATGTGGTCGACGAAGTACTGGGACATCACCGCCGCCACGGGCGAGCGCTACAACTTCACCAGCCCCGAGACGCGCCGCTGACACCGAGGACTGCTACCCCAACGAGGGCTACGGCGGTTCGACATCGACGTCACCCGGGTCTTCCGCCGCGCCGGCGAGAGCACCGTCGACCACCGCGAGGTCATGCACACGCACTACATCCCCAGCGACACCGTCATCTGCGAATAGCCCAGGGCAGCAACATAGCCCGGGGATCGCAGCGGAAGCCCGTCGCGTTGAGGAAGGAGCGAAGTCCTGTCCCGGAACCACCGCTACGGCGACAGCCGGTTCAGGTCGCGCGGGAAGAGCGTCACCTCGCGGATGTTGGCCGCCTCGACGAGCCGGGCGACCCACCGCTCCAGCCCGATGGCGAAGCCGCCGTGCGGGGGCATGCCGTGCCGGAACGCCTGGAGGTACGCCGCGTACGCCGCCGGGTCCTCGCCGCGCGCCCGGATCGCCGCGCTCGTGGTCGGCGAGCCGGTGCAGCCGCTGGCCTCCGGTGACCAGCTCGAGCCCGCGGAAGAGCAGGTCGAAGCTGTTGCTCCAGCGCGGGTCGGACGGCTGCGGGTGGGTGTAGAACGGCCGCTTCGCCATGGGATAGCCCTCGACGGCGAGGAAGTCGCTGCCGTGCTCGCTCGCGCGCCCACGCGCCGAGCGCCCGCTCGTGCTCGGGGGCGAGGTCGGGCTCGTCGGCCGGGCGCGCCGACGATCGCCAGCGCCTCGCTGAAGTGCACGACCGGGATCTCCGCGGGCACGACCGGGCAGCGTCCGCGCCGGCCCGCTCGGCCAGCGGCCCGAGCTCACGCGAGCATGCCGGCGCAGCACCTCGCGCAGCACCGCGAGCACGTCGCGGTGGTCGTCGATGAAGCCGAGCTCGACGTCGAGCGAGACGTACTCCGCCAGGTGGCGCACCGTGTCGTGCGGCTCGGCCCGGAAGACCGGCCCGACCTCGTAGACCCGCTCGAAGACGCCGACCAGCTGCTGCTTGTAGAACTGCGGGCTCTGGGCGAGGTACGCCGGCCGCCCGAAGTAGTCGACCTCGAACACGTTGGCACCCGACTCGGTCGCGGACTCCACGAACTTCGGCGTCTGGATCTCGGTGAAGCCCAGCGCGTCGAGCGTGCGTCGGAAGCCGCGCAGCGAGGCGGCCGCCAGCTCCCACCGCACCTTCTGCGCCGGGTGCCGCCACGCCACCGGGGCGTGGTCGAGCAGGGTGGGGAGCGAGACGTTCAGCTCGGGTCGCCACAGCTCGAAGGGCGGCGTCTCGGCGTCGTCGGTCAGCGCGGTCACCACGGCCTCGGTGACCTCGACGCCGCCAGGCGCCTGCGGGTTGGCCGTCGCGGTGCCGGTGACCTCGACCGTCGTCTCCTCGGGAGGCACGGCAGTGCCGGCCGGGAGCACCACCTGGGCGAGGCCGGAGCGGTCGCGCAGCACCAGGAAGGTGACGCGCGCGAGCTCGCGGCGGCGGTGCACCCAGCCACGCAGGGTGACGGTCGAGCCGGGCTCGACGGTGGGCAGGGCGGCGTTCGAGCGTGCGTTGGCTCATCGGTGTATCGGACCTCCAGTGGCGAAAGCCCTGGAGGTGTGGGCGGGGGCTAGATCGCGGTGCCACCACACCTTCGCCGACGCCTGGATGCCGTCCGGCCTCTCGTCGGTACGCCGGACGCGCGGGCACCGGCTTCGCGGGGTTTGTCAGGCCCCACCGGCTCCGGTGCGCAATGCTAGCAAAGGCTCGGCGAGATAGCGGTACTCGTGATGCGTCCGGAAGCCCAGCCGCCCGTAGAGCGCGAGGGCGGCGTCGTTGCCGTCGAGCACCTGGAGGTACGCCGTGAGCGCGCCGCGCTCGGCTCCCCAGCCGAGCAGGGCCGCCATCACCGCGAGGCCGAGTCCCTGCCGCCGGTGGGCCGGGATCGGTCTCGATCGTGCGGATGCCGACCCAGTCGTCGGCGTACGCCGCGACGCCGGAGGCGATCGGCGCGGCCCGGTCGCCGACGGTGGCGGTGACCAGGTCGCCGTCCTCGTCGAGCCGCACGTCGACGTGGGGCAGGCCACGCAGGCCCGCGCCGGGTGTGCGCGACCGAGGCGACCTGGAAGATCGTGTTGCCGTCGTTGCTCTCGGGCCCCCAGCCGCGGCCGAGGAACAGCGCCTCCTCCTCGCTGCCGGGCAGCACGGCCGCGATCGGCCGCTGCCCGATCGAGCGGTAGTGCGCGACGACGGCGTCGTCGGCGCCGGGAACCCCGGCGCGGGTCATCGCGAGCACGGAGTTCGCGCGCCTGCGCCCGGCTGGTCGCCGACGACCGGAGCACCCACGCGCCGAGCGGGACGGTGACGAGATCGGGCCACAGCGCGAGGGCCCGCACCTGCGCCTCCTGGGCCGACACGCGGTCGCGGATCGATGCCCGCGGCGGCACCGGCTTGCCGAGACGATGTCCGCCGTGGCGATCTCGACGATCTCGCCGGCCTCGGTGCGCACGACCGCGCGGCCGTCACCCCAGGCCGTGCACACCCCGAGCACGTCGGTCATCGCCGGTCCGCCGCTCGGCCCGGTCTCGCCGCGGAGCACGCGGCGGATGACGACGCGCTGGCCGACGACGTGCGGCCCCAGCAGGTGCCGCCCGCTGCCGGTCGTTCCGTCCTCCGACACGGAGAGCATGCTAGGCAGCGAGCGACGCCAGGCGGACAGGAGGTGCATTCCGTGGGACGGCGTGCCTGGGCTCGTCGCTCGCGGCCTGCTGATCGTCGGTGCGGTGGCTGCCATCGGCGTCGCCCTGGGCGGCCTGCCGCGACGCCGACCCGGCGCGCGCCCGCACAGGCGTCGACCTCCGTCGCCGCCCGCCGCGCGAGCCCCGCCAGGTGTTCGCGCTGTCGGTCGACCTCACCAGGTCCGGCGTGGTGTGGCTGACGACCGCGGGCGCCGACTGCGGCGGCTGCGTGTCGTGTGGCGCAGTACGCCCGACGACGACGCGTGGGTCCCGCTGCGCCAGGTGGGCAGCGACCATCGGCCCGGTCAGATCCGGATGGCCGACAGCGGCGCCGACGGCCTCATCGGCGGAGCGGGTCTCTGGGTCACGCACGACGGCGGCGACAGCTGGAACGCCGAGCCGGGTGTCCCGGTCGCGGCGGATGCCGAGGTGCAGGCCGAGATCGCCGGCGCGCACGCCTGGGCCCTGGTACGGCGTCCCGGTGTCGTCGCCCGTGCTCTGGCGGGCGTCGCTCGACGGGACCGACTGGCGCGAGGTCCCCTCGCCGGCCCCGCTCGATCCCGACGCCGCCCCGGTGGCGATCGGCGACGCGCTGCTGCTGTGGGTGGCCGGCGACCCCGGCCCCGAGGCCGTCGTGACGCGCGACGGCGGCCGCACCTGGCAGCCGCTCGACCCGCCCTGCGCACGAGGCGGTGGGCAGGTCGGGACCATGGCGGCGTACGCCACCTGCCTGCTCCCGTCAGGGGCTGGAGGCGGCCGTCTTCGAGGACGGCGCTTGGGAGACCTGGCCGCTGGCCGCCGCGCTGGGTCCGGCCGCGAGCCTGTCGCCCCAGGCCGCCGCCAGCAGCTTTGCCACCGGCGCCCGGCGGGACCGGCTACGTCGTCGTCCGCGGCGGGCTGCTGGTCAGCCGCGATCGCGGCCGACAGTGGGACGCGGTCGAGTGATGCTGCCCACGGCGTGGCCGGAAGCACGACTCGCGGAGACGAGCACTAGGCTGAGGGAGAGCGTTGCTCCGTCGTCGAGGAGGATCTGGTGACCTACGTCATCGCCCAGCCGTGTGTGGATCTCAAGGACCGTGCCTGCGTGGACGAGTGTCCGGTCGACTGCATCTACGAAGGCAACCGGATGCTCTACATCCATCCCGACGAGTGCGTCGACTGCGGCGCCTGCGAGCCGGTCTGCCCGGTCGAGGCGATCTTCTACGAGGACGACACCCCGGAGGAGTGGAAGGCCTACTACGACGCCAACGTGCACTTCTTCGACGACCTCGGCTCGCCGGGCGGCGCCGCCAAGATGGGCGTCATCGAGGCCGACCACCCGCTCGTCGAGGCACTGCCGCCGCAGGAGCACGACGAGTGATGCGGCTCGGTGGTCGAGGAGGCGCGCCAGCGCCGTCTCGGAACCCACGTCTCCGCCCGCCTGCCCGACTTTCCGTGGGACCAGCTGACGGCGTACGCCGCCACGGCCCGCGCCCACCCCGACGGCATCGTCGACCTGTCCGATCGGCACGCCCGTCGACCCGACCCCGCAGGTCGTGCAGGACGCGTTGTCCGCCGCCGCTGACTCGCCCGGCTATCCCGTCACGATCGGGCTGGAGTCGACCCGACGGGCCTGCCTCGACTGGCTCGCACGTCGCGCCGGGGTGACGGGGCTCGGCCTCGATGCGGTGATCCCCACGATCGGGTCGAAGGAGCTGATCGCGCAGCTGCCGCTCCACCTCGGCATCGGCCCCGGCGACCTGGTGGTGTTCCCCGAGCTGGCCTACCCGACGTACGAGGTCGGCGCTGCGCCTGGCCGGAGCCCGCACCCTGGCCATCCGACTCCCTGGTCTCCCTCGGTCCCGAGCGGCCCGCTCTGGTCTGGGTGAACTCGCCGTCCAACCCGACCGGTCGCGTGCTGCCGGTCGACCACCTGCGCAAGATGGTCGACTGGTGCCGCGAGCGCGGCGTCCTGCTCGTCTCCGACGAGTGCTACCTCGAGTGCGCGTGGGACGCGACACCGCTCTCGGTCCTGCATCCCGACGTCTGCGGCGGCTCGCCCGAGGGCCTGCTCGCCGTGCACTCGCTGTCGAAACGCTCCAACCTCGCGGGCTACCGCTGCGGCTTCGTCGCCGGCGACCCGGCCGTCGTCGGCGAGCTGCTCGCCGTGCGCAAGAACCTCGGCCTGATCATGCCCGGCCCGCAACAGCGCGCCATGGTCGCGGCCCTCGACGACGACGAGCACGTGGTCGAGCAGCACGCTCGGTACGCCGCCCGCCGGGCCGTCCTCCGCGACGCCTTCGAGTCGGCCGGCTTCCGGATCGACCACTCCGAGGCGGCTCTCTACCTCTGGGCACGGCGGCAGATCGAGGGGGAGACCAGGACTGCTGGGACACCGTTGCCTGGCTCGCCGACCGCGGCATCCTGGTCGCCCCGGGCAGCTTCTACGGCGCCACCGGCCGCCGGCACGTGCGGATCGCCTTCACCGCCACCGACGAGCGCGTCGCAGCCGCCGCCGAGCGGCTGGTCGCGTAGCCGACCAGCACAGCGGCGATCGACCATCCAGGAAGCTGAGAGAGGAACGGCGTGCGGGCAGTCCTGCTGAGCGGCGGGCTGGCGGTGATCTGCTCCCTGCTCGTGACCCGCATCGCCATCGGCTGGTTCACGCGGCACGGCTTCGGCCAGCCCATCCGGGACGACGGGCCCACGACACACCACGTCAAGCGCGGTACGCCGACCATGGGCGGCCTGGTGATCATCGTCGAGCGCCACGGCGGCCTACGTCGCCGCCACGATCCTGACGGGGAGTCGGCCCAGCGCCAGCGCCTGGCTTCTCCTTCTCCTGTTCGTCGGCTGCGGAGTGGTCGGGTTTCTCGACGACTTCATCAAGGTCTACACCCAGCACAACCAGGGGCTGTCCGGTCGCGCCAAGATGGCCGGACAGACGGTGGTCGCCCTCGTCTTCGGACTGCTCGCGACACAGTTCTTCGCCGATGAGCGAGGCGTCAGGCCCGCCTCGCTCTCCATCTCCACCACCCATGACTGGGGGATCAAGCTGCCGCTCGTCGTGGTCCTGCTGGTGATCTGGTTCATCGTGACCGCGACCTCCAACGGCGCCAACCTCGCGGACGGCGCCGACGGACTGCTGGCCGGCAGCTCGGCGATGATCTTCGCGGCGTACACGGTCGTGTGCTTCTGGCAGAACAACCACCGATGCGGACCCCTCGAGCCCAGGGCGGTGGAGTCCCAGTGCTACCAGGTCCGCGACCCCCTCGACCTCGCGGTCTTCGCAGCAGCCATCGCCGCCGCCTGCATCGGCTTCCTGTGGTGGAACGCGAAGCCGGCCCAGATCATCATGGGCGACGTCGGGTCGCTCGCCATCGGCGGTGCTCTCGCCGGCCTGGCGATCATGTCCAGGACCGAGCTCCTGATGGCCGTCATCGCGGGACTGTTCGTGCTCGAGACGTTGTCGGTGCTGCTGCAGATGAGCTACTTCAAGCTCACCAGGCGGATCACGGGAACCGGGCGCCGCATCTTCCGGATCGCCCCCATCCACCACCACTTCGAACACCTGGGCTGGGACGAGGTGACCGTCGTCATCCGCTTCTGGATCATCGCCGGGCTCTGCGTGATGGCCGGCCTGGGGATCTTCTACGCCGACTGGCTCGGCTGATCCTGCCCGGGTCCCCTTGCGGGGAGAGCGCGCCGGTCTAGTCGCGCGCGCTCGGGCCCACCTCGCGCACCATCACGCAGTTGCCCAGCCCCTTGGGCCGGTCGTAGGTGAAGCCCTCGCGCTCGTACATCGTGCGGGTGCCGTTGTAGAGGAACGACGAGTTCTTCTTGCGCACCCCGCCCGTGTCGTGCGGGTAGCCCTCGACCAGGCCGCCGCCGGCTTGCGCGATCAGCTCGACGGCTCCCCGCAGGGCGATCGCCGCCAGGCCCTGGCCGCGATGGACGCGCTCGACCTGGATGCAGGTGACCCGGTAGTCGGGCTGTCGCTCCGCGGTGGCGAGGTACTCCTTGCGGTGCTGGATGTTGGGCAGCTCCTCGGGCGATCCGTACTCCGCCCAGGCGACGGCCTGGTCGCCGTCGTAGACCAGCGCCGCGTGCGCGATCCCGTCGGCCACCAGCCGTAGCTTGAGGGCCCGGTTCCCCTCGGCGCTCTGGCCCTTCTCCGCGCAGTCAGGATGGAAGTGCGTGCACCAGCAGCTGGCGAACATGCCCTTGTTCCGCTCGACGAGAGCGGCGAAGTCGTCGAACGTCTCCGGCGTGAGCGCCTTGATCGTGAAGTCGGACATACCGGCAACGTACCCACGGTTGCGGACGTTCGACGTCCCTTGAGGGCGACGGCTCAGGCCGAGCGGCGCGCGGAGTCGAGGCTCTCGCTTCTACTTGGAGCCCCAATCGATGTTGCGAGGAGCGAACGGCAACGTCGCGATCAGGGTCCGGTGGCTGCCGTCTGGTCGCATCTTGAGGAGGCGGAACGTCTGGCGATCGAGGTTCTCGACGCGGAGGACGATCCAACGTCCGTCCGGTGAGTAGGAGCCGGCGAAGGCTCCTCTCTTCCCATCCTCGTAGGTGGTGAGCATCCGCAGCTGGGAACCGTCCGGCCTGATGGTTGCCACGTTGGGGGACCGCCCGTGCGGATAGTCGGCGTCTCGAGTGATGACGATGTGTCGCCCGTCGGGAGCCCAGTCATGCTTCACCCCAACCTGCAACCCGAAGGAGGTGAGCTTGCGCTCGTTTCCGCCGTCGAGGTCGACCGCGAACAGCGCCTGCTCCCGTCCGTCCTTCCGGACCCGGACGAAGGTGACGGTCTGACCGTCGGGCGATACGTTCGGATCAGTGTCGAAGCCGTCAGGGAAGGGATTGTGTCGTCAGCCGCCGGGGGCCGGTCCCGTCTTCGTTGATGACAAAGATTCCGTCTCCGCCCACGCAGGTGAAGCACTCGTAGACGAGTTGCTGCCCGTCCGGGGTCCACGCGGGCTCGGCATTGATTCCGGTGGGCGTGAGATCAACCATGTCGCTGCCGTCGGCGTTCATGATCGCCACGCCGGCATGCTCCCCATCGGAGAGCTGGAAGAGCTCGAACGCCAGCCGGTTCCCGTTTGGTGACCAGTCCGGGCGTGATGCCTCTCGGTCCACGTTCGTGAGCTGGTGAAAGCCGTCGCCGTTGGGTTTGATCGTGAAGAGCTGGAAGCCCTGGCCAAGATCGGCGGAGAACACGATCTTGCCGTTCTCTCCGGGGGTGGTCCCCTGCGCGGCCGGTGCGACCGCCACCGTAAGGCAGCCAAGCAGCAACGGGCCTGTCACGACTCCGGACAGCGCCGTCGCGATACCGATCAGTGCCGCTCGTCGTCCCAACATGCCGAACTCCTCCGGCCCTCGGGATCCGACGGTGGCTCGGACCCGCCGTACTCGTCCGAGCGACCTGCTTGGCACTCTTTCGGACATTCCGGCCACTGCCTATCCCTGTCTGGACCAGCCGCGTGACAGCGCGCCGACGAAACGCCCATCCGCGCCTGTCATCGGCTGCTGGACCGAGTGGAAACGCGGCTGATCCGGACGTGGCCATCGCCGCGGAGCCAGGCGCTGTCTGGGAGCCTGAGCTTTCGAGGCTTCTTGCGGTAGACCCCATTCGTGGACGCGAAGCTCTCGACCAAGTGCCCCAGCCGCCACGCGATCGTGGTCACCGGCGGCGGCGCCGTGTCCGGTCCGTAGTCCCAGGTGAACTCGCCCGAGCCCCACGCGAGCGGTGCCGTGCTCTCTCCCCGCCTGTGGACCGACCAGCACGTTGGGACTGGTTCCCAGACGTACTCCTCGTCCGTAAGCCCCGCCAGTCGTGGGCGAGTCCTTGGACGGCGGCTTCAGTCCCGCACCCGGCCGTTGTCGTAGGCCCACATCGCGATCTCGACCCTGTTGCGGGCGCCGATCTTGGCCAGCAGGCTGGCGACGTGGGTCTTGGCGGTCGTCAAGCCGATGAAGAGCTCGGCGGCGATCTCGGCGTTCGTGCGGCCACGGGCGACCAGCGCCAGCACCTCCTCCTCGCGGTCGGTGAGGGGCTCGATCGGTTGGGTACGTCGGCTCGACGGTTCCCTGGCGGCCAAGGTGGACAACAGCCGCCGGGTGACGTTCGGCGCGATCAGGGCATCGCCGACGGCGGCGGCATGCACGGCCTGGACGAGCAGCTCCGGCCCGGCGTCCTTGAGCAGAAAGCCTCGGGCGCCGGCCCGGAGCGCGCCGTGGACGTACTCGTCGAGGTCGAAGGTCGTGATCACCACCACCGCGAGCGGGTCCGGGACGCCCCGCCCTGCGAGGCGCTCGGTCACCTCGATGCCGTCGAGCCCGGGCATCCGGATGTCGACCAGGCACACGTCGGGGCGGAGCCGACGCGCCAGCTCGACCGCTGCGTGGCCGTCGGCGGCCTGGCCGACGACCTCGATGCCAGGCTGCGCGTCAAGGATCATGGAGAGGCCGGTGCGCACCAGATCCTGGTCGTCGGCCACCAGCACGCGCACCGTCATCGGCGTACCTTCGTCGGCAGCTCGGCGTCGACCGTCCACCCGCCCTCGGGCGCCGGCCCGGCATGCAGCGTGCCGCCGAGCAGCTGCACGCGCTCGGTCATCCCCAGCAGCCCGAAGCCGTGGCTCGCCGACCGCGACGGGTCGATCTGTCCGTCGTCGGTCACGCGTAGTCGTAGCCTTCCCGCGCCCTCGACGACCTGGATCTGCACACGCGAGGCCTTGCGGGCGTGCCGCAGGGCGTTGGTCAACGCCTCTTGCGCCAGCCGGTAGACCGCCGCGTCGACCTGGAGCGGAAGGTCGTCCAGGTCAGCTGGCAACTCCACGTCGACGACCGGGACCGGGTCGCGGCGGGCGAGGGACACCAGGTCGGCAACGCCGGGCTGGGGGGCGTACTCCGCCGGCGCTCCGTCGCGCAGCACCCGGACCATCGCCCGCATCTCCGCGAGCGTCCGCGACGCTTCCCCTTCGATGACCGCCAGCGCCTCGAGCGCCGCTTCTGGTCGCTGCCCGGCCGTCGCCCGGCCCGCCTGCGCCTGCACAGCGATCGCCGAGACGTGGTGGGCGACCATGTCGTGCAGCTCGCGCGCGAGGCCGACCCGCTCCTGGCTGCGGATCTGGTCCAACGCCCGGCGCCAGCTCTCGGCGCGGTAGCGGAACGCCGCCCCGCCCGCCGCCGCCGCCGCCAGGACGGCGAAACCACCGATGACGTCGGCAGGCCCGGTGTAGTCGGCGGTCGTACCGATGACCGCAGCCACCAGCACCACCGCCAGCCCGATCACGATCTCGCGGCCTGAGCCCCAGCGGACCAGCGCGTAGACGAGCACCAGGACGTAGATCATCGTGTTGAGGCCGACGCTGGGGGCCCCGCCCGCCAGGCTCGCCAGCCCCAACCCCATCGCGGTTCCGAAGGCCACCACGACGCAGGCCAACGGCCGGGTACGCCGCCACAACAGCACCGGCGCGAGTCCGACCGCCACGATCGTCGCGAACGGCCGCCAGGCGACGTCGTCCCGGAGGACTCCCTCGAGCAGCGCCGTCACCATCAACACCCCGACCAGCACCCAGTCGAGCGGCACCCGTTCGGGAGCCTCGGCAGCGCGGGGCTCGGCCCACAGCGAGCGCAGGGCGCTGGTGATCACCCACCCAGCCTAGGGACCGCCGAGGCGTCGGGGACCGACCAAGAGAACGAGACGCCGCTCCTCCCAACGGCCGAGGCGGGTCCGGCCTCTACGCCGATGCGGCCGGGCCGGCGGTCCGCGAGCGTGAAGCCACCGGGCGGAGAGGCCGGACCATCGAGCAAGGGGAAGATCCATGTCACGGTTGCTGCACCGCTGGGGACGCTGGTCGGCCACCCGCCCCTGGATCGCCATCGGAGCCTGGGTGCTCCTCTCGGTGCTGGTCGTCGCCGCCTCGGCCGGATTCGGGAAGCAGCTGGACGACTCGATGGCGGCGCCCGGGACCGATTCCCAGGCCGCCGCCGACCTGCTGGCGGGCGCCGACAACGGCGCCGGCGGGCTCACGGCGTACGTCGTGGCGACGCCGAGCCAGGACAGCGTGACCTTCGTGGACTCCCGCCAGGCCAGGGTCGACGTGGACCAGCTGGAGTCGGCCGTGGGTGAGCTGCCGAAGGTGCTGGGCACGACCCAGGAGGTCTCGCCGGACGGCCGGGTGGCTTTGTTGCGGGTGCAGTACCCCGAGATCGGCGAGCTCGCCGTCTCCGACCTGGCAGCGCTCAAGGCCGTCCTGGCGGAGTCGAGGGCGTCGTCGTCGCTGCGGCTCGAAGCGGGCGGTGACCTCTACTTCAGCTTCGAGCAGCCGCCCGCCAACGTGGGCGAGGTCCTCGGCCTGGTGGTCGCGGCGGTGATCCTGGTGGTGGCCTTCGGGTCGTTGCTGGCCGCCGGGCTGCCGCTGGCGGTGGCGCTGTTCGGGCTGCTGGTAGGCGCCAGTCTTATCCCGCTGCTCGGGCTGCTCATCGACATCCCTGTCTGGGCGCCGGTGATGGCGGCGATGGTCGGGCTGGGTGTGGGCATCGACTACGCGCTGTTCCTCCTCTCGCGGCACCGGGAGTACCTCGCCGCGGGCGTCCCGGTCGCGGAGTCGGTAGGCCGCTCCCTGGCCACCGCCGGACAGGCTGTCGTCTTCGCCGGCGGCACCGTCGTCGTGGCGATCCTCGGGCTGGCCTTCGCCGGGCTGCCGTTCGTCACCGCTGCTGGCGTGGGCATCTCCGCGGTGGTGCTCGTGATGGTGCTCGCGGCGATCACTCTGCTGCCAGCGCTGCTCGGGCTGGCCGGCCAGCGCCTCCAGGCACGCGGGCTCCTGGCCCGGCGCGGCCGGGCGCGGGCACGGGCCTGGGCGCGGACCGGGACCTTGACTGGGACCGACACCGCGGTGCTGCGGTGGTCCCGCTGGGGTGCGCACGTCACGCGGCACGCCGCGGCGTACGCCGTCGCCGGCACGATGCTGCTCCTCGCGCTCGCCGCGCCCGTCCTCGCCCTGCGGCTGGGGTTGCCTGACCAGGGCAGCTACCCGCAGGTGCGCACCGAGCGGCGGGCCTACGACCTGGTCGCCGAGGGCTTCGGGCCCGGCGCCACCGGGCCGATGGTCGTGGCCGTCGACCTCTCCCGGGACCGGTCGGTCGTGGAGCCGTTGGTCTCGGCCCTGGCTGCCGACCCGGGCATCGCCTCCGCCGCAGCCGCCCCCGTGGAAGCGACGTCCGACGTCGCCGTGATCATCGCCCAACCGACGACGACACCCCAGGATGCCGACACCGCGCGCACGCTCGACCGGATCCGCAGCGAGGTGCTGCCCGCCGTGCTGGCGAGCAGCCCGGCGACCGCGCATGTCGGCGGCTACACCGCCACCATGTCCGACCTCAGCCAGCGCGTCGAGGAACGGCTGCCGATCTTCCTGGTCGCGGTCGTGGCGATGTCGTACCTGCTGCTGATGGTGCTGTTCCGCTCCATCCTGGTGCCGCTCAAGGCAGCGGTGCTGAACCTGTTGAGCGTCGCCGCGTCGTACGGCGTGCTGGTGATGGTCTTCCAGTGGGGCTGGGCCGCGAGCCTGATCGGGTTGGAGTCAACGGTGCCGATCATCTCGTTCATCCCGCTGTTCATGTTCGCGATCCTCTTCGGGCTGTCCATGGACTACGAGGTCTTCCTGCTCTCGCGGGTGCGCGAGGAGTATCTGCGCACGGGCGACAACGGCTACGCCGTGGTGCGAGGGATCGGGGTCACGGCCCGGACGATCTCGTGCGGTGCCGCGATCATGGTGTCGGTCTTCGTCGGCTTCGGGTTCGGCGACGACCCCGTTCTCAAGATGCTCGGACTCGGCCTCGCGACCGCGGTGTTCCTCGACGCGACGCTGGTGCGCCTCGTGCTGGTGCCCGCGACCATGAAGCTGCTCGGCGACGCCAACTGGTGGCTCCCGGCGTGGCTGGACCGGCTGTTGCCGAGGTGGGACCTGGACACCGCGGCTGACAACCTTCCCGCTGATGAGGAGCCCGACTCGAACCGGCGGGGCCGGTCTGAGGCCGTCAGCGCGGCCAGGACGGGTCGGCCCTGAAGGTCCCCAGCGCGTCCGGGCTACCTGGCGTCAGCGTCCGTCGGACCCTGGCCACCACGTGCTGCCCGTGAAAACTCGAGCACGACATCCCGCGCCGACCATTCGCCTGTGAGTGCGGCGACTCCCTGTCCCGCATAGAGGTGAGCGACGTCGAAGTCTCCGCCCCGCTGTGCGTCCTCGTGGCGCTTCCGCGCCGCGTCGTCCATCTCATCCTCGCGGCCGACCCACTCATCGAAGAACTCATTGACGAGGGCACGACCGCCGAACTCCGCGGGCCAAGCGAACTCCTGAGCGACGTCGAAGACCCGTCCGTAGCCGGTGTCGGAATCGGCCAACAGCCGTTCGCGAGCGGGGCTCGTCAGGTGTGCCTCGACACACCCCAGGAAGGCGGTACCGACCCAGGCGCCCTGGGCCCCCGCCGCCAACACGGCCGCCAGCCCACGATGGTTGAGGATCCCTCCTCCCGCCAGCACCGGTCGAGACGTGTGCTCCAGCACCATCTGCAGCAGCGGCAGCGTGCCCATGGCGTTGCGTCCGTGTCCCCCGCCTTCGGCGCCACGAGCGACGACCACGTCGACGCCCGCATCGTGGGCCATCTCCAGGTCCGGGAGTGCACCCACCTGGGTCGCGGTGCGGATTCCCGCTTCGCGAAGCCGAGCCACCGGACCGGCAATGTCGCCGAAGCTGACCGACACCAGGTCTGGTCGCAGCTCGAGCACCACCTCGAGCTGCTCAGGGGCTGCTGGCTGCGCCCACGCCAGCAGGCCGACGCCGTACGCCGCACCGTCAGCCCGGGCGACCATGGCCTGATCTCGAATCCAGCCGCCCGTCGTGGTGCTGCCGACTCCGAACATCCCGAAGCCGCCGGCCTTCGACACCGCGTGCGCGAGGCGACCTCGACCGGGGCCGGCCATGGGAGCAAGGACCACTGGCACCGAGCTTCCCAGGTGGTCGGCGAGCCAGTTCGTCATCCCACGAGGCTAGTGCTCGAGAAGACAGGCCGCGGTCGCCGGCGGCGCGAGAAGTTCGTGGCAGGAGACTTGGTGGCCGCAAGCGGTCGGCGGCATGCCGACCTCACGCCAGGGGCCGTCGGGTGCCTATGGCTTGTCGTTCAGCGAGAGGTGCACGTCCACCATCAGCCGGTCGGCGAGCTCCTCGAGCGCCTCGCGCAGGTCGTGCGCGCTCATCGACTCCGGCGCCACGAGTACAGCGCGGGCAACGAACAGCCTGCCTCCGGCCATGGGCGCGTCGGTGAGCTCGGTGACCAGGTCCTCGATGCTCACCCGGTGTGCCACCAGCAGGGCGGCGATCTCCGCGATGATGCCGGGCCGGTCGGCGCCGACGAGCTCGAAGCCGAACCTCGCGAGGTCGGTCTCGACCGGAGCGTCGGTCCGGTCGACCAGGACGTGCAAGCCGTCTCCCTCCAAGGCGTGCAGGTCCGCGAGGATTGCTTCCGACTGGGCCTCGGGCGCCGAGACCACCACGACGCCGGCGAACTTGCCCGCCGCCTGCGACAGCTGGCTGCGCTCCCAGCTGCCGCCGTGGGCGCTGATGGCCGCGGCGACGTCCGAGACCAAGCCGGGGCGGTCATCGCCGAACAGGGTCAGGACGAAGGTGGCCATGCCGCAGGCTAGACGGTGCAGCGCCAGGCGTCGGCCGGCATCCGGTCCCTGACCATGGTCCCTTGGCACGCGTCCCGGTAGGCGCTGCGGCGATCTGGGCTGAATCGACGTGGCTATGGCTCGTGGTCAGACGCCGGCAACGTGGGCGGTGAGGAAGCGGACGCCAGGTCGATCGAAGGTTGCCTCGGGCCCGGTCGTCGAGCTCGGTGGTACCGGGGTCGGCGTGGCGGGCGATCAATCGGCCGACCGGAGACCGGGCGCAGAATCAGCGGCCCGGCGGCCCGCTGGCCTCGGCATGCCTCCGGCACCCGCAACACTGGCACGGTCAAGGGCCTGGTGGCGGCCCTGCTGCCCTTGCCCACCAGGTGCAGCACACCCGGTGGCGCGGAGACTTTCGCCGTGGTCCTCGATCGTCGCCGTGACTCGGCCGGCTACGGACGCCGGTCCCGACTTGGTTCGAACCGAGACCTGGACACGTCCGAGGCTCGCCCAATCGCGGCGGAGTGATTCGCCTTGATGGCGCGTCGCGGAGGGTGGATGCGATCGGTCGCAGCGCTCCCTTCGCACGGCGCACGAGCCGGCGAGGTGGGCCTCGAAGTGCACGTCGCCGGCGAAGGCGAGGGGGACCCTCGCCGCCCGTGGACGGAGGCTCCGACAGCGGTCGGCGCGCCCCTCGACGTGCCCGGGCCCGACGACGTGCCTGCGACCACAGCGAGCGTCAGCGTCGGCCGCACCGCAAACTCCGTGCCCGCCGTACGTCCACACCGCTCTCACGGCTCTCACCGCTCGGTCTCCTGTTCCGATGTCCCGGCCGCCCGATCGCGGTGCGGCGCGAGCCTCTGGACAGCAGTGCCGCGGCGGGCGGATCCTGAAACGACGACGTCTCGGGTCATCGGCGGTCGGAGGTGGCATGAGCGCGCTGCCACGCCCCGACCTGCCACCGGGCCACCACCGCGACTTGGTCGACGCGCTCCACGATCTCCACCACCACGCCGGCTGGCCGTCCTTGCGTACCCTGGCCCGCGAGACCGGCGTCTCTCACACCACTGTCTCCAAGACCTTCTCCTCGGCGGCGTTGCCCACGTGGGGCACGCTCGAGCTGGTCGTCGAAGCCATGCACGGAGACACCCACCACTTTCACGACCTGTGGCTCGGCGCCACGACCCCCGAAGGCGCCCGCCCCACAACGGTACGCATCGCCGGACGCAAGACCGAGCTCGCTGCCGTACGACACCATCTCGAGGGCGGCGACGGTCTGATGCTCGTCACGGGCGAGGCGGGCATGGGCAAGACGAGGCTCGTCACTACCGCCGCCCGGACCACGGACAGCTTCGTCGCGACCGGGCACTGTCTCCCCCTCGCCTCCGAGGCTCCGCTGATGCCCATCGCTGAGTTGCTGCGCCAGGTCCACACCGTGGACGGTGGTCGCTGGTTCGACGACGGCCTCGCCGCGGCCTCGCCGTTCGTCCCACGCGCGTTGGGACGACTCCTTCCCGAGCTCGAGGACGCGAGCGACGCGATTCGGGAGAGCGACGGCGAGACATCTCCGCAACGGCTGTTCGCGGCGGTGGGTACGGCGCTGGCAGGACTGGTGTCCGTTCGTCCGTTGGTCCTGCTCCTCGAAGACCTGCACTGGGCTGACGCTGCCACCCTCGACCTGCTGGAAACCCTTCTCGCACGTGGTGCAGGCCTGCCGATCCTGGGGACCTGGCGGACCGAGGACCAGGCGACCCCTGCCCCAGCGACAGAGTGGCTGACCAGGGTTCGCCGGGTCTCCGCGTTTCACGAGCTGACGCTTTCACCGCTCACCAAGGAGGAGACGGTCGAGCAGCTCACGCTGCTGATCGGCGCGGCGCCTGCGCCACACCTGGCCGAGAGCGTCTACGCACGCAGCCTGGGACAGCCGCTTTTCACCGAGCATCTCGCGAACACTGGGAGCTCCGGGGACGTCCTGCCGACCGTCCTGGCGGACCTGCTCGACACCCGCATGGCTGGGCTGGGTGACACCGCGTGGGCGATTGCCCGTGTTCTCGCGGTCGCAGACCGTCCCCTGTCGAGTCGTCTGCTGGGCCTCGCGGTTGCCCTGCCCGCCGACCAGATCACCGGAGGGCTGCGAGAGCTGGACCAGCACCGGCTGCTGGCGTCGACCACGACCCCCGATGAGGCGGGCTTACGGCATCCGCTGCTGGCGGAGGCGGCACGGCGCAGGCTCGTTCCGGGAGAGGGCCCGGCAGTGCACCGCCGCCTCGCGGAGCTCCTCGGCGCGGAGCCGGATCCGTCTCCCGTCGAGATCGCCACGCACTGGCAGGGCGCCGACGACGGACAGCGGGAGCTGGAGTGGCGGATCGCGGCGGCGCGGGCCGCGGCGACGCGTTGGGCGTCCGCGCAGGAAGCCGAGCAGTGGCTGCGCGCGCTGGAGACCTGGCCCTCGACATGCGCGAGCGCCGGCGAGCCCCCGGTTTCGCGGCCAGAGGCCTACGTCGCGGCCATGGAGGCACTCCTTGTGTCCCTCCAGTTCGACCGTGCAGCCGCCATGAGTGATGAAGCCAGCGCGTTGTTCCCCGACGTCGAGCCCAGGATTCGCGCCGAGCTACTGCGCCGCGCGGCAGTCTTTCGGGGCAATCGCGAAGGCTACGACGTGGGGCTCAGGCTGATCGACAAAGCCATCGGGCTCTACCGGGCCATTCCGCCCAGCCCAGGGATGATCCACGCGCTGAACCACAAGCAGTACTTCCTGACCCAAAGCGGGCGGTCAGACGAGGCGTTCAGCCTCGCCCGGGAGGCCGCTCGGGCAGCCGAGAGCATCGGCGACGCGAGCAGCCACCGCCACCAGCTCAGCTGGGTGGCCTGGCACGAAGGGATGACGGGGCCACTGGAGGTCGCAGCCCGGACCATGGCGCGGGCCAGGGCACTGCTGCCACCTGGCAGTGACCCGCCCGGCGACATCCGGGAGGCCATGTTCTGGACCGACATCCTGCTGTGGTGCGGCGGACGGTCTGATGAGGTCGAGGCAGCGGGCCGCGAGGCGCTCGCGCTCGCGGCTGACTGGGAGATCGAGAACGAACGAACCCTCAACATTCGCTTCAACATCGCCCTGGCCCTGATCCAGGACGGGGACGTATCGCGTGCTGCCGCCTGGGTCGATCCACTCACCGAGGGCCCGGTCGACCTCGACCGTGGGATGACCCACTTCCTGCGCGCCCTCCTCGACGCGATCCGCGGCCGCCTCGACGCGGCCGAGTCACGCGCCTCCTTCCTATGGCGGGGTTGGCTTCCCACGGTGGCCTTCGACCTCGACTATCTATTCCTCTACGCGACGATCGAGCTCTGGAACAACGCACCACGTCGTGCGCTGGACCTCCTGCTGCCTGCGCTCGACGCCGCGGTCGACACGGCGCTCCCGGTGCTCGTGCTCCCGGTGCTGGTGCTGGCCGCTCACGCCGCCGCAGACTCCGTGCACCCCGGGACCAGGGACGCCGTGGAGCTTGGTGAGGCCCTGTCCGACCTGCGTCGCCGAGCGTGCCCTGGCTTCGACTCACAGCCGCACAACCGTGCCGCGCGATCAATGGTGGCGACCTGGACGGCGGAGATGTCGAGACTGAACGGCACGGAGACCGTTGAGCACTGGGTGAACGCTGCTGGTGAGTGGGGGGCCATCGGCCGCCCCCACGACGCGGCGTACTGCCATTGGCGTGGAGCCGAGGTCGCACTCCGTATAGGTCAGGGCACGGTCGCCGCCCGTCTCCTCAAGCGCGCGGCCAGCGATGCGGGCGAGCATGTGCCCCTCAACCGGGCGATCGCGGCCACCGCGGGTGGTGGTGGTCGCTGACCGCCCGGCCGGGGAAACAGTCACCTCACGGCATGAAGTCCGAGATCCGCGGGGACGGGACGGGCCGTGACGCGCCCCCCGCATCCTCGGATACGGTCTTCTTGAAGCGCCCGTTCGGGCATGTTGGCAGCGGGCCCTCGGCGTTGTTCCATGTCGGCCGAACCATGAAGCACGGTCGGTCCTGACTACCCTCCTCGACCTTCGCGGTGGTGGGGGCGGTGGTGATGGTGGTGACGACGGCCACGGCGCCGGCGATTGCGACGAAGCGACGGGATGCTGCGGCGTTCATGGTGCTCTCCCCTGGGTTGGTCCGCGGCGGGTGCCGGCGGATTGTTGGTCCCCAGAGTTGGCCCGCCTGACCGCCGGTTGACAACGGTTGACGGAAGTGGCCAGCGGGCTACGCCGTCAGGCCATCGTCCCCAGCCGTGACCAGCCACCGTTGTACGGCGATCGCGGCGGCTCGACCCGCCCGATTGGCGCCGAGCGTGCTCGCCCGACGGCCAGCAGCCGACGAGTTGCATACGCCGATAACGGCGGAGTGAAGCGCCTGTGGAGTTCGCGGATCACGGCAGTACATCTCAGACTTACTCGAGGGGCGCGAATCCCGTGCGGTAGGCGAAGACGACCGCTTGCACTCGGTCGCGGCAGCCGAGCTTGTTGAGCACCCTGCCGACATGGGTCTTGACCGTCGCCTCGCTCAGGAAGGTCGCTTGACCTATCTCAGCGTTGGACATTCCTCTGGCGATCATGCGCAGCACCTCAGACTCGCGCTCGGTCAGCCGGTCCAGGCGTGCAGTGTCCTCCGCGCCAGGCTGCGGATGCTGGGCGAAGGCCTCGATCAGCCGTCGGGTGATCGAGGGCGCCAGCACGGAATCCCCACGCGACACGGCCCGGATGGCATGGATTAGCTGTTCGTAGGGAGTGTCCTTCAACAAGAAGCCGCTGGCTCCCACGTGCAGGGCCTGATGGACGGCCTCGTCCAGGTCGAAGGTGGTGAGCATCAGGACACGCACGTCCGGATGTGTCGCGAATGATGTGCTCCGCAGCCTCGACCCCGTCCATCCCGGGCATCCGGACGTCCATGAGGATCACGTCCGGTGACGTCTCGGCGGCAATCTGCACCGCCGTACCCCCGTCGGCCGCCTCGCCCACCACCTCGATGTCGTCGACGTCGCGCAGGAGCCTGGCGAACCCCTCGCGGACCAGGTGCTGGTCGTCGACCAGCAAGACCCGGATCACGCTGTTCCGTCGACCATCGCCGGCGGATCGCTCAACGGCAGCGTGACGCGCAGCAGGTAGCCCGGCCCCGCCGAGCCTGCCTCCATCTGCCCGCCACAGAGCAGCACGCGCTCCCGCAGCCCGACCAGTCCGCTTCCCCGCTCCGATCGCCTCGCCTGCAACGGTGCCGCCGTGGTCCTGCACTTCCACCGACAGCGCGCCGTCGTTGCCGCAGACGGCGACGTCGACGGAGGATTCGTTCGCGTACCTCACGGCATTGGTCAGCCCCTCTTGCACCGCGCGGTAGGCACACAGCGCAACGCCCGGGGGCACGTCACGCGGTATGTCGAAGCTGGCATGGACTTCGAGCCCGGTACGCCGGACTCCGTCGACGAGCTCGCCGAGCCGTGCGAGGTCTGGAACGGGTTGCTGATCGGGCTCGTCGTCGGAACGAAGGACGTGCAGCAGCCGGCGCAGCTCGATGAGCGCCTCCCGACCCGAGTGCTCGATCGTCCCCAGCACGTCCGCCAGCTCCCGGTCGACGCGTTCCGCGTGCGGCCGCGCCGTACCAGCCTGGACCACCATCAGGCTCACCGCGTGAGCCACGATGTCATGCAGCTCGCGGGCGATCCGGGCGCGCTCGCGGCTGACGGCCTCATGTGCGCGGGCTTCACGATCGAGCTCGGCGAGACGAAGCCGGTTGTTCAGCTCGTCGGCCTGCGCCGTACGCCGGTGCACCATGCGACCCATCAAGACGACGAAGCCGATGAAGACCCAGTCGATGAGGATGTCGCTGAGGCCGAAGTTCACGGTCCTGAGGTCCCGCATGGTCGACCGCGACGACCACGGCGACCAGCCAGGGCCACGGTTGTCGCGACCACGCGGCGAGCGCGAAGACAATCGCCATCCCGGCGATCCCGGCCCCGAAGGTGCCTGACGGCGATGCTTCGAGCGAGTCGAGGACGGAGACGACGATGGCGACCCCCGTGACCGCCTCGGGTGCGCTCCGGGAGAACGCGACGAGCACCGGCGGAACCACGGCTGCGATCACGCTGATGACGTTCGGGTCGGGCTGTTCGTCCGAGAAGAGCATTTCCAGGACCGAGAGACAGAGCAAGACCGCGCCGAGCCCGGACTCGATCGGCGTGGGCCGGGCGCCTCGCCATGCCCTCACCACAACGACGCTACTCACGCGCTGTGTCAGTGGCCACCGTGCGGGCCTCGGCCGCGACCTGCGGATGGACCAGGTCGCGACCTGCGGCGGACGCGCCGGCACGGCGGACCTCAACAGGCTGGCGACATCGCGGGACACTCCGTCCGCCTCACCACGCAAGGAGTCACCATGACCGCCACCTCCGCAGAGCAAGCTCTCGCCGACCAGACCGGACCCGACAGGCCCGCCCGTACGACGCTGGGCTGGACCGCGCTCACGGGGCTGCTGCTGTTCCTCGTCAGCCTCGGGACCTGACGCCCGAGGGGACGCCCTCCCCCGGCGACGCGACCGCCGACCAGATCCGGGCGTTCGCCGCCGACAATGATGCGACCATTCGGCTCAACACGCTTGACGGCGCTGATCTCCGTCGGCCTGTTCGCCTTCTTCGTCGTCGGACTCGCCCAGCTGGTCGGACAGGCCCGGAAGGACTCGCCTGTGCCCGGAGTCATCCTGATCTGCGGCGCCGTCGCCACCGCCCAGACGCTGCTCCTCGTCGCGGCGTCGTCGATCTTCGCGTTTCCTCACGAGGTCGAAGGACTGGCTGACAGCGACATCGTCAACCTCTTCACGCTCACCGCGGTCACCGAGTGGTTCGCGGGCCTCACCCTCGCGTCGCATCGTGCAT
Organism: uncultured Actinomycetota bacterium; assembly: GCA_963767095.1. GTDB lineage: Bacteria > Actinomycetota > Actinomycetes > Propionibacteriales > Nocardioidaceae > Nocardioides. The sequence continues at coordinate 163,906 of CAVYCK010000012.1, read as the reverse complement.
GATCCTGGTGGGCGCCTTCTCCTACGCGGCCCTGCGCAGCCGCATCGTCGCTCGTTGGGTCTCCTGGGTCGGTCTCGCGCTGGCCGCAGCCGGCGCCGCAAGGTCGCCGACATCGGACTGCCTGGCGAGGTGCCCGAGCGGGACCTTCCTCTTCGTGATCTTCGGCTGGTGGCTCTGGCCTCTCGCCATCGGCGGCGCCCTCGGCGTGCGGTGGCTGAGGACTCGGCCGCGCAAGGCCTGAAGCCCCCAGGCCCCGCTCCGATCCGTCCGAGAGGCGTGAAGAGTCCCGAGACACGCTTGTCTGAGCATCCCGGAGTGGATGACTCCCTCGCTTGCCACAACCTGCGCGTTAGGCCGCGTCAAAGTGGGCGGAGCGACGCACACTCGTCGGCTGAGAGTGCGTCCGGAACGCGGCCGGACAGTCGCAGTCGCGCGCATTGCTGCGGCATGTGAGTGGATGACAGGGCGTCCAGCTCGCGGCGCCGTTGGTGGAGTGAGTACTCGGGTCGCGAGGGACTCAGGTGACCTGGGGCGAAGGTGCGCTCGGTCCCTCAGGTTGGGTATTGCGCCCAGACGTGTCACGCGGCTGACCCGCCCGGGCTAGCGTGCCCGCACCCCCCCAAGGCGAAGACGAACCCGAGGGGGAGAAGTGCCGGTCTCGAACATCCACAGGCAGCAGCGTCTGAACAGCGACCACGGCGGCGGAGGCGGATGGCTCGACTGGACACGATGGCGCTGGGCGATCCTCACCGTCCTCACCACTCTGGTCGCCTCGTCGCTCATCGCGTTCGCAGCCCCAGGCGCGCACGCCGAGACGAACCGGGCCACCCTGACCTGGAACACCGACGACACGGACGTCGACCTGCATGTGTGGGACGCGAACGGCGCCCACGCCTGGTACGCGGAACCTGGCGGCATCCCGGGCGCGAGCCTGTCCGACGACAACACCCAGGGCTTCGGACCGGAGACGTTCACCGAGTTCGATCCAGAGGGCCGCGGCCTGGTCATCGGCGTGTGCTACTTCTGGGGGCAACAGCCGACCACGGCCAGTCTCTCGGTCGCCGACCCCGACGGCGGGACGCGGCAGTTCGAGACCACGCTGGACACGCCCGGGCAGGGGACCATCATCGCCACGAGCCCGGACGGCGAGGTCGGATTCACCCCGCCGGAGGACTTCTGCGGCTACGCGACGGCCCCGCCGCCCCCGCCTACGCCCACACCCACTCCGACACCCACGCCCACGCCGACTCCTACCCCGACCCGAGCCTCGGCCGATCTCGTCGCCTCGGTCGCCGGGTTCGGCGCGCGGACCCAGGTCGGCAAGGTGGACACCGTCCGCGCGACCGTGAGGAACGCCGGCCCGGGCGCCGCAGCCGCGGTTGAGCTCAGGTTCGGCACACCGCGCGGCACCGAGTACGGCTACGTCAAGTCACCCGGTCCCGGCTGGACCTGCACCGTCACCTCGGTGCGCTTCGTGCTGTGCACGGCGGCGTCACTCGCGTCGGGTGCGTCGGCCACGCTCACCGTCGGAGTGTTCGCCGAGACGGAGCGGGAGACCCGGCTTGCGGTACGCGTCGCCAGCGCGACGCCCGACCCCAACCTGGCCAATAACGCGACGGCCGACGAGCAGGTGATTCGTGAGGCGCAGTCGCCGCCACCACCCACGGGCAACAACGCCGCGCGCAGCAGCAGCCCGTGGCGGCAGGTCAGCACGGACCCCAACTTGTGGATCCGGGCGACGAACGTGTTCTACAACCTCCCCGACATCAACCAGTACGAGGTCCAGGGAGCGGTCGGCGCGACCATGTGGGCCTGGGAGGGCGGTGACAGCAAGGTCGTCCGCTTCGAGCTGACCAACACGCTGACCAACGACCGGCCCGGGATCCATTGGGCTGACCTCAGCAAGACCGGCACGCATGAGCCGCCCACCCGGCCCGCCAATACCTACACCTGGTACACCAAGCAGTGGACCATCAGCGCCGCTGACTCGCAGGACGGGCTCTACATGAAGGGCAAGTTCAAGTTCATCCGGTCAGGTCTGCACCGCAACAAGACCTACACCTACCGGCTCTGATCCACGCGATGCCGCGCGCCGAGCCGACGCGCGGCATCGAAGGACCGAAGCCCTCGAAGACGTGCCAGCCGCGGGGAGTCGTCGAGCCCGGGCCGCCGTACGCCGTCGGCGCCGGGTCGCGGCGGAAGTCAACGATCTGACCGACGAGCAGTGGTGGTCGCGCGATCACGACGCGAAGTGCTCAAGCGGAAGCTCAACCCGGCACTCGTAGTAGCGCATGGCAAGACGTGCGTGCTCGACGTCAATCGTTCCCTCGCCTATGGCAAGGACGTCGTTCAGCCAAAGGTACGCGGGGGCTGCGGTCTGGAACGTCATGACGTGGACCCCTTGACCGTCGCTGAGCGACGACAAGCCTGTCAGGGCAAACAGCACCTCAAGGTCGCCCGCATGAATCACTCCGCGAGCATCGGGAAGCGCGAAGCCGTTGCGGATCCGTGGAAAGTTCGACCACCGCGCCGACCCCGACAACCGACCAGCAAAGCTGGCTGTGCCCTGACCATAGACTCGGCCGTCGGCGCCTTCTGACGGCTCGACCTCGTGGAGCAGGTCGTAGGTCCAGCTGACGTCGCAGAGGTGTTCAAGTTGCATGTCCGAACCTCGTGGTCTCCGGAACCGACCTTGTCTAACGACGCTACACCGGCTCGGACATCAGCGCCTCGGGAGCTGGACTGCGCTCACTGACGGAACCCTGCAAGATCGACGGTTCGGCCCGTGTCAGGACTCGCCGTGAAGCATCCGGCGTCCGTGCGCGAGGCCCTGGCGGTTGCCGGCGGGGTCGGTGCCCGTGAGGTCGGCGCGCAGGATCCGATCGGCGAAGTACGCCGCCTGGACGGCGCCGCGGTAGCGCCACCACGTCGGCAGGTGGGCGAGCTCGGCGCGGGGGAGCGGCGAGGAGGGCAGGTACGCCGCGAGGAACGGCTCGGCGGCAGAGACGCCGCCCAGGTACATCACCGCTGAGGCCACGTCGTAGAGCAACGGTCCGGGGCAGGCGCCGGCCCAGTCGATCAGCCCGGTGACGCCGGAGGCAGCGTCGTGCAGGAAGGCCTCGGGCGCGGGGTCGGTGTGCAGCCGGCCCCAGGTGAGTGGCGGGAGTGTCGCCAGCTCGGCCAGCACGGCGGCCACCTCGCCGCGCAGTCCTGGCTCGACCTCGAGGGCCGGGTGGTCGGCGCCGCAGCCAGGCGAAGAAGGCCCCGGCCGGAGAAGTCCCCGCGAGCAGGTGCGCCCTGGCCAGCGTCGCGCCGATCAGCTCCTGCTCGACGGGGGAGTCGCCTGTCAGCGGAACGCCGGACACCCAGGCGAGCAGCGCCAGGTCACCACCCGCGACGCGGACGCTCAGGTCTCCCGACACCGCAGGCAGGGGCGCCCCCGCGGGCAGCCCGGCCAGAGTCAGCTCGCGCGCCACCTCCAGGCCGGTCCGCAGGTCGGCCAGGTGACCGGACGGAACCCACTTGGCGACGTACGCCGACGACCCCAGCAGCACCCGCGCGGTGGCGGAGTTCATGCCGCCGCCGAGCGGCTCGACGAGCGTGGGCAGCCGTCCCCAGAGCTCCTCGACGACAGCTGGCAGCAGGGTCGCCAGCTCGTCGTCCTGCATCCGGGCATTGTCGCCGCACACCCCTGAGGGTGGTTGACAAGTGGTCTAGACATCCGTCATGGTGAGGCAAATGTAAGCGGTTACAGAAACCGGTTACACACGCCAACTGCTCGGGAGGTTCGACGCGATGCGCCCCACGATCAGAGACGTGGCCAGCAGGGCCGGCGTCTCGATCGCGACCGTGAGCCGGGCGCTCCGGGACCCCCGCGTCGTCAGCCCCGAGACCCAGAGCAAGGTCGCGAAGGCGGCCGCAGAGCTCGAGTACGTGCCGAGCCACCTGGGCCGCCAGCTGGCCGAGCGCCGCCATGCCGCCAACGGCATCGTGTTCCCCGACCTGTCGGGTCCCTACTTCGCCGAGGTCGTGCTCGGCTACGAGGAGATCGCCGCCGACCTCGGCCGCTCGGTGCTCCTGCTCTCGACCCACGGCCGCCTGGGTGCGCCGGCGATGGTCACCGACCTCGCCGGACGCACCGACGGCCTCGTGGTCCTCGGCCGCACGGTCTCCGACGAGGTGCTGCACAGCCTGGCGCGCCGCGGCATCCCGCTCGTGCTGCTCGCCCGCACGCCGCTGCCCGCCATGGACTCCCTGAACGCCGAGAACCGTGCGACCGCCCGGGCGCTCGCGGACCACCTGACCTCCGCGGGCGTCCGGGGCATCACCTTCGTCGGCGACCCCGACACCTCGCCCGACGTCGCCGAGCGGCTGGAAGGTCTCGAGGCCGGCGCTGCGGCTGCCGGCGCCACCGTCACCGTCACCTCCACGCCCGAGCTCGACGAGCAGTCGGGCATCCGCGTCGGCCGGGCGGTCCTGAAGTCCGGTCGGCTTCCCGATGCGTTCGCCTGCGCCAACGACGAGCTGGCCCTCGGTCTGATGACCGAGCTGCGCTCGGGCGGGGTCGACGTGCCCGCCGACGTGCTCGTCGCCGGCTGGGACGACGTCATGGCCGCCCGCTACGCCGGGCTGACCACCGTCCGCCAGCCGATGCGGGCCCTCGGAGCCACCGCCGCCCGGATGCTCGACGAGCTCATCTCGGGCCGCCGCGAGCCCCGTCACGAGGTGCTCGCCACCGATCTCGTCATCCGCACCAGCACCACACCCGGCACCAGCAGCACCACACCCAGCACCACCGTCTCGAAAGGGAACCACTGATGAATCCGATCCGAACCACGGGCACCCGCGCACTCGCGCTGGTCGCCATCACCAGCCTCGCGCTCACCGCGTGCGGGCGTGACTCCAGCGGGGGCGGCGCGGAAGGCCAGGGCGAGGCCATCGAGGACGGCAAGGCCTCCGGCACCATCGAGGTCTGGGCCATGGGCACCGAGGGCGAGGTCCTCGGCGACTTCTCCGCGGCCTTCATGGACGAGAACCCCGACGCCGACGTGAAGGTCACCGCCGTCCCCTGGGACGCTGCGCACGACAAGATCGCCAACGCCATCGCGGCGGGCGAGACCCCCGACGTGACGCTCGTCGGCAGCACCTGGATGGGCGAGTTCGCCGAGGGTGGCGGCATCGAGCCGATCCCCGAGGGTCTCGTCGACGAGGGCGAGTTCTACGAGGGCGCCTGGGGCTCCACCGAGGTCGGCGGCACGGCGTACGCCGTCCCGTGGTACGTCGAGACCCGCGTTCTCTACTACCGCAAGGACCTGGCCGAGAAGGCCGGCTGGACCGAGGCGCCGCAGACCTGGGACGACCTCAAGCAGTTCACCCAGGACCTGCAGACCAAGGGCGGTGCCGAGTACGGCATCAGCCTGCCGCCCGGTGGCACCGGCTCCTGGCAGACCATGATGCCTTTCGCCTGGTCCAACGGCGCGAGCTTCACCAACGAGGACGGCACCGAGTACACCCTCGACACCCCCGAGATGGCCGAGGCGCTCGAGTACTACAAGTCCTTCTTCGACGACGGTGTCACCCCGGCGAAGACGATGGACGCCGGTGAGCTCGAGAGCGGCTTCGCCGACGGGACCTACGCCTCCTTCATCTCCGGCCCCTGGCACACCGGGCTGGTCGAGGACGCCGGCGTGAGCCAGGACGAGTACGCCGTCGCGCTGCTGCCCGGCCCCGACAGCTCGCCCGGCACGTCGTTCGTCGGCGGCGGCAACCTGACCGTCTTCAGCGACTCCGACAACAAGGAGAACGCCTGGAAGTACATCCAGTGGCTCTCCGACCCCGCGACCCAGCAGGGCTTCTACGACGAGGTCGGTGACCTCCCGGCCGTGACGGAGTCGTGGGAGACCGGTGAGCTGGCCGACGACGAGCAGCTGCAGATCTTCGGAGAGCAGCTCGACAGCGCGCAGGCGCCGCCGTCGGTGCCGACCTGGGAGGAGATCGCCGGAGTCGTCGACAGCGAGATCGAGAAGGCGACCCGCGGCGACACCAGCGTCGAGGACGCGATCGCGGCGATGCAGGACCAGGCGTCCTCCATCGGCACCGGTCTCTGACCACGATGTCCGCCACGACCCTCCAGGAGCCTGCCCGCAAGGCACGCTCCAAGGCGGGACCAGCGCGGCGCGGCATCGACCCCACGCGGCGGCAGCAGGCTGTCGCCGCGTGGGTCCTCGCACTGCCGTTCGTGATCCTGTTCCTGGCCTTCACCCTCGGGCCCGTGCTCGCGAGCCTGGGCATGTCGTTCACCGACATGCGCCGCGCCGACATTCGCAACCCGTTCGCGGTCGAGGGCGTCGGGCTCGACAACTACGTCAAGCTCGTCCAGGACCCGTTGTTCCGCAAGGTCACCTTCAACACGCTGCTGTACCTGTTGCTCGGGGTTCCGCTGACGATGGCGGTCGCGCTCGCGGCGGCCGTCGGCCTGAACCGGGTCGTGCGGCTCAAGGGCTTCTTCCGCATCGGCTACTACCTGCCCGTCGTGACCAGCATCGTCGCGGTCTCCGTGGTGTGGAAGTTCCTCTACCGCGAGGACGGCGGCCTGGTCAACACTCTCCTCGGCTTCGTCGGCATCGACGGCCCGGCGTGGCTCGACAACACCGCCACCGCCCTCCCGTCGCTGGTCGTGATGGCGGTGTGGCGCAACTTCGGGGGGCTCATGATCATCTTCCTGGCCGGACTGCAGACGATCCCCAAGGAGGTGATCGAGGCCGCCGAGGTCGACGGCGCCTCCGGCTGGGGCCGGTTCCGCCACGTGACCCTGCCGATGCTGCGGCCCACGCTGCTCTTCGGCGCGGTGATCTCGGGTATCGCCTACCTCCAGTTCTTCGAGGAGGCCTTCGTGATGACCAAGGGCGGCCCCCTCGACGCGACCCGGTCGGTCACCTTCTTCACCTTCGACCAGTTCGGCTACGGCAACTTCGGCTACGCCGCCGCAGCGAGCTACCTGCTCTTCCTCGCCATCGTGGCGCTGACCTTCGTGCAGTTCCGCTGGCTGGGCGACAAGGACTAGGACATGACCGACACCGCTGTGAGGCTGGACAATTCCGCAGACGCGACCGAGGTCGTTCCCGCGCCGCGGTCGCACCCGCGAGGACAGCGGCACGACGCCGCGCTGGCTCTACGGCCGTGCTCGCCGTCGGGCTGTTCCTCGTCGTCATCCCCTTCCTCTGGATGCTCGTCTCGTCCTTCAAGCCGGAGGCCGAGGTACGCCGCGTGCCCCCGACCTGGATCCCCGAGACGACCACGCTCGAGAACTACCGCACGCTCTTCACCGAGCTCGACTTCCCGACGTACTTCGTCAACTCCGTCGTCGTCGCGCTCGCCGTGACGGTCGGCAACATGGCGTTCTGCGCGATGCTCGGCTACGCCCTGGCGAAGCTGCAGTTCCCGGGCAAGAAGGCGCTGTTCGCCGTCGTGCTCGGCACGCTGATGGTTCCGGGCGTGGTGACCTTCGTGCCGCTGTTCGTGCTCGTCACCAAGATGGGCCTGAGCAACAGCCTGATCGGCATGATCCTGCCGTTCCTCGCCGGGCCGTTCGGGGTGTTCCTGATGCGGCAGTACATCCTGGGCCTGCCCGACGAGCTGATCCAGGCCGCGCGCATCGACGGCGCCGGCGAGCTGCGGATCTTCGCCTCGGTGATCATGCCGCTGTGCGGGCCGGCCCTGGCGACGCTGGGGATCCTGACGTTCCTCGCGTCGTGGAACAACTTCCTCTGGCCGCTGGTGGTGGCCCAGACCGAGGACAAGTACACGCTGCCCGTCGCCCTGGCCCTCTACGCCGTCGGGCAGAACGCGACGGAGTACGGCCTGTTGCTCGCCGGTTCGGTGGTCGTCGTCCTCCCCGTCCTCGCCATCTTCCTGATCCTCCAACGCCACATCATGCAAGGCATCGCGATGACCGGCATCAAGTAGTCGGTGGTCTCGACCGATCGCTCGCTCAGCTCGCTGCTCGACCACCGGTCGGGCTCCATCTCGGGAACATGAAGGAGACACGACCCCATGCGTACATCCCTCACCACATTCGTCGCGGCCGGAGCAACAGCTCTCGGGCTGGCCGTCGGCGGTCTCGGGGCGGCGGCGCCCACTGGCGCCGCCGCCCCGGGAGCCGACGCCCCGGCGCTCACGACGGCCGCCCTGCAGGGCGGTCACCAGGACCGCGTGCTCAACACCTACCTCGAGGACACCTGGAAGTCCTTCGTCGCGATGACCGACGAGGACACCGGGCTGCCGGCCGACAACGTCGGAGGTGACCTCGACCCGGCCGGCCGCAGCGGCTACACCTCGCCGACCAACATCGGTGCGTACCTCTGGAGCACCGTCGTCGCCCGCGACACCGGCCTGATCACCAAGGCCGACGCCCGCGAGCGGATGCTGCAGACCATCGACTCGATCGGCAAGCTGGAGATGCACGAGGAGTCGGGCCAGTTCTACAACTGGTACGACCCCGCGACGCTGGAGAAGCTGACGGACCTGGCCGGTCGAGCCGCGACAACCAGGTCTTCCCGTTCGTCTCCAGCGTCGACAACGGCTGGCTCGCGACCGGGCTGCTGGTCGCCGCGCGCGCAGACGACCAGGTTGCCGCCGCCGCCGACGCCATCCGCACCAAGATGGACTTCGGCTTCTACTACGACGAGAACGCCGGCGTGCCGCAAGGAGCCGGGCGGGCCGGTCGGCGGCCAGATCAGCGGCGGCTTCTGGGTCGAGCCGCCTCCGGGCTGCTCGCAGCTGCTCAGCTTCCGCGAGGGGACCGCGCCGGTCTACCACACCTGCCACCGCTACGGCGCCTTCAACACCGAGCCGCGGATGGCGTCGTACCTCGGCATCGCCGCCGGCCAGATCCCGGCCAAGCACTACTTCGGGACCCAGCGCACCTTCCCGCCGATCTGCGACTACACCTGGACCGAGACGCTGCCCGACCGGCGAGTGGGTCAGCCACGAGGGCGTCGACGTCTTCGAGGGCACGCTGCCCTACCGCGGCATGAGGCTCGTCCCGACCTGGGGCGGCAGCATGTTCGAGGCGCTGATGGTGCCGCTGTTCGTGCCCGAGGAGACGTGGGGCCCGACCTCGTGGGGCAAGAACCACCCGCTCTACGTGCAGGCCCAGATCGAGCACGGCAAGGACGACGCCGGCTACGGCTACTGGGGCTTCTCCCCGTCCAACAACCCCGACGGCGGCTACCGCGAGTACGGCGTCGACGCGCTCGGCATGGACGAGGCCGGCTACACCTCCGACCAGCAGCGCACCGACTGGTCGCAGGCCAACGAGGTCGCCGGCTGCCCCGAACAGCCGCGCCGGTGAGCCCGCGCCGACGGAGTACGGCGACGGTGTCGTCACCCCGCACGCGTCGTTCCTCGCCCTGCGCTACGCCAAGGGCCCGGCGCTCGCCAACCTGGCCAAGCTGAAGCGCAACTTCGACGCCTACGGTCCGGGCGGCTTCTACGACGCCGTCGAGGTCCCGAGCGGCCAGGTCTCCAAGCGCTACCTCTCGCTCGACCAGGGGATGATCATGGCCGCGCTCGGCAACGCCCTGGCCGGCGACGACGTGCGCGACTACGTCTCCGCCGGCGCGCTGGAGGACGCACGTGAAGCCGCTCATGCAGCAGGAGACCTTCGCGACGGCCGAGGGGGGCCGCTGAATGGCGGACGCACGCGCTGACTGGGAGAACCGGATCGGCCGCGCCAGCAAGGCCGCGGGCGCCGAGGGGACGAGCGGCATCGTCTTCGCCGGCAACGCTCCGCGGCTCGACCCGCCCACCGGCCTGCGGGCCGAGGGCGGCGGCCACCAGGTCAGCCTGACCTGGGACGCCGTGCCGGGCGCGGTCGGCTACCAGGTCTATGCGGCTCCCGATGCCGCTGGACCCTGGGAGCCGCTCGACCACGCCGGCCGCGACGTGCTGGCCGTCCCGCACCCGCCGTACGCCGACACGACCGGCAAGCCGGGCTCCCCGCGCTGGTACGCCGTGGCCACCCTCTCCGACGTCCACGTCGAAGGGGAGCGGTCCGCGCCGCTCGAGGCGACGCCGACCGAAGAGGCGACCGGGCCGGTGGAGATCCGCGTCGACGTCGCCGACGACCGGGGCGAGCTGCCCCGGCCGTGGCGGCCCATGATCGGCAGCGAGCACCTCTCGCACCTGCTGTCGGAGGAGACCACCGGCGGGCAGGTGATCGGGGCGGAGCTGACCGCCGCCCTCACCGCGGCCCACCGCGAGCTCGGTGTCAGCCACGTGCGGGCCCACGCGATCCTCGGCGACGACCTCGGCGTCTACCGCGAGCCGGACGGCCCTGACGGTGAGCCGGTGCACGACTTCAGCGGCGTCGACCGGGTCTACGACCACCTCCGCGACATCGGCCTGTACCCGGTCGTCGAGCTCTCGTTCATGCCGCACGACCTGGCCAGCGACCCGGGCACGACCGTGTTCGAGTACGGCGCCATCGTCTCCCCGCCCCGGGACTGGGACCGCTGGCACGACCTGGTCCGTGACCTGGTCGCGCACCTGGCCGACCGCTACGGCCTGCAGGACCTCGTCGACAACTGGTCGTTCGAGGTCTGGAACGAGGCCAACCTCGAGGTGTTCTGGTCGGGGACGCCCGAGGAGTACCTCCGCCTCTACGACGTCACGGCCGCCGCGGTGAAGTCGGTCGACGCGCGGCTCCGGGTCGGCGGCCCGTCGTCGGCCGCGTCCGGCTGGGTCGAGGAGCTCCTCGCCCACGCCGAGCGCACCGGCGTCCCGGTCGACTTCGTCACGACCCACACCTACGGCAGCCCGCCGCTGGACTTCCGGCCCACGCTGGAGCGCTACGGCTACGGCGACAAGCCGATCTGGTGGACCGAGTGGGGCGTCACGCCGACGCACTTCAACGAGACCAGCGACGCCGTCTTCGCAGGCACGTTCCTGCTGCGCGGGATGGCGTCGTCCATGGGCCGCCTGGAGGCGCTGTCCTACTGGGTGGTCTCCGACCACTTCGAGGAGCTCGGCCGCCCGCCCGCCCTCCTGCACGGCGGCTTCGGGCTGCGCACGGTCGGCGAGCTGCGCAAGCCGCGCTGGTGGGCCCTCGCCCTGCTGGAGCGCCTCGGGCACCAGGCAGCTGGGCGCCGACGCTGAGCCGGCGACGGCGCGGGCTCGCTGGTCGAGGCGCTCGGCTCGCCCGCCGAGCCGACGGTGACAGGACGGTCGAGCGGTCACCACGCTGGTCTGGAACCTCACCCTCGACCAGACCAAGGCCTCGGGCAGCGACGACCTGTGCCGTCGGGTGCGCATCGACTACTCCGGGCTGACCCCGGGCGCGACGTACACGCTGCACCACGACCGGGTCGACGAGCGAGCACAGCGACATCGCCGCGGTCTGGGGGCGGCTCAAGGAGGACGACCAGGACTGGCCGACGCCGGAGCAGTGGGCGCACCTGCGGGAGGCCGACCGGCTCGACGCCCTCGAGCCCGACCGCTCCGTGACCGCGGACGCGGACGGCCTGCTCAGCGTGGAGTTCGACCTGCCGATGCCGGCGATGTCGATGGTGGTGCTGCGGCCGTGAGCGTCGAAGCCGACCGGACCGGCCGGGTCAGCGGCCGCCGGTCCGGGCGGGGTGGCCGACCGGGTAGGGGCTGACGACCGGGGCCGGCTCCGGCTCCGGCTCGCGAGGCGGCGGCGTGGTCGTGACGCCCAGCGTGCTGAGGTCGGCGGGCGTCGTGGTCGGGAACTTGAGGCCGTCGTAGCGAGGACGCGACCGGTCCTCCTTGGCCTCGACCGCCCCGCCCTTGATCCGCACGGCGCTGATGCCGGCGATGCGGACGACGAGCGTCTCCTCGTCGGGCGTGTAGAGCGCGACGCCCTCGCCGTCGAGGCCGATGACCCGACCGGTCATCCACGTCGTCCCGCACAGCACGTGCACCGCCACTCGTTGTTGTGCGCGTGGCGCAGGGCCGTGCCGACGGTCAGGATCGTGGTGGTGATGTTCATGGCGATGTCCCCCCCAGGACTTGCCGAACAGAAGCATGCCGAGCTCACCACATTGCACCGCAGGCAGAGACCTCCGGGCAATGACCCCACGAGTCAAAAGTTTCGCGCCCCGACGTTCGCCCCGGCTCGGCGCGCGGGTCAGGCCGGCTGCGGCTCGCGGTGCACCGACACCAGGTCGCGGGTGAAGAGGTCGGCGGCGTCCCGGATCCGCTCGCGCACCAGGTCGTCCTCGGTCGACCTGCGAGCGTCTCCGGGTGCCACGACGGCGCAGCCGGGGCTGCCGGCTCCTCGCGCGGCTCCGCGGTCTGCCGGATCACCTGCTCCACGCGGACCGCGGTCACGGCCTGGATGCGGACGACCGTGGTGTCGCCGTCGTCGGTCTCGAGGACGGCGCCCTCGCCGTCGACGCCGATCACGAGACCGGTCATCCAGCAGTCCACCGACGAGCACGTGCACCTGCACGCCTCCGTCCTGGGCGTGGCGCAGAGCGGTGCCGACGGTGAGGATGGTCGAGCTGTTGTGCATGGCGTCCCCCATGGTCCATGTCCCTGACGCCCGCGCTACCCCCCGGTCGCGCTGAAAGCCGTCAGTGGGACCACGATACGAACTCCGTCCGGGAATACCTGGACGACATGCCGATTTCTTTGCCGTACGCCGCCGCGCACGCCGGAATCTTTACCGCATCCGGGCGGCGGAGGACCTTTCGGTGGCTCGCCGCGCTCAGTCGGCGACGTCGACGTGCACGTGGTCGCGGTGCTCGAGGACGGCCCGGTCGCCGGACGGAGGTGGGCGGGTCGTAGTCGCGCCAGCCCTGCTCGGAGCGGGTGCCCGAGGTCCAGATCTTCCCGTCGAAGATGACGGTCCGCAGCTTGAGCCGGTCGGCCTGGGCGACGAGGTAGGCGGCGATCGCCCAGCCCTTGCGCTGGTTGGCGTCGTTGACGGGCGCACGAAGACGTCGACCGCGCGACCGTCGTAGTGCGCGGAGCCCTCCATGTGGCCCTCGCTCACGCCGCCCGGCGCGAATCCGCCCATGGAGAGCTCGCCGAACACGTTGCCCAGCTCCTCGCGCACCACCGACGCGCGCGCCGTCAGCCCGGCGTCGTCGAGGTCGTCGGACTCCTCGTCGGCGTCGGTGCGGGTCACGCACCAGAAGCGGCCGCCCGGGGTCTCGCCGGTCAGGGCGGAGGCGAGCACGCGGGCGTCGTCCTCGTGGTCGGCGTACGCCTCGGGGAAGGCGGAGCGCTGGACCGCCTGAGCGGCCTCGGTGATGCGCATCGCCTCGTAGCCCTCGACCTGGGCGAGGGCGTCGTAGAACGTGTTGATCGAGTAGACGGGGTCGAGGATCTGCTCGCGGGTGCCCCAGCCCTGCGACGGGCGCTGCTGGAAGAGCCCGAGCGAGTCTCGGTCGCCGTGCTCGATGTTGTAGATCTTCGACTCCTGGTACGCCGTCGCGAGCGCGATCGACGCGGCGCGCGGCGGGCATCCCGCGCTGGACGGACACGGCCACGATCAGCGCGGCGTTCTCCGCCTGCTCGGTGGTCAGCGTGACCTCCCGGCCCTGCGACGCGAGCGGTGCACCCGGGCGGGTCGGGCAGCGGGCCGACCCCGGTGAGCAGGGCGAGCCCGGCGGCGACGACGGCCACCACCGCGCCGACGCCGACGATCACGATCGCGGTGACGCGACCGGCAGACCTGGCCATCGAGGCCTGCCTAGACGTTTGCGTGCAGGGCGCTGTTGAGCTCGATGCCCTGGCCCTGCCAGGGCACCGCCTCGATGGCGCCCGAGACGGAGTTGCGGCGGAAGAGCACGTTGTCGGCTCCCGAGAGCTCCAGCTGCCTTGACGACGGCCGGCCGGCCGTCGGGGCCGGTCATCGTGACCTTGGTGCCGGCCGTGACGTAGCAGCCGGCCTCGACCACGCAGTCGTCGCCGAGCGAGATGCCGATGCCGGCGTTGGCGCCGACCAGGCAGCGGCGCGCCGATCGAGATCACCTGCTTGCCCCCGCCGGAGAGGGTGCCCATGATCGACGCGCCCGCCGCCGACGTCGGAGCCGTCGCCCACGACGACCCCGGCCGAGATCCGGCCCTCGACCATGCTCGCGCCCAGGGTGCCGGCGTTGTAGTTGACGAAGCCCTCGTGCATCACGGTCGTGCCCTCGGCCAGGTGGGCGCCGAGGCGGACCCGGTCGGCGTCGGCGATCCGCACGCCGGTGGGCAGCACGTAGTCGACCATCCGCGGGAACTTGTCGACCCCGAGCACCTGGACCGGGCCGAACCCACGCAGCGCGGCGCGGGTCTCCTCGAAGCCGTCGACGGGGCAGGGACCGACGTTGGTCCACACGACGTTGGCCAGGACGCCGAAGATGCCGCTGACGTCGACCTCGTGCGGCCGGACCAGCCGGTGGGAGAGCAGGTGCAGGCGGAGGTAGGCGTCGCTCGCGTCGGCCGGCGCGGTGTCGAGGTCGATCTCCCGCTCGACGACCTCCGTGCGCACCCGGCGCGCCGGGTGGTCGCCGGCCAGGGCGGTCAGGGACGCGGGCGGCGTACCGTCGGACGGCCCGGGCTCCGAGCACCGGCGCGGGATACCACGTGTCCAGCACGGTGCCCTCGCTCGCACCGCTCGTCACCACGGTCGCCAGACCGAAGCCGAAAGCGGTGCGGGTGCGGTCAGTCACCTGACTCACTTTACGGAGCCCCCCAGGGGGTAGCCAATCCTCAAGCCCCGGGTCGAGGAGGAAGTCCGACGACGCCGCGGTGCTACCGGCCGACCACGCGGCCGTCGATGCACTCGCGCAGCAGGTCGGCGTGGCCGCAGTGGCGGGCGTACTCCTCGATCATGTGCACCAGCACCTCGCGCAGCTCCAGCGGTCCGTCGGGGTGGGTGCCGGTGACGTCGAGCGACTCCGCCTGGTCGACCACGCTCTCGGCGTACGCCACCTCGCGCCGCCAGCTGTCCCAGGCGTCCTCGACGAGAGCAGGGTCGGCCGCCGCGCCGTTGAAGTCGAGGTCGCGGTCATCGGGGCTCCAGTAGAGCCGCTCGAGGTCGGGCTGATGTCCCATCACCCGGCGGAACCACGAGTGCTCGACCTTGGCCAGGTGCCGGACCAGCCCGAGGAGCGAGAGCGTGGACGGCGGCACCGACCGACGGGCCAGCTGCTCCGCGTCGAGCCCGTCGCACTTCAGCTCCAGGGTGAGGCGGTAGGCGTGCAGGTAGTCGACCAGCACGGCGCGCTCGCCGCGCAGGGTGGCTCCGGTGTCTCGTGGGTCGTCGTCAGGGTCGACCCACATGTCCTGGTGGACGGTGCCGGCACTCCAACGCTCGGGGGGCTCGCTCATGGGTCCACCCTCACAGACGGGTCGCACGGACGACCTGGTGCGTGGCGACCACCACGTCCCGCCGGCACCGACGCCACGCTGACGAGAACCGGTTGGCCGGACGCCTGTGGCTCCCCGTACCATCGAGTCACAGGCGTTCGAGCCGTCATCAGCGGCAAGCCTCCGGAAGAACGGGTCGCTCCTCACCCAGGGGACGGCCTCAGTAGACCCGGACGGGTAGGCCCGTCACAGCCGTGAACGAAGCGGTCGGCCGCGAGGCCGGCAAGCGAGGTGGTACCGCGGTCCTCGGATCGTCCTCGTGGTCTCGACAGGCTCGACCACCGAGAACGAGGAAGAACACCCGATGACGTACCCCAAGGTCTCCCACGCCGACCCCGGCACGAGCGGCGTCCCGTCGAGCCCACGGTTCCCCGCGATCGAGGAGGCCGTGCTGGCCTACTGGGAGGCCGATGACACCTTCCAGGCCAGCGTCGACCAGCGCGAGGCAGGGGTCGACGGCGCCAACGAGTTCGTCTTCTACGACGGCCCCCCCTTCGCCAACGGACTGCCCCACTACGGCCACCTGCTCACCGGCTACGTCAAGGACCTGATCCCGCGCTACCAGACCATGCGCGGGCGGCGGGTCGAGCGCCGGTTCGGGTGGGACACCCATGGCCTGCCCGCCGAGCTCGAGGCGATGCGCCAGCTGGGGATCAAGACCACCGACGAGATCGTCGAGATGGGCATCGAGAAGTTCAACGACGCCTGCCGGGCGTCGGTGATGCAGTACACCGGCGAGTGGCGCGAGTACGTCACCCGCCAGGCTCGCTGGGTCGACTTCGACAACGACTACCGGACCATGAACCCCGACTACATGGAGTCGGTGATCTGGGCCTTCAAGCAGCTCTACGACAAGGGCCTTGTCTACGAGGGCTTCCGCGTCCTGCCCTACTGCTGGAACGACGAGACGCCGCTGTCCAACCACGAGCTGCGGATGGACGACGACGTCTACCAGATGGTCCAGGACCCCGCCGTCACCGTGGGTTTCGCCGTCACGACCGAGGGGCCGTTGAAGGGCGTCAAGCTGCTGACCTGGACGACGACGCCGTGGACCCTGCCGAGCAACCTGGCCGTGATGGTCGGCAGCGACATCGACTACGTCGTGGTGCAAGGAGACGACCGCTTCCTCCTGGCGGAGGCACGGCTGCCGGCGTACGCACGCGAGCTCGGCACCGAGCCCGAGATCACCTGGCGGGGCAAGGGCTCCGAGCTGCTCGGGCTCGACGTACGCTGCCGCCGTTCTCGTACTTCGAGGGCCATGAGAACGCCTTCCGCGTCGTGGCCGGCGACGAGTTCGTCACCACCACCGACGGCACCGGGCTGGTGCACAGCGCCGGCGCCTTCGGTGAGGCCGACAAGGAGGTGACCGACCGCGAGGGCATCGCGCCGGTGATGCCGGTCGGCAAGGACGGCCGGTTCACCCACCCCGTCGACGACTACGCCGGGATGCTGGTCTTCGACGCCAACCTGCACATCGTCGACCACCTCAAGACGCGCACCGGCGCCGTCACCGCAGACACCGTGCTGCTGCGTCGCGAGACCTACGACCACTCCTACCCGCACTGCTGGCGGTGCCGGGAGAAGCTGATCTACAAGGGCGTCTCGTCCTGGTTCGTCGAGGTGACGGCCGTCAAGCAGCGGATGCTCGAGCTCAACGAGGAGATCCGCTGGGTCCCCGACCACATCAAGCACGGCCAGTTCGGCAAGTGGCTGGCCAACGCCCGCGACTGGTCGATCACCCGCAACCGGTTCTGGGGCTCGCCGGTCCCGGTCTGGCGCAGCGACGACGAGGCCTACCCGCGCATCGACGTCTACGGCTCCTTCGAGGAGCTCGAGCGCGACTTCGGCGTGGCGGTCGCCGACCTGCACCGGCCCTACGTCGACGAGCTCGTGCGTCCCAACCCCGACGACCCGCGCTCCCCCGAGGAGGGCCAGTCGATGATGCGGCGGGTTCCCGACGTGCTCGACGTGTGGTTCGACTCCGGCTCGATGAGCTTCGCCCAGGTGCACTACCCGTTCGAGAACGAGGACTGGTTCGACCACCACTTCCCGGGCGACTTCATCGTCGAGTACATCGGCCAGACCCGCGGCTGGTTCTACACACTGCACATCCTGGCCAGCGCGATCTTCGACCGCCCGGCGTTCTCGGCGTGCGTGAGCCACGGGATCGTGCTCGGCCACGACGGCAACAAGATGTCGAAGTCGCTGCGCAACTACCCCGACGTCCGTGAGGTCTTCGACCGCGACGGCGCCGACGCGATGCGCTGGTTCCTGATGTCGTCGCCGATCCTGCGGGGCGGCAACCTCATCGTCACCGAGCAGGGCATCCGCGACTCGGTGCGTCAGGTGCTGATCCCGCTGTGGAACAGCTGGTCGTTCTTCGCGCTCTACGCCAACGCCGCCGGCTACGACGCCGCGGGACGAACGGACTCCACCGACCCGCTCGATCGCTACGTGCTCGCCAAGACGCGGCAGTACGTCGAGGCGATGACCCAGCAGCTCGACGACTACGACGTCGCCAACGCGTGCGACTCGACGAGGGCCTTCCTCGACGTGCTGACGAACTGGTACATCCGCCGCTCCAGGGACCGCTTCTGGGCGGAGGAGACAGCCGCGTTCGACACCCTCTACACGGTGCTGGAGACGGTCTGCCGGGTGACCGCACCGCTGATGCCGCTGACGACCGAGGAGGTCTGGCGCGGCCTCACGGGCGAGCGCTCGGTGCACCTCGTCGACTGGCCGGACGCCGCAGCACTGCCCGCTGACGACGCGTTGGTGGCGGCCATGGACCAGGTGCGCGAGGTGTGCTCGGCCGGCTCGGCCCTGCGCAAGGCCGCGTCCCTGCGCACCCGGCTGCCGCTCGCGTCGATGACCGTCGTGGTCGCCGACCCGGCCGCGCTCGAGGGCTTCGAGGCGTTGGTGGCCGACGAGCTGAACCTCAAGGAGGTGCGACTGCTCGACGCGGACGCACCCGAGGCAGCCGCCTACGGCGTGTCCCAACGCCTGTCGGTCAACGCCCGCGCCGCGGGGCCACGTCTCGGCAAGGACGTGCAGACCGCCATCCGGGGCTCGAAGTCGGGTGACTGGTCGGTGGCCGAGGACGGCACCGTCACGGCCGGCGGGCTGGTGCTGGAGGCAGGGGAGTTCACTCTCGACACCATCGCCGGGGGCGGCGAGGGAGCCGCCACCGGCGTGCTTCCGGGCGGGGGCTTCGTGGTGCTCGACACCGTCGTCACCCCTGACCTGGAGGCCGAGGGTCTCGCGCGCGACGTCGTACGCGGGGTGCAGCAGGCCCGCAAGGACGCCGGGCTCGAGGTGTCCGACCGGATATCGCTGACGCTCGGCGGGTCCGAGGCGACCCGCGCGGCCGTCGAGGCACATCGCGACCTCATCGCGACCGAGACGCTGGCGACGTCGCTGACCGTGAGCGATGCGACCACCACCGAGCCGGTCACGATCGCGGTGGTGAAGGCATGACCTCCGCGCCGCTCGCAGTCTGGAAGGACCTCTGCCTGGACGCGTCGCACGGCCAGCGGGCGCTCGGCGACTTCTGGGCGGCGGTGATCGGCCTCGAGGTGGAGACCTCGCCCGGCAAGGTCTCCCTCGAGGGCACCGCCGACTACCAGCGGGTCTGGATCAACGCCGTCGACCGCGAGAAGACCGTGAAGAACCGGCTGCACCTCGACGTGTACGCCGCCGCCGTCGGCGACCTCGAGGCCCTCGGCGCGACGGTGCTGGCCCCGGCCGAGGACACCGGGTTCGCGTGGACCGTGATGGCCGACCCCGAGGGGCATGAGTTCTGCTGCTTCGTCCGTGAGCCCGCCGACCTGCCGGCGTACCGACTCCACGGGATCGTCGTCGACTGCCTCGACCCTGCTGCCCAAGCGGCCTGGTGGGGGCGGGTGCTCGGGCGCGAGGTCACGACCTACGAGGGCCACGACTGGTGCGCTCTCGAGGGGGCGACGCCGGACCCGGTGCTGACGATCGACTTCGTGCCGGTGCCCGAGGCCAGGGTAGGCCCCAACCGGGTGCACTGGGACCTCACCGGCGAGGTCGGCCCGCTCCTCGCCCTCGGCGCGACGCCCCTGTGGGAGACGGAGGGCTCGACCGTCCTCGCCGACCCGGAGGGCAACGAGTTCTGCGTCTTCCCCGACAACTGATGTCGACGAGGCGATGACAGGATGGGCCGCATGTCGCCGGACCCCCTCTCGCTCGATCTCGACTCGGACATCGTGAGCCTCACCGCAGCGCTGGTCGACATCGAGTCGGTGAGCCGCAACGAGCAGCAGATCGCCGACCAGGTCGAGTCGGCGCTTCGGCCGCTGACCCACCTGGAGGTGACCAGGCACGGCAACAGCGTGGTCGCCCGCACCGACCTGGGCCGGGCGCAGCGGGTCCTGGTGGCCGGTCACCTCGACACCGTGCCCGTCAACGACAACTGGCCCTCCACGCTCGAGGGCGACGTGCTGCGCGGGCTGGGCACCTGCGACATGAAGGGCGGCGACGCCGTCATCCTCAAGCTGGCGGCGACGGTGCCGGAGCCGGAGCACGACGTGACCTACCTGCTCTACGAGGCCGAGGAGATCGACTCGGCGTACAACGGGCTCGAGCTGCTCGCGCAGAGTCGTCCCGACCTGCTCGAGGGCGACTTCGCGATCCTGATGGAGCCGTCCGACGCCGTCGTCGAGGCAGGCTGCCAAGGGACTCTGCGCGTCGCCGTCACGACCACCGGTGCGCGCGCACACTCGGCGCGGTCGTGGCGTGGCGAGAACGCCATCCACAAGGCGGCCCCGATCCTGGCCCGGCTGGCGGCGTACGAGGCCCGCCGCCCGCTCATCGACGGACTGACCTACCACGAGGGGCTGAACGCGACTGCCATCAGTGGCGGCGTCGCCGGCAACGTGGTGCCCGACGTGTGCCGGGTCGAGGTCAACCACCGGTTCGCGCCCGACCGCGACCCGGCCGAGGCCGAGGCGTTCGTCCGCGAGTTCTTCGACGGCTACGACGTCGAGCTCCTCGACGCCGCGCCGGGCGCCCGGCCGGGGCTCGACGTGCCGGCCGCCAAGGCGTTCGTCGAGGCCGTCGGCGGCACGGTCAACCCGAAGTTCGGCTGGACCGACGTGGCCCGCTTCAGCGCGCTCGGCGTGCCGGCCGTCAACTACGGGCCGGGCGACCCGATGTTCGCCCACCACAAGGACGAGCACGTGCCGGTCGCCCAGCTCCGCGAGTGCGAGCGACGGATGCGGGCGTGGCTCACCGGGACCGACGCGTGAGCCCGACCTTCAGGACCCCGGCGGGGAGAAGTACCGCGGCCCTGAGGTCCTGCGCCGCGACCAGGTCGACGGCAGCACCACCGACCAGCGGCTGCTCGACAACAGGGGCGCTGCGGCCTGGTTGCACACGGATCCCTGGCGGGTGCTCCGCATCCAGGCGGAGTTCGTCGAGGGGTTCGGGTCCCTGGCCGAGATCGGGCCGGCGATCGGCGTCTTCGGCTCGGCGCGCACACGCGCGGACCACCCGTCGTACGCCCAGGCCGAGGAGCTCGGCCGCAAGCTCGTCCAGGCCGGCTACGCCGTCATCACCGGCGGCGGCCCCGGCGCCATGGAGGCGGCCAACAAGGGCGCCAGCGAGGCCGGCGGGCTCAGCGTCGGGCTCGGCATCGAGCTGCCCTTCGAGACCGGGCTGAACCGCTGGGTCGACAAGGGCATCAACTTCCGGTACTTCTTCGCGCGCAAGACCATGTTCGTCAAGTACGCCCAGGGCTTCATCGTGCTGCCCGGCGGGCTCGGCACCTTCGACGAGCTCTTCGAGGCCCTGACGCTCGCGCAGACGGGCAAGATCACGTCGTTCCCGGTGGTGCTCGTCGGTACGGCGTACTGGCAAGGTCTCCTCGACTGGCTGCGGGACACCGTCCTCGCCGAGGGCAAGATCTCGGCGTCCGACCTCGATCGGCTCACCCTGACCGACGACGTCGACGTCGCGGTGCGCACGATGGTCGAGGCAAGCGCCAAGGACGGGACCGGCGGGAGGGAGGAGAGGCCATGATGTGGTTCTTCGCCATCCTGGTCGTGCTGCTGCTCGGCGCCGTCGCCGTGGTCGCGGCTGGGCGCGGTGCGCCGCTGGCTCCGGTGTACGACGACCGGCCGGACGCGCTCGTGCCCGCCGACGGCGACATCTCCGCCTCGGACCTGCGGCGGGTGCGGTTCTCGCTGGCGTTCCGCGGCTACCGGATGTCGGAGGTCGACGCGCTGCTCGACCGCCTGGCCGCCGAGAAGGAGCAGGCCGCGGACCAGGGAGCGGGCGTCGCGGACGATGCCGCGCCAGAAGCAGGAGACGGCTCCGACGCGGCGAGTGGCGACCCACACACCGACTGAGGGAGTATTCCGGCGTGTCCCTGGAGGTGATCGTCTACATCCTCACCGCCTTGGCGGCGGTGGTCGTGGTGCTGACCCGCCTCAGGTTGCGCAACGAGGAAGGGGCCGGCCGGCACAAGGTCGGGGGCGGCCTGGTCAACCTCCACACGCTGTTCGGCATCCTGGCGCTGCTCACCTGGGTCACGTTCCTGGTGCTCCCCGAGGATGCGTCGTGGAGCGGCCTGCTGGGCATCGTCGCGCTCGGCTGCTGGTGGGTCACGGTCCTGGCCGGCCTGATGCTGCTCGTGCGCTGGATCCCCTCGCGGGGCCGCCACGCCTCCAACGCGATCGAGGACTCCTGGAGCGAGGGCCCCGGCCTCTCGGTGCTCGCGCACGTCGGCCTGCTCGTGGGCGTCCTGGTGTTCACGTTCGCCTACCTGACCTCGGCCGTGTGAGGCACACCGTTGCGGCCGCGGCCGCGTTACTCGCGCTGCTCACCGGCGTGGGCGCGCCCGCACCCGCCGCGGCGCCCTCGTCACCCGTTCTCGAGAAGCGCGTGATCGGCCAGTCCGTGCAGGGTCGCGACCTGGTCGCCTGGCACCTGGGCGAGACCGGCACGCCGACGTACGTCCTGGTGTCCACGATGCACGGCAACGAGCCGCACACGCGCGCGATCCTGGAGGCACTGCGCGACGGGCCGGCCTTCGACGGCTTCAACGTGTGGGTGGTGCCGACGTACAACCCTGACGGGCTCGCAGCCGGCACCCGGCGCAACGCCCACGGCGTCGACCTGAACCGCAACTTCCCCTACGACTGGCGCGATCTCGACGGCAACTACGAGTCCGGCCCGCACCCTGGGTCGGAGCCGGAGACCCAGGCGATGATGGCCTTCCTCGCGGAGATCCGCCCGAGGCGGCTGCTGAGCTTCCACCAGCCCTTGCTCGGGGTCGACACCGACACCAAGGACGCCGCCTTCGCCCGGCGCGTCGCCAGGACGCTGCGGCTGCCGAGCCGCACCCTCGACTGCGGCGGCGTCTGCCACGGCACCATGACCGGCTGGTTCAACCACCACTTCAAGGGCTCCGCGCTCACCGTGGAGTACGGCGCCCATCCCTCCCGCCACCGCATGCGGGTCGAGGCTCCCCGTCAGGTCGTCGCCCTCCTCGGCGGCGGCTGGCACGACTGGCTCGCGCCCGGCTAGCGACCCTCGAACACGGGCTTCTCCTTGGCGATGAAGGCGGCGACGGCGGCCTCGTGGTCGCGGGTGGCACCCGTGAGCGCCATCATCTGCCCCTCGACGGCCAGCGCCTCGGCGAAGGTGTGCTCGGCGGCGTACGCCACCGAGTGGCGCATGGAGGCGTACGCCACGGTGGGGCCGGCCGCGAGGCGTCCGGCGAGGTCGGCGACGGAGTCCGCGAGCGAGTCGGCGGGGACGACGCGCGTGGCCAACCCCAGCTCCAGAGACTCGGCGGCGTCCAGCGTGCGGGGGAAGTAGAGCAGCTCGAGCGCCCTCGCCCGGCCGACGAGGCGCTGGAGGGTCCAGCTCGAGCCGGTGTCGCAGGAGAGCGCCACGCCCGCGAAGGCGAGGTTGAAGCCGGCCGTGTCGGCCAGCACGCGCAGGTCGCAGGCGAAGGCCAGGCTCGCCCCCGCGCCGGCGGCGACGCCGTTGACGGCGGCGACGACGGGCTTGGGCATCGTGGCGATCGTCTCGACGATGGGGTTGTAGTGCTTCTCGACGGTGTTGAACAGAGCGTCCTTGTCACCGCTCTGGAGCAGGCCGACGTGCTCCTTGAGATCCTGGCCCACGCAGAACGCGCGCCCACGTCCGGTGAGCACCAGGCACCGCGCGGCGTCGTCGGTGGAGACGGTGCGGACGGCGTCGAGCAGGGCCTGCTTGGTGGCGATGTCGAGGCTGTTCATCGCGTCGGGACGGTTGAGCGTGATGGTCGCGACACCGTCGGTGACGTCGAGCAGCACCGGGTCCGGAGAGGGGGTCATGGCGTCACAGTAGAAGGTGGCGACCCGGCGTTGGAGAGGGTCTGTGGTCGGGATCACCGGGTGCATAGGGGATAATGGCTGGGCGCGGGCCGGGCGGAGGGTCGGACGCGGTCAAGCGACAAGAGGAATGAGGTGCGCGGATGGCGGCGATGAAGCCCCGTACGGGCGACGGTCCGCTCGAGGTCACCAAGGAAGGCCGCGGCATCGTGATGCGCGTTCCCCTCGAAGGCGGAGGCCGCCTGGTGGTGGAGCTCAACGCTGACGAGGCCGGCGCCCTGGGTGACGCCCTCAAAGCCGTCACCGGCTGACCCCGAGTGTCGACGTCTGACTCGGCAGGCCTTCCCCCGCAGGTCTCTCCGCCGCAGTTCGCGCTCAGCGCTCTGCTCCCTGACGCGGTTCGCGGCGTCGAGGTCCTCGCCTTCCCGGCCCTGCCGGGACCCGATGGCAGCACCCTGCTCGGCCTCGGCGCCGAGGAGACCGGTGACAGCCTGGGGATCGACCTGCTGGACGCGCTGGACAGCCTGACCCCGCCGAGCGGTGCGAGGCCCGACAAGGCCGGCGAGGTCACCACGGTGCCGGTGCTGGGCCACGGGTCCCTGCGCCGGGTCCTGCTCGTCGGGGTCGGCGAGCAGCAGCCGGGCGACTTCCGTCGCGCGGGCGCAGCCCTGGCCCGGTCGACGCGCGACGTCGACGGCGTCGCCACCACGGTCTCGGCGATCGCCGACCCGGCCGGCTTCGAGGCGTTCGTGATCGGCGTGATGCTGGGGTCCTTCGGCTTCCACTGGCGTTCGACAGGCCCCCAGCACGAGCCCGTCGCGCGGGTGGTCCTCGCCGGGCTGCCCGACGCGGCCGAACGTGACGGCGCGCTGCGCCGGGCGATGACCATCGGCGGCGCATCCTGGCGGTCCCGGGCCCTGGCGAGCGTGCCGGCCAACCTCAAGAACCCCGAGTGGATGGCCGACCAGGCCCGTGAGGTCGGTGCCGACAACGGGCTCGAGGTCACGGTGTGGGACGAGAAGGAGCTCGCCAAGCGCGGCATGGGAGGCCTGCTGGGGGTCGGCCGCGCCTCGGCCTCGCCGCCGCGACTGATCCGCCTCGACTACGTGCCCGCCAAGGGTGGCCGCCGCACGCCACGGGTCGTCCTCGTCGGCAAGGGCATCACCTTCGACACCGGCGGGCTCTCCATCAAGACCGCCGAGGGCATGACGACGATGAAGCGCGACATGACCGGCGGCGGCGTGGTGATCGCGGTCCTCGGAGCGTTGGCCGCGCTCGGCTGCCGGCTTCGCGTCACGGGCCTGGTGGCCTCCGCAGAGAACGCCGTGGGTGGCGATGCCCTGCGCCCGGGTGACGTGCTCACCCACTTCGGGGGGCGCACCAGCGAGGTCAACAACACCGACGCCGAGGGCCGGCTGGTCCTCGCGGACGCGCTGGCCTATGCCGTCCAGGAGCTGAAGCCCGACGTCGTGATCGACGTCGCGACCCTCACCGGAGCGATGCGGGTGGCGCTGGGCAGCAGCGTCGGGGGGCTCTTCGCCAACAACGAGACCCTCGCCGACGCGCTGGTCGCCGCAGGGCGCCTGGCCGGCGAGCCGGTGTGGCGGATGCCGCTCGCCGCCGACTACGAGGAGCGACTCAACTCGAAGGTGGCCGACGCCGACAACGCGCCCGGCGGGCCGGGCGCGATCACGGCGGCCTTGTTCCTCCAGCACTTCGTGGGTGACGTGCCGTGGGCTCACTTCGACCTCGCCTCGGTCGGAGACTCGGCCAACGACGCGTTCGAGTGGACGGCCGGGCCGACCGGCTACGGCGCTCGTGCCCTGCTCACCTGGCTGGCCTCCGACGAGCCCGCTGCGGGGCATCCGGTGAGCGGGCCGCGCGGACTGACGGTCCGCTGGTCCCTGGCCGAGGCGCCGGAAGGCGTGGAGGAGTCGCTGGCGTCGTACGTCGCCGACACCTCGCACGCACGCTTCACCGGGATGCCGGGCCTGGCCTACAAGACCTGGCGGATGGTTCCGGGCCAGTGGTTCGAGGGCTGCTACGTCTTCGAGTCCGGCGAGGCGCGCGCGGAGTTCGAGAACACCTTCCGCGCGGGGGCTGCCGATGCTCCGGGGTCGCAGATCATCGGCAGCAGTCCGGCGCTGATCGAGCCGTGCGAGGTCGTGGCGATCGCGGAAGGCGCAGCCGGCTTCGAGGCGACAGCCTCCTGACCGGGCTCAGGCCTGGTCGCCCGCCCACTCCTTCTTGGCCACGAGGAGGCCGTCGCCGACCGGCAGCAGCACCGGCACGAGCGACTCGTCGTCGGCGACCGCGCGACCCAGCTCGCGGATCGCGACCGTCTCCTCGTCACGCTGCGCGGGGTCGGCCACGCGGTCGTGCCACAGCGCGTTGTCGAAGGCCACGACGCCACCGGGGCGGAGCAGCCGGACGGCGGCCTTGAGGTAGGCGCCGTACTCCCGCTTGTCGCCGTCGCAGAACACCAGGTCGTAGTGACCGTCGGTCAGCCGCGGAAGCACGTCGAGCGCGGCGCCCGAGATGGTGCGCGCGCGCTGGGCGGCGATGCCGGCGTCGGCGAACGTCTGCTTGGCGAGCCGCTGGTGCTCGGCCTCGATGTCGACGGTGGTCAGCACCCCGTCGCTGCGCATGCCGCGCAGCAGCCAGAGCCCCGACACCCCGGTGCCGGTGCCGATCTCGACCACGGCCCGGGCCTCGAGGACCGAGGCGAGGAACCGCAGCGCCGCCCCGCCACCGGGACTGATGGGCACCACGCCGACCTCGTCGGCGCGGGCCCGGGCCTCGGCGAGGACGTCGTCCTCGGCCACGAACGACTCGGCGTAGGTCCAGCTGGACGGCTTGATCGGAGTGGTGATGGGGGCCTCCAGGGGTCAGATTTCTCGGCCCGGCTCGATCGGGCAGATGGCGCCGACTGTATCGCGGGGGGAACATCCTCGGCGTGCGGCTCGTTGAGCCTCGCAGATTCGGGTACCACGTCGGCAGGGCAGCGACTGGGCTGCCTCACAGGCGCGGCACAGGAGCGTTCCCAGGTTCCTCTCAGGAGGGATCCCTACCGTGTTCGACACCTGGAGGAAGCAATCCTGATCCAGCAGAGCGAAGGGATGGGCCCTGTGGCCGAGCGGGCAGTCGAGCAGGTTGCGCCCGAGTCCCTCACGCAACCGGTGTCGTGGGGCGAGATCGTCGAGCTCCACTCCGACCGGGTCTACCGGCTGGCCTATCGGCTGACGGGCAACCGCGCCGACGCCGAGGATCTGACCCAGGAGGTGTTCGTCCGCGTCTTCCGCAGCCTCGACACCTTCACGCCTGGCACCTTCGAGGGCTGGCTGCACCGGATCACCACCAACCTCTTCCTGGACCAGGCGCGCCGCAAGCAGCGCATCCGCTTCGACGCGCTGTCCGACGAGCGCGCGGAACGGCTGACCAGCGCGACTCCCGAGCCCCACAGCGCCGTCGCCGACCAGACGTTCGACGACGATGTCGAGCGAGCGCTCGCAGCCTTGCCACCCGACTTCCGGGCGGCGGTCGTGCTCTGTGACGTCGAAGGCCTCTCCTACGAGGAGATCGCCACCATCTTGGACGCGAAGCTCGGCACGGTGCGCTCGCGCATCCATCGCGGCCGGTCGATGCTGCGGGCCGCGCTGGCGCACCGGGCGCCGACGTCGGGCCGGGAGCGCTACGCAGGCCCCGAGGGCGCGCCGGAGGCCGTCTCGTGATCGGTCACCTCGGCACCCGCGTGTCAGCGCTCCTCGACGGCCAGCTCACTCCGGCCGAGGCCGAGCGGGCCTGGGCGCACGTGCACGCGTGCCACGCCTGCCGTGACCTGGTCGAGCGGGAGGGCTGGGTCAAGACCCAGCTCGCCGGACTCTCGGGCGCCGGTGGCACGCCCGACCGGCTCAAGGGCGAGCTCTCGCACGGGTCGTTCCTCGGCGCACCACCGCTCCCCACCGCCTCCCTCGGTCAGCACGGCCGCTCGCGTGGCGGCGTCGCCTTCCTGGGTGGTACGGCGCTGGGCGCGGCCGTGGCCGGGGTGCTCGCCCTCGGCCTCGCCCAGGGCGGGGCGCCGATCGATCGGCGGCCGCCCGTGACCAGCCTGAACCGGCCGGCCGCGACCCCCACCTCGGCGCCGGCCGACCTGCGCCTGTCGACCCGGCACGCACGGGGTGGCATCGCAGGGGTCAAGATAGTTCCGTGACCGACCAGCACGGCGACCGCCCGGAGCCGCACGGGACCTCTCCCGTGGGCGACGACGCGGCGACCACCGAACCGATCGGCGGACTGCGGTTCCGCCGGCCGGAGCCCGGTGCCTGGACGCCTCCGAACGCCGCGCCGCCGCAGCAGCACCACCCGGGTCCCCCGCACGGGCAGCAGCACCCCGGGGGCGGCGCGCCGCTGGGCCAGCGACCGCGGTCCGCCGCCGCCGCACCAAGCCGGTCCACCGCCGGCGTACGGGCCCTGGAACGCACCGATGCCCGGCTACGGACCCGAGCAGACCCTCGTCCTGGGCCGCCCGGACCGGTCCCAGCGCAGCCGCACCGGTCGGGTCTCCGGCTGGGTGTGGCCGGTCGTCGCAGCCCTCGCGCTCGTCGTCGGCCTCCTCGGAGGTGCCCTCGGTGCCGCCGCCTACGAGCAGTGGAACGACTCGAGCGCCGCGCCCGGCGGCAACGACGGCGGTCTGGACGGCGTGTCGACCCGCGAGGAGGCGCCGCTCCCCGTCGAGAACGGGTCCGTCGCCGCCGTCGCACAGGAGCTCCTGCCCAGCACCGTCCAGATCGTCGCCCAGTTCGAGGGTGAGGCCGGCGGCGCCACCGGATCGGGCTTCGTCCTCGACGCGGAGGGACACATCGTCACCAACAACCACGTCGTGGCCAGCGCGGCCGCCGACGACGGGCCGATCGAGATCGTCGACATCGACGGCAACCGCTACTCCGCCGAGCTGGTCGGGCGCAGCCCGGTCTACGACCTGGCGGTGCTGTACGTCGAGGACGCCACGGGCCTCCGGCCGGCCGCGCTCGGCGCCTCGGCGGCGTTGAACATCGGGGAGGCGGTCGTCGCCATCGGCTCGCCGCTGGGCCTGAGCTCGACGGTCACCGCCGGCATCGTGTCGGCGCTCAACAGGCCCGTCACCACCGGCGACTCGGCCGACGACACCTCCTACATCAACGCCGTGCAGACCGACGCGGCCATCAACCCGGGCAACTCCGGCGGGCCGCTGGTCAACCTCAAGGGCGAGGTCGTCGGGGTCAACTCCGCCATCGCCACGACCGGAGGCAGTCTCGGGGGTGAGTCGGGCAACATCGGTGTCGGGTTCGCCATCCCGATCGAGCAGGTCCGGGTGACGGCCGACCAGATCCTGCGCACCGGCGAGGCGCGCTACCCCGTGATCGGCGCAACGGTCCGCACGGGCGGCCGCGACGACGGCAGCGGCGCCCTGATCGAGGAGGTCCAGGCAGACACGCCGGCACAGCGGGCGGGTCTGGAGAAGGACGACCTCGTCACCGAGATCGACGGCGAGCGCGTCACCGACGGCATCGCGCTGATCGTGATGATCCGAACCCACCAGCCGGGGGACACCCTGGAGTTCACGGTCGTGCGGGGCGGCGACGAGCGCACCGTCGAGGTGACGCTCGACTCGAGGGTCGGCTAGAAGCCTCCTCGGCCTACGCGCTCGGAGCGCTCCTCCACCAGGGGGTGCTCGTCGACGAAGGTGCGGGTCTCGTCGTACATCCTCTGGATGAACTCCTCGAGCTGGCTGCTCTCCACCCGCCACTGGCCACGTCCGCCGATCTTGATGGCGGGCAGGTCGCCACGCCGGACCAGTGCGTAGACCTGGGCGCTGGAGGTGTTCAGCACCTCGGCTACGTCGGCCAGCGTCAGGAATCGGGGGGTGCCGGTCATGCCTCCATGCTGCCATCTGACCCTGAGGATCCCCGGGAGCGCCGGCCGCCCTGTGGAAAGCCGGCCCGCGCCCGTCGCCGAGACCGGCCATGATGACCCGCGTGAACTCCTCTCTCGGGACCTCGGCGGCTCCAGCGACCCGCGCAGCCACACCCGGTTGGCGAGACCCCCGCATGTGGGTCGGCGTCTCGATCGTCGCCGTGTCGGTGGTCGCCGGGGTGCGGCTGGTCGGGTCTGCCGACGACTCGGTGGCGATCTGGGCCGTGACCGAGGACCTGGGCGCCGGCACCTCGGTGGAGGCGGAGCACGTCGAGGCGCGCTCCGTGCGCTTCGCCGACGTCGACGACCTCGCCCGCTACCTCCCCGCCGACCAGCCCCTGCCGCCCGACCGCTCCCTGGTCCGCGGCATCGGTGCCGGTGAGCTGCTTCCGGCCGCCGCCCTCGGGTCGACGGGGCAGTCCGGCGTGCTCCAGGTGCCGATCCGCGTCCCCGTCGACGGTGTGCCGGCGAGCGTCGACGTCGGCAGCAGGGTCGACGTCTACGTGAGTGACGACACCGAGGCGGCCCGAGCGGCCGTCCTCCTGCTCGGCGACGTCACCGTGACGGCCGCGCCGAGCTCGGTCGACTCGCTCGGTTCCGGCGGCCACCGGCAGCTGGTGCTGGGCGTCCCCCAGGGTGAGGACCCGGGCGACGAGCAGGCGCTGGCGCGGCTCGTCGCCGCGTCGGCGGGGGGCACCCTCACCGTCGTCGGGCGCGGGTAGCCCGCATGGCCGCGACGGTCTGTGTCCTGGTGGTTGCCGCCGGCGCCGCCTGGGAGTCCCGGGCGCTCGCCGCGCTGGGCGACCGCCCTGGTGTGCTCGTGCTCAAGCGCTGTGTCGACGTCGACGACCTGTTGGCCTCGGCGACCGCTGGGCAGGCGCACGTCGCCGTGGTGGCCCTCGACGCGCCGGGTCTGGATGCGGCGGCGATCGAGCACCTGCGACGGCATCAGGTGCGCCCCGTCGCCGTGGTCGCCGGCGGGACGGCGGAGGCCGACCGGGGCCGGCTGCGCGCCCATCGGATCGGGGTCTCGGCGCTGGTCGCCGAGGGCGAGCTCGCCAGACTGGGCGAGGTCGTCGGTGACGAGCGTCAGGACGTGGTGGCGACACCGGTCGTGCAGACCCCGCTCGACGACGAGCCGCCCGAGGCCGAGCCCGGCCGGGTCGTGGTGGTGTGGGGACCGCAGGGCGCCCCAGGTCGCACGACCGTGGCGGCGGGACTGGCGGGGTTGCTGGCGGCCCGCGGCGCGGAGACGGTGCTGGTCGACGCCGATCCCTACGGCGGTGCGGTGGCCCAGCACCTCGGAGTGCTCGACGAGGTCTCGGGAGTGCTGTCCGCCGCCCGGCTCGCCGCGGCAGGAGTCCTGGTCGAGCGGCTCTCCAGCATCCCCCGCTCGCTCGGTCCCCGACTCAGCGTCGTGACGGGCCTGCCTCGACCCGACCGGTGGGTCGAGGTACGGACAGGAGCCGTCGAGCACCTGGTGGAGGCACTCCGCGAGCGCGCCCACGTCGTCGTCGACACCGGGTTCTCCCTGGAGGAGGACCCTGCTGCTGACTTCGGGACCCGACCCGCGCGCAACGGCATGACCCTCGGAGCGCTCGCGGTCGCCGACGAGGTGGTGGTCGTCGGCACGTCCGACCCCGTCGGGCTCTCCCGTCTCGCCCGGGGGCTGGTCGAGCTGCGCGAGGTCGTGGACGGTGCCCCGGTGCGCGTGGTCGTCAACCGGCACCGGTCGTCGTCGGGCTGGTCCGAGCGGGACGTCGCCGGCATGGTCGAGGGCTTCGCCCGGGTCTCGGGTCTGCACTTCCTCCCCGACGACCGGGCATCGGTCGACCGGGCTCTGGTGGCCGGGCGCACCCTGGTCGAGGCCGGCGACAGTGCGCTGCTGCGCGCCCTGGAGGAGGTGGCCGACGCCGTCGTACCGCCGGGCGTCCTCACCGAAGCCCGCGGACGCAGGCGGCGGCGAGGACGTCGAGCGCGTCGGGAGTCGGCTGAGGTACGTGCGTAGGACGATCGTCCGAGGGTCCGCCTGGACGTGAGCTGCCCGGTGGGCTCAGTACGGCCAGCCGGCCGGCGGAGCGGCGTTCTCGACGATCGTCTCGCAGCCGCCGGTGGCGACGGTGTGAATGACGTCGAGCGGGTCGCGGGTGCCGACGAAGACGAGGGTGTCGAGCGCGCCCTGGCAGTAGAAGTCGTCGCGCATGCCGTCGTCGAGAACGTAGATCACGTCCGCGTCCTCCTCGCTGTAGACCTGGTCGGAGCCGAGGCCCACGAAGAGGGTGTCGGCGCCCAGGTCGCCGGTGAACTGGTCGTCGCCCGGGCCGTCCACCAGGACGTCGTCGCCGTCGCCCCCGTCGAGCTCGTCGTCGCCGGCGCCGGCATCGACCCAGTCGTTGCCGGCACCCCCCTGCGCATGGTCGTCTCCCTCGCCTCCGAGCACCCGGTCGTCGCCGTCCATGCCCTGGAGCGAATCGTCGTCCGGTCCACCGTCGAGGAGGTCGTGACCGAGCATCCCCACGATCTGGTCGTCGCCCTCCTCGCCGTACAGCTGGTCGTCGCCATCGGCGCCCAGGATCCTGTCGTCGTCGGGGCCGCCGAAGCCGACGTCATTGCCGGCGTGCAAGAGGAGCAGGTCGTCGCCCGGGCCGCCGTACACGACGTCGTTGCCGGACTGCCCCTTGACCAGGTCGGCACCGGCGTACGCCGCCACCACGTCGTCACCGGCCTTGGCGTCGATGGCGTCGCCCTTGCTGGTGCCCTTCAGGCGGTCGTCACCGGGCCCGGACTGCTTGGCCGGGGCGCTGGGTGCGGAGCGGCCGGCGCTGTGAGCGGCTGGAAGGGCCACTCCGAGAGCGGCGACGAGGACGGCGAGGGTGATGGTGGCGGTGCGGGCCTGGGACAGCACGGGAGGTCTCCTACGGCGAGTGGGGGCGGCCTCCCGAGTGGGCCGAACGCACCGTCGCAGCGGAGAAGCTGTGCACTCTGTCGGGCACCCGACGCCGGGGCCGAAGAGGGGACCTGACCCCTGCCGATCGCCCCAAGAGGGGACCTGTGTCCCTCACCGTGAAGGGGACCGAGGCCCCCGCACGCACAACGTCCCCGCCGGTCCCGCCGAAGCGGGACCGACGGGGACGTCTGCCCGTCGAGTGCTAGAAGACCTGCATCCAGACGTTGTGCGTCGTTCCTCCGCGGCCCGCGTAGTAGGTCAGCGACCCGCGCGTGGTCAGCGACGGCCGAGCGCGGTCACTCGCGCCGGGCGGCTTGTCGATGCCGCCCAAGGTCCAGCCGGCCTGGTCCTCCGAGTACCTGCCGGTGCGCCACGGTCCGCTCTCGGCGGCCCAGGCGATCTCGAGGCGTCCCGGTGCGGCCGAGGTGATGGCCGGTCCGGAGGCCCAGGAGTCGACTGCGATCCGCTGCTCAGCCTGCCAGCCGCCGCGGGTGGGGTCCCAGACCTTCCAGCCGGTGTCGGTGATGCCGGGCAGTCCGCTGCTGGGGTAGACGATGTCGATGCGGTTGTCGCCCCAGGAGACGGCTGCCGGTGGGCCGAGCACGGTGCCGCCGAGGTTGTGCTGGTTCGAGGGGACCAAGTTGTCGCCCCAGAACTGCACGAGGGTGTTGCCGGGCGCCTGGGCGAAGACGTCGATGCGGCCGGGACCCCAGGAGGCGGCGGTGGGGGAGGAGGCCAGCTGGTTCTCCGCGCTCCGCGGTGCCCAGCCCGACCAGCCGGTGCCGTTGAAGGTGGTCTGCCACAGGGCGCTCTCGGTGCCGCGGGCGAAGACGTCGATCCGGTTCGGCCCGGTGGAGACCGCGGCGAGGGAGGAGCCTTGGTAGAGGATTCCGCCGAGGTAGTCGTCGGCGCTGGGAACCCCATCGGTGTAGGAGCGGTGCCAGGCCTGTCTGTTGGCGTCGAGCCAGAACAGGTCGACGATGTTGGCGTCGCCACCGCGCTTGATGACGACGGGGTCCGAGCTGGCGCTGATGCCCTGGTCGAGCCATCCGGACGCGCTCATGAGGTAGGTCACCCTGACGTATCCGTGCGCGCTGGGCTGACCCTTGAGCGTGGTGCTGCCGGCTGGGCCGTAGCTGCTGCCTCCGCCCCCGCCGGCGCCGTTGAACGCCCCGGCCGCGCCCCCTCCGCCTCCGGTGTACCCGCCGCCACCGCCGCCACCCCAGCCGCGGAGCTCGTAGCAGTCCTTGCCGGCGACGTTGACGAAGTGCCCCCCACTTCCTCCGACGCCGAGCCTGCCGGCTGCGCCGGGCTGGCTGATGCCAGGGAAGCCGCCGCAGACGCCCGAGCGCGAGCTCGAGGCGTCACCGCCGGAGCCGCCCGCGGTGTCACCACCGCGACCGCCCTTGGCGCCCTCCGGCTGAGGATCCGGCTCGTCACCTCCAGGCCGACCCGGTCCCACGCTGGGCCCGCTCGTCACGATGCCGGTGCCACCGCCTGCGCCCCCCGCGCCCGGAGCGACGGGTCCCGCGTAGCCGACCGCGGAGGACCCGCTCCCGCCACCGCCCGCGCCGACCAGGAGCCGTGCACCTCCGACGCTGATGTCGGAGGCACCGCCGCCGCCGCCGCCCATCGCGCTCGACCCGGCGCCGTTGCCGCCGCCGTTCCAGCCGCCCTGCCCGGTGAAGTCGGAACCCCTGCCTCCGACGTTGATCTCGACGACGGCGCCGCTCAACGCGACGGTGGCGCGGACG
The DNA here is from genome assembly GCA_963767095.1 of uncultured Actinomycetota bacterium. Taxonomy (GTDB): domain Bacteria; phylum Actinomycetota; class Actinomycetes; order Propionibacteriales; family Nocardioidaceae; genus Nocardioides. The sequence goes on along the minus strand of CAVYCK010000012.1, from coordinate 129,521 downwards.
CCGCCGCCCACTCCGCCGGGCGCGCTCCGGATCGCAGCGCCCGAGCCGCCGGCGGCACCGACGACCTCGAACGTCGCCGCGTTGACGAGCTGGGGAACCGGCCAGTACTGCGTGGTCCCGGTGTAGCCGAAGTAGCAGGTCGTCGACAGACCCTTCGTCACACACTCCGGACCGGCAGCCGCCTGCGCGGATGCCGCGCCGGGGCCGGCCATGGCGAGGGCCGGGCTGAGGCCCGCGACGGCGAGGGCGAGGGCGGTGCCGAGCGTCCGCCACCGAGCGCGGCGGGTGGCTCCCGGTAGGTCGGACGAGGTGCGGTGGGCAGACATGCTTCCTCCTGGTGGTCGACGACGTGTCGCCCCCGAGCGGCCTGCGGACCATGCCAGCGACCGCCCGGCCCTCTCCGTCCGTTCGCCGACGCATCGCAGAGAAGGGCCAGAAGAGGGGACTCAGACCCCGGCCTGGAGGACAGTGGTCGCCGGCTCAGGCGGCGAAGAGCAGGTAGAGGCCGCCGACGGTGAAGGCCACCATCGCGACCAGCAGGGGGAGCTGGCCGGTGATCTGGTGCCGCTTGGGCAACAGCGTGAGCGCGCGGTCGTGCGCGGCGATGACGCCGAGCACGTGACCGACCACCACGGCGACGACCTTGGTCGTGGCCAGGAAGGTCGGGTGGTAGGACAGCCAGTAGTTCACCGACCAGTCGCCGGTGCCGAGCAGGTTGCTGCCGTCGGACATCGGGTCGCTCATCTGGATCAGGGTCTGCTGACCGACCTCGACGAAGTAGCTGAGGTAGTGGGCCACGAAGTAGCCGACGATGATCGGCACGACGGAGTGCGCGTACAGGTCCGGCAGCGCCCAGCGGGACTGTCCCGGGCGCACCCCTGTCAGCATCGTGCCGGCCGCCAGGATCAGGCCCACCCCGGCGCAGAAGCCGAGCAGGGCGAGGTTGTCGAGGAGGTACGCCGACTCGAGGTGCTGGTTGGTGAACTGCAGCCACTCGGCGGAGTCCTTGAAGGAGTCGAACGCGGTGCTGCCGAAGAGCACGGCCACCACGCCGACGAGGCCGGGCCGTGCCACGACCGTGCTGAGGTTGGCCAGCGGGCTGCGGATCACCAGGTCTCCGTCGCGGCGACCCCAGACCGACAGCTTGCCGACCAGGGTGGAGAAGACCTCGAAGGGGTCCGCGCGCTCGTAGAACCCGTTGCCCCACACGGCGCCGCCGACGAGCATGGCGGCCACGTAGAGGGCGCACCACAGCCGGACGGAACCGAGCTCGGTCGAGCTGGGGTAGACCAGCTCGAGCCAGACGAAGGAGAACAGCCCGAACGCGGCCGGCCAGTAGCCGAGCCACCTCGGGTACAGCAACAGCCCGCGCTCGGGGTCGCCCGCGGTGAGCCGGGCGAAGAGCGCGTTGATCGTGCGCACCGGGCTGATCGCCCTCCAGAACGGACCCAGCAGCAGGGACGCCGGCACGATGCCGACCCACAGCAGCACGTAGAACATGCCGAAGAACGGGTTGGTGAGCAGGTCGTCGCCGAACACGGCGACCCAGGCGGTGTAGAGGAACAGCACCATCCCGACGCCGCGCGCGGCGATCGAGAACGCCGTCGAGTCCACCAGCGCGGCGAGCCGGCTCGGCGCAGGGCGGCCGCTGGTCGCGTTGTCGTAGCGCGGCTCGCGCCAGGCCACGACCAGCACCGTGAACGAGACGACGAGAGCCGCGACGGCGCCTGCGATCGTCAGCTCAGTGGGGATCGGCAGGTCCTTCGCGCCACCGATCCCGTGGGCCAGGACGTCGTACCCGCTCGAGCCCGGGCCGGCGGGGAGCAGTGGTGTCACGTCGCCGCGGTCAGCGGACCTCGAGCTGGACGACCACGATCGCGGGTTCGTGCAGCTCCACCTCGACGATGCCCGGCTGGTCGATCACGATCTCGTGCGACGAGGTGCCGGCCTCGAACTCGATCTCGTGGTCGGGCGTGGAGTGGACGTGCAGCTCGCCGGGGGCGTCGGCGTCGATCTCGAACGTGATCGGCTCGCCGGCCTCAGCCTCCACGCGGTCACCCGCGGGCGTCACCTCGCCGCCCTTGAACGAGATCGGGATGACCGTGCCCTCGGGCTCGGGCGCCTCCGCGGTCTCGCTGGGCGTCGCCGTGGGGCTGGCACTCTCCGTGGGATCCTCAGTGGCCTGGCTCGACGACTCGGACGCCGACGGGGTGTCGGTGGCGGTGCCGTCGTCGCCGTCGTCGCCGCAGCCTGCGGCGATGGCGAGCACGCAGACGAGAGCCCCGAGCTTGACCAAGTGACGCATGAGTTACCTTCCGTCAGAATCAGACGCCAGAATCCCAGACGTACCTGAGCGATGCCTGAAGGGGGCCCGATGAGCGACCGGTTGCGGCCGCGGGACCTCGCGCTGCTTGCCGACGAGTCCACGACCACGCCCCTGCACAACGCGACGGTCGAGGTGTTCGACCCACTGGAGTCCGGCTTCGACTACCACGCGCTCGTGGGCCTGATCGCCGACCGGATCGCCTTCGTGCCGCGCTACCGGCAGCGGCTGCAGAGCGGTGCCCGGCCACCTCGCCAACCCGGTCTGGGTCGACGACACGGCCTTCGACCTCGGCTACCACGTACGCCGCTCCGCCCTGCCCCGCCCGGGCAGCAAGGACCAGCTGCGCGAGCTCGTGGCGCGGATCGTGTCGCGTCCCTTGGACCGCAGCCGGCCGCTGTGGGAGGTCTACCTCGTCGAGGGTCTCGAGGGAGGCCGCTTCGCCCTGCTGTCGAAGTCACACCAGATCCTGGTCGACGGCGTGGAGACCGTCGACCTCGGCCAGGTGCTGCTCGACGTTTCGCCCGAGCCGAAGACCCTCGCCCACGACGAGTGGCAGCCGCGTCGGCGACCGACGTCGGCGGCGCTGGTCACGGACGCCCTTCATGAGTCGCTGTCGCACCCGTCGACCGTCGTCGACACCGCGCAGGCGCACGCGGAGCTCGTGCTGCGCTGGACGGGCAGTGGCGTCCGACGGGTCGCCGAGGTCGGCGGCGCTCTCACCAACCGCCGTCCCGTGCGTGACTCTCCGGTCACCGGCGCGCTCTCCCAGCAGCGCCGGTTCGTCGCGGTGCGCACCGATCTCGCCGTGTATCGCCGGATCCGGAAGGCGCACGGCGGCTCGGTCAACGACGTCGTGCTCGCCACGGTGACCGGCGCACTGCGCGGCTGGCTGATGGCGCGCTCGGAGTCGATGGCAGGCGTCCGTCAGCTCAAGGCCGTCGTCCCGATGTCGGTCATCGACGACGAGCTCGAGGCGACCTCGCTCGGCACCCAGGTGGCGCCGCACTTCGTCGACCTGCCGATCGGCGAGGCCAGCCCGGTCGTGCGACTGCACCAGGTGACCTACTCCTTCCAGGCCCACCGGGAGACCGGTCGGGCCGTGGCCGCCAACCGGCTCGCCGGCATCGCCGGCTTCGCGCCGACGACCTTCCACGCGCTGGGCTCGCGGGTCGCTGCCGCCGAGGTGCACAAGGGCTTCCACCTCAGCGTCACCAACGTCCCCGGTCCGCAGTTCCCGCTGTACGCCGCGGGCGCGATGATGGTCGAGACCTACCCCGTGCATCCGCTGCTGCCCGGCCACGCGTTGGCGATCGGCGTGACGTCGTACGACGGCGGGGTCTACTACGGCATCACCGCCGACCGCGACCTGCTCCCCGACGTCGACACCTTGGGGGAGTGCCTGACCGAGGCGCTGGACGAGCTCGACGAGACCACCGGAGACGCGCGTCCCCGCGCCCGCCGCGGCCGGAGCCGCAAGGCCGTCAAGAGCACGAAGGACACCTCGTGAGCGCACGCGTCTACCTGCCGACCTCGCTCGACGGGCTCGCGCGGCTCGCCGACGAGGGGGTCCTGCCCCCGTCGCCGGACGTGGTCGTGGCGCCGGACGACGACGAGGAGACCGAGTACGACGCGCTGATGACGGCCGCCGGCCTCGTCGCGCGACCTGGCCGGAGGGTCGTCGTGGTGGCGGAGGTCGACGACCCCGACGGTCCTGTGCGGATCGACCAGGTGGTCGCCGTGCACGCCGACGACCACGACGACGCCGGGCCCGACGACGACCTGGCGTGGTACGCCGTCACCGAGATCGCGGTGGTGCTCGGCCGCGTGTGAGGTCGGTCGCGCGACGGAATACAGTCGCCCGCATGGACGCGATCACCACCCCGCCGGCCCCGGTCAACGAGCCCAACCTCGCCTACGCACCCGGCAGCCCCGAGCGCGATGCGCTCGTCGCCGAGCTGGACCGGCTCGAGCGGCGGCAGCACCCCCTGCGTGCCTACGTCAACGGTCGCCGGCGCAACGGTGGAGGCGCCGAGATCAAGGTCGTGCAGCCGCACGACCACCAGCACGTGCTCGGCGTGCTGAAGAACTCCACGACCCGCGACGCCGAGGCAGCAGTCAAGGCCGCGCTCGACGCGGCGCCGATGTGGCGGGCGATGCCGTTCGACGAGCGGGCGGCGGTCATCCTCAAGGCCGCCGACCTGCTGGCGGGCCCGTGGCGTCAGCGGCTCAACGCGGCCACCATGCTCGGCCAGTCGAAGACCGCCTTCCAGGCCGAGATCGACGCGGCCTGCGAGCTCATCGACTTCTGGCGCTTCAACGTCCACTACGCACGACAGATCCTCGCCGAGCAGCCGATCGCGAACAGCCCCGGCATCTGGAACCGCACCGACCACCGCCCGCTCGAAGGCTTCGTCTACGCGATCACGCCGTTCAACTTCACCGCGATCGCCGGCAACCTGCCCACCGCGCCCGCCCTGATGGGCAACACGGTCGTGTGGAAGCCGTCACCCACGCAGCAGCTCGCCGCGTCGATCACCATGGACCTGCTCGAGGAGGCCGGCCTGCCGCCGGGCGTGATCAACATGCTCCCGGGTGACGGCCTCGACGTCTCCAAGGTCGCGCTCAACCACCCCGACCTGGCCGGCATCCACTTCACCGGCTCGACGCCGACCTTCCAGCACCTGTGGCGCACGGTGGGCGAGAACATCGCGTCGTACCGGTCCTACCCGCGCATCGTCGGCGAGACAGGCGGCAAGGACTTCGTCGTCGCGCACCCGAGCGCCGATCCCGACGTGCTCCGGGTGGCGCTGATCCGTGGTGCCTTCGAGTTCCAGGGGCAGAAGTGCTCGGCCGCCTCGCGTGCCTACGTCGCCCGCTCGGTGTGGGAGAAGACGCGCGACTCCTTCCTGCACGAGGTCGAGAACATCACGATGGGCGACGTCACCGACTTCTCGAACTTCATGGGCGCCGTGATCGACGACCGCGCCTTCGCCAAGCACAAGGCCGCCCTCGCGAGGGTGGCGCGCAACAAGCACCTCACGACGCTGGCGGGCGGGAAGGCCGACGACTCGGTGGGCTACTTCGTGCGCCCGACCGTCGTGGTGTCGACCGACCCGACCGACCAGATGTTCTCGACGGAGTACTTCGGGCCGATCCTCGCGGTCCACGTCTACCCCGACGCGCAGTACGACCGGATGCTGCGGCAGATGGAGTCGTTCGCGCCGTACGCCCTGACCGGCGCGATCATCGCCCAGGACCGGCGCGCGATCGACGCGGCCCGCGACGACCTGCGCTTCGCCGCCGGCAACTTCTACGTCAACGACAAGCCGACCGGCGCGGTGGTCGGCCAGCAGCCCTTCGGCGGCGCCCGCGCCTCGGGCACCAACGACAAGGCCGGCGCCGCGGCGAACCTGATGCGCTGGACCTCGCCGCGCTCGATCAAGGAGACGTTCAACCCGCCGAAGGACTACCGCTACCCGTTCATGGGATGACCGCCCCCCTGCACTTCGGGGCGCTGCACCCCTTCGAGCAGGCGCTCACGCTGCTGCTGGCGTTCGGGCCGTTCGTCGTGCTGGCGGTCGTGGTGTGGTGGCGGCAGCGACACGACGGCGACGCGGGCTGACTGGTCGGCGGTGACTCGGGCGGAGTACCCGCTTACGCGGGGACTCCGACCCGCGACGCGTCAGCGCGAGAGGTAGTCGCGCCCCGTGCGGTTCTCGATCTTGAGGGCGGCGAGGAGCAGGTCGCCGACGAGCTGCTCGATCTTGCCGCCGACCAGCGGGATGCCGACGCGGATGTCGAGGGCGATCTCCTCGGTCGTGGTGCCGCCAGCCTCGCCCAGGGTGATGGTGCCCGAGATCTCGCCCGGCTTGCCCGGGATCGAGACGGCGATGTCGGCGGCGTCGATCGCCGTCCAGTCCTCGACCTGGACGATGTTGATCTCGTCACCGACGAACCTCTTGGCGTACGACGGCGCGCCGGCCGTCGACTGCACCTGGTCGATCTCGACGTGCATCCCGGCGCCCGACCCGGAGACGGTGACCTCGTGCCGGATCATCCCGGTGGCCTCGCAGACCTCCTCGCGGAAGGTCGCGTCGGCGAGCATCGCGGCCACGTCGGCGAGGGGCGCGTCGTAGGTCAGGGTGTGCCGGATCCGCGTCGTCATGGGGGCCATCATGGCCGGTGCTCGGCCGCGGTCGCACCCGGTCCCGTGGTTCCCCCTGGCAGCTGGTCGGGCCACCCTCGACCAGTCGCCAGGGGCGAGCACTAGTTTTAGTCTGTGACCTCCACGCTCGAGGACAACAAGGCCGACCTGCTCGCGAAGGCATCAGACCTCGCCGCCCGCTCGCGAGGCACTGGCGGTCCCCCGGCGGACTCCGCGGGGGGACTGCTGACGGCGTACTTCCGCCACGTCGCGCCCGAGGACGTCGTCGTCCGCAGCGAGGTCGACCTGTACGGCGCCCTCGCGAGCCACTTCAAGCTCGCCGAGACCCGGCCACAGGGCACCGCGCGCATCCGCGTGTTCACCCCGACCGTGCCCGACCACGGCTGGTCGGCGGCCGCGCACACCGTCGTCGAGGTCGTCACCGACGACATGCCCTTCCTCGTCGACTCCACGACGATGGCCCTCGCCGAGGACGGTCGCACCGTCCACGTCGTCATCCACCCGCTCTTCGAGGTGGTGCGCGACGTCGCCGGCGAGCTGCGCTCGGTGCGTGGAGGCGACGAGGGCCACCAGGCGCTCACCAACGACCACGAGAGCACCGGCCAGGTCGACCAGGGTGGCCTGGAGACGGTGCAGGAGTCGTGGATGCACATCGAGATCGACCGCGTCACCGACGAGGACGAGCTGGCCGCGATCGAGGCCCGCCTCCAGCGCGTGCTGCGCGACAACCGGGACGCCGTCGAGGACTGGCCCCGGATGCAGGCCAAGCTCGCCGAGATCGTGGAGGAGCTCGAGGCGGCGCCGCCCACCCTTCCCGACCCGACGGAGCTGGGTCGCGGCACCGACTTCCTGCGCTGGCTCTGCGACGACCACTTCGCGTTCCTCGGCTACCGCGAGTACAGCCTGGTCGAGGACGGTGACGAGCTCGCGCTCAGCGCGGTGCCGGGGACCGGACTCGGCATCCTGCGCGGCGACCAGCTGCAGTCCTCCGCGTTCCAGAAGCTGCCCGAGGCGGTCCGCGAGCGCGCCAAGGAGCAGCGGCTGCTCGTGCTCGCCAAGGCCAACTCCAAGGCGACGGTGCACCGCCAGGCCTACCTCGACTACGTCGGCGTCAAGAAGTTCGACGAGAACGACCAGGTCGTGGGGGAGCGCCGGTTCCTCGGGCTGTTCTCGTCGGCCACCTACACCGAGTCGGTGATGCGCATCCCGGCCTTGAAGGAGAAGGTCGACCAGGTGCTGGAGCGCTGCGGCATCGAGCCGCGCAGCCACACCGGCAAGCAGCTCCTCAACGTGCTCGAGAACTACCCGCGCGACGAGCTCTTCCTGACCCCGATCGACGAGCTGATCCCGATCGCGGAGGCGGTGATGCTCACCCGTGAGCGCCGCCAGCTGCGACTGTTCGTGCGCCGCGACACCTACCGCCGCTACGTCTCCTGCCTCGTCTACCTGCCCCGCGATCGCTACAACACCGCCGTGCGCGAGCGGATGGCGGCGATCCTGTCCGAGGCGCTCGGCGGCGGCAGTGTCGAGTTCACCGTGCGCCTCAACGAGGCCTACATGGCCCAGGTGCACTTCGTCGTACGCCCGCCGGAGGGCGAGCTGATCGCGGAGATCGACACCCAGGACCTCGAGCGCAAGCTCACCGAAGCCGCGCGGTCGTGGCGCGACGACCTGACCTCGGCCATCAGCGCCGACTTCGGCGAGGAGCAGGGCGCGCGGCTGGCGCGCGCCTACCTGGACGCGTTCCCCGAGGCCTACAAGGAGGACTTCGGGGCGCGTACGGCGTCGGTGGACGTCGGCCGCCTCGAGGCCATCGAGCGCGGACCCGACGGCAGCGGCATCGACCTCTCCCTCTACGAGAGGGTCGACGCCGGCCGCGGTGAGGCGCGGTTGAAGGTCTACCGGATCGGTCCGCCGCTCTCGCTGTCCGAGGTGCTGCCGATGCTGTCCTCGATGGGCGTGGAGGTGGTCGACGAGCGGCCCTACGAGATCCAGCTGGACCGACCGACGTACCTCTACGAGTTCGGCCTGCGCTACAGCGGCCGGGCCATGCCGGCCCACGGGCGCGAGCTCTTCCAGGATGCGCTGCGCGCGATCTGGGACGGGCACAACGAGATCGACGGGTTCAACGCGCTCGTGCTCGGCGCCGGCCTGACCTGGCGGCAGGCGACGGTGCTGCGCGCCTACGCCAAGTACATGAAGCAGGGCAACACCCCCTTCGCCCTCGACTACATCGAGGAGGCGCTGCGCTCCAACGTCGACATCACCCGACTGCTGGTGCAGCTCTTCGAGGCGCGCTTCGACCCGGGCCGTGACGGGCTGGCGGCCGACGCGGAGGCGCGCACCGCCCGGGTGCAGGAGGTGGTCGACCGGATCGGGCGTGCGCTCGACGACGTCGCCAGTCTCGACCACGACCGGATCCTGCGCTCCTACCTGACCCTGATCCGCGCGACGCTGCGGACCAACTACTTCCAGGCCGCGCCGGGGGGCGGCGTACGCTCCGCGATCTCGTTCAAGCTGGAGCCGTCGGCGATCCCCGAGCTGCCCGAGCCGCGGCCGCGCTTCGAGATCTTCGTCTACTCGCCACGGGTCGAGGGCGTGCACCTGCGCTTCGGCGCGGTCGCGCGCGGTGGCCTGCGCTGGTCGGACCGACGCGACGACTTCCGCACGGAGGTGCTCGGCCTGGTCAAGGCGCAGATGGTCAAGAACACCGTGATCGTGCCCGTGGGGGCGAAGGGCGGGTTCTTCTGCAAGCAGCTGCCCGACCCGTCCGACCGCGAGGCGTGGATGGCGGAGGGCATCGCCTGCTACAAGACCTTCATCTCCGGGCTGCTCGACATCACCGACAACCTGGTGGGCGGTGAGACGGTGCCACCGCGCGACGTCGTACGCCACGACGGCGACGACTCCTACCTCGTCGTGGCCGCCGACAAGGGCACTGCGACGTTCTCCGACATCGCCAACGGCGTCTCGAAGGACTACGGCTTCTGGCTCGGCGACGCGTTCGCCTCGGGTGGCTCGGTCGGCTACGACCACAAGGCGATGGGCATCACCGCCCGCGGCGCCTGGGTCTCGGTCCAACGGCACTTCCGCGAGCGCGGGATCGACTGCCAGGAAGAGGACTTCACCGCGGTCGGCATCGGCGACATGTCCGGCGACGTCTTCGGCAACGGGATGCTCTGCTCGGAGCACATCCGGCTGGTGGCCGCGTTCGACCACCGCGACATCTTCCTCGATCCCGACCCGGTCGCGTCGACGTCGTACGCCGAGCGCAAGCGGCTGTTCGCGCTGCCGCGCTCGTCGTGGCAGGACTACGACGCCGACCTGATCTCGAAGGGTGGCGGGGTCTACCCGCGATCGGCGAAGTCGATCCCCCTCAACCAGGCGGTCCGCGACGCGCTCGGCATCAGCGACGTCGTCGCGGCGATGACGCCGGCCGAGCTGATGAGGGCGATCCTGCTGGCCCCGGTCGACCTCCTCTGGAACGGCGGAATCGGCACGTACGTCAAGGCGTCGGTGGAGACCCACGCGGACGCCGGCGACAAGGCCAACGACGCGATCCGGGTCGACGGTGAGAACCTGCGCTGCCATTGCGTCGGCGAGGGCGGCAACCTCGGGCTGACCCAGCTCGGCCGGATCGAGTACGCCCGGCGCGGTCGCAGCGGCGAAGGCGGCCGGATCAACACCGACTTCATCGACAACTCCGCGGGTGTCGACACCTCCGACCACGAGGTGAACATCAAGATCCTGCTCGACCGCATCGTCGCCGCCGGCGACCTCACCGGCAAGCAGCGCAACGCGCTGCTGGCCGAGATGACCGACGAGGTGGCCATGCTGGTGCTGCGCGACAACTACGAGCAGAACCTCGCCCTGGCCAACGCCGACGCCAACGCCACCGGTCTCCTGCACGTGCACGAGTCGTGGATGAAGAAGCTCGAGGCCGAGGGGGTGCTCAACAGGGAGCTCGAGGGCCTGCCGTCGACGCGAGAGGTACGCCGACGGATCGATCGCGGCCAGGCTCTGAGCGTCCCGGAGCTCTCGGTGCTGCTGGCCTGGACCAAGATCGTGCTGGCCGAGGAGCTGGTCGCCTCCGACCTCCCCGACGACCCGTATCTCCAGCTCGACCTGATGGCCTACTTCCCGGGCCCCGTGCGCACGGCCTTCGAGCAGCAGATCGGCGAGCACCCGCTGCGGCGCGAGATCATCGTGACCCAGGTCGTCAACGACCTGGTCAACGGCGCCGGCATGACCTTCTGGCCGCGGCTGGCGGGTGAGACCGGAGCCACGGCGGCGGAGCTGACCAACGCCAACTTCGTCGGGCGGGAGATCTTCGGCTCCCTCGCGCTGCGCGACGCGATCAAGACCTACGACAACGTCCTGGACGCCGCCCTGCAGACCAGGATGCGCACCGAGATGCGCACGCTGGTGGAGCGCTGCTCGCGCTGGCTGGTCACCAACCGGCGACCACCGCTGGACAGCCAGGCGACCGTGGACTTCTTCCGCGACCGGGTCCAGGCCGTGATGGCGCAGCTGCCCGAGCTGATGTCGGGTCGCGAGCTCGAGTCGTTCGTGTCGCGGCGAGACGGGCTCGTCGGGGCCGGCGTCCCCGAGGACCTCGCCACCCGGGTGGCGGTGCTGCACCCGGCGTACATGCTGCTGCACGTCGTCGAGGTCTCCGACCGGATGGGGGTCGACGCGTCGGAGGTGGCGCGCGTGCACTTCGCGCTGGGCGAGCGGCTCGGTCTCCCGGCCCTGGTCAGCCGCATCTTCGCGCTGCCGCGAGACGACCGTTGGCAGACGATGGCGCGGGCGACGCTGCGCGACGATCTCTATGCCGTCCACGCCCAGCTCACCGCGCAGGTGCTGCAGGCAACGGCGGACGGCGATCCCGCCCCGGCGCGGATCGCCGCCTGGGAAGACTCCGACGCGGTCGTCGTCTCGCGTGCGGTGGCCACGCTCGAGGAGATCTGCCGCGACGACACGGCCGACCTGGCGCGCATGTCGGTCGGGCTGCGCGTGGTGCGCGGGCTGCTGGCGAGCTGATCGATGGCCGCCGGGGTGGACCGGTCGCCGGTCGCGTCGACCGCTCGCCGGATCGCCGCCGAGGACACCACCGCCTCCGCCGCGCTCGAGCGGTGCCTGGTCGCCTACGACCGCGACAACGCCGAGCTCAACGCGATCACCGTCCTGCTGGCCGACGAGGCCAGGGTCGAGGCGTCCCAGCGCGACCTGGTGGTGGCCGCGCGCAAGCCGCTCGGGCCGCTGCACGGCGTGCCGGTCGCCATCAAGGAGGAGATCGCGGTCGCCGGCACCGTGACGACGTACGGCGGGCTCGGCAACACCACGCCGGCCACGCACGACGCCGAGGTGGTGCGCCGGCTGCGGGCGGCCGGCGCGGTGATCGTGGGAAAGACCAACATGCCGGAGTTCGGCTCGGTGCCCTACACCGAGTCCGACGCGTTCGGCCCGACGCTCAATCCCTGGGACCCGACGCGCTCGCCGGGTGGCTCCAGCGGCGGCAGCGCGGTCGCCGTGGCCACCGGGATGGCGGCGGCAGCGATGGGCGGCGATGGTGGCGGCTCGATCCGGGTCCCGGCCGCCTGCTGCGGGGTCTTCGGCCTCAAGCCGCAGCGCGGACGGGTCACGACGGCGCCCGAGCCGCACCTGTGGTGGGCGCTCGGCGCGGCGGGACCGCTGACCCGCTCCGTGCTGGACAGTGCTCTCGTGTACGACGCGATCCGCGGCGGCGCCGACACCGACCTCTTCCACGCCGGCGACGTCGGCTCGTTCGCCGAGGCGGCCCGACGCGAGCCCGGCCGGCTGCGGATCGGCTGGTCCACCAAGCCGGTCACCAGGGGCGTCAAGCCGCACCCCGACAACGTGCGCGCGGTCGAGGAGACCGCGCGCCTGCTCGCCGACCTCGGCCACGACGTCCGCGAGATCGCCCCGCGCTACCCGGACCCCAGTGCGGCGTTCCTGCCGCAGTACTTCGCCAGCATCCGCAGCGAGACCGACGCTCTGGAGCACCCCGACCGGGTCTCGCGGCGCAACGCCGGGGCGAACACCCTGGGCTTCTGGGTCACGCCGCGGGTTCGGGACTGGGCGATCCGGTACGGCGAGCGCGTCGCCCGCAAGGCCACAGCGGATCTTCGACGAGGTCGACGTGCTGCTGACGCCGGTGATGGCCAACCGGCCTCCCACGCTGCCGTTCATGGCGGGCAAGGGGGCCGTGCGCTCGACGCTCGGCTCGATCCCCGCCGTCGCGTACCTCGCGCTGTGGAACGTCGCCGGCAACCCGGCCGCCTCGGTGCCGGCCGGCTTCGCCGACGACGGTCTGCCGACAGCGGTCCAGCTGGTCGGGCCCACCGACGGCGAAGAGCTCCTCCTGTCGCTCTCCGCGCAGCTCGAGGCCGCGCGGCCCTGGCCCTTCCCGAGATGACGTGGCCCCGCGCTGACACCGGCTCCTGGCGGCGTGCGTCGGTCCTTTAGGTTGAACTCCCGTGGGAGCGATCGAGGTCGTCGAGCTGGCGATCGCCTACGGGGAGACCAAGGCCGTGGACGGCGTCACCTTCGAGGTGGCCGAGGGCGAGTTCTTCGGCATCCTCGGACCCAACGGCGCCGGCAAGACCACGACGCTGGAGATGATCGAGGGGCTGCGGCGTCCGGACACCGGCGAGATCCGGGTGCTGGGTGAGAAGCCCTGGCCGCGCAACCCGGCCCTGCTGCCGCGGATGGGGGTGCAGCTGCAGGCGTCGTCGTTCTTCGAGCGACTCACCGCGCGCGAGCAGCTCGCCACGTTCGCCGCGCTCTACGGCGTCGCGCCCGCCAAGGTCGACGAGTGGATCGAGCGCGTCGGGCTCGTCGACAAGGCCGGCACCCGGGTTGAGAACCTGTCAGGCGGTCAGATGCAGCGCCTGTCCATCGCGTGCGCGCTGGTGCACGAGCCCGACATCGTGTTCCTCGACGAGCCGACCGCCGCCCTCGACCCGCAGGCGCGTCGCAACCTGTGGGACCTGCTCGCCGGGCTCAACGACTCCGGGCGCACCGTCGTGCTGACGACGCACTACATGGATGAAGCCGAGGTGCTCTGCGACCGCGTCGCGATCATGGACCACGGCAGGATCCTCGAGCTCGACTCCCCGAAGGCGCTGGTCCGTGGGCTCGACGCCGCGACCCGGATCACCGTGCTGCCCGAGCAGCTCGCCCGCGAGGACGCCGAACGCATCGACGGGGTCGACTCCGTCGAGGAGAGCGTGGACGGGCTGGTGCTCTCGACGCGCTCACCCGCCGGCGGTCCTGACCGAGCTCGCCGCCCGCGACGCCCTCGGCGGGATCACCGTGCAGTCCGGCACTCTCGAGGACGTCTTCCTCGCCACCACCGGCCGCGAGTACCGCGCGTGAGGTGGTCGGGCGGCGCGTTCGTCAGCCTGTCGCGTGGCGATCATGCGCGGGTTCGTGCGCGACAAGGCCTCGGTCTTCTTCGCGATCGTCTTCCCGCTGATGTTCCTGGTGCTCTTCGGCGGAATCTTCAACGACCAGGACCAGTCGCCGCTGGAGATGATCCAGGTCGGCGACGTGGCGCTGATCGACCAGATGCCCGCCGACGCCAAGGCCGCCTTCGACGAGTCGTTCGAGGTGACCACGAGCGACGACCTCGACGCCGCGATCGCGCAGGTCCGCAAGGGTGATGCCGACGTAGCGATCGAGCAGCAGGGCAACGAGATCGTGGCCCACTACACCCAGACCGAGCAGGTGACCGCCGCGATCGTCCAGGGCACGCTCCGGGCGTTCGTCGACGGCACCAACGTCGCGCTGAGCGGCTCGCCGCCGACGTACACCCTGACGACCGAGCGGGTCGAGGACGACTCGTTGAGCACCATCCAGTTCGTCACGCCGGGCCTGCTGGGCTGGGCGATCGCGATGAGTGCGTCGTTCGGCGCGGCCGCGACCCTCAACGGGTGGCGCAACTCCAAGCTGTTGCGCCGTCTCCAGCTCGCGCCGGTCTCGACGGGCACGGTGGTCGCGGCGCGGGTGGCCGTGACGGTCGCGATCGCGCTGGTGCAGATGGCCATCTTCCTCGGCCTCGGGGCTGCGGCGTTCGGGCTGCAGCTCACCGGTGCGTGGCCGATGGCGATCCCGCTGCTCGTCGTCGGCACGCTGTGCTTCATGTCGATCGGGCTGCTGGCCGGCGCCGTGGCGAAGACGACCGAGGGCGCGGTCAACATGGCCAACTTCCTGGTGCTGCCGATGGCGTTCCTGAGCGGGTCCTTCTTCCCGCTCGACGCCGCCCCCGAATGGCTGCAGACCGTCGCCAAGCTCCTGCCTCTCTACTGGCTCAACGAGGGCATGCTCGACGTGATGGTCCGCGGCGAGCCGTGGACGGCGGCCCTGCTGCCGATGGCGATCCTCGCGGCGTTCGCGATCGTCGTGACCGCGCTGGCGGCCAAGCTGTTCCGCTGGGAGACCACCTAGCGGCGGGGCTACGCCGCGCCGCCGACGCAGCGCCCGCCGGCGCGGGCGAAGCGGTCGTCGCAGGGGGCCAGCGGGTCGTCGGCCTCGACGGCCGCGGCGACCTCCTCGACCGCCTGCAGCACGAGGTCCTCGGCCGCGACGTGGATCTCGTGCGGCGAACCGGCGGCGAGGACGTGCACGGCGTTCGTCGACGCGCTCGCCAGCCGGTCCTGGTAGCCGCTCCACGCGCCCTCGAGGCGCTTCGGAAGCTGGTCCTGCGTGAGCACGACCAGGGGCAGGTCGCCGAAGTCGACCGTCCCGATCTCGTCGAGGGTCGCCTTCTCGTCGACGACCCGACCGCCGTCCTCCCAGTCGATGTCGTCCCAGATCTTGTCGACGAACTGTTCGGGCACCGAGGAGTCCTCCAGCACGAGCCCGGACGTCAGGTCGGGATGGCGGGTCGCGAACGCCTGGGCCACCATGCCGCCGTAGGACCAGCCGAGCGACGACGTACGGCGGCTCCTCGCCCTCTGTGGCGAGCGCCTCGGCCAGGGCGTCGGCCGAGCTGCCCGGCCAGGGGTCCGGATCGCTCGGCGCGAGCGCTGGGCTCGCCCCGATCCCCGCCCGGTCGTAGGTGCAGACCCGCGTGCTCTCGGCGACGCGCGCGGCCAACGACGAGAAGGTCTCGCCACCGGTGTTCAGACCCGCCTCGAGGACGACGGTCGGGCTGCCACTGCCCTGGCAGTCGACCGCCAGCCCGGCCGGCTCGGCGGACTCGGAGGCGGAGGCCGATGCGGACGTCGAGCTCGCGTCGTCGGGTGTCGCCTCGGCGGAGGCGTCCGGCGCGTCGTCCCCGGCGCAGCCGGCTCCGGCGAGCAGCAGCACGGACGCGACCGTCGAGGCGAGCAGGCGACGCAGCTCCATGGGCAGAGTGTGGACCTCCCGGGTCACGAGAAGGTCTCGACCGCTGCCGTCGATCGGCCGAACGATGCCCCTTCTCGGGAAGGGCACTAGGCGCTGAGCATCACCACGGCCGCGATCGACGCCGGTGGCGACGACGAGCACCCGCATCAAGGTGTCGGGCAGCCGGCGCCCGACGCGCGCGCCGACGTAGCCGCCGACCACCCCGCCTGCCGCGAGCAGGCCGATCACCGCCCAGTCGAGCTCGCCGGCAACGACGAAGACCACGCCCGCGACGACGCTGCACACCAGGATCGACAGCGTCTTGAGCGCGGTGGCCAGCCGCAGGTCCAGGTCCAGGCCGAGCGCCAGGACGGCGATCATCATCACGCCGGCTCCGGCGCCGAAGTAGCCGGCGTACACGCCGGTCAGTGTCGACGACGCGGCCACCCCCGGAGACATCCGCCGCTCACCCAGGTGCTCCTTGCGGGTGAGTCGCTTCGTCAGCATCGGCTGGACCCCGACCAGCAGGCAGGCCGAGAGGATCAGCCAGGGCACCACGGCCTCGAACACGCCGGGCGGCATCGTGAGCAGCAGAGCCGCGCCGACGACCGCCCCCACGGCGCAGGTGAGGAGGACGGCCACCGTCACGCGCGGGTGCTCGCGCAGCTCCTTGCGATAGCCGATCGAGCCGGTCAGCCCGGCAGGTGCGAGGCCGACGGTGTTCGACGCGTTGGCGACGACCGGCGGGATGCCGATGGCGAGCAGCACCGGGAAGCTGATCAGGCTGGCGACGCCGACGGTCGAGACCACTACCCCCGCGCCCAGCCCTGCCGCGAGCACCGCGAGCGCCTCCGGTCCCGTCACGGCACCACCCAAGCACCTAGGCTGCGCGAGTGCTGGTCTCCGCAGAAGTGGCCGAGGCGCTCGCCGCCGGCCGGCCCGTCGTCGCCCTCGAGTCGACCATCATCAGCCACGGGCTGCCTCGTCCCCGCAACTTCGAGGCGGCCGTCGACTTCGAGGCCCTTCTGCGGGAGCGCGGCGTCACGCCGGCGACGATCGCGGTGCTCGACGGCGTCCCGCGGGTCGGTCTCGACGACGCCGGCGTCGAACGGATCGCGATGGAGGACATGGCGAAGGCGAGCATCCGCGATCTCCCTGTGCTGGCCGGTCGCGGCGCAAGCGCTGCCACCACCGTCGCCTCGACCGTGCACCTCGCCGCCCGCGCAGGGGTTCGGGTCTTCGCCACCGGCGGCCTCGGGGGAGTGCACCGGGGCGCCTCCACGACGTACGACGAGTCGGCCGACCTCGGTGCCCTCGCGTCCCACGCCGTCGCCGTGGTCTCCGCGGGGGTCAAGAGCGTGCTCGACGTCGGGGCCACCCTCGAGCGGCTCGAGACGCTGAGCGTGCCGGTGCTCGGCTACGGCACCGACGTCTTCCCGAGCTTCTGGCTGCGGGAGTCGGCGTTCCGCCTCGACTGGCGGGTCGACTCCGCCCGAGGAGGTCGCGGCCGTGCTGGCCGCCCAGGACCTCGCGCACGCGGCCGGGGCCGCGCCCGCAGGGCTGGTCGTCGCCAACCCGGTGCCGGCCGACGAGCAGTGGGACCCGCGTCGAGCACGACCGCGTCCTCGCCGAG
Organism: uncultured Actinomycetota bacterium; assembly: GCA_963767095.1. Taxonomy (GTDB): domain Bacteria; phylum Actinomycetota; class Actinomycetes; order Propionibacteriales; family Nocardioidaceae; genus Nocardioides. The sequence goes on along the minus strand of CAVYCK010000012.1, from coordinate 112,043 downwards.
GCGTTCGTGGCGGCCGACGCGGCCGGCGTCCGCGGCAAGGAGGTCACGCCGTTCCTGCTCGCCTTCATCGTGGACGCCTCCGGCGGCCGGTCGCTCGAGGTGAACCTGGCGCTGGCGCGCAACAACGTGCGCGTCGCGGCCGACGTCGCGACGGCGTACGCCGCGCGCCGGATCGCGCTCCATGACGGCGTCGTCGCGGGTCCTGGTCGTCGGGGACCTCATCGACGACGTGATCGTCAGGCCGCTCGCCCCGATCGCGGTCGACACGGACACCCCGAGCAGCATCGAGCGTCGCGGTGGCGGCTCGGCCGCCAACACCGCGTGCTGGCTGGCCGCCTCGGGTGCGTCCGTCACCTTCGTCGGGACGGTGCACCACGACGACCTCGACCACCACCGCGCGGTGCTCGCCGACGCGGGGGTGGAGGCTGTGCTGACCGGACAGCGACCTGCCGACCGGAGCGATCGTGGTGATCTCCGACGGGTCCGTGCGCACCATGCTCACCAGCCGTGGTGCGAACACCGAGACGGGCCCCGAGTCGGTCGATCTCGCGCAGCTTGCCCGGGCGGCGCGGCTGCACCTGACCGGGCATCCGTTCATGAGCGACGGCACGGGTGGCGTCCGGCCGTGACGACGCGTGGCGAGCCCTGCTCGACACCGCCGCCGCCGCAGGCGTCGCCCGGTCGGTCGATCCGGGCTCGGCGGCTCTGTTGGCGACGTACGGTCCCGAGCGGTTTCGCCGTCTCGTCGCCGGCGTCGAGCTCCTGCTGCCCAACCAGGACGAGGCGGCGCTGCTGACCGGCGAGAGCGACCCCGAGCGAGCCGCCCGCGCGCTCGCCGCCGACCACGCGCTCGTCGTCGTGACCCTCGGACCCGCCGGCGCGCTGGCCTGCGCCGGCGACACCGTGGTGACCGGCTCGGCCGTGCCCACCGAGCCCGTCGATGTCACCGGCGCGGGCGATGCCTTCGCCGCCGGCCTGCTCGGCGCTCTCGCCGGCGGCCTTGACCTCCCCGACGCCCTGGCGGCCGCGAACTCGCTCGCCAGCCGCGCCGTCGCCACCGTCGGCGCCCGGCCTGCGCCCGCCGGATAGCGGGTGCACGGTGGTCGAGCAGCGAGGTCTCGACTCGGCTCGACCACCAACACGCGATCAGTCGAGACCACGCCCTCATGGCGGTGGTCCGTGCCGGTGGTCGAGCAGCGAGCGAAGCGAGCGATCAGTCGAGACCACCACACGCGGTCGATCGCCTCACCGGGTTTCGAGACAGGACTTCGTCCTTCCTCAACCAGCGGTGGGTACCGGTGGTCGAGCAGCGAGCGACGGGCCACCGGTGGTCGAGCAGCGAGCGCAGCGAGCGATCAGTCGAGACCCGACCTCATGCCGGTGGTCGAGCATGCCGGTGGTCGAGCAACGAGGTCTCGACTCGGCTCGACCACCAAGACGCGATCAGTCGAGACCACCACACGCGGTCGATCGCCTCACCAGGGTTTCGAGACAGGACTTCGTCCTTCCTCAACCAGCGGTGGGTGACCGGTGGTCGAGCAGCGAGGTCTCGACTCGGCTCGACCACCAAGACGCGATCAGTCGAGACCACCACCAACGCGGTCGGTCGCCTCACCGGGTTTCGAGACAGGACTTCGTCCTTCCTCAACCAGCGGTGGGGACCGGTGGTCGAGCAGCGAGGTCTCGACTCGGCTCGACCACCAAGACGCGATCAGTCGAGACCCCCGACCTCATGCCGGTGGTCGAGCATGCCGGTGGTCGAGCAGCGAGGGATCGACTCCATCGCAAAGCCGGTCAGGGTGCGTGGGCAGTCGATCCCCTACCGTCTAGCTGGCCTTCTTCTTCGCAGCCTTCTTGGCGGTCTTCTTCGCACGCGGCCTTCTTCGCAGGCTTCTTCTTCTCGTCGTCGGCGTCCTCGCCGCGCGAGGTCTTGGCGGCCTCGACCGACCGTTGCAGCGCGGCGAGGAGGTCGACGACCTCGCCGGAGGACTTGGTCGAGGTCGGCGTCTTCTTGACCTCGCCGCCCTCGATCTTGGCCTTGACGACGGCCTGGACAGCGTCGGCGTAGTCGTCCTCGAACTCGGAGGCGTCGAAGTCGCCGGCCAGGGTCTCGACCAGCATGTTGGCCATCTTGACCTCGGCGGGCTTGACGTCACCGCCCTCGATGTTGAAGTCGGGTTGGCGTACCTCGTCGGGCCACATCATCGTCTGCAGCACGATGACGTCGTCCTTCACCCGCAGCACCGCGATCGTCGTTCGGTTGCGCAGAGCGACGGTGACGACGGCCATCCGGTCAGCGTCCTTGAGTGCCTGACGCAGCAGGGCATAGGGCTTGGCGCCGGTCTTCTCCGGCTCGAGGTAGTAGGACTTCTCGAGCAGCATCGGGTCGATCTGGTCGCTGGGCACGAACTTCTCGACCGCGATCTCACGCGACGACGTCGACGGCAGCTCGGCAAGGTCCTCGTCGCTGAGGATCACCATCTCGCCGTCCTCGGTCTCGAACCCCTTGGCGATGTCGGAGTAGGGGACCTCCTCGCCGTCGATCGAGCAGACGCGCTGGTACTTGATGCGGCCGCCGTCCTTCGCGTGCACCTGTCGGAAGGACACGTCGTGGGACTCGGTCGCGCTGTAGAGCTTCACGGGCACGCTGACCAGCCCGAACGAGACAGCGCCCTTCCATATCGCACGCATGAGGCCAAGTCTGGCACGGCGAACCGACAGGCATCGGCGATGCATCGGCCAAGATGGCTCCATGCGTCCGATGCTCGCGACCAAGGGCACCCACGTCCCGCCGGGGCCGGAGTGGGTGCACGAGGTGAAGTGGGACGGCGTCCGCGTGCTCACCGAGGTGCGCGCCGCCGACGCGGGCGGCCGGCTTCGGATGTGGAGCAGGAACGGCAACGACGTGACGATCGCGTGGCCCGAGATCAGCTCCCAGAACCAGGCCGGTGCGCTCGGCGACCGCGACCTGCTCGTCGACGGCGAGGTCATCGCCCTCAACGACAACGGTCTCCCCGACTTCCGCGTTCTCCAGGACCGCATGCACGTGCGCAACGCGCAGACCGCGCGACGGCTGTCGGGCACGGTGCCGGCGACGTACATGGTCTTCGACCTGCTGCGCCTCGACGGCGAGGACCTGACGAGTCTCCCGCTGGAGGAGCGACGAGAGCGCCTCGAGGGACTGGTCGCGGACGGGCTGGGCGGGACGTGGCAGGTGCCGGCGGTGTACGACGACGGGGCGATGCTCTTCGAGGCGACCAAGCAGCAAGGACTCGAGGGCATCGTCAGCAAGCGACGCCGGTCGACGTACACCTTCGACGCGCGAACCCCGCACTGGGTGAAGTTCGCGCACCGGCTGAGCGCCTCGTTCGTGGTCGGCGGCTGGCGGCCCCAGGAGGGCTCGAGCGCCGGGCACCTGGCAGCAGTGCTGGTGGGGGAGCCGACGGCGGACGGCCTGATGTATCGCGGGCGGGTCGGGAGCGGCATCGGTGGGAAGGCCAGCAGGATCCTCACCACCTTGCTGGCCGAGCTCGGCCGCGACGACAGTCCCTTCGACGACGAGGTGCCGCGCGTCGACGCACAGGGCACCCACTGGGTCGACCCGGTCGTCGTGATCGACGTCGACAGCCACCAGACCGCCCGCAACCAGCGGCTGCGGCAGCCGTCCTACCGCGGCGTCCGCTCCGACCTCACGCCAGGAGACCTGTGATGCCACCGCCACCGAAGAAGCAGGACGCCGGCACCGCCGAGGTCCACGTCGACGTCGAGGGCCGCACGCTCAAGCTCAGCAATCTCGGCAAGGTGCTCTACCCGCAGACCGGGACCACCAAGGGCGAGGTGCTCAACTACTACGCCCGCATCGCGCCGGTGCTGCTGCCGCACCTCAAGGACCGCGCGGTCACGCGCGTGCGCTGGCCGCACGGCACGCACGAGTCGAGCTTCTTCGAGAAGAACGCCCCGGCCGGCACACCGTCGTGGGTCCGCACCGCCAAGGTGCCGACCACGGGCAGCCGCGGCGAGTCGCGGCACGGCGACACGTTGGTGTTCCCGATCGTCGACGACCTCGCGACGCTGACCTGGATGGTCAACCTCGCGGCGCTCGAGCTGCACGTGCACCAGTGGACCGTCGGCAAGAACGGGCAGCCCCGCAACCCGAACCGGCTCGTCATCGACCTGGACCCCGGTGAGCCGGCCGGCCTCCACGAGTGCGCCCAGGTCGCCCTGCTCGTTCGCGACAAGCTGGGCGAGCGCGGACTCGACGCGACCGCGGTGACCAGCGGGAGCAAGGGCATCCACCTGTACGCCGCGCTGCCGGGCAAGCTGAACCCCGAGGAGACCTCGGCGCTGGCCAAGGAGATCGCCGAGGAGCTCCAGAAGGAGCACGCCCAGCTGGTCACGGCCACCATGACCAAGTCGCGCCGGACCGGGAAGGTGTTCCTGGACTGGTCGCAGAACGCCGGCTCCAAGACCACGCTGACGCCGTACTCGCTCCGCGGGCGCGACAAGCCGACCGTGGCGACCCCGCTCTCGTGGACCGAGGTCGAGGCGGGGGCCGAGGACCCGCTCGACATCGAGCAGTTCCGCTACGAGGCGGTGCTCGAGCGTGTGGACGACCTCGGTGACCTGTTCGCGGCACCCTGACCCAGGCCGACCTCGACGTCGCTGGTCCCAGCGATGGCGTCGGCGCATGCGACGCGTCCGATCGGGAACGTAGTCATCTCACGAGAGGAGACAACGATGAGTCGCATCGCGTTCCTGACGGCCAACGAGGGGATCGAGAGCATCGAGCTCGCCGATCCGTGGGACAGCCTGGAGAAGGCCGGTCACGATCTCCAGCTGCTGGCGCCCGAGGCCGGGAAGGTCCAGCTCTTCGACCACCTCGACAAGGCCGACACCCGCCAGGCCGACAGGCCGGTGGGCGACGCGTCCGCGGAGTCGTACGACGCCCTGGTGCTGCCCGGCGGCGTGGCCAACCCCGACGCGCTTCGCATGGACGAGGACGCGGTGTCGTTCGTCCGCGAGTTCGTCGAGTCGGGCAAGCCGGTCGCCGCCATCTGTCACGCCCCGTGGATGCTCGTAGAGGCGGACGTGGTCCGCGGTCGGCGGATCGCCTCGTGGCCGAGCCTGCAGACCGACCTGCGCAACGCAGGCGCGGAGTGGGCCGACGAGGAGGTCGTCGTCGACGGCAACCTGATCACGAGCCGCAAGCCCGACGACCTCCCGGCGTTCACCGACGCCCTGCTGACGGCACTTGACTCGTCGTGAGCGTGAACACCAGGGTCATCTCCGCGACACCCGAGCAGGTGTGGGACGTGCTGGCGGACGGCTGGCTCTACCCGGTGTGGGTCGTCGGTGCGTCACGCATGCGCGAGGTGGAGGAGGCCTGGCCGGAGCCCGGTAGCAAGCTGCACCACTCCGTCGGGGTCTGGCCACTGCTGATCGACGACAGCACCGAGGTGCTGGAGGCGGTTCCAGGTGTGTCGCTGACCCTGCGCGCGCGAGCGTGGCCGGTGGGTGAGGCACACGTGCATCTCCGGCTCACGCCGAACGGCGCCGACACCGAGACCCGCATCGAGGAGAAGGCCGTGTCGGGACCGGGTGCCCTGGTGCCGCCGCCGCTGGAAGGTCTCACCCTGAAGTGGCGCAACACCGAGACCCTCCGGCGGCTGGCCTTCCTGGCCGAGCGGCGGCGGTGAGCACTCCACGCGTCGTCCTCGTCACGGGCGCGAGCAGCGGCATCGGCGAGGCGACGGCCCGCGCCGCTGCCGCTCGCGGTGATCGCGTCGTGCTCCTGGCTCGCGGCGCGGACAGCCTCCATCGGGTGACTGCCGACTGCGTCGCCCTCGGTGCCGCGTCGGCCGTCGCGCACACGGTCGACGTCGCCGACCACGCGGCGGTCGAGGCGGCCGTTGCCGCGGTGCTGGCCGAGCACGGCCGGATCGACATCGCCGTCGCGAACGCCGGGGTGGTGGCGTACGGCAGGTTCGAGGACGTGCCCGCGCACGTCTTCGAGGCGGTGCAGCGCGCCAACGTCCTCGGCACCGCGAACCTGGCCCGCTCCGTGCTCCCGGTGATGCGTGGCCAGAAGGCCGGCAGCCTGGTGGTCGTCGGGTCGGTGATCGGCCACCTGGCAGTCCCTGACATGGCGGCGTACGTCGTCTCCAAGTGGGGCGTACGTGCCCTCGCGCGGCAGCTGCGGCTCGAGACCCGCGACGCCGACGGCGTCCGCGTGTCGTACGTGGCTCCGGGTGGGGTCGACACGCCGATCTACCTCCAGGGCGCCAACTACGGCGACGCTGTCGGAAGGCCGCCGTTCCCGGTGACGACCCCGGAGAAGGTCGCGGCCCGGGTCCTCGCCCATGCCGACGGCTCCGCCCGTCGCAGCCAGGTGGGAATGGCCAACGACGTGATGCGACTCGGGTTCACCACCCTGCCGTGGGTGTACGACGCCGTCGTGGCACCGGTGTTCCGGGTCGTCGCGCAGGACCGCACGCGACGGCCGACGCCGGGCCCCGGCAACGTGCTCGAGCCACGGGGGAGCGGCAACGCGCTCCGGGGTGGCCAGGGCTCCGCCGTGGCCGGCATCGTCCGCAACCTCGTCGCGGCGGCGCGGGGGACGAGCTCGTGACCGGGTCGGCGGACGCCGTCGTCGTCGGCGCCGGTCCCAACGGGCTCGTGGCGGCCAACCGGCTCGTCGACGCCGGCTGGTCGGTGCTGGTCCTGGAGGCACAACCCGACGTCGGCGGCGCTGTGCGCAGCGACCGTGAGCTCGACGCCGGCTTCGTGCACGACACCTTCAGCGCCTTCTACCCGCTGGCCGCCGTCTCGCCCACGATCCGGTCGTTCGAGCTCGAGCACCATGGGCTGCGCTGGGTGCACGCGCCTGCCGTCCTCGGCCACCCGTTCCCCGACGGCGGCTGGGCGCTGCTGCACCGCGACCGCGACCGCACGGCCGCGGGCCTGGACGAGGACTCACCGGGTGACGGCGAGGCCTGGCTGCGCCTGTGCCGGGAGTGGGACCACGTGGCGGACCACCTCGTCGGGGGCCTGCTCACGCCGTTCCCGCCGGTGCGTCACGGACTGGGTCTGCTCGCCTCGCTCCGCAAGGTCGGCGGGTTGGCGTTCGTGAAGACGCTGCTCACGCCGGCCGCCGAGCTCGGGCGCCAGCGCTTCGGAGGCCGGGCGGCGCGGGCGCTGCTCTCCGGAAACGCCGGGCACGCCGACATCCCCCTCGACGCCCCCGGATCGGGCCTGATGGGTCTGCTGCTGGCGATGCTCGGTCAGACGGTGGGCTTCCCTGCTCCCGAGGGTGGAGCCGGCCGGCTCACCCAGGCCCTGGCCGAGCGCCTGCGCGCACGTGGAGGCGAGATCCGCACCGGTGCCGAGGTCGTCCGGATCGAGGTCGACGACGGTCGCGCGGTCGCCGTCCGCACGGCTGACGGGGAGCGGTACGCCGCCGGCCGCGCCGTCGTCGCCGACGTACTGGCTCCGACGCTCTACGAGCGGCTGCTCGACGCCTCCGACGTGCCCGACCGGCTGCTGTCCTCGCTGCGCGGCTTCGAGCTCGATCCCGGCACGGTGAAGGTCGACTGGGCCCTGGACGGACCCGTTCCCTGGGCGCGCGAGCCGTCGGCGGCTCCGGGCACCGTGCACGTCGCCGACTCCGCCGAGGAGATGAACATCGCGCTCGCGCAGATCGCTGCAGGCACCGTGCCCGGGGCGCCGTTCCTCCTGACCGGGCAGATGACCACGACCGACCCGACCCGCTCACCACCGGGCACCGAGTCGTTCTGGGCCTACACGCACGTGCCTCAGGCCACGAAGGCCGACGCCGGCGGCGACGGGATCCGCGGAGCCTGGGACCGCGACGACTGCGAGCGGATGGCCGACCGGATGCAGGCCCGGCTCGAGCGACTCGCGCCCGGCTTCGGTGCGCGGGTGCGCGCGCGCCGCGTGCTCGGTCCGCGCGAGCTGGAGGCCCGCGACGCCAACCTCGTCGGAGGCGCTCTCAACGGCGGCACGGCCCAGCTGCACCAGCAGCTCGTCCTCCGACCCGTGCCGGGCCTCGGTCGGGCCGAGACTCCCGTTCGCGGGCTCTTCCTCGGATCCGCCTCGGCCCACCCGGGCGGCGGGGTCCACGGCGCGTGCGGTGACAACGCCGCCCGCGCAGCCCTCGCGCATGGTCGTCTCGGCCGCCTGCGTGCGCGACCTGAGATCGGGGTGCGTGATGCATGACGTGACGGTGCTCGGAAGTCTCAACCTGGACGTCGTCCTGGCCCTTGACCGGGTGCCGTCGCCCGGCGAGACCGTGCTCGCGCACGGGCAGCACGTGGTGCCCGGCGGCAAGGGGCTCAACCAGGCAGTCGCGAGCGCGCGAGCGGGCGCGCGGACGCGGATGCTCGGCGCCGTCGGCGACGACGACGCCGCACAGCTGCTCCTCGACGCCGCAGCCCGGTCCGGGGTGGATGTCGGCGGAGTACGCCGCGTCGACGGGCCGTCGGGAACCGCCTGGGTGATGGTGCAGACCGACGGCGAGAACGCCATCGTCGTGAACCCCGGCGCCAACGGCACCCTCGACGGGCTGCGCCCCGACGACCTCGAGGCAGTCGAGGGCTCCGCGGTGCTCGTGGTGCAGCTGGAGATCCCGCTGTCGGCGGTGCTCTCCGCCGCGCTCCTGGCCCGGTCGGCAGGCACGACCGTGGTGCTCAACGCCGCGCCCGCTCAGGCCGCTGCCACCGCAGCTGCTGGACGCCGTCGACGTCCTCGTCGTCAACGAGCACGAGGCGGCCGAGCTCGGCCAGAGCGTCCTGCGGCCGCGGGCGCTCGTGGTGACGCTCGGGGCGGCCGGCGCCCGGCTCACCGACGCGGCCGGCACGCGCGACGTGTCCGGGATCCCCGCCTCGGTCGTGGACACGACCGGAGCCGGCGACGCGTTCACGGGCTACCTCGCGGCCGGGCTGGCTGCCGGGCTCTCCCTCGATCGGGCGGCCGCGCGGGCCGTGGTCGCCGGCGCCCTGGCGGTCGAGACGCGTGGGGCGGTCCCGTCGATCCCCGGCGCAGAGGCAGTGGACGCTCGCGCGCGCACCTGACAGCGTTGACGCCGTGACGGGCTGGCGCGACGACTTCGACGCTCCCGACCTCGACACCGCGGTCTGGGTCCCGAGCTATCTGCCGGTCTGGTCGTCGCGAGCCGATGCTGCGGCGTCGTACCGCCTCGAGGACTCGCAGCTGATCCTCGACCTCCCGGTCGACCAGCCCTTGTGGTGTCCCGAGGAGCACCCGACGCCGCTGCGGGTCTCGGGGATGATGTCGGGCAACCACTCCGGTCCGGTCGGCAGCACGGTCGGGCAGCAGTCGATCTTCGTCGGGCAGCAGGTGCGCGAGGAGCAAGAGCGCTTCGAGGGCTTCCTCTCGTCGGGAGGTCACCTCGAGGTCCGCTGCTCGATGGACATCAGCCCGCGCTCGATGGCGGCGCTGTGGCTGTGCGGCTTCGAGGACGTGCCCGAGCAGTGCGGAGAGATCTGCGTCGTCGAGATCTTCGGCAACGCTGTCCGCGACGGGTCGGCGGAGGTGGGCGTGGGGCTCAAGCAGATCCGCGATCCGGGCCTGGCCCAGGACTTCGCCGCGCCGCGCTTGGCCATCGACGTCGCCGAGATGCACACGTACGCCGTCGACTGGGACGTCGACGAGGCGCGTCTTCGCCGTCGACGGTGAGGTCGTGCGGCGTACGCCGCGCCCGCCGGCGTACCCGCTGCAGATCATGATCGGGGTCTTCGACTTCCCCGACGAGTCGACCGGCGACGACCACGACCACGTGCCGTCGATGTCGATCGACTGGATCAGCACGTAGCGCCGCAGCCGGAATTCCACGTGGGGTCTCGGCGTTGGACCACCGATGCCTGACTCACGCCGGATCCCCGTCCTCCTTGGCCTGCTCTTCGGGCTGGCGGGCATGGGCACGTCGTCGGCGACGATCGTGCTGCCCGCGCTCGCGCACGATCTCGACGTGAGCGTCGGGGTCGCGGCCTGGTCGATCAGCCTCTACGTGCTGATGCTGGCCGTGACCACTGCTCTCTACGGCCGCGTCTCCGACCTCGTCGGCATCCGTACGCCGCTCCTGGTCGGGCTCGGGTTGATGGCGGGCGGCGCGTTGGTGGCCGCGGCTGCCCCGTCGTTCCCGGTCCTGCTGGCCGCCCGGATGTTCCAGGGCGCCGGCGCCGCTGCGATCCCCACGTTGGGAGTCGCGATCCTCAGCCAGCGCTACGACGGCGCAGTCCGGGGGGCCGCGCTCGGCACCCTCGCGGGCATGGCCGCTGCCGTCACGTGCCTCGGCCCGCTGGTCGGCGGGTTCGTCGCCGACGTCGTCGGCTGGCGCGCGGTGATGATGCTGCCGGTGCTCGGCCTCGGAGCGCTGCCGTTCCTGTGGCGCGACCTGACCCGCGGCGGCACGGGCGCCCGCCTCGACCTGATCGGGGCCGTGCTGGTCGCCCTCACGGCGGGCGGTCTCGTGCTGCTCGTCCAGTCGCCGACGACGGGGGTCGCGGTGGCCGTGGCCGGCGGGCTCCTGGTCGCCCTGGGCGTCCCGGCGGTCGCGCTGTGGGTGCGCCGCAGGCCCGACGGCTTCCTGCCGGTGTCGGTCCTGCGCACCCCGGCGGTCACCCGAGGCGCCTTCGCGGCGGCGGCCGTTCCGGCCGCCTGGTTCGCCCAGCTGGTGGCGGTCCCGATCGTCCTGGTCCACGCGGGCTGGGAGACGTGGCAGGTAGGCCTGCTCCTGCTGCCGAGCGGTGCGGTCGCGCTGTTCGTGCCCCGCCTGGTCGCTCCCTTCCATGCTCGCTTCGGGGTGCCGGGCACCCTCGTGGTGAGCGCCCTGGTCGCGTCGGGCTCGCTGCTCATCGCCGCGGTCGGCACCGCGATGGTGAGCGGGGCGCTCCTGACGGTCTCGATCGCCCTCGTGTCGGTCGCCTTCGGGCTCGGTCAGCCCTCGCTGATGGCGGGGGTCGGCGACGCCACCGCGAGCGACGTCCGTGGCGTGGCTCTCGGGATCGCCACGCTCGTCTTCCTCGTCGGGGGCAGCGTCGGGTCTGCTGAGGTGGCCGGCCTCGGCGACGTCATCGGGATCCCGTCCAGCCTCGCCGTGCTCGCGGCGCTGCCGCTCGTCGGGATCCTCGTGCTGCGGCCGCTCGTCCGGTCCGACCAGCGTCAGCGGGTTGAGGCGGCGTCCATTCTCTGACTAAGGTCAGAGAATGGACGGATCCGCGACGCTGCGGCGCTTCAACCGCACCTACACGCAACGCATCGGCGCGCTCGACGAGTCGTTCCTGGGCCTCGGGCTCCCGCTCGGCGCCGCGCGCGTTGTCTTCGAGGTCGGGCGGCCCGGGGCGACGGTCCGCGACCTGCGGGACCGCTTGGACCTGGACTCGGGCTACCTGAGCCGGCTGCTGCGGACGCTCGAGGAGCGGGGCCTCGTCCAGGTGCGTCCCGACCGCAGCGACAGGCGGCGTCGGTGGGTGTCGCTCACCGCGCGGGGCCGCTCCACCCTGGCGCGGCTGGATCGACGGTCCGACGAGCTCGCCGACTCGCTCCTGGCGCCCCTTGACCGAGCGTCAGCGCTCGAGACTGGTCGAGGCGCTCGCGACAGCCGATCTCCTGGTGCGGGCCGCGACCGTTCACCTGGGCACCGTCGACCCGACGGCGGCGGTGGCCGTGGAGGCCGTCGACCACTACTTCGCGGAGCTGGACCGGCGGTTCCCCACCGGCTTCGACGCGACCGGCGCACGCGCCGACGACGCCGTCGCGATGGCTCCCGGCCGCGGCACCTTCGTCGTCGCCACGAGCGACGGCCGCCCGGTGGCCTGTGGCGGCGTGCAGACGATCGGCGACGGGGTCGGCGAGATCAAGCGCATGTGGGTGCATCCCGACTGGCGCGGAGCCGGGCTCGGTGCGCGGCTGCTGCGCCATCTCGAGCAGCGCTGCGCGGAGCTCGGGCACGGCGTCGTACGCCTCGACACCAACGGCACGCTCGTGGAGGCGATCGCGATGTACGAACGGGCCGGCTACCGGCCGGTGCCGCGCTACAACGACAACCCCTACGCCCAGGCCTGGTTCGAGAAGAGCCTGGACGACGAGCAGGGCTGAGTCCAGGCTGAGCAGCCCGAAATGAGGGCGGGCAGGACGCCCGGTCCCCCCGAACCGAAACGTCCTGCCCTGTCGCTCGCGACATATGCGCGTTGCGGCTCCACAGTCCCCCCGGATCTGTGATGCCACGTCTTTCACACCTCGTGGATCCCCCCGGTTCCACGCTGGTACGACAATGAAACGCCTTGAATGTCCGTTCATGATGCGGAATGACGAGGATTTCGCATCAATTTTTCCTGACGACGGCTGTTTCTGTCTGTCCGACCCCGTGTTCACCACCGTGTCGACCACCGGGTTGCGCGTCAGTGGGCCCAGCGCGACGCCTCCGCGACGAGCTCCGGAGGCACGCCCCTCGAAGCGCACGAGCTCGGACTCCCGGACCGCGCGGACGCCGGCCACCAGCGCGGGCCCGAGGGCCTCGGTGAGCACGGTGTCCGCGGTGAAGGCGTCGAGACTGGCGCGCAGGTCCTCGGGAAGCCGCTCGATGTTGCCGGGCGGCCAGCCCCTCGGCGCCGAGCGACGCGGGGTCGACCTCGACGGGCGCGGGCAGGCTCGCGCCGGCGTCCAGCCCCGCGGCGCCCGCGGCGAGCAGCCCGGCCAGCAGCAGGTAGGGGTTGGCGTGCAGGTCGACGCACTTGACCTCGAGGTTGGCGCTCGACGACTCCTGACCGGCCGAACCGGTGACGAAGCGGAGCGCGGCCTCGCGGTTCTCCAGTCCCCAGCAGCGGTAGGCGCCCGCCCAGTGCTGCGGCACGAGCCGGAGGTACGACGCCACCGACGGCGCACCGAGCGCCAACAGTCCCGGCGAGGTGGTCGAGCACGCCGGCGACGAAGCCCTCGCCCGCCGGTGTGAGGCCGTAGGCCGATGCGCCTCCGTGCATCAGGTTGCGGCCATCGCGCCACAGGCTGACGTGCACGTGGCCGCCGTTGCCGACGCCCGCGGCGTCGACCTTGGGGGAGAAGGAGGTGCGCAGCCCGTGGCGCACGCCGACGGCCCGGATGGTGTGCCGCACGAGCACGCTGGTGTCGGCCGCGCCGACGGGATCCTCGACGGCGACGGAGAGCTCCAGCTGCCCAGGGGCGTACTCGGGGTGGAACTGCTCGACGGTGACCCCCTGGCGGGTCAGCGCGGCCAGCACGTCGCGGCCGTAGTCCGAGACCTCGGCCAGCCGGGCCAGCCCGTAGGCGGGCCCGCGGGTGGCCGGGCGGTAGTCATCGCCCTCGCCTTCGGAGACGACCCACTCGATCTCGAGCGCCGCGCGCACCGTCAGGTCGCGGCGGCCCAGGTCGTCGACGAGCCTGCGCAGCAGGAGCCGGCTGTCGGCGGCGTACGGCGCTCCGGACTGCTCGTAGCGCTCGCCCGGCGCCCACGCCCAGCCGGGCTGCGCGTCGAGGACGACGAGCCGGTCGAGGTCGGGGATGATCCGCTGGTCGCCGACCGGGCCCTCTCCGGACGCCGGCGCGGCCACCCAGTCGTCGCCGCGGAAGTAGTCGAACGCGGGGGAGAACCCGACGCCCCAGGCGGCCAGGTGGGGAAGCCGCTCCAGCGGCACCGACTTCGCGCGCGAGATGCCGGCGTTGTCGACGAACGAGGTCGCGACCACCGAGACCCCGGCCTCGGCCAGACCGCGCCGCAGGTCCTCCGCCTGATCGCGGCGTCGGTCTCGCTCGACCTGGTCCACAGGCGGCTCCTTCTGCTGGCGGTGGACAAAGGATAGGGCGGCGGCGAGACTCCGAGAGGGCCGTCCGAACGTCGCCGACCACCCGGGGGATCCGTGTCCGCACCAGTGCAGTCGAGGCCGAGGCCGTGACGCACGACCCCGTCGGAGACCCCGCCGACGACTGGGGTCCGCTCGTCGACCACCACTGCCACGGTCTGGTGCTCGAGGACCTCGACCGGTCCGGCTTCGAGGCGTTGATGAACGAGGCGGCGCATGCGTCGCCGCTCGGCACCACGCTCTTCGACTCGATGCTGGGGCTGGCGATCCGACGGCACTGCGCCCCGGTGCTCGACCTCGAACCGCTCGCGCCCGCCGACGACTACCTCGAGCGGCGGGCCGAGCTCGGCGCAGCCGAGGTCAACCGCCCGCTTCCTGGTCGCCGCCGGCATCGACACCTACCTCGTCGACACGGGGCTGGGCTACGTCGGACCGGGCGACGGGCGTGATCTGCGCACCCGACGAGCTGGCCGCGCTCGCCGGTGGCACCGCGCGCGAGGTGGTCCGGCTCGAGCACCTCGCCGAGCAGGTGCTCCGCTGCCGGCACCGTCCGACTTCGCCGGCGACGTCGTCGAGCGGCTGCGGTCGGCCAAGGGCGCAGGCGCCGTCGGGGCCAAGTCGATCGCGGCGTACCGCGTCGGCCTCGGGCTGCCCGCCGACAAGCCGTCGGCGGCCGACCTCGACCGGGCCCTCGCCGGGGCCAGCCCGGTCCGCGTGACCTCGATGCGGGTGAGTGCGTGGCTCGCGCACACCGCGCTCGAGAACGGGCTGCCCCTGCAGTTCCACGTCGGCTACGGCGACAGCGACCTCGACCTGCTCGAGTGCGACCCGCTGCGGCTGACGGACTTCCTGCGGGCGACCGAGAGCACGGCGTGCCCGTGCTGCTCCTGCACAACTACCCCTACCACCGCAACGCCGCCTACCTCGCCCAGGTCTTCGACCACGTCTTCCTCGACCTCGGCCTCGCCACGCACAACACGGGTGCGCTGTCGGCGGCGCTCTACCGCGAGACGCTCGAGCTCGCGCCGTTCGGCAAGCTGCTGTTCTCGACCGACGCCTACGGCCTCGCCGAGCTCTACCTCCTCGGCACGCTGCTCTTCCGGTCCGGTCTCGGCGGGGTCCTCGACGACCTCGTCGCTGCCGGCGAGCTGACCGATGTCGACGCGGCGTACGTCGGGCGCCTGGTCGCGGGCGACAACGCCAGGCGGGTGTACCGGCTCTAGGCAGCGGGAGGTCTCGACGACGTCGGCGGCGAGAGCGAGCCGAACCTCGACGTAGCGCTCCAGGAACGCCCTCTCGTCGAGACGCTTGCGCCGCAGCCACGCCGTCACCTCGTCGTTGCACTTGCTGGCGTTGCACGACCGGCAGGCGGGCACGACGTTGTCGACGGTGTAGCGCCCGCCCCGCGAGATCGGCAGCACGCAGTCGCGCTGCAGGGCGCTGTCGAGGGCGCCGCAGTAGGCGCAGCCGCCCCAGGCCTCCATCAGCGCCGAGCCACTGCACGTCGGTCAGGTCGTTGACCACCGCCGCCACGCGCCGCTTGCGGCGGACGGCCGCCCGGGCTCGGCGGCTGCGCGCGGCTGGCATGCGCCGAGGGTAGACGCGCCGCGGCCGCGATCCGCGGAGGCAGGACCGAACGCCGAGTTGTACCCGACACCCCTTCTCCACAGGGCACTTGGGTCCCTGGTGAGCCTGAGTACCCGGCTCTAGCGTGCGTACGCCTCGTCGACCCGCGGGGCTTGAACGTCTCGGGGGTTCCGCAGTGACGATGAGCGACGTCGTGTTCGGCACGCCACGACTTCCGTCGGCCGACCTGGAGCCGGCGCGCTGCTCGGGCCGGGGCGAGGCCTGGTCGGCCCTGGAGGCCCGGCACC
Organism: uncultured Actinomycetota bacterium; assembly: GCA_963767095.1. Classification (GTDB taxonomy): domain Bacteria; phylum Actinomycetota; class Actinomycetes; order Propionibacteriales; family Nocardioidaceae; genus Nocardioides. The sequence goes on along the minus strand of CAVYCK010000012.1, from coordinate 96,316 downwards.
ACCGGGCGCAGAACGGCTGGGTGGGTCGAGCGCTCGTGCAGCAGATGCGCGAGACGTACTGCACCGGGCTGCCCCGCGCTGCTGTGGTGTGCGCGCTGGGCCACCGAGACGGCGTACACCGGACTGGCGGCGGGCTTCCCCTATGTCGGCGGCGAGCGCCAGGAGTCGACCTGGGTGCCCCGCCAGGGCGCGGCTCGCCCGGCCGCTGCGAAGGACCCCGCGTGACGACCACGTACGCCGACGCCGGCGACCTGACCCACGGCGAGCTCATCGACGTGCTCGACGGGCGGGTGCGCGAGATCGTCCGCCGCGAGGCGGTCGACCCGCAGCTCGACGCGGGCGCCGTACGCCGCATCGCCGAAGGCGTCGTCCGCGACCACGACGACCGGAGCCTGACCGGCGCGGTCGCCCCGCTCGCCGACGCGAGCGCGACCGTCGGCGAGCTGGTGGCGCGGGTTCGGGCTTCGGGCCGCTGCAACCGCTGCTCGACGACCCGGCTGTCGAGGAGGTCTGGATCAACGACCCGAGCCGGGTCTTCGTCGCACGCCGCGGCCGGCACGAGCTGACCAACCTCGTGCTGACCACCGCGCAGGTCAACGAGCTGGTCGAGCGGATGCTCAAGTCCAGTGGCCGGCGCATCGACATCAGCTCACCCGTTCGTCGACGCGATGCTGCCCGACGGGCACCGGCTGCACGTCGTCCTCGACGGCATCAGTCGCGGCTTCTCGGCGGTCAACATCCGCAAGTTCGTGCTGCGGGCGGCCACCCTGCACGACCTCGTGGAGCTCGGCACCCTGTCGGCGCCGGCAGCGGCGTTCCTCGACGCCGTCGGTCCGCGCCGGGCTCAACATCCTCGTCGCCGGCGGCACGCAGGCCGGCAAGACCACGACCCTGAACTGTCTGGCCGCCGCGATCCCCGGTGGCGAGCGCGTGGTGTCGGCCGAGGAGGTGTTCGAGCTGCGCTTCCCCCACCCCGACTGGGTTCCGATGCAGACCCGGCAGGCCGGCCTGGAGGGCACCGGCGGGATCCGGCTGCGGGACCTGGTCAAGGAGAGCCTCCGGATGCGGCCCAGCCGACTGATCGTCGGGGAGGTCCGCGCCGAGGAGTGCCTGGACCTGCTGCTCGCGCTCAACTCCGGGCTGCCCGGCATGTGCACGCTGCACGCGAACAGCGCGCGGGAGGCCCTGGTGAAGATGTGCACGCTGCCGCTGCTGGCCGGGGAGAACATCGGCGCCCGGTTCGTCGTGCCGACGGTGGCAGCGTCCGTCGACCTGGTGGTCCACCTCGGGCTCGATCCGCAGGGGGTGCGGCGCGCCAACGAGATCGTGGCTGTCCCGGGCCGCGTCGAGAACGACGTGATCGAGACGGAGACGATCTTCGAGCGGCGCGGCAGCGAGCTGCGGCACACCGGGGGCATGCCGGCCCGCCTCGACCGCTTCGAGCGCGTCGGCATCGACCTGCCGGCGCCTGCTCGGGGCCGGCGCCTGATGGGGGCGGTGGTGGGGCTGGGCGTCGGCATCGGGCTGATGCTGATCTGGTCGGCGTTCGTGCTGCCGCGCCGCACGCGTCAGGCGGAACGCCGGCAAGGCCGGGTGGCGATGCTGTTGGCGCGCGCCGGTCTCGGCCAGGTGTCGGTCAACGGCTTCGCGGTGCTCTGTCTGGCGCTGGGGTCGGTGACCGCCCTGCTCCTGCAGCTCGTGTCACGCACGCCGCCCGTCGCGGTCGTGTTCGGCGCGATCGGGGCCTACCTCCCGGTTGCGATCGTCACGGCGCGCGCGAGACGACGGCAGCGTGAGTTCGCGGTGGTCTGGCCCGAAGCGGTCGACAGCCTCGCCTCCGGGGTCCGCGCCGGACTCTCCCTGTCCGACGCCCTCTCGGCCCTCGGCACCCGCGGGCCGGAGCCGCTGCGCGAGCCGTTCGCCGCCTTCGCCCTGGACTACCAGGCCTCCGGCCGGTTCGGGAGAGCCTCGATCGGCTCAAGGACCGCCTCGCCGACCCGGTCGGCGACCGAGTCGTCGAAGGACTGCGGATAGCGCGTGAGGTCGGGGGCGGCGAGCTCGGACGCCTGCTGCGCAACCTGTCGTCGCTACCTGCGCGACGAGGCACGCACCCGCGCCGAGATGGAGTCGCGCCAGGCGTGGACCGTCAACGGCGCACGGCTCGCCGTCGCGGCACCGTGGCTCGTGCTGCTGTTCATGTCGTTCCGGCCGGAGGTCATCGGCCAGTACGCCTCCCCGGGTGGCGCCGCAGTGCTCGGGCTCGGCGCCGTGCTGTGTGTCGTCGCCTACGCACTGATGATGCGGATCGGGCGGCTCCCGAACGAACGACGGATCCTGTCGTGAGCCCGGCGATCTGGGGCGCCGTCCTCGGCACCCTCGCGGGCGTGGGCCTCGTCCTCGTCCTCACCCGCGCCCGGCTCGTGGGGCGGCCGCAGCTGGCCGTCCGCGTGCTGCCCTACGTGCGTGACCTGCCGCAGGTCGGGCGGACGCCCGGCCCTGAAGGCCGCGTCCTCGGCCCCCGTGTCTGCTGTCGCCGGCGTGTTCGGGCCATCCCTGCGCCGGGCGGCCGACGCCGTCGAGCGCGTGTTGGGTGGTGCGACGTCAGTGCGTCGCAGGCTCGAGCGGGCGGGGATGGACAAGACCGTCCACGAGCTGCGCATCGAGCAGGTGCTGTGGGGGCTCGCGGCCTTCGCCGTCGTCGCGGTCTGGAGCCTGCTGCGCGCGTTGTCGGACCCGGGCAGCCTGACGTTGTCGCTGGTGCTGTGCGCGGCGGCGTTCGTCCTCGGGGTGCTGGCGCGCGACAACTACCTGAGCAGCCAGGCGTCCGGCCGCGAACGGCGGATCCTCCAGGAGTTCCCGACGGTGGCCGAGCTCCTGGCGCTCGCCGTCGCAGCAGGGGAGAGCCCGGTCGCGGCGCTCGACCGCGTCGTACGCCGCAGTGGCGGCGAGCTCTCGCACGACCTCGGCCGCGTGCTCGCGGCGATCCGCACCGGTGAGCCCGTCGCACGCGCGTTCGACGCCCTCGCCGCGGCGACCGGGCTGCCGCTGGTCGCGCGCTTCGCCGAGGGCATCGCGGTCGCGGTCGAGCGAGGCACACCGCTGGCCATCGTCCTGCACGCGCAGGCGGCCGACGTCCGTGAGGCGGGCCGGCGCGAGCTCATCGAGGTGGCCGCGCGCAAAGAGGTCTTCATGATGGTGCCGGTCGTGTTCCTCGTGCTGCCCGTGACGATCCTGTTCGCCTTCTGGCCCGGTGCCATCGGCATCGGCTTCACCACACCATGAGAGAAGATCGGGGACACCCATGCAACGACTCGAACACCTCACCCGCAGCGCTGTCCGGAGCTACGACTGGCTGGTCGCCCGCGACCGGCGCAACGAGCGCGGCGACGTGCCGGGCTGGGTGATGATCACCGTGATGACGGTGGCCATCGTCGGCGCGATCTGGGCCGTGGCCGACGAGCAGCTGACCGAGATGCTGCGGACCGCGCTCGGCTCGGTCAGCAAGGGCTAGTGCCCGTCAACGCCGGCCGTGGCGAACGCGGGTCGGCCGTCGTGGACTTCGTGCTCGTCACGGTGGTCATCGTCCCGCTCTTCCTCGGCATCCTGCAGCTGGCGTTGGTCCTCCACGTGCGCAACACGTTGACCTCGGCGGCGTCGGAGGGTGCGCGCTACGCCGCCACGGCCGACCGCGGCCCGGCGGATGGCGTGGCCAAGGCGCGTGAGCAGGTGGCCGATGTCCTCGACCCCCGCTACCACCAGGACATCGAGGCGGCCGCGATCGACATCGGCGGTGCGCCCGGTGTCGAGGTGGTGATCCGAGCCACGGTGCCGGCGCTCGGGCTGGGTGGGCCGTCGGTCGATCTCACCGTCCGCGGCACGGCGGTCGAGGAGGCGGCGCAGTGACCCGCCGCCCCGGTCAGAAGCACGATGAGCGGGGGAGCGCGCTGGTCGAGCTGACCTGGCTCGGGGTGCTGCTGCTCGTCCCGCTGGTGTGGATCGTCGTCTCGGTCTTCGAGGTCCAGCGCGGCGCCTTCGCCACCGCGGGGGCGGTGCGGTCGGCGGCCCGCGCCTTCGCCCTCGCCCCTGACGACACCGAGGGCCGGCAGGCGGCGAGACAGGCGGCGAGGCGGGTCATGGTCGACCAGGGCCTGGCCGCCGCGGACCCGACGGTGGAGATCTCCTGCGTGCCGGTGAGCGACTGCCACAGCGGTGGCGCGGTGATCACCGTCCGGGTGAGCTCCACGGTGAGGCTGCCGCTGCTGCCCGCCCTGTTCGGTGAGCAACGGTCGTCGTTCGCCCTCAGCTCGACGCACACGGTGCCGATCGGGCGCTACCAGGAGGCGCGGTGACCCGCCCTCGGCTCGATGCGACGCGTGACGAGCGCGGCCAGACCACCGTGCTGATCGTCGGCTTCGCCGTGGTGCTGATGATGGCGGTCGCCATGGTGGTCAACGCGTCGGCGGCGTACCTCCAGCGGCAGAGCCTCGACAACCTCGCCGACGGCGCGGCCCTGATCGCGGCGGACGCGGGAGCCGAGGGCGACGACGTGTACGCCGGTGGCCTGGCCCACGACCGCCTCGAGCTGCTCGCGGCGGCCGCCCGCCGGGCCGTCGACGACTACCTGGCCAGCACCGGCGCCGCCAGGGACTATCCCGGGCTGACGCGCACCGTCGTCGTCGACCCGGCCACCCGGTCGGTGCGGGTGCGCATCGCCGCCCCGCTGAAGCTGCCGCTCACCATCCCCGGCGCGCCCGCCACCGCCACCATCGCCGCGACCGGCGCAGCCGCTGTGAGCCCCGACGGCTGAGCAGCTCAGCGCGAGGCGGGCTCGGGCACCGAGGTCGGAAATGTGTACTCCACCGCCGGGCCCGTAGACAGCGCGCCAGTCCCGGCCGGACCGTCTCATCCGGCCCGGCTGACCCGCACCGTCGTCGTCGACCCGACCACCACGGACTTTGCGGAGTGGTCGCCCAGGAGGCGACCCCCGAGTTTGCGCGGACGTATCAGCCGCCGCCGTCGCCGGTCCCCCATGCGATACGCGCACAGCCCAGCGGATCAGCCATCCCAACCAACGAGCCAGAAAGAAGGACTGTCATGTCCGCTCTCGTCAACATCCGTTCGATCGCCTCGGCGGCGGTGCTCGCTGCCGTCGTCGGGCTCCTCACCACGGCCTGCGGGTCGCAGACCGAAGCCTCGCAGGACGCCTTCGATGCCCGGGGTGAGGTCGCGGAGCCGCGCATCTACCCGCCGACAGACGTCCCGGTGAAGACGGTGCCCGACCGCATCTACCCGCCGCAGGACGTCCCCGTGAGGAGGGCGCCCGACCGCATCTACCCGCCGACCAACCTCCCGTGACCGGGTAGCCGTCGAACCGCCTCGCCCCCGTGGAGGCACTGGTCGAGGGCCGGATCCGCGTCGACGGCTCCGGCCCTCGCCTGTGCGGGCCGTGGCAGTCAGCCAAGAGCGACGGAGATGGCATGCTCCAGGTCGAGTGCCTGTCCGCGCACGATGGCGGCCGCCAGCGTGTCGTCGTGGGGGGCGCGGGCAATGAGTTCAGCCATGGAGCCGGCCACCTGCGCATTCTCGGCCGGCGAAGGCGCCCATCCGTTCGCGTCGAGCGCTCCTTCGTAGGCGGCCCAGAGCGTGAGGGCGCGGAGGGGGTGGTTCGCGACGGCTGCGGCGGCCGCTAGTCGTTGGAGAAGTTCGGCGCAGCCTCGTGCGTTGGAGAGGTACCGGAGCTCCTCGAGAGCGTTGCGTAGCAATCTCTCGGCCCTCTCGACGTCACCGGTCATCGTCCAGGCGGTCGCCAGGTTGGCTGACCACAAGGACGTGTTGGTGCTGCCTGCCTCGGTCGCTGCGGCCACGGCCTGCTCGGCCCAAGCAACTGCCAAGGGGTAGTGGCCGCGGCTCAGCGCGAGCTCGGACAGATTGCCCAGGGCGGTTGCCAGCGCGCCCGGCTCGCCTTCGCTGCGACAGTGCGCGAGGGAGTCCAGCATCGCTGCCTCGGCGGCCTCGTACTCTCCCACGTCCATCAGATGGAGGCCGCGAGCTTCTCGGTAGAGCATGAGGGCGCTCTGCTCGGTCACCCTGTCCGCGACCTCCGCCGCCCGGAGCATCAGCTCGCGTCCCGACTCGACGTCGCCCAGCCTGCCCAGACAGTCCGTAGCGACCGCCAGGGCGCGCAGGAGGTTGCTCCAGTCCTCCTGGTCCTCCGCGAGGTCGATCGCATCTCGAACCACCGACAGGGCCAGGCGTGTCTGGCCGAGGTTGTAGTGGCGGACGAGGGCGAGCTTCACGCTCAGGCTGACGAGGCTGGCCGCCGGACCGCTGACCGAAGAGGACGCCGTCGAGACGTCGTACGCGTCGACGGCGGCTTCGAGATGGCGGGCCGCGTCAACCGCTCTGCCCTGCTGACCCCACGAGAGGGCGATCAGCCCGATCAGCTCGCGGTGCTCAGCCTGTCGCCCGCTTCGCAAGGCGAAGTCGAGAGCCGCTGCCAGATTGTCGGACTCCTCGAGCACGACTCGAGGCACCTGCCAGCTGAAGTGCGCGTCCACGACTGCTCGGACCGCATCACCGAAGATGGTCAGATGGCGCGCGTCGAGCTCCAGCCTCTCGCTGGGGGAGAGAGTGCTCAACGCGAAGTCCCGCACCGTGTTCAGCATCGAGTACCGCACCGGATGACCCGGCGCGGCTCGGTCCGTGTCACGCGTGCCCTCCTCGACGAGCGCACGGACAAGACTTCGTTCGACGAGTACGACGAGTGCGGACCGAACTCCTGCCACGTTGCCACCAGTCGGTTCGCTGCCGCTGGAACAGAGCCCTTGCAAGGACTGCATGGTGCATCCACCAGCGCAGGTAGCCAAGGCGCGCGCGACGCGCCTCTCCTCCGTGCTGAGCAACGACCAGCTCCATTCCATAGCCGCACGGAGACTGGCGTGACGACGTGGCACGTCAGCAGGCTGCAACGCGGGCGTGTCGAGCCACTGGCCGAGCTCGGAGACCAGATCGTGCGGGCTGAACATCGCGAGCCCGCGTCCGACGATCTCGAGGGCGAGAGGTAGTCCGTCCAACCGTCGAGCGAGGAGCGCGATCGCCGCTACGTTCGTGTCGACGACGTGAGTGCGTGAGGAGTTCGCCAGCAGTAGCCGGACGGCAGGAAGATCGGCGACCTTCGCGACGTCCCACCCGTGTCCACCCGGATCGTCGGGCACATCCAGTGGATCGACGAACTGCTGCCGCTCGACGGCAAGTCCGACCGGCACCTGGCTCGTCGCGAGGATGGTGACGTCTGGAGCCCCCTGGAGCACCTCTGCCACAAACGTGCGCAAGGCGGGCAACAGGTGCTCGCAGTTGTCGAGCACGAGCAGCGCCTGCTGGCCCTCGATGGCTCCTACGATCGCACGCGACATCGCACCCGACGTCACGCTCACACCGAAAGCACGAGCCACTACCGCCGGAACGTCGTCAGCATCGGTCACCGTGGCCAGGGGCGCGAACCCCACGAGCCGCTCCTGAGTGAGCGCATGCCCCACGTCCAGTGCGAGGCGGGTCTTGCCAACACCAGCAGGCCCCAGCAACGTGAGCAACAAGCCCTTTGCATCTTTCAGCCGCGTGACAAGCCCGCGTATCTCAGTATCGCGCCCGAAGGTCGTGCCACCGGTCTGAGGGAGGGGAACAGGCTTGACGGCTTTCGGCACGGGTCCGAACGACAGACTGGGAGCCGGCCTGGCTGACCTCAACGTGCCGTCTTGTCCCAATACCTGGGTGTGCAGCGTGCGCAGCTCTGGACCTGGGTCGATGCCCAGCTCGTCGGCGAGTAGGTCCCGGACCTGCGAGTACGCGGCCAGCGCGTCGGCCTGACGCCCGGACCGGTACAGCGCGAGGATCAACTTGCACCACAGGCCCTCGTGGTACGGGTGATGTCCAACCAGCGCCACGAGCTCATCAGCGACGGCCTGGTCGCGACCCAACCGCAGGTCGCACTCGATGCGCCCCTCCAGCGTGGACAGGCGCAGGTTCTCGAGTCGAGTGATCTCTTCCTGGGCGAACGCCTCGTACGTGAAGTCCTCCAACGCCGGGCCACGCCACAACAGGAGGCTCTCCTCGAGCAGGTCTCGGACCCTCTCCACGTCGGCGTCGAGGGCGTGGGTGTCGCTGATCAGTCGTGCCGCTACCGCCGACTTGTCCTCGAAGTCGCGAATGTCGAGGTTCGCCACACCCAGCTCCATCACGTAGCCGCCCGTGGTGAGCACCACGGAGAGCTCCGGCGCCACCCGACGCAGCGACGACACGTGCGCCTGCAATGTGTTCAGCCACGTGCGCGGTCGATCTCCCGGCCACAGGGCGGCCGCGAGGCGTTCCGCCGACACCGCGCGGCCCGCGGACACAGCGAGCGTCGCCAGGACAGCGCGGGGCTTTCCGGCAGGAAGGTCTCGCACACCGCCATCCGCGGCCCAGAGCACCGTCGGGCCCAACAACCCCACCCGCACCCGGCCTCACCCCGCCCCCTGCCAGGCAGTATTGCCCGGGCGACTTCCTCCTGCCAACGCCCGGGGCAGGGCGCGACTGCGGCCGACCCTTCAAACCTGGCCGCCCGCAGGGCGGCTATCGGGAAAGCTCGCTCACAAGGTTGGTTGTGGTGGTCAGATCGGCTGCGTGATCCACCACGGCTTCTCGTTGCTGACGATGCAACCGACTTGGGAGTTCCTGATCCACGTGCCGAACGGGGTGTATCGGCCGTTGGTGTAGGCACTGGTGATGTTCGTGGCGAAGCTCCAAGCACCGTCGCTGGTCTTCCAGGCGTAGTCGACGCGCACCCGGTACTCGCCGGCAGGCACGTTCTTGAAGACGTAGGGGCCGAGGTTGCCGTAGGTGTCGGTATGCAACACGTTGGTTCCGATAACATCCCGCGTCCACCACTTGGTGGCGACTCGTGCCGGGGTCCACGCGTCGTTGGCGGGCCCTCGGACCTTGTACCCGGTGCTGTAGTTGACCAGGTAGATCCGGAAGGCGACGTCCTGACCGAACTCGTAGTTTCGCGACGTCCCCATCTGCGGCGTCACCCATACGTCGTAGTTGGGGTATCCGTTGCAATCCACGGCGGCGTCGGCGTGGACACCCACAGCGGTCCCCGATCGGGACGCCTCGTACGCCTGCGCCGGCGTGAAGCCGGCCGAAGCCAGCATGGCGGTCAGGGCGCCCGCAGCGACCAGCCGCGAGGGTCGGAGCCAACGACTCGCATCAGCCAGCAGGCGGTGGCCCATCCTCCCAGGCGCGGCGAACGTCGAGATGGTGCTGGTCTGGCGCTTGAACCAGTTCATGGGGACTCCTTCGATGAGGGAGACCACCGTGTGGCCTCGATGAGCCCACGCTGCTCCGCACCGCTGAAGGACCACTGAAACGTCGCTGAAGCACCATCCCGACTCCCGGTCCGTCACCACCTCCACGACGTCGCGGGCGGCTCGCCCCGACTACATCTCGAAGGGCGTGCCTGCTGGCGCTCGCCGTGGCGGCTCACATCGTGGCGAGGTCGGCCTCGTCGATGCACAAGATGTTGCCCTCGCTGTCCTTGAACCACGCCGCGCGGCCCATCTCGGGCACCGTCGCGATCGCGTCGTCCCAGGTGACGCCGGGCAGGTCGTAGTGCTCGAAGGTGATGCCGCGGGCCTGGAGCTCCTTGACCTCGACGTCGAGGTCGTCGACGTGCAGCTGGGCGATCGTGTGGCCGGCCATGCCGGCGTACTCCGTCTGGTAGACGAAGAACATCGACCCGGCGTTGGTGCGGTAGACCAGGCCGCCCTCGCCCTCGCGGTCGGGGGTGAGACCGAGCATGTCCGCGTAGAAGTGCTTGGCGCGAGCGAGGTCCCCTGCGGGGATGTTGGCGGTGACGGTGGCGTCGCTCAGCATGACTGCTCCTGGAGGTCGCGGGGTCCCCGAGAGGCTCCTGGGTGTTCTTCGAACCTAGACCTCGTCGCCCGTCAGTCAAGCCCCGGTCTGGTCCGCCCGAAAGAAGGTCAGACGGTCGGGCCTGGCGAAAAGTTCGACGCCGAAACACCTGACCAGACAAGGGATCTCACGCGCGAACCAATCCCTCGTGGGTGGTGTCACACCTGCCGAACGACACCACGCTCCACCGCACCGGCGGTGCGAACAGCACACGGGAGGAACCGCCATGAAGACAGCCATCGCCAGGATCGGCTCGCTCGCCCTCACGACCGCTCTGGTCGCCGCGGGAGCAGCCGCCACGACGACACCGGCCGACGCGGCCGCCGCCGCCGCGAAGTACCGCGTCACGCTCCAGGTCTCGGAGGACGACGTCGTGGCCGACCAGGACGAGCTCGTCCTGACCGGCCGGGTCTACCCCACGCCGGCCGCGGGCAGCAAGGTCACGGTGCAGCTGCAGTACGAGGGCAAGGACAGCTGGAAGTCGATCGGCACCGCCAAGGTGAAGAAGAACGGGAAGTTCACCTACACCGACGAGCCGACGTCGAGCCAGGAGCGCAGCTATCGCGTCGTGAAGAAGGCTGACGACAAGGGCGCCAAGGGCATCAGCCGCGAACGGGCCGTCGAGGTGTCGGCCTGGCAGTGGCTCGACGAGCGGGTCACCAGCGCCGGGGAGAACATCGTGAGCACCTACTCGATGCCGATCAACGGCGAGGAGTACCGCCACACGCTGAACCTCGACAAGACCAAGGACGCCGGCTACATCGAGTGGACGCTGGGCCGCAAGTGCACCGAGCTCGAGGCGACCTTCGGCCTGTCCGACCGCACCGAGACCGGCGGCCGGGCCTCGATCGTGCTGCGCAACGACGGCGTGGTCGGCTACGCCCACGACTTCGTCCTCGGCGAGTCCGCGCTCACGACCGTCTCGGTCGACAACGTCTACCGGGTCCGCATCGACATGGCACAGGACACCACCACGCCCGACACCGAGCCGTCGGCCGGCGCTGCCCGGGTGCTTTGCGACTGAGTCGCGGTTCGGGGGACGGCCCCGGCGGGCGTCGAGCATTTCGACACCCGTCGGGGCCGCGTCGTACTGTTGCCCGTTGTGGCAGGCCCCGACATCGACACCGAGATCAAGCAGCTCCAGGCGACCATGAAGACGGTCGGCCAGGTGCTCGACCTCGACGGGATGCGGGCCGAGATCGCCGAGCTCGGCGAGCAGGTCGCCGCCCCCGACCTCTGGGACGACCAGGCCAACGCCACCCGCGTCACCGGTCGCCTCTCGCTGCTCCAGGGCGAGCTCGACCGCTTCACCGAGCTGAACGGCCGCGTCGACGACCTCGAGATCATGGTCCAGCTCGGGCAGGAGGAGAGCGACGCCGACGCGATGGCCGAGGCCGAGCGCGAGCTGACCAGGGTCAAGAAGTACGTCGAGGCGCTCGAGGTGCGCACCCTGCTGTCGGGGGAGTACGACGCGCGCGAGGCGCTCGTCACGATCCGGTCCGGGGCCGGCGGGGTCGACGCCGCCGACTTCGCCGAGATGCTGATGCGGATGTACCTGCGCTGGGCCGAGCAGCACAAGTACCCCGTCGAGGTCTTCGAGACCTCCTACGCCGAGGAGGCGGGCCTGAAGTCCGCGACCTTCGCGGTCCACGCCCCCTACGCCTACGGCACGCTCTCGGTCGAGGGCGGCACCCACCGGCTCGTGCGGATCAGCCCCTTCGACAACCAGGGCCGCCGGCAGACGAGCTTCGCGGCCGTCGAGGTGGTCCCGGTGCTCGAGCAGACCGACGAGATCGAGATCCCCGACGAGGACATCCGCGTCGACGTCTACCGCTCGGGCGGCCCCGGCGGCCAGTCGGTCAACACCACCGACTCCGCCGTCCGGCTGACCCACATCCCCACCGGCACGGTCGTGAGCTGTCAGAACGAGAAGTCGCAGCTGCAGAACAAGGCCAGCGCGATGGTGGTCCTCAAGGCCAAGCTGCTCGCGATGAAGAAGGCCGAGGAGAAGGCCCACCTCGACGGGCTGCGCGGCGACGTCCAGGCGAGCTGGGGCGACCAGATGCGCAACTACGTGCTGAACCCCTACCAGATCGTGAAGGACCTGCGGACGGGCTACGAGGTCGGCAACCCCACCTCGGTCTTCGACGGCGACCTCGACGGCTTCCTCGAGGCCGGCATCCGCTGGCGGCGCGGCGCGGAGCGCGCCGACGCCTGACCGCGCGCCGACGTACGTCGACCTCCGACGCGCCCGCGCTCCGCCGTTTTCGGCCCTCTCAGGTGCAGCGTCTAACCTCGAACCGATGATTCGCTTCGAAAAGGTCTCCAAGACCTACCCCGGGCAGGGACACGCCGCCCTCGACCAGCTGACGGTCGACATCGAGAAGGGCGAGTTCGTCTTCCTCGTCGGTGCGTCCGGCTCCGGCAAGTCCACGGCGCTGCGGCTGGTGCTGCGCGAGACCCGCCCGACCGCCGGGCGCGTCTACGTCGCCGGCAAGGAGATCAACCGGCTGGCCGGCTGGAAGGTGCCGCGGCTGCGGCGCCAGATCGGCACCGTCTTCCAGGACTTCCGCCTGCTGCCCAACAAGACCGTCTCCGAGAACGTCGGCTTCGCGCTGGAGGTGATCGGCAAGCCCCGCGCGCAGATCCGCAAGGTCGTGCCCGAGACCCTCGAGCTGGTGGGCCTGGACGGCAAGGGCGACCGGATGCCCGACGAGCTCTCCGGCGGCGAGCAACAGCGCGTCGCCATCGCCCGCGCGTTCGTGAACCGGCCGATGATCCTGATCGCCGACGAGCCCACCGGAAACCTCGACCCGACGACCTCGGTCGGGATCATGAACCTCCTCGACCGGATCAACCGCACCGGCACCACGGTGCTGATGGCCACCCACGACCACGGGATCGTCGACCAGATGCGCAAGCGGGTCATCGAGCTCGAGCACGGCCGCGTCGTGCGCGACGAGGCCCAGGGCGTCTACGGCTTCCAGAACTAGACACTCCCGACCCAGAAGCAGACCTAGAAGCGAGGGCTCTTCCACTTCATGCGATACGTCCTGTCCAACCTGGGCCAAGGCCTGCGCCGCAACCTCTCGATGCACGTCGCGGTGATCATCACGCTGTTCGTGTCCCTGACCCTGGTCGGCCTGGGCGTGCTGCTGAACCAGCAGGCCGACAGGGCTGCGGCCCACTGGGGCAGCCAGCTGCAGATCACGGTGTGGCTCTGCAAGGACAAGGACGACAACGCGGCCTGCAACGGCGAGGTGACCGAGGCGCAGAAGGCCGCCATCATCGACGTGGTCGAGGCCAACCCGGAGGTCGCGGGCTATCACACCGAGTCGAAGGAAGAGGCCTTCGAGAAGGTCAAGGAGCTTCTCGGGCCGGAGCGCTTCGAGGGTCCCAACCCGGCAGCCACGGCCGAGGCCATGCCGCAGTCGCTGTGGATCGAGCTGGAGGACCCCGAACAGTTCGAGGGCGTCACCAGTGCCGTCATCGGCCTCGACGGCGTCTCGGGCATCCGCGACATGCGCGAGGTGCTCGAGCCGATCTACGGCTCCATCAACGCGTTGAAGTGGGGCGCACTCGGCACGGCGGCCTTCCTGGTCCTCGCCGCGCTGCTCCTGGTCGGCAACACGATCCGGCTGGCCGCACTCGCGCGCCGGCGCGAGATCGGCATCATGCGACTGGTGGGGGCCTCGACGCTGTACATCGCGTTGCCCTTCCTCCTGGAGGCCCTCGTGACCGCGCTGGTCGGAGTCGTGCTCGCGGCCGGCGCGCTCGGGGCGTTCATGTACTACGGCATCTACGAACGCGCCGGCGACCAGCTGAAGTTCATGCCCTGGATCGGCATGGAGGAGTACACCCTCGCCGTCATCGCCATCGCCATCCTCGGGCCGCTCCTGACGCTGCTGCCGACGCTCGTGCTGACGCGCAAGTACCTCAAGGTGTAGGGCCCGGACCGCGCCGGCGGTCGGCGTGGCGTCCCGGGAAGCGGCGTACGCGCGGGTTAGCGTCGGGGCGTCCCACCAGGAACACCAGCCCCACCTGACACTGCACGACCGCAGCTGACCAACACTTCCCCGAACACCAGCGAAGGCAAACACCGGTGCGCACCTTCCCCCGCGCCGTACGTCGTCGCGTGGGCGTGGCCGCACTGGCCGTGTCTCTCGCGGCGGGTGTGGCAGCCGTCCCGTCCGCCCTCCCGACCGCCTCGGCCCAGCTGACCTCCGGCGTCAGCGCCGGCGACAAGCTGAAGGATCGGCAGAAGCAGGTCAAGCGGGAGCTCCGCCACGCGCACGAGGACTTCGAGCACTCGAGCAAGCGGCTGGTCGCCGCGACCCAGGCGCTGGAGCAGTCGCAGACCGCCCTGCGCGGCGCCCGCTCCCATCTCTACGCGACGCGCGACAAGCTGGCCGACGCCCAGGCGCGCGACGTGGAGATGCAGGCCGAGCTGACCCAGGCCGAGGCCGACCTCGACTTCGCCGAGCTCGCCGTGACGGCCGGCACCGCGGCTGTCGGGCGACAGCGCGACTCGGTCGCGGCGCTGATCTCCGACATCTACACCCAGGGCGACCCCGACCTGCTGGCGTTCTCGTCTCTTCTCGACGCCCAGACCCCGGCCGACCTGCTGCGCAGCGCCGAGGGCCAGCGGGTCATCGTCGGCACCCAGACCCGGGCCTACGACGACCTCACGGCCGCCGAGCTGCTGCTCGAGGTCCGCGAGACCGAGGTCTCGACGGCCAGGGACTCCGTGGCCGACAAGGCGAAGGCCGCCGCCGAGCACGTCGAGCTCGTCCGCGGCCTCGCGGCCGACGCCGAGACCGCCAAGAACGACGTCGTCCAGCTCGTCGCGGAGCGCAAGGCCGCCAAGCAGGAGTCGCACGCGGCCAAGCAGCACGATCGCAAGCAGCTGCGGAAGAAGAAGAAGGAGGACGCCCGGATCGAGCACCTGCTCGCCGAGCGGGCCCGCAAGGCGCGGTTGCGCGCGATGCGGGAGGCGCGCCGACGCGCGCAGGCCAACCAGGGCCCACCGCCGAGCAGTGGCGGCTTCCTCAACCGTCCCGTGCCCGGACCGGTCACGTCGTCGTACGGCATGCGGGTGCACCCGATCTACGGCTACTACGGCCTGCACAACGGCACCGACTTCGGCGTCGCCTGCGGTGAGCCGATGTACGCCGCCGCCGACGGCAGGGTCGTCGCGAAGTACTACTCGTCGTCGTACGGCAACCGCCTCGTCATCGACAACGGCTACCAGCGCGGGGTCGGCCTGGCGACGGTCTACAACCACGCCTCGTCGTACACCGTCTCCCTCGGCGACACCGTCGCGCGCGGCCAGGTGGTGGGCTACGTCGGCAACACCGGCTGGTCGACCGGCTGCCACCTGCACTTCTCCGTCATGGTCAACGGCGCGACCGGTCGACCCGATGAACTGGCTCTAGACCCTCCGGTCGGCGGTGAAGCTGCGTCCGGTCGGCAATGTGGTTGCGGTGGCCTGGGAGGATGTCCCGGTGCCGAAGGAGCAGGGACAGAAGGTCGTCGCGCAGAACCGCAAGGCGCGACACGACTACCACATCGAGGACACCTGGGAGGCCGGCCTGGTCCTGGTCGGCACCGAGGTGAAGTCGCTGCGCGCCGGGCAGGGCGTCGCTCCAGGACGGGTTCGCCGAGGTCGACGACCACGAGGTGTGGCTGCTGGGCGTGCACATCCCGGAGTACACCCAGGGCACGTGGACCAACCACGCCGCCCGCCGCAAGCGCAAGCTGCTCCTCAACCGCACCGAGATCGCCAAGATCGAGCGCAAGATCACCGACAAGGGCTACACGCTGGTGCCGCTGCAGCTCTACTTCAAGGACGGCCGGGCCAAGGTCGAGATCGGTCTCGCCCGCGGCAAGAAGGCCTACGACAAGCGCCACGCCCTGGCCGAGCGGCAGGCCGACGCGCGAGCAGGAGCAGGCGGTCCAACGCCGGCTCAAGGGGCACATCGATTGAGCCGGGACGACCGATGAGCCTGTGGCAGCGCCTCGGGCTGCCCGGGCTGTACGACGTGCACACGCACTTCCTGCCGCCCCGGATGGCGGTCAAGGTCCGCGCGCAGTTCGACCAGGCCGGGCCGCTCCTGGGGCGACCCTGGCCGATCCGCTACCGCGGCTCCGACGACGAGCTGCGTCGCCACGCTCGACGCCCTCGGCGTACGCCGCTTCACCGCCCTCACCTACGCGCACCGGCCCGGCATGGCCGAGTGGCTCAACGACTGGACCGCCGACTTCGCCGGGCGGGTGCCGGGTGCGCTGCGGTGCGCGACCGTCTACCCGGAGCCCGACGCGGCGGCGTACACCGCCCGGCGGCTGGCCGAGGGCGCCCAGGTCTGGAAGGTGCACGTGCAGGTCGGCGGCTTCGACGTGCGCGACCCGCTGCTCGACGAGGCGTGGGGGCTGCTCGCCGAGGCGGGCGCGCCCGTCGTGCTGCACGCGGGCTCCGGGCCGGTGCCGACCGAGCACACCGGGCCGGGCCCGGTCGCCGAGCTGCTGCGCCGCCACCCGAGCCTGTGCCTGGTGATGGCGCACCTGGGCGCGCCGGAGTACGCCGAGTTCCTCGACCTCGCCGAGACCCACGAGCGGGTGCACCTCGACACCACGATGGTGTTCACCGACTTCTTCGACCAGCTCGGCGCGGCGTACCCGCCCTCGCTGCTGCCGCGCCTGAGCCTGCTGCGCGACAAGGTGCTCTTCGGCTCCGACTTCCCGAACATCCCGCACGACTACGGGCACCAGCTCGACGCGCTCGAGCGGCTCGAGCTCGGTGAGGACTGGCTGCGCGCGGTGCTGTGGGAGAACGCCGTGCGCCTGATCGGGCTGTGAGGCCGGTGCCCGTCTATCCGGAATGGAATGGGGCCGCGTCGGTGTTGTGAACTAGGCTGGACCTTGCTGCTCGCGCAGTCAGTGAGGCAGCACGTGACAACTCAAGAGGGGCTGATCGGTTTCGACTGGGGACGTTAGTTCCAGGAGAAGCGGGTCGAGGAGCCAGCGTCATCTCGTAAACGACCGCTGGAAAACCATAGTTGCCAACTCAAACCGCAACGACTTCGCTCTCGCTGCCTGAGCAGTGACCGAAGGGTCAGACCGGGCATCTGCCTTCGTCCCGGAGCCTGACCTCATCTAGAAGGCTTGCTGATCGATTCCTGTCACGAGGGTCGATCGGGACTTTTTCGTGGCTGAGCCCGTCGGCGACCTGTTCGTGGGAGCGCCGGGGCCGAGAAAAGCGACAGCACGGACTGCACCCGGAGAAGAACTGGATCGACGCCACAGGACGCGGGTTCGATTCCCGCCAGCTCCACCGATCTGGTCGTCAGACCAGCCCTCTTGCCTAGGTCCGGGGCGGCGCCACCACGGCGTCGCTCCGGCCCGAGCGCTCCAGCGCGGCGGCCACGAAGCCGCTGGCCTTCAGCTCCTCGATCGTCTCGCCCAGCCAGCGCACCGTCTCCTCCGCTCGGTCCTTCGTCGTGCCGATTGCTTGACGGATCTCCATGAAGTGCGGCTCGAGCAGGCGCAGGCCGTGGCTCGCGGCGTACTCCCCGAGCGGGCCGCGGATGCCGGCCGTGACGTCGACGTCGTGCTCCTCGAACGCCGTGGTGTGGTCGCTGCCGCGCACGATCTCGGCGTGCTGCAGGGTGCGGGTCAGGAAGAGGTCGTACGCCGACCCGTCCTTGACGCCCACCGTCGTGCCCGCGCGGTCGACCGCCTCGCTGGCGGTGATTGGCGACGCCTCCGGCACGGCGTACACACCCTGGATGACGACGTACGGCGCCGTGAACGCCACGTCCTTCTCGCGAGCGGGGTCGATGGCCAGGAAGCACAGGTCGGCGCGGCCGTCGGCCATCGCGGCGTAGGAGTCCTTGGCCGCGTCGAACGTCAGCAGCTCCAGCGGCAGGCCGAGCCGCCTCGCCAGCTCGCGCGCGAGGTCGACGGTGACGCCGCTGGGCTCGGCGTGGGTGCCCTGCGCGAGCACGGGGTTGCCGAGGTTGATCGAGGCGCGCAGCGTGCCTGTCGGTGCGAGGTCGACAGCGATGGCGGTGACGTCCATGTCCCCCATCTTCGCGGGCGCTCTGCGGGTGTAGCGCCAGACCCTCGGTGCCTGGGTGGTCTCGACTGATCGCGTCTTGGTGGTCGAGCCGAGTCGAGACCTCGCTGCTCGACCACCGGGGTGTTCTGCGCTCGCTGCTCGACCACCGGTACCCCCCGCTGGTTGAGGAAGGACGAAGTCCTGTCTCGAAACCCTGGTGAGGCGATCGACCGCGTTGTGGTGGTCTCGACTGATCGCGTTCTGGTGGTCGAGCCGAGTCGAGACCTCGCTGCTCGACCACCGGGGTGTTCTGCGCTCGCTGCTCGACCACCGGTACCCCCCGCTGGTTGAGGAAGGACGAAGTCCTGTCTCGAAACCCTGGTGAGGCGATCGACCGCGTGGGTGTGGTCTCGACTGATCGCGTTCTGGTGGTCGAGCCGAGTCGAGACCTCGCTGCTCGACCACCGGAGTGTTCTGCGCTCGCTGCTCGACCACCGGCACGCTCGCTGCTCGACCACCGGTGCGGCCGGCTGATCAGGCGGGAGGTGTCCAGGCGGGGTTGCGACCGGCGAGGCCGAGGGTGCGGTGGAAGGCGGGGGCGTCGTCGGGGACGGCGACGACGGGGCCGAAGAGGCCGCCTCGGGCGGACCCGTCGGGGTCATCCGGCTCCGGCGTGACGACGGGAAGCACGGCGACGGCGTCGGCGTCGGAGACGTCGTACGGCTGGCCGGTGGCGCGGGCGAGGTCCCAGCCGTGCAGGAGCACCTCGTCCATCGCGACGAGCCCGCAGATCTCGCCGGGGAGGTCGACGCCGCCCGCCTTGGTCATCCCCGCCCAGGCGGCCGGGTCGGACCAGGCGACCGCGAGCTCGGCCAGGCGGGAGTCGAGCAGGGATCGCCAGTCGTCGGGCAGGGGATCCTCCACGGGCGCAGGGGGAGTGTTGGTCGTCGGCCCGTCGACCTTGGCGGCGGCGTCGCGGAACGCGATGCAGAGCCCGAGCAGGTGGTTGGCGAGCTGGCGCACGGGGCCGTCCAGCAGCGTGGGGAGGTCGAGCTGGTCGTCGCGTACGCCGGCGACGACCGTGCGGGTCCGGTCTGTGGTCGAGGTCAGATCGATCATGACGGTGGTGACTGCCGCACCGGCCCGTTGTCATCGGTCCCCCTTACCCTGCTCGCATGGCGGACTGCGTGTTCTGCGCGATCGTGGCCGGGGCGCCGGCGGAGGTGGTGCTCGACGAGGACGACTTCGTGGCCTTCCTCGACGTACGCCCCGTGTTCAAGGGCCATGTGCTGCTGGTGCCCCGGGAGCACGTGGTCACGCTGCCCGACCTGCCCGCAGGTCTGCGCGACGGCTTCGTCGAGGCGGGCCAGCGCCTGGCGCGGGCAGCCGTGGAGGGCCTCGGCGCCCAAGGCACGTTCGTCGCGATCAACAACATCGTCAGCCAGTCGGTGCCGCACCTGCACTGCCACGTCGTGCCCCGGACGAAGGGCGACGGGCTGCGGGGATTCTTCTGGCCGCGCACGAAGTACGCCGACGGCGAGGCCGCCGCCTTCGCCGACCGCCTGCGGGCGGCTTTGGCCCCCCCTCTAGGGTGAGGGGGTTTCGAGACGGCCCTAGCGGGCCTCCTCAACCACCGAGGAACGGGCCCTGGCGGGCCTCCTCAACCACCGAGGGACGCCGTGGCGGGCCTCCTCAACCACCGAGGAACGGCCGTAGCGCGTGCCTCAACCACCGAGGAACGGCCCTGGCGGGCTTCCTCACACCGGGGGTCACCGGAAAGGCAGACAGCACAGATGGGTCGATTCGAAGGTCGTGTCGCGGTCGTGACGGGCGCCGCGCGAGGGATCGGTTTCGCCGTCGCGAGCCGGTTCGCCGAGGAGGGTGCGAAGGTCGCGGTGCTCGACCTCGACGAAGCGCAGGCCGCGCAGGCGGCGGCCAGGCTGCCGGACCCGGCGTCGAGCAGTGACCAGGGCAGCGTCCACCTCGGCATCGGGTGCGACGTCTCGGAGACCGCCTCGGTCCAGGCTGCTGTCGCGCGCGTCGCCGAGGAGCTGGGCGGGTTGCACGTCCTGGTCAACAACGCCGGCGTCACCCGCGACAACCTGCTGTTCAAGATGTCCGACGACGACTGGGACATCGTCATGGGGGTGCACCTGCGTGGCGCGTTCCTGATGTCGCGCGAGGCGCCAGAAGCACTTCGTGCCCCAGGCGTTCGGCAAGATCGTCAACCTCTCGAGCGTGTCGGCGTTCGGCAACCGGGGCCAGGCCAACTACGCCGCGGCCAAGATGGGCATCCAGGGATTCACCCGGACGCTGGCCATCGAGCTCGGCCCGTACGGGGTGAACGTCAACGCCATCGCCCCGGGCTTCATCGCCACCGACATGACCGATGCCACGGCGGCGCGGATGGGGGTGAGCGTCGAGGACTTCCGCAAGGCCGCCGCTGACCGCAACCCGGTCCGACGGGTCGGGTTCCCCGACGACATCGCCGCCACGGCGGCGTTCCTGTGCTCCGACGAGGCCTCCTACATCACCGGCCAGACCCTCCTGGTCGACGGTGGCGCCAAGCTCGTCTCGTAATATCTAAGTCAATCAACTGAGTCGACTTCTCGGCGACTCACCGGCGAGGTTGCCCGATCTCGTGCCACCCGCCGCCCACACTGGTCCCCGACCCGACACGCGTCCCCCGCGGAAACGGAGTAGTTGCTGTGCGTCGTACGTCCTCCCTGTCCGGCCCCCTCGCCCTGATGGTCGTCGCGAGCCTCGCGCTCGCCGGCTGCAGCGAAGGTGGCAATGCCGCCGAGCCGGAGACCGTCGAGACCACCCACCTCGACGGCACGGTCGAGGAGGTCGAGGTCCCCGAGGAGCCGCAGACCTGGCCGCTGACCGGCGTCGAGGTCGACGGTGACGGCAGCGCCGAGGCGCGCCACCCGGTGCTGGTCACCAAGATGGACAACACCCCGTCCAGCAGCCCGCAGCTCGGCCTCTCGCACGCCGACCTGGTCGTGGAGGAGCTCGTCGAGGGCGGCATCACCCGACTGGCCGCCTTCTTCTACTCCGACATCCCGGGCACCGTGGGTCCCGTGCGCTCGATGCGCGCCTCCGACATCGGCATCGTCACGCCGGTCCAGGGGTCGATCGTGACCAGTGGCGCCGCCCCGGTCACCCTGAATCGCATCGCCGGCGCCGGGATCACCCACTACGGCGAGGGCTACAAGGGCTTCTTCCGCGAGAGCAGCCGCAGCGCGCCGTACAACTTGATGGCCAACCTCGACGACGTCGCGTCGACCATCAAGGACAAGCTCGTCCGCCCCGACGACTACCTCCCGTGGGGCACCGCCGACGACCTCCCGAAGGGCCCCAAGGCGACCACGGTCAACGCCGACTTCGGCAACCACACCACGACCTGGCAGTACGGCGACGGCCGCTACGCCAACACCAACTCCTACGCCGCCGCCGACGACCAGTTCCCGGCCGACTCGGTGCTGGTGCTGCGCGTCCAGGTCGGCGACGCCGGCTACCGGGACCCCGCTGGCTATCCCGTGCCCGAGACCAAGTTCGTCGGTGAGGGGGCCGCCGTGCTCTTCCACGCCGGCCGGGTGATCAGGGGCACGTGGTCGAAGAAGGACCTCACCAGCCCGCTGGAGCTCTCGACCAAGCAGGGCGACCTGACCGTGCCGGCCGGTCGCGTCTGGATCGAGCTGGTGCCCGCCGTCAACGGCGACCTGACCTGGACGAAGTAGTCGCCGCCGGAATTTCCCGACACCAGGGTGTCGCCGCCCGGTGGGCGTCGTTCAGTATGGAGGAGTGGTCGACGCGCGCGTGGGTGCCGGGATGCTCCTGGTGGCGACGCGCGCGCTGATCGACCCGAACTTCGCCGACGCCGTCGTGCTGGTGCTCGATGTCGATGAGGACGGCGCCCTGGGCGTGGTGATCAACCGTCCCTCGGGGGTCCCGGTGGCGCAGGTGCTCGACAGCTGGGCCGAGGTCGTCGACGAGCCGGAGACGCTCTTCGTCGGCGGCCCGGTGAGCCCGGAGGGCGCCCTGGCGGTCGGGCTGCTGCGCTCCGGCACGGAGCCACCGGTCGGCTTCCGCGAGGTAGCGGGACGCCTCGGGCTCGTGGACCTCGACACTCCCGTCGAGCTGATGGACGGCTCGCTGGAGGGGATGCGGATCTTCGCGGGCTACGCCGGCTGGGGCGCCGGCCAGCTCGACGCCGAGATCGAGGAGGGCAGCTGGTACGTCGTACCCGGCGAGGTGCCCGACATCTTCCGGCCCGACACCACCACGCTGTGGCGCGACGTACTGCGTCGGCAGCCGGGGGAGCGGGCCTGGAGCTCGACCCAGCCGCGTGGACCCCGACCTCAACTGACCTCGACCTCGACCGGGAGCCGGGTGCGTCGGGCCCGCCACCGGTGAGATGGCGGGCCCGACGGGGTGCCTACTCGATAACGCGAGCGATGAGAGTGTTGTCGTCGCCGCGCAGGTAGACCAGATTGCCGAGTCCGGACACCGTGACGATGGCGGGTGACGAGCCCGCCGGTGACGGTGCCGGGATGTCCTGCCAGGGCGACCAGGTCTCGCCCACCTGGCTGCTCACCGCCAAGGTGGCGTCGCCGGTGCGGTAGGCGATCGACGTGGCGCCGTCGTTGGACCGGGCCACGACCGGTGTGGACGTCATGATTCGTCCCGCTGGGAACTCCCAGTAATCGTGATCCCACCAGTCGTTCGGGCTGGTGCTCCGCAAGATCCGGCTCTTGACAACGTTTGCGTCGCCTTCTCGCCGTTCGTTGGTCGACCAGATGACCTCCAGCCTGCCGTCCGCGCGAATGAACGCGGTGGGGCCACCGAAGAAGACCCTGGCCGTGTCCAGCACCAGAGCCTTCTGAGGTTGGCCGCCGATGATGGGGAGCCACGTCAGGTCGAGGGGCGAGAGGCTCGCTGTGCCGTAGAGGACGTCGATGCGCCCGCCCTCCAACGATGCGGCCGTCGGGCTGGTGTGGAGCACCCCTGCCTCGGTGATCGCATGCCAGGCGTCCCAGCCGTGCGCGGGGTCGAACGACTTCTGCCACAGCGCGCTCTCGGTACCGCGGCCGAAGAGGTCGAGGCGCCCGCCAGAACGCGTGACGGCGGCGACGGTGGAGCCGGGATACAACGTCGCGCCGTGGTTGATCTCGGGGCCAGGGACGCCTTCGGTGACGGTGCGCTGGATGACGGCGCCGTTCTGGTTGAGGTAGAAGACATCGTGAATCGGCATCAGCTTGCCGCTCGTCGGGCGGACGACCACGGTCGGCGCGGAGGTCATCCTCCCGCCCAGGCTGATCCACTCGTTGGTGTGCAGGTACTGGATCGTGATCTTCCCGTGCGAGGCCGGCTGGCCGAGCGAGGACCCGCTGCCGGGCGGGCCGTAGCCGCTGCCACCGCCGCCACCGGCACCCCCGCTGACGCCGCTGCCGCCGCCACCGCCGCCGAACAAGCCGCCGCCGCCACCGCCGCCCCATCCTCGTGCCTGGTCGCATCGGGAGCCGGACCACCAGTTGCGCAGGTAGCCCCCCGATCCGCCCTGCCGGCTGATGCCGCTGCTGCCGGCGACCGGCTCACCGATGGTGAACGGTCCGCACGCGTCGAAGATCGTGCCCTGGGATCTGCCGCCGCTGAAGCCGGGACCGGAGAACGTGCCGCCACCTCCGCCGCCGGCGCCGAACATCGCGCCGGAGACGTTCTGGCCCTGGACGCCGTCTCCCTTCCCGCCACCGGCGCCCCCCTGGCCAGGAATGCCGTGGTTGCCGTACGTCGACAGGCCCGACCCTGCGCCGCCGCCCCCACCACCGACCAGGATGCGGTTCGAGGCACTGTAGGGAGAGACCCGTACGTCGGACGCCCCTCCTCCACCCGCGCCGTTCGGGTTGCTGATCCCGGCCCCGTTGCCGCCACCGTTCCAGCCGCCCAGGCCCTGGAGGCTCGCTGGGTCGGTGTCGCTGCCGCCTCTTCCTCCGACGAGCAGGCGGTACCTGATGCCGGGAGTCACGTTCAGCGTGGAGGTCACCGCGCCCCCGACGCCACCGGGCCGGTTGGCGGCGGTGCCGCCGGCCGCTCCGGCGACCGTGAACGTGACCCGGCGGATGCCGTCCGGGACGGTCCAGTCCTGGTAGTCGCCCGTGAAGCCGAAGGTGCACGTGGTCACCAGCTCCGTGGAGGTGCAGCCCGAGCCCCAGGCCGAGGCCGGGGCCACAGCGACCCCGGTGACCACACCTACCGCGAGCACCGGTGTGAGCGTGGCCAGCGCCAGCACCCCCACCGTCCTACGTCGACGACGCGGCGGCCGTGGGGGATCCGCCCGCTGGTCGTCCGTCGGGGGTGTGTCGAGTGTGGTCATGCGGTCTCCCATCAAACGAATCCGGACGTGCTGCCCGGTCGGCTTTGAGGTTGGCAGCCACGGCCCGCATCGCACTGTCGCTGGTGCTACACACGAACTGCCTGAAATGCCGCACAGGCCGGCAGGCCCACGGCCGGCAGCACCCGCGTGAGACGGGTGCTGCCGACTCGCGTGTTGTCGGCTCAGCGGTGGAAGACCCGGACCGTCAGCAGGTTGTCGTTGCCTCGTACGTAGACGTACTGACCCCCCGCGTCTCGCCTCACCAGCGCCACGGCCGAGTCAGGACGTGACGGGGGAGCGGAGTAGTACCGCACGACGGGGGTTCGGTTCTCGGCCACCGCAATCGAGACGATTTGTCCGTCGTCGCGGTAGGCCACCAGGTCCTGCCCGTCCTCATGCATGGAGGCGGGCGCCGAGCCCATGGCCAGATCGCTCCATGAATCCGAGATCCAGTCGTTCGTGCCCGGCAGCGACGTCACCTGCATCAACAGCCGCCCACGGCCGGGGTCATTGACGCCCAGGTAGACGCGGACCCGGCGATCGGGCAGGGCAACCGCGGTCGGGCTGGTGACCATGAATTCGGTATCGAACACGGTTCTGCGAAAGTCCGGCTGCCCGTCGACGAGACGGACCCATTGCAGCTGGGAAGGGCCGGTTTGACTCATGCCACGGTAGAAGATGTCGACCTGGTTGGGGGCGACGGACGTGGCGCTCGGGTCGGAGATCAGCTCGCCCGCGGTCGTGACGGCCTTCCAAGCGCCCCAGCCGTCTCCCCAGGTGAAGGTCTTCTGCCACAGTGCGCTCTCGGTGCCGCGGGCGAAGAGGTCGAGACGCTTGCCGTCGGGGCGCCAGGCGGCGGCGACGCTGGAGCCGGGGTAGAGGACGGCGCCGAGGTTGTGCTCGGGGCCGGCGACGCCGCCTGTGACCAGTCGTTGGATGACCTGGTTGTTGGCGTTGAGGTAGAAGACGTCGTGCTGGTCGGGCTGGCCGGGAATGGTCGGCCTGACAGCGACGGTGGGCGCCGAGGTCATGGCGCTGCCGCCGGGCACGGTGTCCAGGCGCTGTAGCTGATGGTGACCACGCCGTGGGCGCCCACCATGCCGCGGCTGGTGGTGGAGCCGGCCGGTGCGTGGCCGCTGCCGCCGCCGCCACCGGCGCCGGCGGTGATGCCGCCGCCGCCTCCTCCGCCGCCGTACCAGCCGCCGCCTCCGCCGCCGCCCCAGCCGCGGTACTGGTCACAGCGCCGGCCGCTGCCGCTGACCAGGTAGCCGCCGGGACCGCCGGCGTTGCCCGCGCCGGGGTCGCCGGGGCCGGCATAGGCGGGGTCCCAGACGCCGCAGCCGTTGTAGAGGTAGGCCCCGGGGCTGGACGGGCCGCCGCCGGCGCCGGGTCCGGTGTCGGTGCCGCCGCCGCCTCCGCCGGCGCCGACCCAGGCGCCGGAGACGTTCTGGCCCTGGTCGCCGTTGCCACTGGTGCCGCCGTTGCCGCCGGCGCCGGGGATGCCGTGGGGGGCGTTGCCGTAGGTGATCGCCGATCCCGCGCCGCCGCCGCCGCCGCCGACCATGACCCGGTCGGAGGGGTTGTAGGGCCACTTACGGATGTCCGAGGCGCCGCCACCCCCGCCGCCGCGGGGGTCCATCAGGCCCCCGCCCGCGGCGCCGCCGTTCCAGCCGCCCACGCCGGGGTTGGTGGGGTCGGTGTCGTTGCCGCCCTTGCTGCCGACGTTGACCTGGTAGACGCCGTTGGCCTGTACGGGCAGTGTGGCGCTGACCCCGCCGCCCTGGCCGCCGGGGCGGCCGCCGGCGTTGCCGCCCGCGGCGCCCACCACGGTGAACTTGACGTCCTTGACGTTGACCGGTGCCGTCCAGTACTGGGTCTGGCCGGTGTAGTTGAAGGTGCAGGTGGTCACCAGCTGTGCGGTGGCGCAGGTCGGAGAGGTGGCCGGCGCGGGCGCGGCCTGGGCTGCCGGCGCGGTGGCCACCGAGGTGGCCAGGCCGACCGCGAGCGCGGGAGCGAGGGTGGCCAGGGCCAAGACGCCTGCTGAGCGTCTCAGCGGGTTGGTGCGTGATCTCACGGTGCGTCTCCAGATCGTCTGTGTCGGCGCCGGGTTCGGCGCCGGGTTCGGCGCCGGGTTCGGCGCCGAGGCGCGGCCAGTCTGGCGGTCACGGTCGTGATGTCTCTGTCGCATCTGCGACTCTCGAACTGTCTGAAATGCCGCAGAAGCCGGTCGCGCGGCAGGCCCGCCTGCCGACCAGCGCTGGTTGAGGAGGGCCGCCAGACCCGTCCCGGTACACGCAGCGAGTGTCGGTCTCGACCTGAGCGGTGGTCTCGACTGGCCGCTCGCTTCGCTCGCTGCTCGACCACCGGTGCCCACCGCTGGTTGAGCGCCGCTAGGCCCGTCCACCGCCTGCCGCTGGTTGAGGAGGCGCGCCACCGCCGCCGCCGCTGAGGAAGCGCGCCACCGCCGCTGCCGGTGGTTGAGGAGGCGCGCTAGCGCCGTCTCGAAACCCCCGGCGACCCAGCCGCCCGGCCTGCTCGGAACCCCTGTGGAGAACGGGGCTTCCGGGGCCGGGCCAGTGTCGGTGGTCGCCTCTAGCGTGGTCCCCGATGAGCCACCCGACCAGCACCCCCCGGCACCCGCTGCTGGCCTGCGCGGACACCATCGAGAAGGCACTGGCCGCGGTGCTGGACTGCGACCCGGCCTACCTCGACGCCGACGACAAGGCCGAGCTGCTGCTCCGGCTGACCCGGCTCCTCTCCCAACAAGAAGCCCTCCGCCTCCGCACCGTCGCCGCCGCCGGCGACCTCGCCGCCGACCACGGCCGCCGCCCGTCGCGGACTGGCTCGCGCCCCGCACCCACACCGACCGCCGCACCGCCCACGCCCAGGAGAAGCTCGCCCACGCCCTGGACACCACCTGGCGCCAGGTCGGTGCCGCGCTGGCCGACGGCCGGATGCACCTCGACCAGGCCCGGGTCATCGTCAAGGCCCTCGACGCGCTGCCGGTCGAGGTCGGCGTCGAGGTCACCCAGCTGGCCGAGCAGCGCCTGGTCGAGGACGCCGAAGACTTCGGACCGGCCGAGCTGGCCCGGTTGGGGCGCCGGGTCCTGGACGTGGTCGACCCCGAGGTCGGCGACCAGCAGGAGCGCCGCGCGTTGGAGCGGGCCGAGCGGAAGGCCGAGTCGGTGACCCGGCTGGACTTCAGGCGCCGCGGCGACGGGTGCACCGACATCGCCGCCACCGTGCCCGACGCGACGGCAGCCCGGCTGCGGACCTACCTCGAGGCGTTCACCTCACCGAGGCGGCACGACAGGCACGCAGCCACCGACGCAGCCAGCGACCCGGCCACCGGCGTACGGCTGCCCGCCGACCGGCAACGCGGCCTCGCGTTCTGTGCCCTCCTCGAACGCCTCGACCCCACCCGGCTGCCCGACCACGGCGGTCTGGCCACCACCGTCATGGTCACCATCCCCCTGGAGACCCTGCAGACCGGGCTCGGGACCGCGCAGCTCGGCACCGGCGAACCCATCACCGCCGGCGAAGCCCGCCGGCTGGCCTGCACCGCCGGACTCGTCCCGGCCGTCCTGGGCACCCGGTCCGAGGTGTTGGACCTGGGCCGCACCGCCCGGCTCTTCACCCCCGCCCAACGCAAAGCCCTCGCTCTCCGGCACCCCCGCTGCCGGGCCGAGGACTGCGACGTCCCCGCACCCTGGTGCGAGGCCCACCACGCCACCCCCTGGTCCCACGGCGGCACCACCGACCTCGCCGAAGGTGTCCTTCTCTGCCACTGGCACCACAAGAGAGCCCACGACACCCGCTACCAGACCGAGCTGATGCCCAACGGCGACATCAGATACCACCGCCGCACCTGACGGGGAGCGCCTTGGTTTCGAGACGGCGCTGGCGCGCCTCCTCAACCAGCGGCAGAGAGCGCTGGCGCGCCTCCTCAACCAGCGGCAGCGGCGCTGGCGCGCCTCCTCAACCAGCGAGGCAGCGGCGCTGGCGCGCCTCCTCACCCAGCGGCAGAGGCGCTGGCGCGCCTCCTCAACCAGTGGCAGAGGCGCTGGCGCGGCTCCTCGATCAGCGGCAGAGACGCTGGCGCGGCTCCTTGACCAGCGGGGGCGGGGAGGCGGCGGCCCCGGGCTGGCGTGACCGCCTCGACAGATCGTTCGTTCCGACTCGGGGACTCGTTCTACGGTCCGCATCAGTCGGACGCATCCCTCTGTCGCACGTGCTACACACGAACTGCCTGACATGCCGCACATTCGAACCGTCGCGGCATCGACTTGACCTCACGTAGACATGAGCTCCTAGCCTCCGAGGCGTGCCTGTGACCGCATCACCCCAGCGTCCGAGCGAGCGCATCCTCGCGCCGGCGTACGCCGCCACGACGATCGGCATGTTCGCCCTGATCGCCATCGTGGCGTTCGAGGCGATGGCGGTGGTCACCGTGATGCCCACGATCGCGCGCGACCTCGACGGGCTGCCCCTCTACGCGCTCTCGTTCGCAGCGCCGCTGGCGAGCGGCGTCATCGGCATGGTCGCGGCGGGCGGCTGGAGCGACCGGCGCGGGCCCGGCGTGCCGTTGGTGGTGTCGCTGGTCCTCTTCTCCCTCGGGCTCGTCGCCTGCGGAACCGCGCCGACCATGGAGGTGCTCGTGGCGGGCCGGGTGCTCCAGGGGCTGGGCGGGGGCGCGCTCACGGTCGCCCTCTACGTGGTCGTGGGCCTGGTGTACGCCGAGGACCAGCAGCCGGCGGTCTTCGCCAGCTTCGCCGCGGCCTGGGTGCTGCCGTCGCTGTTCGGCCCTGGCCTGGCGGCGGCGGTCGCCTCGGCCTGGGGCTGGCGCTGGGTGTTCCTGTCGGTCGTCGTGCTCGCCGCGGCGTGTGCCCTGCTGATCGCGCCGGCGCTGCGGTCGCTGCCCGCCCGCGACCCGGACGGTCTCGACGGTGGCACCCGGGGCTCGACGCCGTCGGCCTCCACGACGCTCGCTGTGGGCGACCGCTCGCCGCGGCGGCGGTGCTCGCGGTGGAGCTGCTCGGGTCCGGGACCGGCGGGCGGGCGCTCCTGGCCGTCGTGGCGCTGGGCGTGCTGGGGATCGCCGTACGCCCGCTGGTGCCTCGCGGGACGCTGGTCGCCGCGCGTGGCCTCCCGGCGGTCATCGGCACCCGGGGCCTGCTGGCGGCGGCGTTCTTCTGCACCGAGGCCTACATCGCGTTCGTCCTGCAGGAGCAGTGGCACCTCTCACCCGGCCGCGCCGGCATCGCGCTCACCGTCGTCGGGTTGGTGTGGGCCGCGGCGAGCCAGGCCCAGGCCCGGCTGGGAGCGACGGTCGGGCACGTCACGCTGATGCGCATCTCGACCACCGTCGTGCTGGCCGGGGCGGCGCTGCTGTGGATCGTCGTGTGGCTGCACCTGTGGGCCCCGCTCGCCGTCGTGGCGTACGCCGTCGCCGGGGCCGGGATGGGCCTGGGCTACCCGCGCACCGGCGTGGCGATGCTGGCAGCGTCGACACGCGAGGACCGCGGCTTCAACTCGGCCGCGCTCTCCATCGCCGACTCGCTCGGAGCCGCGCTGGCGCTGTCGGTGTCGGGAGTGGCGTTCGCGACCGCCGAGCGTGCGGGGTCCGACCCCTTCCTGGCGGCCTTCGGGGTCGGCGTCGCGTGCGCGGTCCTGGGCGTCCTGGTCGCTGCCCGGACGGCCGAGCCGTCGGTCCGACCTGGCCCGGCGGGGCCGTCGCGCCGACTCGGAGAGTGTCGGTCCCGCGAGTTAGGCTGGCCGCGTGAGCGACCCGGTGACCGAGCCCAGGATCGGATTCTCGACCGGCACCTCCACGCTGGAGGACCGCCGGACGCTCCCGACCGAGGACGGCGACCACGAGCGGTTCTCCCACTACGTGCCCAAGGACAAGCTCACCGAGGCGATGGTGATGGGCACCCCCGTCATCGCGCTGTGCGGCAAGGTCTGGGTGCCGAGCCGCGCGCCGGAGAAGTTCCCGGTCTGCCCCGAGTGCAAGGAGATCTGGGACTCGCTCAACCCCGGTGACAAGGGTGGCGGCAGCGGGGGCGATGGGGACGCATGACGCGACGGCATCCTGACGCCGCCAGCCCCCAGCTCGATCTCTCGGACGCCGCCCCGGAACCGGCCCTGCCGGTCGCCTGGCCCGAGCGAGCCGCCTGGGGGACGGTCTCCCCGCTGCGGGCCTGGCAGCAGGCGGCGATGACGCGCTACTTCGCCGAGCAACGCCGTGACTTCCTCGCCGTCGCCACCCCGGGCGCCGGCAAGACGACGTTCGCCCTGACCGTCGCGGCCGAGCTGCTCGGCCGGCGGATCGTCGACCGGGTGTGCGTGGTCGCGCCGACCGAGCACCTCAAGGTGCAGTGGGCCGAGGCCGCCGCGACGGCGGGCATCCCGCTCGACCCGGCGTACTCCGCGGGCAAGGGCAAGACCTCCGACGACTACGTCGGCATCGCCGTCACCTACGCCGGTGTCGCGGTCAACCCGTTGGCGATGCGGATCCGCACCGAGCGGTTCAAGACCCTGGTGATCCTCGACGAGGTGCACCACGCCGGCGACGCGCTGTCGTGGGGGGAGGCCGTGCGCGAGGCCTTCCAGCCGGCGACGCGGCGGCTCGCGCTCACCGGCACGCCGTTCCGCTCCGACGTCAACCCGATCCCGTTCGTCACCTACGCGCCTGCGCCCGAGCAGGGGCCCGGCGCCCTCGTCTCGGTCCCGGACTTCACCTACGGCTACGCGCACGCGCTGGCCGACCACGTGGTGCGGCCGGTGCTGTTCATGGCCTACTCCGGTGACATGCAGTGGCGCACCCGCGCCGGCGACGAGGTGGCGGCGCGGCTGGGCGAGCCGCTGACCAAGGACCAGTCGGCGCAGGCGCTCCGCACCGCGCTCGACCCGGGCGGCGCCTGGATGGCCGCCGTGCTCGAGGCCGCCGACCGGCGGCTCTCCGAGGTACGCCGGCACGTGCCCGACGCCGGTGGGCTGGTGATCGCGACCGACCAGGACGACGCCCGCGCCTACGCCTCGCTGCTGAAGCAGATCACCGGGGAGAAGCCGACGCTGGTGCTCTCCGACGAGAAGGCCGGCTCGAAGCGGATCGCCGCGTTCACCGCCAGCGACGACCGGTGGCTGGTGGCGGTCCGGATGGTCTCCGAAGGCGTCGACGTGCCCCGGCTGGCGGTGGGCGTCTACGCCACGACGACGGCAACTCCGCTCTTCTTCGCCCAGGCCATCGGGCGATTCGTGCGCGCGCGGCGGCGGGGCGAGACGGCGTCGGTGTTCCTGCCGTCGGTGGCGAGCCTGCTCGGCTTCGCCGCCGAGATGGAGCTCGAGCGCGACCACGTGCTGGGTCGGAGGGTGAGCAACGAGGACGACATCTTCGCCGCCGAGGCCGACCTGCTCGCGCAGGCCCAGGCGGGGGAGGGCGCGTCGGCCGACGAGCTCGGGCTGCCCTTCGAGGCCCTCGGCTCCTCGGCCACCTTCGACCACGTGCTCTTCGACGGCGCGGCGTTCGGCCACTCCGGCGAGGTGCACGTCGGGTCCGAGGAGGAGATGGACTTCCTGGGGATCCCCGGCCTGCTCGAGCCCGACCAGGTCCGCGACCTGCTGGCCCACCGGCAGTCGGAGCGGGCGCGCCGGCGTACGACCGCCCCGGCCGAGGAGCGTCCCCTCGCCTCCCACGAGCAGCTGGCGCTGCTGCGCCGCGAGCTCAACGGCCTGGTCGCCGCCTGGCACCACCGCACCGGCCAGGCCCACGGCATCACCCACTCCGCGCTGCGCAAGGAGTGCGGCGGCCCGCCTGCCGCCGTCGCGACGGCCGACCAGCTGCACGCCCGGATCGACCGACTCCGCGCGTGGGCGGTCCGGGCCTGACCGACTGCCTCACCCGCTGGTCCAGTCCACCCGCCGAGGGTGATCCGCCCACCCCTGCTTAGGTCTAATCTCGGCAGATGGTCGCCGAGACCTCTCAAACGCTGGACCGGGGTTGTCGGGTTCTCCAGGTCCTGGCCGACTCCCCGGACGGGCTGACCGTCACCGAGCTGGCCGCGCGGCTGGCGGTCAACCGGACGGTGACCTATCGCCTGATCAGCACCCTCGAGCAGCACGCGCTGGTCCGTCGGGACGCGCGAGGACGGCTGTTCATCGGCCTCGGCATGCTCCACCTGGCCGCCGCGGTGCAGCCCGTGCTGCGCGACCTCGCCGTGCCCGTGCTGCGCACCCTCGCCGAACGCACCGGCTGCACGGCGCACCTGACCGTCGCCGACGGCGAGGAGGCCCTGGCCCTGGCCGTCGTCGAGCCGTCGTGGACCGACTTCCACGTGTCGTACCGGATCGGCTCGCGCCACCCGTTGAGCCAGGGTGCGGCCGGCCGCGCGATCCTGATGGCGCGGACCGACGCCGACCAGGCGTACGTCGTCAGCACCGGCGAGCTCCAGAGCGGCGCCCGCGGTCTGGCCGCCCCACTGCGCGGCGTCGAGGGCCTCGAGGCCAGCGTCGGCATCGTGACGCTGGGTGAGGCGATCGACGAGGACGTCGTCGGTCCTCGGGTGACGGCAGCGGCGGCGGAGGTCGCCTCCCGGCTCAGGTGAGCGCTGCGCCGAGGGAGGCGCGGGCCAGCGGCCGGACGCGGTGCGGGATCTGGGTGGCCAGCGCGATGACGGTCGTGGAGCGGTCGATCCCGGCGTGGGTGAGCACCTGGTCGATCACGCGCTGCAGGTCGGCGTTGGTGCGGGCGACGACGCGGCACCACATGTCGCCGACGCCGGTGATCGTGAAGGCCTCCAGCACCTCGGGGATCCCGGCGAGGTGCGCGGCGACCGCGTCGTGGCCCGCGCCCTGCCGGATCTCGAGGGTCAGGAAGGCGGTCACGGGGAAGCCGAGGGCCTCGGGGCTCAGCTCGGGACCCCAGCCGATGACCACGCCGGACGCCGTCGAGCTTGTCCAGCCGGGCCTGCACGGTCCCGCGCGCCACGCCCAGCCGGCGGGACGCCTCGAGCACGCCGATGCGCGGCTCTTGTGCGAACAGATCGATCAGAGTGACGTCCAGCGCGTCCATCTCGGCTCCTAGACTGGGCAAACTGCTCGGTGTTTCGACGTACTGTTGCACACTCTGTCCGTTCTTGGGCAGGGTCGCGCCATGACCCAGACCTCTTCCCACGACATCGCCTCGACCGGCGGCGCCCTCACCGTCGACGAGATGAAGGCCGACCTGACCCTGGAGCAGCTGCGCCAGCTCGTCGGGCTGGTGGAGTACGACGCCGACGAGCGACCCGTTCCCCGTCACCGGCTGGGACGCCATCTGCTTCGTGGTCGGCAACGCCACCCAGGCCGCGCACTACTACGCCAGCGCCTGGGGCATGGAGCTGGTCGCCTACTCCGGCCCGGAGAACGGCAACCGCGACCACAAGTCCTTCGTGCTGAAGTCCGGCTCGATCAAGTTCGTGCTCAACGGCGCCGTCTCGCCCGACAGCCCGCTGGTCGCCCATCACGCCCAGCACGGCGACGGCGTCGTCGACATCGCCCTCGAGGTGCCCGACGTCGACCAGTGCATCGCCCAGGCCCGCCGCGCCGGGGCGACGGTGCTGCGCGAGCCCGAGACGGTCAGCGACGAGCACGGCTCGGTGCGGATCGCCGCGATCGCGACGTACGGCGAGACCCGGCACACCCTCGTGCAGCGCACGGTCGACGGCGTCGCCTACGCCGGGCCCTACCTGCCCGGCTACGTCGCCACCGCGCCGCGGTGGACGAAGAGGGACGGCGAGCCCAAGCGGCTCTTCCAGGCCCTCGACCACATCGTCGGCAACGTCGAGCTCGGCAAGATGGACGACTGGGTGTCGTTCTACAACCGGGTCATGGGCTTCGTGAACATGGCGGAGTTCATCGGCGACGACATCGCCACCGACTACTCCGCGCTGATGTCGAAGGTCGTCGCCAACGGCAACCACCGGGTGAAGTTCCCGCTCAACGAGCCGGCGATCGCGAAGAAGAAGTCGCAGATCGACGAGTACCTCGAGTTCTACCGCGGCCCCGGCGCCCAGCACCTCGCGCTCGCGACCGGCGACATCATCGCCACCGTCGACGCGCTGCGCGCCAACGGCGTGCAGTTCCTCGACACCCCCGACTCCTACTACGAGGACGAGGAGCTGCGCTCGCGCATCGGCGAGGTGCGGGTGCCGATCGAGGAGCTGCAGCAGCGGGGCATCCTGGTCGACCGCGACGAGGACGGCTACCTGCTGCAGATCTTCACCAAGCCGCTGGGCGACCGGCCGACGGTGTTCTTCGAGCTGATCGAGCGGCACGGCTCGCTCGGGCTTCGGCAAGGGCAACTTCAAGGCGCTCTTCGAGGCGATCGAGCGCGAGCAGGACAAGCGCGGCAACCTGTAGCGCTGCGTGGCCGCGTTCCCGGGTGACGTTGTGGGCGGGCGGGTACGGTCCGGACATGAGCATCGGCTTTCCGGCCAGCCGGGCGATCTCGGTCGCGTCAGCGGCGTACGGCGTCTATGCCCTCGTCCGGCCCTCGCACCTCGCGGACGCGATGGGGGCCGACGCGGACGAGCGCGACGGCTACGACAACCTCGCCAAGGCCTACGGCGTGCGCGACCTGACCATCAGCCTGCTCGGGGTGCTCGGCCCGGCGCGGGGGGTGCAGTGGGCGATGCGCTCGCGCATCGCCGGCGACCTGGCCGACTGCGCGACCCTGGTGACCAGGACCGAGGACGGCAAGGTGCGCGGCAAGGTCGCGGCCATCACGATCGGCTGGGCGGTGCTCAACTTCGCGGCCTACCGCTGGGACCGGCGCCGCGCCTGAGCCCACCGAGCCCAGCAGCTGCTCCGTCGGTGCGTGACGACCAGCAGGCCGAGACACCACAGGAAGTGCTGGGCGCTGCGGGTGGTCGACCAGGCAGCTCGCGGTGACGAGCCCGTACGCCGCGCGGTACGTCGACCAGCCGGTGCGCGTCGTACCCGAACCGCTCGATCGTGAGCCGGTCGATCGCCGCCGTGCCGGCGGCATCGCCGGGGCCGAGCATGCCGTGCAGCGCGGCGGCGACGGCAGCGTCGAACGCCGGCGTCACCGACGGTGGAGACGTAGCCGAAGTCGAGCAGCCCGGAGGGCCGGCCGTCGACGACCAGCAGGTTGCCGGCCCCGAGGTCGCCGTGCACGAGCGCGGGTGGCGCCGGCGGCAGGCGCGCGCAGGTCGGCGGCGAGGCGGTCGACGACAGCTCGGTCGACGTGGCCGACCAGCGAGCTCGGCGCGACGCTCCGACGAGGTCGGCCAGCGACGTCGTGAACGGCACAGCCGGGTCGAAGGGCGGCTCCCCGTCGGGCACCGGCAGCACCGCCATGTCGGGGTGCACCTCGACCTCCGCGAGCGCGGCCAGCACGTCGACGACGAGCCGCGTCGCCGCCGGCGCGGCGGCGGACCCGGTCGGCGCCGACCCGTGCAGCCGCACCTGCACGGTGACGACCACGGCCGTCCGACCTCGGACGACCTCGAGGATCCGCGGGACCGCCAGGGCGAAGCCGGCCGCGCGTGCGACCGCGTCGTAGAAGGACCGCAGCCGGTCGACATCGGCACGGGTGCGTCGGTCCCAGAGCTTCACGACCCGGTCGTCGTCGAGCACGGCGACCGTGCCCTCCATGCCGGAGCCGAGCACCTCGCCGACGTCGTAGCCCGCCGCGAGCATCGTCTCGCGCGGGTCGCTCACCGGCCGTCGACGACGTAGACCGCGACGCCCGGCCCGTCGCCGGGCAGCGTCACGGCGGTGGCGTCGAGCGACGGCCGGCGGACCCACGAGCGGATCGAGCGACGTGACCGCCGGCCCGAGTGCGATGCGGGGGAGGGAGACCGGGCTGGTCTGCTCGCGCGTGGCGTGCACGAGCAGGGTCTGGTCGGGGTGCTCGCGCAGGAACGTCATCGCGTCGCCGGCAGCATGCAGCCAGCGCAGGCCGCCGCGCCGCAGGGCCACGTGGTCGCGCCGCAGGGCGATCCACTCGCGTAGGCGTCGAAGGTCTGCGGTCCCAGCTCGTCGGGTGCGGTCCCACGGGTACGGCGTGCGGGCGTGCTCGCCGTCGACCCCGGTGAGCCCGAGCTCGTCGCCCATGAAGACCGACGGGGACGCCCGGCATCGTCATCTGCAGGCCGAGACCGACGAGGTGCCGGCCGCGGCCGAGGCCGTCGGCGTCGATGCCGCCGTCGATGCCGCCGCCGGTGACGGTGCGGAAACGCGGCGTGTCGTGGGAGTCGAGGTGCATGGTCGAGCTCGACCAGCGAGCGCCCACGGCATCGCCCCGTGCGCGTCGCGCATCGTCGCGACCGCCGCCTCCGCCGGCAGCACCGGGATGTCGACGGGCAGGCCCGAGGTAGTCGCAGACCGTGCCGGATGCCCGGGCCCGGCCGGGCGAGCCGCCGTTGAGCCAGCACCACACCGGGCGGGTGAAGCCGGCGTAGTCCATCGTGCCGTGCCAGCCGTGGCCCGGCAGGTCGAGCGCGGCGTCGTGGCCGTGCTCGGCGAGCAGCCAGGCGTCCGGCCGGACCTCGGCGCATCGTGCGGCGCAGGGCGCGGGCCACGTCGTGGGCGAGGTCGTCGGCGCCCGAGCCGGCCGGTCATGTTGGCGACGTCGATGCGCCAGCCGTCGAGCCCGCGCTCGAGCCACGTGCGCGACGACCGAGTCGGGGCCGTCGTACAGCGCGCGGGCGCAGCTCGGCGGAGGAGTGGTCCAGCTTCGGCAGCGACGGCGATGTCGAGCCAGCGCGGCGTAGTCGTCCGGGTGCTGGCGAACCGGTAGAAGCCGCGCTCGACGCTGTCGGGGTCGGCCTGGGCCGCGAGGAACCAGTCGTGGTGGTCGCCGGTGTGGTTGGTGGTCAGGTCGCCCATCACCCGCAGCCCGCGGCGCGTGGGCCGCCGTCGATCAGCCGCGTCGAGCGCCGCGTCGCCGCCGAGCAGCGGGTCGACGCGGTCGAACGAGACCGCGTCGTAGCGGTGGTTGGACCAGGCCTCGAAGACCGGGGTCAGGTAGAGCAGCGTGGCGCCCGAGGGCGACGAGGTGGTCGAGGTGCGCGGCGATGCCGTCGAGGGTCGCCGCCGTAGACTGGTACGGCATGTCGGGGCCCTGGTGGACCACCGGGTCGTCCCAGTCGGCCGGCTGCGCCCAGCCCGGCAGCGGCGCGCCGGTCGTCGGTGCGGGCGAACCGGTCGGGGAAGACCTGGTAGCCGACCTGGTCGGGCACCCAGTCCGGCGGCCGGTGCGCGGTGCTGATCCGGAAGTCGCCGGCGTCGGTGACGTCGCGGCGGTGCAGGCCGGTCGCGTTCAGCCAGCGGTAGTCCGTCCGGGCCCCGCGAGACCAGGAAGCGGTACGACGTCACCGGGTTGACCAGCTCGACCGGGACGGTCCACCACGCGCCGGCCTCGTCGACGCTGTCGCGGCTGGCCCGCCGGATGCGCGGGCTCGCCGTCGCGCACCGAGCGCAGCACCACCTCGGCGGCACCGGGGCTGCCGTCGGCGGCGTGGGGCACCCGGACGCACAGGTCGGACGGTGTCCCCGAGCTCGGCCCGCGGAGCCGCCGGCGTCGCCGGTGTAGCGGGCCGAGCCGTCGTGGTGCGGGTCGAGCGGGTCGGCAGTGCGGTCATGCCGGTCGCGTCAGCCCTTGACGCCGCCGGCGGTGATGCCGCCGACGATGAACCGCTGCAGGTAGAGGAACAGCAGCACCACCGGGATCGCGGTCAGCACGCCGCCGGCCGCGAAGACGCCCGAGGTTGTTGGAGCGGTCGCCGTCGATGCAGGCCGTAGAGGCCGGTGGCCAGGGTCTTCTTGTTGTTGTCGGTCAGGAAGATCGCGGCGAGCAGGAACTCGCCGATCATGCCGACGAAGACCAGCAGGCCGCAGACGGCGAGGATCGGCGTGATCAGCGGCAGGATGATCCGGAAGAAGATCTGCACGTGGCTGGCGCCGTCGATCATCGCGGCCTCGTCGAGGGACATCGGGATCGAGTCGAAGAAGCCCTTGATCAGCCAGACCTGGCCGAGGGCGCCGCCGCAGCATGCACCAGGATGTAGCCGAGGAGCGTGTTGAGCCCGACCTGCGGGATCACCTCGCCGATGTCGGTGAACAAGGTGAAGAGCGCCACGGCCGCGAGGAACTGCGGGAACATCTGGATCAGCAGCAGCGCCAGCAGCCCGCCGCGGCGGCCCTTGAACCGGAACCGGGAGAACGCGTAGGCCGCCGAGCGCGCTGAAGAGCAGCTGGACGAGGACCACGATCGTGCACACGATGAGGCTGTTGAGCAGCCCAGCGCAGGAACGGGCGTCGAGTCGGTCGTCAGCAGCTTCTCGTAGTTCTCGAGGCTGAACGCGTTGGGGATCATCGAGGTGGAGACGACGGTGCCCAGCGGGTTCAGCGACGCCGAGATGATGTAGCATGACCGGGAACAGCGCCCAGACCACGGCCAGGATCGCCGACGACGTGGCGCCAGCCGACCTCGCTGAACCAGCGGCCGAACGACTGCTTCGGCTTCTTGAAGGCCGGCCGCTGCCGTCGGTGGCGTCGGCGCTCGTCGTGGTCGTCGGCTGCGTTTCGTGTCTGGGCCATTCAGTTCACGTCCTCGAGGGCGCGGGTGGCGCGGAACTGCAGCGCCGCGATGACGCCGGTCAGGATGAACAGCACGACCGACACCGCCGAGGCGAAGCCGATCTGCTGGCCGCCGGCCCCGAAGGCGAGGCGGATGGTGTAGCTGATCAGGATGTCGGTGCCACCGGCGGTCGGGTTGTCGGGCTGAACGGCCCGCCCTCGGTGAGCAGGTAGATCGCGTTGTAGTTGTTGAAGTTGAAGGCGAACGTCGCGACCAGGAGCGGCGCCACCGTGACGAGCAGCAGCGGGAAGGTGATCCTGCGGAAGCCGGCGAACCCGTTGGCGCCGTCGATCGTGGCCGCCTCCTTGAGGTCCTCCGGGATCGCCTGCAGCGCCCCGGTGGAGACCAGGAACATGTAGGGGAAGCCCATCCACAGGTTGGTGAGCAGCACCGCGAACTTGGCGCGTCCAGACGTCGCCGAACCAGTTGACGTTCAGCCCGGTGAGCTCGTTGATGAGGCCGAAGTCCGTGTTGTAGAAGCTCGACCAGAGCAGCAGCGAGATGAAGCCCGGGATGGCGTACGGGATGATCAGCAGCGCCCGGTAGATCTTCTGGCCCGCGCAGCCGCGGGTCGTTGAGCGTGAAGGCGAAGAGCAGCCCCAGCAGGAACGTGCGAGACCACCGACAGGTGGCGAAGCGAAGGTCCAGAGCGAAGATCCCGAAGAAGTCGCTGCGGATCCGGGGGTCGGTGAAGAGCGTCTTGTAGTTGTCGAAGCCGACGTTGGCCTTCCAGGACTGGTCGGAGACGCGGGTTGCCGTCCTCGTCGACGTAGAACTCCTTCGGTCGCCCTGCTGCTGGACCGTGTAGACGGTGCCGGTCTGCGGTGTCGGTGATGGTGTCGGAGGCCTCGTCGTACTCCAGCGTCGTGGTGCCCTCGAAGGCCGTGCTGATGCCGACTGGCGGATGGCGCCGTTCGTCGGTCGGCACCGTGAAGTCGGCGAGCGCGTCCTGGGGTCGTTGACCTCCTGCGGGGTCGAGGATCGTGTAGCCGTCGGCCGCGGTGATCCGGTCGCCCTCGACGGTGACGTCGCCGTCGTCGAGCTCCTCGAGCCCGTCGGCGGTGCCGACGTAGCGTCGCCGTCGTCCTGGCTGACCAGGAGGAACGCGAACGGCCCGTCGGTGACCGATCCCTCGGTGGCGACGGTGAGGTTGTAGCGCGGGCGTCGGGCGTCTGCACCACGGAGGCCGCCGACGATCGAGTCGATCGTCTCCTCCTTGGTGTTGCGGGTGCCGTCGCCGACGTTCGTGAACGACGGCTGGGCGGTCATGAGGATCGGGTAGACCACGAAGAGCACCAGCATCAGCGTGCCGGGCACGAGGTACTTGGCGGGCAGCGCGCGGTGCGTGGCGTAGATGCCGACCAGGACGGCCGCGATCGCCCAGACCGCGACCAGGAAGGCCCACTGCTCCTGCCGACCAGGGTCGGGGTGAGGGCGACGGCGACGCCGAGGACCGATGCCCAGGAACAGACGACCTTGACGAGGAGCGCGGGACGTCGTCGCGGCCCTGGTCGACGAACAGGCCGGGTCGGCGCGGTGCGCTGCGCCGCTTGCCGTCGCGACGCCGGCTCGGATCCCATGTCTGGCTTGATGTCCACACTGCTCACGGGCTGCTCCTCTGTGCCGTGGTCGAGGGATGGTGCGGAGACGGGTCGGCGGGGACCGGTGGTCGACCGACCGGCGCCGCACGGTCCGTCGCCGGTCCGATCGGTCGGATCAGCCTTGCTTCTCGATCTCTGCGGTGATGGTCTTGCCGGCTGCCTCGATCGTGGCGTCGGGTCCGCGCCGCCGACGATGGCGGAGTAGGCCTTGCCCAGCGGGCCCCAGACCGCGGCCATCGCCGGGATGGCGGGCATCGGCGCGGCCGCGTTGGCGGCGTCGGCGAAGACCGCGATGTCCGGGTCGGTGACCGCCTCCTGCACGGACGTCATGGCCGGCGGCGAGCTTGGCCAGGTCGAACAGCGTCTGCATGGCCTCCTCGTTGTTGACCCCGGTGTTGACGAACTCCTGGGCGAAGGCCTTGTTCTTGGCGCCGGAGGCGACCATGAACGCCTGGGCGCCCATGAACGGCTCGGCCGGGCCCTCGCCCGCGAAGCCGGGGACCGGCTGGATGGCGTACTCGAGCCGGCCTTCTGGACGTCGGGCAGCGCCCACGGACCGGAGACCAGGAACGCCGCCTTGCCCTCGGTGAAGAGCGCGATCGAGTTGTCGCCGGAGATGGAGGTGCGCAGCACCTTCTCCTTGGCCGAGCTCGGAGATCTTCTCGGCGGCCGCGATGCGAGCCGGCCTTGCCGATGCCGACGTCGCTGGCGTCGTAGCCGGTGGCCTCGTCGTAGGCGAAGATGTAGCCGCCCATCGAGGTCAGGATCGGCTCCATGTGGTAGGGGTCGCCGAGGTCGCCGACCGGGCAGGTTCAGCGCCGACTCCACGTCGCCGGCCTTGACCGCCGGCGAGGCCGGCGTCGACGGCGTCGTCGAAGGTCTTCGGCTCGTCGGGCGCCACGTCGGTGTTGCGGTAGAGCGCGAGGGCCTCGATGCCGTAGGGCACGCCGTAGAGCTGGCCGTCGTACGTCGTCGCCTGGACCGCCTTCTCGGAGTAGCCGGAGAGGTCCTCGGGCGAGAGCTGCAGCGGCTCGATCGCGCCGTTCTGGACCAGGTTGCCGATCCAGTCGTGCGCGCCGACGACCACGTCGGGGCCGTTGCTTGGCGGCGTTGGCGGTGACGAAGTTGGTCTGCAGGTCGGTGGAGACCGCCTGGACCGCGACGGAGATGCCGTTGGCCTCGGCGAACTGGTCGGCCACGGCCTGGACGGCCTCGAGCTTGAGGGCGTCGGTCCAGATGACCAGGTCGGCGTTGGCGTCGCGCTCGGGCGCGCCGGTCGAGGACTCGTCGGACGGTGCGGCCGAGGTCTCCTCCTCGGTGGCGCCGGGGTCGTGCTTCCCGCCGTCGGAGCCGCAGCCGGCGACCAGGGCCAGTGCCAGGAGTGCGGGGCCGATTGTGCGGGCTAGCTTGAGCATGCCGAGGATTTCCTCTCGGTCGGAGGGTGGGTGTGAGGCGCGCCACACGCTAGCAGCGACCTTGCAAGATTGAAATACGTGCTGCAAAAAGTTTCAGTCTGTGGCGCAGGTCACTAGTGTTCTGCCTCGTGACCATCCGGCTCAACGAGATCGCCGCTCGGGCGGGCGTCAGTGTCAGCACCGTCAGCCGCGTCCTCAACGACCGCCCGGGCGTCAACCAGCACACCCGGCGGCAGGTGCTCACCGCCATCGACGTGCTCGGCTACGACCGCCCCTCGCGGCTCAAGCCGCGGTCGGTGGGGCTGGTCGGCCTGATCATCCCCGAGCTGGAGAACCCGTTCTTCCCGCGCTTCGCGCACCTGGTCGAGAACGTCCTGTCCCGCCACGGCTTCGCGCCGGTGCTGTGCAGCCAGACCCTCGGCGGCGTTCACGAGGACGAGTACGTGCGGATGCTCCTGGAGCACGCGGTCTCCGGGATCATCTTCGTCTCCGGCATCCACGCCATCGCCGACGGCTCGCCCGAGCGCTACCAGCGGCTCGTCGACATGGGCCTGCCGATCGTGCTGCGTCAACGGCGCGCTCCCGGGACCTCGACGCCCACGTCGTCTCGACGGACGACGCGGCCGTCGTGGAGCTCGGGCTCACCCACCTCGAGCACCTCGGGCACCGACGGATCGGGATCGCGCTCGGACAGCAGCGCTACACGCCCGTGCAGCGACGGGCCGAGGCATTCCGCCGCGGGCTCGCGGAGCGCGGGCTGGTGCCGGACGACCTGTCGGCCGAGCAGCTCGTCGAGTGCACCGCCTACACGGTCGAGGGTGGGGTCGTCGCTGCCGAGCGGCTGCTGGACCGGGGCGTGACGGGCATCCTCTGCGGCTCCGACGTGATGGCGCTCGGCGTGGTCCGCGCCGTGCGGCGGGCCGGGCTCCGGGTGCCCGAGGACGTGTCCGTGGTGGGCAGCGACGACAGCCTGCTGGTGGAGTTCACCGCGCCCGCCGCTGACCACCGTGCGCCAGCCGGCCGCCGCGCTCGCCGAGGCCGCGTGCCGCGAGCTGGTCGACCAGATCGCCGGCCGCGCCGCGCACCACGGCGAGGTGCTCTACCAGCCCGAGCTGGTCGTCCGCGGCTCGACGGCGCCCATCCCGCGCTCCTGGAGAGATGTGCCGGTGCCGACGTACGCCGCGTTCCTTCGCGCCATCAACCTGGGGGCCGTCCGCAAGTTCCCCAAGGACGCGATCAAGGCCGCCGTCGAGGCGGCCGGCATGACGGACGTCGAGACCTACATCAACACCGGCAACGTGCGCTTCACGACGTCGATGCGCTCGCGCGCCAAGATCGAGACGAGCCTGGAGAAGGCGTTCCGGGCCGACCGGGACTTCGAGGTGCCGACGTTCGTCTTCACCACCGCCGAGCTGGTGCGAGATCGCCGAGGCGGCCGACGAGCTCTGGGCCGAGCACGGTGAGCCGCGCATGCACTACGTCACGCTGTTCAAGAAGGCTCCGGCGGCTGCAGAGGTGGCCGCCCTGCTGGCTGCGGACTTCCCGGGAGAGACCTGTGTCGTCGACGGCCGGGCCGCGCACGCCCTGCTCTCCGCCGGGCTCCAGGGCTCGAAGCTGCTGTCGAGCAGGCTG
Organism: uncultured Actinomycetota bacterium; assembly: GCA_963767095.1. Lineage (GTDB taxonomy): Bacteria > Actinomycetota > Actinomycetes > Propionibacteriales > Nocardioidaceae > Nocardioides. The sequence continues at coordinate 52,644 of CAVYCK010000012.1, read as the reverse complement.
TTCGCCGACCTCGGCCAGGGCACCTCGCGCAACGTCACGGTCATGCGGGCGTTGGCGCGAGAAGTGGGGCTGACCCGCTCGAGGCGTCGTACCGATCGGGACAGCAGCGTGCTCAGCGCGATGAGGAGGTAGACGACCGCCGCGACGACCATCACGTCCTGGGCGCCGAACTTCTCCGCGAGAGGGCCGAAGGTGAGCTGGCCGATCGGGATCGCGACGAACGAGCCGAGGGCGTCGTAGGAGTAGGCGCGCGAGAGCAGGCGCTCGTCGATGTTCTCCTGCATGGCGAGGTTCCAGCCGAGGCCGAAGACCTCGATGCCGACCCCGGCGGCGAACGCGCCGACGACGAGGAGCGGCAGCACCGGGTTGGTGCCGAGGATGAACAGCGGGACCGAGAAGACGGCCATCCCGAGCATCCCGACCAGCAGCGGCCGACGCAGGTGCACGCGCGTGAGGACGACGGTCATCGCCAGCACGCCGATGGCCTCGGCGGACAGCACGTAGCCCCAGCCGCGCTCGCCGATCGTGTCCTTCGCGACGGCCGGGCCCAGGGTGAACCAGGCCCCGGCGTGGATCGCGTTGAGCAGCCCGAAGGCCAGCACGATCACCCAGAGCCAGGTGTAGCCGGTGAAGACCGCCCAGCCCTCCTTGAGCTCGGCGACGAACGACGTCTCCTCACCGGCTGCGGTCGGCTCGCGGGCCGGGATCCGGACGCCGAGCAGCAGCGCGGCCGAGACGAGCCAGGTCGCCGCGTCGACGGCCAACGCCCACCCGGCCCGACGGTGACGACCAGCACGGCGGCGACGGACGGTCCGACGACCGCCAGCGTCGCCCGCTGCATGGAGAGCAGCACGTTGGCGGGCTGGAGGTGCTCGCGCGGCACCAGGGTCGGCACGACGCTGGCCATGGCGGGGAAGCTGATGGCAGCGAGGGTCCCGTTGACGGCGGCCAGACCGATCAGGTGCCAGAGCTCGGCGGTGCCGGTCAGGACCAGGGCGGCGATGGCCCCCTGGCTCAGCCCGGCGCCGACGTTGGTGATCCGCAGGAGGGTGGCGCGGTCGAAGCGGTCGGCGATCACGCCGCCGACCAGGAGGAACACGACGAGGGGGATGCTCTGCGCGGCCAGGACCCTGCCCCAGGGCGCTGGGCGAGTCCGACAGGTCGAGCACGGCGAAGGCCAGCGCGACGGGGGCCATGGTCGTGCCGAGCAGGTTGACCAGCCGCGCGGCGAAGTACCACCGGAACGCCGGCCGCCTCAGCGGCGCGAGGAGTGGCCGGCCGGGCCGTGGTCGCCGTGCTCATGCGTCACCCATCCGGAACATCGCGGCGGTCAGGTTCACGCGCACCGCGCCCTTCGTGCGCGGCGGCTTGGCGGCGTCGTGCAGCAGGTGGCTGGCCTCCTCGAGGAGGGCGAGGGCCTGCTCGTAGGTCTCGGTCTCCACCCAGAGCTCCGCGTCGGTGAACGTGGATCGGCGGGCCTTGCGCCCGGTGGCGCGGGCGGCGTACCGGCGGACGAGCTCGTCGGCCGCAGCCCGCACGAACGCCGTTGCGTCCTTGCTCCGCGAGCGCCCTGTGCTCGGCGCGGCGGACGGGGAGCTGCGCCACTCGTGGCGGTAGCGCTTCGCCACCCCGCCGCGGATGCGCTCCTCGCCGGTGACCGTGAGCTCGCCTGCGGCGTGCAGCGTGCGCAGGTGGTACGACGCGTTGGCGTGGGTGAGGCCGAGCTCGCGGGCGACCTCGGCGGCACTCAGGTCGGCCCCGGTGAGCAGCGACAGGATCTGGAGGCGCACGGGGTGCGCCAGCGCGCGCAGCTCGTTCATCCGGTCGTCGTCGGTCATGGCCCGCTCCTACTCCCCAACAGTTGTTGGGGAGTTTGCCACTCGCTGAGGCTGACTGTCAAACAGTTGTTGGGGGGTTGCTCTCTGCAGGAACCAGGCGGCCGTACTGCGCACCGCGTGGCTCAGCGAAGGGTGACGCCGGCAGCCTTCATCTCGGCGACGGCCGCCGCGGTGGTGTCGGGCGCGACGCCCGCGCAGAGGTCGTGCAGCACGGTGGTCGCGAAACCCTCCCGGCGCGCCGTCGAGGGCGGTGGCTCGCACGCAGTGGTCGGTGGCGAGTCCGCACACGTCGATGGCCTCGATCTCGTGGGCGCGCAGCCAGTCGGCCAGGCCCTCGCCGCCGCTCTCGACGCCCTCGAAGCCGGAGTACGCCGCCACGTGCTCGCCCTTGAGGAAGATCGCGTCGAAGGGCAGTGGGTCGAGGTTGGGGTGGAACGCCTCGCCGTCGGTGCCGACCTGGCAGTGGACCGGCCAGGAGTCGACGAAGTCGGGCTCGTCGGCCCAGTGCTGGCCGGGGTCGACGTGGTGGTCCTTGGTGGCGACGACGTGGCTGTACTCGGGCGCGTCGGGATCCTGGGCGCTCCACCGGTGCACGAGCTCGGCAATGTCGTTGGCGACCCGGGCACCGCCTGCGACGGGGAGGGAACCGCCTTCGCAGAAGTCGTTCTGGACGTCGACCACGACGAGCGCGCGCTTCATGGCGTCACGCTAGCGAGCGGCAGCCAGGCGATGACGTCCTGGATGACCTCGTCCCAGAGCCCCCACTCGTGGATTCCGGGCCGGAAGTCGGTGGTGACGTCGAGGCCGCGCTTCGTGGCCAGCTCGACGAGGCGCTTGTTGGCGCCCATCAGCCGGTCCTCCTCGGTGCCGCAGGAGACGTAGAGGGGCGGCATCGTCGACGGGTCGACGGCAGCGACCAGCTCGTAGAGGTCGTCGCCGGGACCGAAGGTGCTGTCGAAGACGCGCTCGACGATCTCGACGCGTTCGAGCCTGCCGGCCAGGCTGCGCACGTCGACCGCGCCGGAGAGGCTGGCCACGGCGGCGTACCGCTCCGGATGGTGGAGCCCGAGCTTGAGCGCGCCGTAGCCGCCCATCGACAGGCCCGCCACGAAGGTGTCCTCACGCCTCGTCGACACCTTGAAGAACGACGCCACGACCTCGTGCAGCTCGCTGGAGACGTAGTCCCAGTAGGGGTGACCGTGCGCCTCGTTGGCGTAGAACGACCGGCCCACCGCGGGCATCACCACAGCCAGCCCGCGTGCGGTGGCGTAGCGCTCGATGGAGGTGTAGCGCAGCCAGGCGGTGTGGTCGTCGGAGAGCCCGTGCAGGAGGTAGAGCACCGGCGGCCCCTCGGTGCCGATCTGCGTCGAGGCCACGCCGATCTGCTCCGCGGTCTGCTGGGGGAGTACGACGGTCAGCGACGTGCCCACCTCGAGGGTCTCGGAGAAGAAGTCGCAGGTGATCAGTGCCATGCCGTGAGCCTTCCAGATGGCGGCCGACCAGCGCGGTGCTGTGGTCGGTTAGGCCGTGGCCGGCCGCGCCCTAACCGACCACAGCACCGCGGAAGTCGGCTCCCCCCGCGGCTCAGAGGTGGATGGTCTCGAGCACCGGCTCACCGCGGCTGAGCTGCTGGGCCTCGAGAGGGAGCTCGGCCCGGGCCGCGGTGTGGCGGTCGCGAGCGTCGTCGAGGGGCTCGCGGCCGACGGCCTCGCCGTCGCGCACGAGCGCGACGAGGAGCGGGCGGTCGTCGCCGTCGTCGACGGGCGGCTCGCCGATGCCGACGATCTCGGCCTCGGCGACACCGTCGGGACTGCGGCGGCGCAGCGCGAACTTCCGCCCACCGATCGAGATCTTGTCGGTGCTCTTCTTCGCCACCGACACCAGCTCGCCGCCGGCTCCCGAGCGGCCGGACTCGCGGGCGACCAGCTTGTAGACCATGCCGCTGGTCGGGTGGCCGGAGCCGGTGACGAGCTGGGTGCCGACGCCGTAGCCGTCGACCGGCGCGGAGGCGAGCGCGGCGATGGAGTACTCGTCCAGGTCGCTGGTCACCACGATCCGGGTCCCGGTGGCCCCGAGCGAGTCGAGCTGGGCGCGCACCTGATGGGCCAGCACCCCGAGGTCACCGGAGTCGAGGCGTACGGCGCCCAGCTCGGGGCCGGCGATCTCGACCGCGAGGCCGACGGCCTCGGCGACGTCGTAGGTGTCCACGAGCAGCGTGGTGCCGGCGCCCAGCGAGGTCACCTGTGCTCGGAACGCGTCGGCCTCGGTGTCGTGGAGGAGCGTGAACGAGTGAGCCGAGGTGCCGGCCGTCGGCACCCCGTAGCGCTGCCGGGCCGCCAGGTTGGACGTGGTGGCGAAGCCGGCGACGTACGCCGCACGTGCGCAGGCCACCGCGGCCTCCTCGTGGGTACGGCGCGAGCCCATCTCGATGCACGGCCGGTCGCCGGCGGCCTGCGTCATCCGAGACGCCGCGGAGGCGATCGCCGAGTCGTGGTTGTAGATCGAGAGCAGCAGCGTCTCCAGCAGCACGGCCTCGGCGAAGGTGGACTCCACGATCACCACGGGCGAGTAGGGGAAGTAGACCTCGCCCTCGGCGTACCCCCACACGTCACCGGTGAACCGGTAGCCGGCCAGCCACTCGAGGGTGGCCTCGTCGACGACCTGGCCATCGCTCAGCACCGCGAGCGAGGCGTCGTCGAAGCGGAAGTCGCCGACCGCGTCGAGGGCGCGCCCCACGCCGGCGACCACGCCGTAGCGCCGGCCTTCCGGGAGCCGCCGGGCGAAGAGCTCGAAGACCGAGCGCCGGTGCGCGGTTCCGCTCCGCAGGGCGGCCTGCAGCATGGTCAGCTCGTAGTGGTCGGTGAGCAGCGCGGTCGACGGCACGGGGCTCAGCCTAGGAGGATCCGGGCCGGAGGGAATGTGCCACGATGACGACGTGAGCGCGACGAGCCCCGTCGAGGTGGAGCCGGACCTCACTCCCGACGAGATCACCCTGCTGGCCAAGCCCTGGGTGACGATCGTGTGGAACGACCCGGTCAACCTGATGTCCTATGTCACCTACGTCTTCAGGACCTACTTCGGCTACGCGAAGAAGAAGGCCGAGAAGCTGATGCTGGAGGTGCACAACGACGGCAGGTCGGTCGTGAGCACCGGGACGCGCGAGGAGATGGAGCGCGACGTGCAGGCGATGCACGAGTACGGCCTGTGGGCCACCATGGAGAAGAGCTCGTGAGCGCCTTCGCCCGACACCGGCGCAGCGGCCACGTCATCGCGACGTTCACCGGCTTCGAGGCGGACCTGCTGCGGTCGCTGGCCTCCCAGCTCGTGGAGCTGTTGCGCAACGAGCGGGCCGTCCCGGTCACGGGAGGTGATCCGCTCGAGGCGATGTTCGACTTCTCCGGGCCCACGAGCGAGCCGGAGGACCCGGTGCTCCAGCGGCTCTTCCCCAGCGCCTACCCCGACGACGAGGAGGCTGCGTCGGAGTTCCGGCGCTACACGGAGGGCACCTTGCGCGACGGGAAGGCCGATGCCGCGGGCCTGATCATCGACACCCTCGAGGAGGCCGGACTCCCGGCTCAGCTCGAGGAGGAGGGTCTGGTCATCGACGTCGAGCTCGACGAGGCGGCCGCGATGACCTGGATGAAGTCCTTCACCGACCTACGGCTCGCGCTCGCGGTCCGCCTCGGCGTCGAGGAGGGCGACGAGGCCTACTGGCACGCGCTGGACGACGACGACCCGCGCGCCCAGGCGCACGACATCTACGAGTGGGTGGGCTACCTCCAGGAGTCCCTCGTCGACGCGCTCAGCTGAGCGCTCCCGCGGACAGTGCGGTTGGAGCGGGTGCCGGGCCGGGCGCCATCATCCGCTTGCGCTTGACGATCGTCATCGTGGCGAGGAAGGCGCCGAGCCCCCAGGCGACCAGCACGACCACCGGGCCGACCAGCGAGCCGACCTCGCCGCCCGAGATGAGCCGGCTGGCGGCGTCGGCGAAGGCGGTCAGCGGCAGCAGGCCGTTGAGCGTCCGCAGCGGCGCCGGAGCGGTCTCGAGAGGGACGACGTTGCTCAGGGCCGCGATCTGGACGAGCAGCAGCAGGACGTAGATCGCGATCCCGGTCGCGCCGCCGCCCAGCCGCATCGCGTAGGCCACGAGCGAGAACGACACGGCCGCGAGCAGCGAGAGCAGCGCGACACCGACGGGCGAGGTCATGCTCACGTCGCTGATGACGAGCGCCAGCACCACGACCAGGCCCTGCACGAGCCCCAGCGCGACCACGGGGCCGGCCTGGTTGATCGCGATCCGGCTCGACGACACCGGCGCCAACGCGAAGCGGCGGCTCGCCGAGATGTCGAGCCGGGAGGCGCCGGCGAGGGCAGCGAGCCACAGCAGGACGCCGGCGATCGCCGCCATCAGGAAGCCGTTGGCGTGGCTGTCGTGCTGGGTCGTGGCCGTCAGCAGGACGGGCTCGCTCACCGTGGCCGCGAGCGCGTCCTGCTGCGAGTCGGTGTACGTCGGGCTCTGCTCCGCACCCTTGGTCAGGCCGCTGCTGAGCTGCTGCGCCCCGTCGTTGACCTGGCTGGAGCTGGAGCTCAGGGTGTCGCTGCCCGAGGCGAGCGAGCTCGCGGCCTGGTTGGTCTCGGACGTTCCGCCCACGAGCTGACCTGTCGAGGAGTCGACGGTGGCGGCCCCGGACGCGATGTCGGAGGCACCCGTGGCGAGGGCGCCGGCGCTGGTGCTGAGACCGCGCATGGCGACGTCGAGGGCGCGTGCGCCATCGGCCAGCGCGCGGTTGGCAGCGGCGAGCGCACGAGCACCGTCGGTCAGCGCCGTGGCGCCACGCGCGACGCCGCCGGTGCCTCGGGCGACCACGCGGGCGCCCGCGGCGACGAGCCGGGCTCGGGCCTGGGCGCCGCGCAGCGAGGCGCAGAACTCCGCGGAGCCACCTGCCCGGAGGCAGCGGTCGCTGAGCTGGGCCACCTCGCCGGCCAGGTTGCCGGTGGCGGTGGAGAGCCGGTCCGCGCCTTCGCGACGGCCGCGGCGCCACGGGAGGCGTGCCCATCCGGTCGGCGTAGTCGCCGGCGCGCCCGGCCAGGCGGGACGCGTCGTCGCGAGCCGACCGGAGGCCGAGCTGAGCCGTCGGGCGCCAGCGGCCAGGTCGCGGTTGCCCTGCGCGATCCGGCTCGCCCCGCTCGACAGCGACGCCGTGCCGGACTTCAGGGCCGACGCTCCGGAGGCGAGCTCGCCGGTGGCGCCGGCCAGCTGGTCGGCGCCCTGGTCGAGCTGGCTGGCGCCCTGGGACAGGTCGGCGGTGCCGCCGGCGAGCTGCTGCGCGCTCGAGGCGGCGTTCTGCTGGCCGTCGGCGATCTGGTTGAAGCCGGAGTACACCTGCTTGAGGTAGGCCTGGGTCGACTGGTTGCCGAGGGCCTGGGCGGCTGCTGCGACGACCTGCTCGCTGATGTAGGGGACGGTCTGGCTGGCCGCGGCGTTGCTCGTCAGCTCGAGCTGGCCGCTCTCCGGCGTGTCCGTGCCCGTCGACAGGATCGCCTTCGAGAAGTCCGACGGGATCGTCAGGACGGCGTAGAAGTCGCCGGTGCGGAGCCCTTCCTCGGCGTCGTCCTGGTCGGTGAGGGTCCAGTCGAGCTGCGGGTCGCCCTCGGCCGGGTTCGTCGAGCGAGGCGGTCAGCGCCCGCCCGGCGGCCATCGGCTGCGGGTCGGTGATGATCGTGTCGCTGTTGACGATCGCGACCGGGATCTCGCCGATCTGGTCGCGCCGGTCGTCGGTGGTCCACACCATCACAGCGCGGCGAGAGGGGCAGCAGCACGGCGACGACGGCCAGGCCAGCCCATCGGCGGCGCCCGGAGCCGGTGTTCGTCTGGTCAGTCATGGACAACCGTCTCTTCCTGGGACTCGTCCTCGGCCCGTTCGCACGGGCTCCGGACTCTGGTCGGCTGCCACGTCCCGCGCGGCTGGTCCTCGTGGGTGAGCAGCAGGACGACCCCGAGGCCGCGCTCGGCGAGGGCGTCGGCGAGTCGCTCGGCGCGGTAGCGGTCCTGGGCGAGCAGCAGGTCGTCGAGCCCGGCGACCACCACGGTCGCGACCCCGCCGGCCGCCGCCTGCGCAGCCTGGACGACGGCGGCGCGCATCGTGTGGGGCGAGCCGGGGCCGATCGCCGCGTCCAGCTCGCCCACGAGGGCGACCGTGCGGTCGACGTGCTCGCGCTGCGCCCGGTGCGACGAGCTGGTGAGCCGGGCCGTGTCCCGGATCTCGGTCTCGAGCTCGGCGTCGGTCGCGCTGCGGCCCAGGTCGACGACCGTCGCCACCCGGTTGACCTGCTCGCGCTGCTCCGGCAGCAGGAGCCCGTGGACGACCAGCTCGCCCGAGGCGGCCCGGGTCCGGCCGACCAGCACGTGGGCGAGTCCGTGCTCGTCCGCGCCGTCGGGGACGGCCAGTCGGGTCACGGCGCCGGCCGGAGCGACGACGTCGAGGGCCTCGGCACCCTCGGTGAGCACCAGCCCGCGGGCGTAGAGCGCCGTCGGCCCGGTCTCGGCCGCCCACTTCTCGTAGTCCACCTTGCGGTGCAGGGCCGCACCCTCGACGTCGACCTCGGGCAGGATCCGATCCAGCCAGGCCGGGCAGCCACCATGCCCACTCGCCGAGCATCATCATGATGGCAGGCACCAGCGTCATCCGGACGATGTAGGCGTCGACCGCGACGCCGACGGCCAGGCCGAGGGCGATGGGCTTGATCGTCGACGAGCCGCCCGGGATGAACGCGAGGAAGACCGACGTCATGATCGCCGCGGCCGCGGTGACGACCACCGAGGACGCCTTGAAGCCGTTGATGATCGCCCCGTTCGGGTCGCCGGTGACGACGTACTCCTCCCGCATGGCCGAGACCAGGAACATCTCGTAGTCCATCGCCAGGCCGAACAGGACGCCCATCACGAAGATCGGCAGGAAGCTCACGATCGGGCCCGGCGGCCTCGCCCATGATCGGGTCGAGCCAGCCCCACTGGAAGGCCGCGACGACCGCGCCGAGGGCCGCGCCCACCGAGAGCAGGTAGCCCAGCGTCGCCTTGATCGGCACCGCGATCGAGCGGAAGACGATCATCAGCAGCACGATCGAGAGGCCGATGACGATGGCGGCGAAGGGCAGCAGCGCGTCCGCCGAGCTTCTTGGACACGTCGATGTTGACCGCCGTCGTGCCGGCCACGAGGACGTCGGTGACGCCGAGCTCCTGCTCCCAGTCGGAGCTGCGGTCGCGCAGCTCCTGCACGAGCTCGGCCGTCGACGGAGCCGTCTGGCCGTCCTTCGGGACGAGCGCGACCAGACCCGTGTCGGCGCCCGGGTTGGGCGTCGCCTGCATGATCGCCACCACGTCGGGGACCTCGCTCACCTTCTTCGCGAGGTCGTCGACGGTCTTGGTCGGGTCGGTGCTGGTGATGATGTTGGCGGTGACGGAGAGCGGGGAGTTGTAGCCCGCACCGAACGCCGCGGTGATCTTGTCGTAGGTCTGGCGCGCCTCGCTCTCGGTCGGCGCTGTGCTGTTGTCCGGCAGGGCGAGGTCGAGCTGGGAGCCGGGCGTCGCCGCGAGGCCGAGCAGCGATCAGCACGCCGGCGATGGTCAGCACCGGCACGCGGGTGACGATGCGCACCCAGCGTTCGCCGAAGCCCACCTTGGGCTTCGCCGGGGCCTTGCCCTTCTTGCGCGGGCGGCTCGCCTTCGCCGCGTGCTCCTTCTTCGGCTTGGGACGCAGCCGCTCGCCGAGCAGGAGCGCGATCGCGGGCAGCAGCGTGAGTGCGAGCGACACCGCCACCGTCACCGCGGCCGCCGCCGCGAGTCCCATGACGGTGAGCACCGGGATGCCGGCCACGGTCAGGCCGGTCAGCGCGATGACCACCGTCGCCCCCGCGAACACGACCGCGCTGCCCGCCGTTGCGAGGGCGCGCGACATCGACTCGGCCGGGGAATGTCCCTCGGCGAGGTTGCGTCGATGTCGGGACAGGATGAAGAGGGCGTAGTCGATGCCGACGGCCAGGCCGAGCATCTCGGCGAGCGTCGGCGCGCTGCTGGAGACCGTCGTGACGTTCGTGACGATCACGACCGCGCTCAGCGTCACGCCGACCCCGACCAGGGACGACAGGATCGGCATGCCCGCCGCGAGGAACGAGCCGAAGGTGATGGCCAGGATCAGGTACGACACCAGCAGGCCGAGGAGCTCGGGCACGCGGCTCGGCTCGGCGCTGTCCTTGTAGGCGTCGCCGCCGATCGAGGTCTCCAGGTCGCTCCCCGACGCCGGCGTCGCGGCCTCGGTGACCTCGTCGAGGAGGTACTCCTCGGGGTTCTGCGAGACGAACCGGACCTGGATGATCGTGTTCTTCCCGTCGTCGGAGACGAGGGGGTAGTCGCCCACGAGGGGGTTGCCCGCCGCGACGTCGTCGAGGTCGTCGATCGCGGCGGCCAGGTCGGCGACCTGGTCGGCGTTGTCCTGGTCGGTGATCGCGCCCGAGCCGGCCGTGCACGAGGACCTGGCCGTTCGTGCCGGTCAGTCCGAAGCGCTCGGCCAGCACGTCCTGGCCCGCCTGGGAGGACGCTCCGGGCAGGACGAACGTGTCGTCGTAGTTGGTGCCGAGGGTGCGCGAGCCGCCGATGAGGGCCGCGAGGAGCAGGATCCAGATCGCGACCGTGAGCCCGCGGTGGCGGGCGATCTTCCCGCCGAGGCGGAACAAGAACATGGACACGGAAGCCCCCGCTCGATCGGTCCTGGTGACAGGCACAGCCGGCCCCGAGCGCCGACGAATGCGTGCGTCATCATCGCCCAGCGGCGCAGACGCTCCGCAATCGACCGTATTAACCGGCGGTTCAACCCCGCCCGCTCAGTCGCTCAGGCGCCTGGTCAGCTCGTCCATCGCGGTGCCGTACGCCGCCGCGAGGTCGACCTCGTAGCGCTCGGCGAGCACCAGCACCGCCCAGAGGCAGTCGGCCAGCTCGTGCTCGAGGGCCGACCTCCCGCCCACGTCGGCAGCGGGCCCCTTCGGCCGCCATGACGAGCTTGGCCAGGTCGCCCACGTCCCCGACGAACCCCATCATCGTCTCGGCCCGGGTCCAGACCCGCCCGCGCTGGGCGAGGTTCAGCTCGTCGTACAGCTGCGCGACCTCCATGCCACGCGCGGTGAGCTCGGCCAGGGTCGGGGAGCCGGGCGTCGGCTCGGGGGTCGCATCGTCGCCATGGCCGTTGACCGTAGTCTGCCGGGTGCCCATCCCGGACTTCGTGGTCGAGCTCCGCAAGCGCGTGGGGCCGGCCGAGCTCTGGATGCCGGCGATCACGGCGGTGGTGGTCCGAGGGCGAGCAGACGAGCTCCTGCTCGTCCAGCGGGCCGACAACCACGCCTGGACCCTGGTCACGGGCATCCTGGAGCCGGGGGAGGAGCCGGCGGTCGGCGCGGCGCGCGAGGCCTTGGAGGAGACCGGGGTGACGATTCGCGTCGACCGCCTGGCTTCCGTCAGCTCGAACCGACCGCGTGACCCACAGCAACGGCGACCTCGCGATCTACCTCGACCTCACCTTCGCCTGCTCGTGGGTGTCGGGCGAGGCGCACGTCGCCGACGACGAGTCCATCGACGTGCGCTGGTGGCCCTCGACGGCCTCCCGCCGATGGGCCCGACCCGGTCGAGCGACTCGAGGAGGCGCTGTCCGGGGAGGAGCGCGCCCGCTTCCGGGCGTGACCAGGTCCGTCCTGGAGGTGGGCGCTCGCTCAGACGCCCAACGCCAGGAAGGCCGCCGCGGCAGCCGACCGCAGGGGGTCGTCGGCGGCAGCCGTCCGGGCCCGGAGCAGCGCACCTGCCAGGTCGTGACCCGGCCTCGAGCCCCGCGTGGACGTCGACCATCACGTCGACGGTCGCCTCGTCGTTCACCACCGCCACGCTGGCGACGACGCCAGCGGTGCCGACTGCCAGCAGGGCGGCAACGAGGCCGAGCAGCTCGCCGGCGCCGACCGGGGCGAGGACGCCGGAGTCGCAGGCGGAGAGCACGACCCGGTACGGCGGTGTCGCCATGCGCTCGAAGTCGTGCACGAGCAACGGCCCGTCGGCGAGGTCGAGGGACGAGAAGAGCGGGGAGTCGGCACGGAAGTGCCCGTGCGCCGCCACGTGTGCGAGCGCCGCGCCGTCGAGCGCCTCGAGAGTCGCGTCGACCGTTGCGGCTTCGTGACGCAGCACGACGGCGGCCGCGTAGTGCGGGGCGACCACGTCGATCTCGGCTCCGCCGGTCGTCAGCCCCGGCCCGGACACGAAGACGCTGCGGCCCGATCCCGACGGGACGCCCGCGCGCTCGCGGGCCCGGAGCCACAGTCGTCCGGAGGGGACGACGGAGTGCGGTACGCCGGCCAGCACGGGGAGCAGCCCCCACGGGGCCGCGTGCAACGCTGAGGTCGGCGACACCACGACCTGCCGGTCCGCCACCCAACGCGCGACCTCGGCCCCGAGCAGGGCCGCCTGCAGGCGGTGCCCGGCTTCGGCCAAGGGCGCCCGTCGTCCGCGAGCCGCCTGGCGAAGGCCGTATCGAGCGAAGTCGGCCGCCCGCTCGGCTTCAGCCACCGGGCCGACGCGACGGGTCCGGACCCGACCGTGGGTCACGACCACCGCGTGGAGGTCTCCCGCGATCTCGAGAAGCTCGACGAAGGCGGCCTCTCCCGTCTCGGTGACCAACCGGTCGACGTCCAGGCGACTGTCCCCGGCGAGCCGATCGCCCGTGGTGCGCCGCGACATCCGGCGGACCTGGTCCTCGAGTCGGGTCTTCTCGCGCTCGATCTGCTCGAGCTGCGTGGGCTCCGCTGCCTCGGACCGGGCGAACGCGAGACGCCTCTCGTTGTCCCGCAGTGCCGCCAGCGCGCCGGCGAGCTCGTCGTCGCGCATGGGTCGGACCGGACGCTGGGCGAGGGACGTCGCGCGCCAGCGCTCACTCCACCGGAGCAGCCGACGCGGCGACCCATCGGCTGCCGTGGCCAGGGCCAGCGCGGCCAGCTCGGATCCGTGACCGCTCGCAAGCGCGCGGAGCTCCGAGCTCCCGAGCGTCGCGCGGTGACGGTCGAGCTCGGCCAGCCCGCGGCTGCAGGCCACCAGGACGCCTGCGTGGTCACCCGCCCCCAGTCGAGCCAGGGCGCTCGCCTGCCAGGCAACTGATCGCACCAAGGCCCCCGGGTGAGTGCGGTAGGCAGCCGCGCGAGCCAGGTGCTCGAACCCTGCGGCGGGTTCGGTGACGGCGCTCGCCCGCGCGGCAAGCAACCAGGCGACGACGGCGTCATCCGAGCCCAGGTCAGCAAGAGCGGCCGCCACACGTCCCGACGCCGTGGCCAGGCGGCGGTCGATCCCGCGCGACTTCTCCCGGGCGAGAAGTGCCACGAGCTCAGCCTGGTGTGCGAACCAATCTCCACCGGCCCGGCGGTACGAGCGCAGAGCAAGGCGTGCCTGCTCCTCGGCCTTCTCGGGCTCATCAGCTGCCAGACAGGCCTTCGCCAGCAGGAGACGGAGCTCCGCCCGCTGGAGCGGAAGCACCGCGCCGCGGACGAGCTGCTCCTCGACGACCTTGACCGCCTCGGCCGCCAGTCCTGCTGCCAGCAGGGCCGCCGAGCGGTCGACCGCCAGCGGAGCGGCGTCGATGCCGAGCTCGGCGAACTCGACCTCACATCGATCGAAGATCGCCAACGCCGTCGGGAGGTCGCCCTCCACGTGAGCCACCACGCCCTGGTTGTGGAGCGCGTGCACCGCCTCTGCTCCTCGGCCGAGGCTGACGAACTGCTCCCGGGCCGCCGTCGTCTGCGCCTCGGCGGCTGCGACGTCCCCGACGGCCAGGTGCATGAGCCCGAGGAAGCCACGGGTCCGGGCCTCCCAGACCTGGTCGTCGACCTGCTCGAAGACCGCCAGCGCCGCGCCCAGGTCGGACAGTCCGGCGTGGTGGCGTCCCAGGATCCAGGAGTAGCAAGCACCCCGGCGCATCAGCGCCTTCGCCGCGAGCGTCCGGTCCTGGGTCTGCGCGATCGCAGCGTCCAGGAGCCGGAGTCCGCGGTTGGTGTGCCCCTGGGAGATCAGGGTGACGCCCAGGGTGGCCCGTACGTCGGCGGCTCGATCGGTGTCACCCGACCGGGACGCGAGCCGCAGTGCCGTGCGGAGCTCGTCGACGGCAGCCGGCAGGTCCCCCTCCGTCCGCAGCACCAGGCCGAGTGCGTGATGCGCGACCGAGGACCACCACGGGTCCGTCGTCGCGCCGATCAGCGTGCGCGCCCGCCGCTGCGCGGTCGCTGCGTCGTCGAGCGCCAGGTCGAGCAGCGCAGCGGCCGCGGCCACCTCACCAGCGGCCTGCTCGCGTTCGGTCAGCACGACGATGATCCCCTACTTAAGTCTTCCCCGCATTCCCCGCCAGGTCTAGCCTGCAGGAGACAGGCCTTCGAGGGGGAGGGGACGGCGATGTCGACGGAGGAAGAGCTCAGGGCAGAAGCGCGGCTGCGCCTCGGTGCCCAGCTGAAGATGCTGGGTGCCAAGCACCCGCGCAAGCTGGCGTGGCACCTGGGCAACGATCAGGGAGAGACGGACGACCTCTCCGACTTCCGGTTCCTCTACGACCCGACCGCCTTCCTGGTGCGCGTCGGGAGGGAGGGAGACGTCAACGACGCGCTGAGCAAGCTGTTCGTCGTCGACGACCCCCCGGTGGCCGACAGCGATCCCGAGCTCATGGCCATGGACCTCGTCCGGTTCCCGGTCCCGAAGGCTCGCAAGGACGGCGCGGAGCCGCGGGTCCTCGACGCGCTCGACCTCATCGACGCGGAGCTCGACGTCCCCGACGAGATCGACCAGAACAACGAAGACCACATGCGGCAGTTCGTCGCGTCGCCCGATCACTGGCTGCACGTCTGTGCGGTCGGGAGCGGCCGGATCTGCCCGGCCGTCGAGCCCGAGGTGACGGACGAGATACGGCCGTACCCGCCGCGGACCGACAACCTGTCGCTCGGAAGCGGGGTGCGGGTCAGCGTCGTCGACTCCGGGTGGCACCCACCCGCTGCCCTCGACAAGGACACGACGTGGTTGGCCGACGTGGACGGAGACCCCGAGAGCTACAACGGCGAGGTCGTGCGCAGGTACGCCGGCCACGGCACGTTCGTCGCGGGAGTGGTCAAGTGCTTCGCACCCGCTGCCGACGTGCGCGTCGAGGGGTTCCTGAGGAAGACGGGAGCGATCCGCGAGTCGAAGATGGTCAAGCAGCTCGGTCAGGCGCTGGCGGACCACAAGCCGCACATCATCAACCTGTCCGCGGGGACCACGACGCGGAAGAACCGCCCCCTGATGAGCTTCGAGCGGTTCTTCGCCAAGCGGCTGGGTCCTCTGGAAGGCGCCTGTCTGCTGGTGGCGGCCGCGGGCAACGAGGCGGTCGACGACGACTTCTGGCCGGCCTCCTTCGACTGGGCGCTCGGCGTGGGGTCCTTGAACCGCAACGGCACGGTCTCGAGGTTCTCGAACTACGGGAAGTCCGCCGAGGTCTACGCCGTCGGCCACGAGATCGTCAACGCGTTCCCGACCGGCAGGTACACCACCCGCGAGCCACCGCACCCCGGCCGTACGCGGGTGTTCACGACCGGTCTCGCGCGCTGGAGCGGCACGTCGTTCTCGGCGCCGATGGTGGCCGGCCTGATCGCCGCCGAGCTGAGCAGTCGTGGCGACGACGACGTGCTGGCGGCCAAGCAGGACGTCCTGGACACCGCCGCCGACGTACCCGGCCCCGCCACCGCCGCGCAGCCGATCACGGTGAAGGCGCTGCCGATCCCGTAGGAGGAGACCGGTCAGAGCACGATCCACTCGGTGACGAGCCGGGTGGCACCGGCGCGCACCGCGAAGCGCACCATGCCGTGGTCCTCGCCGGCCAGGGAGAAGAAGCCGGACCGGTCGGGTGAGGCGGTCCTGACCCGTCCGTCCACGGCCTCGAGCACCACGTCGCCGGTGACCTCGCCGGCCAGCCGGCCGACGATGCGCCGGTCGCTCAGCTCGACCTCGAGGCTGAGTCCGCCGCCGGTGAACTCCAGCACCCGCCCGTCGCCGCCGCGGAGCGCGCCCGCGCCCGCGCCCGCTGGGGTCGCGTCGTAGGTCGAGTCGTAGGTCAGGGCGAGCAGCTCCTGGTCCACGGTCCGCCAGGAGTACGCCGCAAAGGCGGCCTCCTCCCAGTCCGCGGGGACATCGGGGTCGGGCGCCAGCGCCTGACTGACGATGTCGGCAAGGTCGTCGTCACCGAATGTGGGCATGGGAACCGTCTCCTCCCGCGGCGGCTGCCGCGTCCGTGTCGCCGGACCAGGCGCGCATGGCCCTGGTGTTGCGAAGCTGGGCCAGCGCTCGCGCGCGGGTAGGTCCGATGCTCCCGATGGGGATGCCCAGCGTCCGGCTGATCTCTTCGTAGGACAAAGGAGGCTCGGCGACCAGCAGCTCCAGCAGCCGGCGACGCTGCGCCGGAAGCTCGGCCAGGCCGTCACGGACGGCTTGGGCGCGTTCCGCGGCCAGGACCAGGTCGTCGATCTCGCCGGACGACGCGATCCGCTCGATCCCGCTCTCCTGCGGATCGACCGGAATGACGCGACGCTTCGCGTCGATGGCCCGGAGCGCCTCACGGCGTGCCGTCGTGGCCAGCCATCCCGGCAGAGCTCGCGGCTCGCGCAGGTCGTCCAGGTGCTCGACCAGCCGCAGCCACACGGTCTGGTTCACGTCGGCGGCGTCGGCCGGCGAGAGGCGCACCCTGTTGATGACGGCGCGCACGAGCGGCAGGAACCGGCGGACGAGGTCGTTCCACGCCTCGGCGTCCCCCGCCCTGGCGGCGTTCACGAGCTCGCCGGTCGTCTGGTCGTCCATCACCGGCCTCCTCGTGGGCCACTGCGTACGTTCAGTGCGCATCTGCTTCGCCTCCTCGAAACATCTGGAGCGCAGAGAGAACGCCCAGATACGTCGAGCCCGCGACCTCGAGGCAGGTTCACGACCACAGTGCCGCACTGGCGACGGCGTCGACAACCCGTTTGTCCGCTCGATGTATCACCGGCGCGGTCCGGCCGTCCTTCCCGGCACTGCTCGTTCGCCGAGCACCCCACGGAAAGGAACAAACGCCATGTCCAGCAACACTGTCGCAGTTCGACTCTCGGCGACCGCTCTGCTCACCGTCCTGCTGACCGCCGCGACCGCCTGCGGCACCCAGACGGCCAACGACGTCGCCCCGTCCGCCCCTGGAGCCGGGTCGTCGGCCCAGCCCGAGGGCAAGTCGCAGCGTGCACTCGACGCCGACGCGCGTCGCGCGGCGCAGGGTCAGGTGCCCTCGCCGTCCCCGGCTCCCCCGGGGATGCGGCTCCCGGATGCCCGTCCCTGACGGCCTCCACCGCACCACTCCGGCATCGCCCGGGTCCGGTCAGGACCCGGGCGATGCTTCATTTCGCCGGCGTCCGCCGCTGCTGGTCTAGCCAGCCGGGGGCCCGGCCGCCAGCGGCGTATCACCGGCCCTCGCGGCCGGTCCACCTCCCGATCCGCGTTCATTCCAGCGGATCCCCGAGAAAGGAAAACCACCATGTTCCACCCATCCATCGGTCGCCGCGGCATCGCGGTCGCCGTCATCGCGGTGTTCTCCACGACCGTCGCCTGCGGCACGCAGACGAAGACCGTCGGGGACGTCCAGCCCGGGGCTCCCGCTGTCGTCCAGCAGGCCCCGCACTTCTCCGCCGACGCCGCCGAGCGTCGCGGCCGGACCGGCTACCAGCCGCCGATCTCGGCCGACGCCGCGGAGCGCAACGGTGCCCAGCAGGACCCGGGCACCGGCGGCCACCCCACTACGCCCCGACGCGCGGATCCCCGACTGAACCGCGCGTGTCAGCACCCGGCCGCACCCCCCGAACGTCGCCCGAGCCGCATCGGCTCGGGCGACGTTCGCGTCCGCGCGAGCCGGCAAGCCCCTGCCGATGACTCCACTAGCCTTGCCCGGTGCTCACCATCGACCAGGCGACGTACGACGCGATCGTCGCGCACGCCAAGCGCGACCACCCCGACGAGGCGTGCGGGATCGTCGCCGGCCCCGAGGGCAGCGACCGCGCCGAGCGGCTGGTCGAGATGGTGAACGCCGCCGGCAGCCCGACGTTCTACGAGTTCGACTCGACAGAGCTGCTCGCCCTCTACAAGCAGATGTGGGCCAACGACGAGGAGCCGGTCGTCGTCTACCACTCCCACACCGCGACCGAGGCCTACCCCAGTCGCACCGACATCGGCCTGGCCAGCGAGCCGGGCGCCCACTATGTGCTCGTCAGCACCCGCGAGCACGGGAATAACGACGGCCCCGTGGAGTTCCGTTCCTACAGGATCGTCGACGGCGAGGTGACCGAGGAAGAGGTCACCGTCGTCGACGCCCTCGAAGCCCCCACATCCACGCCGAGGAGCAACACCCCATGACCGTCGAGGTCCGCATCCCGACCATCCTGCGCACCTACACCTCTGGTGAGAAGGCCGTCGACGCCGACGGCGCGACGCTGAGCGCGCTCATCGACGACCTGGAGAACAACCACCCGGGCCTCAAGGGCCGGTTGATCGAGGACGGCGACCTGCGCCGCTTCGTCAACATCTACGTCAACGACGAGGACGTCCGCTTCATCGGCGGGCTCGAGGCGCCCCTCGCCGACGGCGACGAGGTCGTGGTCCTCCCCGCGGTCGCCGGAGGCTGACCCAGCCTCAGCCAGCCTGACGGACGCGTAGGGTCGGCACCATGGAGGCCGCTGCGCGTCGCACGTTCGTCCTCGTCGACGGCGAGAACATCGACGCGACGCTCGGGACCAACCTGCTGAACCGCCGCCCGCAGCCCGAGGAGCGGCCGCGCTGGGAGCGCGTCACCGGCTACGCCGCCGAGCTCTGGGGCCAGCCGGTCACCGGGCTGTTCTTCCTCAACGCCTCCAGCGGGCAGCTGCCCGGCACGTTCGTGCAGGCGCTCCTCGCGATGGACTACCGGCCCGTCGCCCTCTCGGGCGAGAGTGACGAGAAGGTCGTCGACGTCGGCATCCTGCGGACCCTCGACGCCCTGCGTGGCCACCCCGAGGCCGACGTGCTGCTGTGCACGCACGACGCGGACTTCGTCGAGGCGGCCGCGAAGCTCCAAGCGGGAGGGCACCGGGTCGGCGTCGTGGCCCTGCGCGAGTTCACCAGCACGCAGTACGCCGCCGCCGACATCGAGATCCACGACCTGGAGTACCAGGTCGGCGCCTTCAACGTGTCGTTGCCCCGCGTCCGGATCATCTCGCTCGACGACTTCGACCCCGAGCAGTTCCTGCGCTGACCGGCCGTCCTGGGCCCCGCTGGCCGACTGTCATGCTGGCGCCATGCGCTTCGACGACCTGCTGAGCTCGGTCGGTGGCACGCCCCTGGTCGGGCTGCCCCGGCTGTCGGCGTCTCTCGGCAGCCCCGACGTGCGGCTGTGGGCCAAGCTCGAGGACCGCAGCCCCACGGGCTCGATCAAGGACCGGCCGGCCCTGCGGATGATCGAGCTGGCCGAGGCCGAGGGCAGGCTCCGGCCGGGCTGCACCATCCTCGAGCCGACCTCGGGCAACACCGGCATCTCGCTGGCCATGGCGGCCTCGCTCAAGGGCTACCGGCTGGTCTGCGTGATGCCGGAGAACACCTCCGAGGAGCGTCGCCAGCTGTTGCGGATGTGGGGCGCCGAGATCGTCTCCTCGCCGGCCGCGGGCGGCTCCAACGAGGCGGTCCGCGTCGCCAAGGTCGTCGCAGCCGAGCACCCCGACTGGGTGATGCTCTACCAGTACGGCAATCCCGCCAACGCCCTCGCGCACTACGAGTCGACCGGCCCCGAGCTGCTCGCCGACCTGCCGGAGATCACGCACTTCGTCGCCGGGCTCGGCACGACCGGCACGCTGATGGGGGTGGGCCGCTTCTTCCGCGAGAACAAGCCGGAGGTGCGCATCGTTGCTGCGGAGCCGCGCTACGGCGAGCTCGTCTACGGCCTTCGCAACCTCGACGAGGGCTTCGTCCCCGAGCTCTACGACGCCGAGCTCATCGACACCCGGTTCTCGGTCGGTCCCCGGGACGCCGTACGACGGGTGCGCGAGCTGCTCGAGCAGGAGGGCGTCTTCGCCGGCATCTCGACCGGAGCGATCCTGCACGCGGCGCTCGGTCAGGGCGCCAAGGCGGTGCGGGCGGGGGAGTCCGCCGACATCGCGTTCGTCGTGTGCGACGCCGGGTGGAAGTACCTCTCCACCGGCGCCTACGAAGGCACCATCGACGAGGCCGAGGAGCGCCTGGAGGGCCAGCTGTGGGCGTGAGGCGGGCTCCGGTGGTTTCGAGACGGCGCTGGCGCGCCTCCTCAACCAGCGGAGCTCGCGCACGTTGCGGAGCTCTGCCGAAGGCGGTGGCCTCAATCAGAGGAGCTCTGGTGCACGCGATGGTCCGCTGGTTGAGGAGGGACGGAGTCCCGTCTCGAAACCTGCGGATCCCGGGACTGGTCGTGGTGGTCGCGGCGACGCTCCTCGCGGTGCCGGCGCGGGCGGCGGACCCGCCGCTCAACGTCGTCGCGCCGACGGTCGTGGGTACGCCGACCTTCCGCGAGCGGCTGACGGCTACGCCCGGCGGCTGGACGCCGGCGGAGGGGTTGACCTACGCCTACCAGTGGCTGCGCGACGGGACGCCCGTCGCCGAGGCCACCACCGCGTCGTACCGCCTCGGCCTCGACGACGTCGGGCACACCCTCGCGGTGTCCGTCACCGCCAGCGACACCGCTGGGGCGCAGGTTGCCGCGGCCTCGGCTCCGACCGCTCCGGTCGCGAAGGCGGTCTTCGACGTGCTCGACAAGCCGGTCGTCACCGGCGTGCCGCGGTTCACCCGGACCCTCGTGGCAGGCAAGCCGCGGCTCAAGCCCCGCCCCACGTCCGTGCGCTTCCGCTGGCTGCGCGACGACGACCCCGTGCGAGGGGCCCGCGGGCGCACCCATCGGGTGGCGGTCGACGACGTCGGACACCGACTCAGGCTCGAGGTGACCGTGCGCCGCGAGGGGTACGCCACCGAGCGGCTGCTGAGCAGGCCGCGCGAGGCCCTGCACCTCGTGCCGGTACGCCGCAGCGTGACCTACCACGTCGAGACCCGGGGTCCGGTCACCGCCGATCTCGCGGAGTTCCGCCGGCAGGCGCAGGAGACCTTCGACGACCCGCGCGGCTGGCGGGCGGCGGGTGTCGAGTTCCGGCCCGTCGCGCGCGGCGGCGACGTCACGCTCGTCCTGGCGGTCGCGGGTGCGGTGCCGGGGTTCTCCTCGGTGTGCAGCTCGATGTGGAGCTGCCGGGTGGGGCGCTACGTGATCATCAACCAGGACCGCTGGCGCAACGCCTCGCCGGCCTGGAACGCCGCGGGCCGGGCGCTGCGCGACTACCGGCACATGGTCGTCAACCACGAGACCGGCCACTGGCTGGGCCACGGCCATCTCGGCTGCCCCGGGCCCGGGCCGGCTCCGGTGATGATGCAGCAGTCGAAAGGGCGCGGAGCCTGCTCGTTCAACCCGTGGCCGCTCCCGTTCGAGCGGTGGTTCCACCGCTGACCCGCTGCTGAGACCGGCTCTGGTCGACACGCCGCGGGGCGGGTTACCGTGGCGCCCACCTGGCCACCGCCCCTCCGCTTCTCCGGAGTCTCTATTGCGCGAGATCGTCGTCTTCAGCGGAAGTGCCCACCGTGGACTCGCCCAGTCCATCTGCGAGGAGCTCGGGGTCGGCGCTCTCCTCGGTGGAGATGACCAGGTTCAGCAACGACTGCCTCCAGGCACAGCTGCAGGCGAACTGCCGCCAGCGCGACGTCTACGTCGTCCAACCGCTGGTCCCGCCGACGCAGGAGCACCTCATGGAGCTGCTGCTGATGATCGACGCGGCCCGGGGTGCCAGCGCCGCCCAGATCACGGCGGTGATCCCGCACTACGCCTACGCGCGATCGGACAAGAAGGACGCCTCGCGCATCTCGATCGGCGGCCGGCTCGTCGCCGACATGCTCACGACGGCCGGCGTCGACCGGGTGCTGACCATGACGCTGCACGCGCCGCAGGTGCACGGGTTCTTCTCCGTGCCCGTCGACCACCTCACCGCCCTCGGCGTGCTCGCCGAGCACTTCCTGGCCGGTGACCTGAGCGACTCCGTGGTCGTCTCACCCGACCTGGGCAACGCCAAGACCGCGACCCAGTTCTCGCGGCTCCTCGGTCTCCCGGTCGCTGCGGGCTCGAAGCGCCGGCTGGCCGACGACCGGGTGATCATCGACGCGATCGTCGGTGACGTCGCAGGCAAGCGCGCGATCGTGCTCGACGACGAGATCGCCACCGGTGGCTCCATCGTCGAGCTCCTCGACCGCCTCGCCGACGAGGGCTGCACCGGGGCGGCCGTCGCGTGCACGCACGGGCTCTTCGTCGGCAAGGCCGTCGACCGGCTCCGCCAGCACCCCATGATCACCGAGGTGGTCACCACCGACACGGTGCCCGCCCCGCAGGACTGGCCCGAGCTGCGCGTGCGCTCGGTCGCGGGGCTCTTCGCCGAGGCGATCGACCGGATCCACGCCGGCGAGTCGGTCAGCAGCCTCTTCGACGGCGTCGACCCCGCGCTCGGCCCGCCGCAGCCGAAGCTCTTCGGTAGCTCAGGTCACCTTGACCCGCACGCCGTGCGACAGCTCGAGCGTCTGCGGCAGCCACAACAGCTGCCAGCCCTGCCGGTAGGTCACGTCGATGCCGGTCACGCGCACGGTGCCGGCGCGCTCGGGGGCGATCGTCATGACGACGTACTCCCCGGCGGCGCGCAGCCTCGTGTCCTCGGCCGCACGGGTGCGGGCGCAGGACTCGTCGAGCGAGCGGGTGTCGGCCACCACAGGCGGTCGTTCCCGCGCGGGGGGTGCACACGACGAAGCCGATCACGGCGTCGGCAGTGTTGCGTGCGACCACGGCCTCGATCCCGACGAGCGGCACGTCGGCGACGCGTCCCGAGGTCGCCGGCTCGATGACGGTGACGTAGAACGGTCCCCGCTCGGGGCCTGGCCGGGAAGGAGGTCGCCTCGCCGTCGCGCAGCACGTCCGGTGTCTGCCGGACCCAGCCCGCGACCCAGGCGAAGCCGACCAGACCCAGCACGACGACGACCGCGAGCGTCAGCGGCTTGCGCCGTGAGGGCGCTTCCTGCGGCGTGACTCCCAGGGGGTGGTCGACCTCGTCCACGGCGACCATCGTGGCCCACCGGCTGTGACCAGCGCGAGATTAGCGGGGCGTGGCGGCGAAGACGTCGAGGTCCTGCCGCGGCGTCGACCTGGCTGCCCTGGACGGCCGGGATGCCGAGCACGTCGGTGGCCAGGTTGGCGACCGCGCCGTTGCGGATGGGCTGCCTCCTCGTCAGGTACGTCGGCCTGCGGGTGCCCGGGTCGCGGTAGGCGGGGTTGAGGTCGTAGAGGTCGGTCCCCGCCGGCACGTCGGGTCCGACGACGAGGAAGGGGATCCGGTAGTCGTCGTAGAGCGCGGGGTTCTGCGTGGGTGCGACCACGTCCCCCGTGGTCGGCGGTCACGACGACGAGGGTCTCCCCGGTCTCGCCGGCGCCGGCGATCGCGTCGAGGATGCGTCCGACGTAGGCGTCGGCGGCGCGGACGGCGTCGAGGTACGCCGGCGACATCCACCCGCTGGCATGCCCGACCACGTCGGTGTGCCCGAGGTGGACGAAGGTAAAGGCGCGGTCGTTGTCGAGGACGTCGCGGCGCACGCTGCGGGTGCACGGCGCGGTCGGCGTCGTCGCGGATCTCGTAGCGGTCCATCGCGTCGGGCCACGACCGACGCCAGAGGGAGAACTTCGTCTTGGTCGCGAAGAGCGCGGTCTCGCCGGCCGGTCGCGTGGACGGTCGAGAACACCGACTCGACCGGACCGCCGGCGGCGCCCTGCACGGTCGCCGGCACCCTGCGGTCGTCGTTCCAGGTCACGCCGTGGCCGCCGGCGGCCCGGGCGATCTGGCGTCCGGTGACCATGCTGGTGTGGTTCGGCAGCGTGACCGTCAGCTCGTAGGCGCGTGCGCGCGTTGAGCGTCGAGGCGCCGTCCCGCATCATCCGGTGCAGCACGGGAGTGCCGGCGCTCGCCCAGACGGGTCAGGGCTCGGGGCGTCAGTCCGTCCAGGCTGATCACCACGACCTGCGTCACGGATGGCGTCGGGTCCGGCCCCGGGCCGGTGCCGTCCGCGCGGGCAGTCGCGGGCGCGCCCGCGAGCACCGGCGCGAGCACGCCGGCGAGCAGGCCCGCCAGTGCGGCGGTCAGGATCCGGAGCCAGGCACGCATGAGAGCCACCTTAGGTTTCTCGCGGCCCCGTCAGCGCATCGGCGCGCGTGAGTTGTGTCGCCAAGCCGACAGACGGGGGGCGTCCATGGCCTAGCCTTGCCCGCGTGGCACAGGCGGACGTCGACGCGCCCATCGGCATCTTCGACTCCGGATACGGCGGCCTCACGGTCGCCCGGGCCGTCATCGACCAGCTCCCGCACGAGTCGGTGGTCTATCTCGGCGACACCGCCCGCCAGCCCTACGGGCCGCGGCCGCTCGGCGAGGTGCGCGCCTACGCCCTGGAGTGCCTCGACCATCTCGTCGAGAACGACGTGAAGCTGCTGGTCATCGCCTGCAACTCCGCCTCCTCGGCGATGCTGCGCGACGCCCGGGAGCGCTACGACGTGCCGGTCGTGGAGGTGATCCTGCCCGCGGCGCGCCGCGCCGTCGCGGCCTCGCGCACGGGCAAGGTGGGCGTCATCGGCACCCGCGCCACGGTCGACTCCCTCTCCTACGACGACGCCTTCGCCGCCGCACCGCACGTCGAGCTGATCACCAGGGCGTGCCCCCGGTTCGTCGACTTCGTCGAGCGCGGCGTCACCGGCGGGCCGGAGCTGACGCGGGTCGCGCACGAGTACCTCGACCCGCTCGTGGACGCGGGCGTCGACACCCTGATCCTGGGGTGCACCCACTACCCGCTGCTCACGGGCGTGATCTCCATGGTGATGGGCGACGGCGTCACGCTCGTCTCCAGCGCCGAGGAGTGTGCGAAGGACGTCTACAAGCTGCTCGCGCGCACCGACGTCATGCGCGAGGACGGTGACCCGACGTACCAGTTCCTCACCACCGGTTCCCCCGACGAGTTCCAGGCGACCGGGCGGCGCTTCCTGGGCCCGGAGCTGGCGCTCGCGTCCGCACTTCTCCGGCAGCCTGGGAGGCGTGTGATGAGGCTCACGTCGTCGGCTGCTCCGGGTCCTACCCCGGCCCCGACTCGCCGGCGAGCTGCTACCTCGTCGAGGCCGACGACGACGAGGGGCGCACCTGGCGACTGGTCCTCGACATGGGCAACGGCGCGCTCGGCGCCTTGCACCGCTACACCGACCCGCTCACCGTCGACGCCGTCGCACTCTCCCACCTGCACGCCGACCACTGCGTCGACCTGACCGGCTTCTACGTGCTGGGCTGCTACCACCCCAGCGGGGTACGGCCGACGATCCCCGTATGGGGTCCGCACGGCACGCACGAGCGCATCGACGCGGCGTACAACCTGCCTGGCTCGCCCCTGATGACCGGCGTCTTCGACTTCCGCACCTTCGCCGAGCCGTTCCGGGTCGGGCCGTTCGAGGTCGTTCCCACGCCCGTGGTCCACCCGGTCAGCACCTTCGCCATGCGGGTGAGCGCCGGTGGGCGGACGTTGACCTACTCGGGCGACTCGGGAGTGTGCGCCGCCCTCGACGAGGCGGCGCGCGACGTCGACCTGTTCCTGGTCGAGGCGTCCTTCCTCGAGGGCGAGGACAACCCGCCGGACCTGCACCTCACCGGCAGGGAGGCCGGCGAGACGGCCACCCGCGCGGGGGCGCGACGGGTCGTCGTGACCCATGTGCCGCCGTGGTACGACAAGGAGCGGGTGCTCGCCGAGGCGCGCGGCGGCTACGCCGGTCCCATCGAGCTCGCCGTCGTCCGGGGCGACGTACGAGGTCTGACGTCGCCTAGACCAGCCCGGCGTCGTGCACGACCATGGCGATCTGGACGCGGTTGGTGACCCCGAGCTTGTCGAAGAGCCGTGAGACGTGCGCCTTGACGGTCGGGATCGACAGGTAGAGCTCGCGCGCGATGTCGGCGTTGGTCAGCCCGCGGCCGACTGCGAGGGCGACCTCCTTCTCGCGGTCGGTCAGCTGGTCGAGCCGGTCGATGGCGTCCTGCGTGCGCGGGGTGAGGCCGACCGTGCGGACCCGTCCGATGACCGTGCGGGTGACCGACGGCGACAGCATCGCCTCGCCGTCGGCGACCGTGCGGATCGCGGAGACGATCTGGTCGGGCGGGGTGTCCTTGAGCAGGAACCCGTCGGCACCCGCCGCCAACGCCTCCAGCACCAGCTCGTCGGCGTCGAAGGTGGTGAGGACGATGACGCGAGGGGGGTTCTCGGCCGCGTGCAGCCGCCGGGTCGCCTCGAGGCCGTTGAGGACCGGCATCCGGATGTCCATCAGCACGACGTCCGGGTTGACCTCGGCGCACAGCTGGAGGCCGTCCTGACCGTCGGCGGCCTCGCCGACCACGGCGATGTCCTGCTGCCCGCCCAGCATCAGCGCCAGCGCCGACCGCACCAGCGGATCGTCGTCGACGATCACGACCGAGGTCGTGTCGGTCGCCAGGTCCATCATCATTGCGTTCCCCTTCCAGGGACGACGTACGTCGCCCAGATCACCCCGTGCACGCGGTTCACACCGGCCACGGTATCCATCCATGGAGCTCGAAGAGGCCGCCTTCGGCACGATGGCTCAGACGGCCACCGGTGAGCTCGGCCCGCTCGGCGAGCCCGATCAGGCCCAACCCGGACCCCCGGGCACCCTCCGGAGCGAACCCCAGGGCGTTGCGGACGAAGACGTCCACTCCTCGTCCCGGCCGACCGGTCACCGAGATCGAGACCAGCGTTCCCGGGGCGTGGTTGCCCGCGTTGGTCAGGCCCTCCTGCAGGATCCGGAACAGGGTGCGGCCGGCCGGCGCCGGCAGCTCGCCGCGCAGCCCGTCGTGGAAGTCGATGCGCATCCCGGCCTCGCGGGCCGCCTCGACCAGCCGGGGCACGTCCTCGTACGTCGGCTGCGGCGGCTCGATCAGCAGGCCGGTCTTGCTGTCGCGGAGCACCCCGAGCACGCCGCGCAGGTCGACGAGCGCGGCGTTCGCGGTGTCCTGGATGCGGGTGGCACCCTCGCGCATCTGCTCGGGGGTGAGGTCGTTGCGGAAAGCCAGCGCACCGGCGTGCATGGAGATCTGGGAGATGCGGTGGCCGAGCACGTCGTGCATCTCCTGGGCGATCCGCGCGCGCTCGGACTCCCGGGCCCGGTCGGTGCGCTCGTCGCGATCTGCCTCGGCGCGGGACACGCGGTTGTTGAGCTCCCAGATCAGCTCACGGCGGGAGCCGAGGTACATGCCCCAGGCGATGAGGATGGTCGCCAGCCCCACGTTGTAGAGCGCGACCTCCCACCACACGATCTCGTCGTCGACCGGCTGGACGACGTAGAGCAGGCTCAGGCCCGTGACGTTCACCACGAACAGCAGCGCGACCTCGGGGATGCGCCTGCGGGTGGCCAGCGACACCGAGGCGAGGACTGCCGGCCCGGTCGCCGTCGCCGACACGCTCATCAGCAGGTTCACGATCACCGCGACGGGCAGTGGACGCTCGCGACGGAAGTAGACCAGGACGTAGCACGCGCACCCGATGATGAGGTCGAGCGTGAGCATCCAGCTCTGGTGGAACTGGCCCTCGAACAGCACCGACCAGGAGAACAGGCTGATCGAGAGCATGACGGCGTACCGCCAGGCGTGCTCCAGAGGAGTCAGCTGCGGTTGGTACTCCGCGGGACTCGGCCGCTCCACGCCAGGACTGTAGTGGGACGGCTGTCGACCCCACCGGAGTTCCGGACGCGTCCCGCGACAGTTCGACTTAAGTTGGGGAGGGGGCGGACCAAGGGCTGCGCCCCTTTTGCGGCACACTTGCCCCTGATGATCACCGTCGACCACCTCAGCAAGTCCTACGGCGGGTTCGTCGCCGTGGACGACATCAGCTTCGAGTGCCGTTCGGGCACCGTGACCGGGTTCCTCGGCCCCAACGGCGCAGGCAAGACCACCACGATGCGGATCATGACGGGGCTGACCCCCGCATCCTCCGGCACGACGACCATCGGGGGCTACCGCTTCGAGGAGATCCCCAACCCCGGCCGTCACGTGGGCGTCCTCCTCGACGCGTCCGCCCAGCACGCCGGGCGCACCGGCCGCGAGATCCTCACCCTGGGCGCGCGCACGATGGGGCTGCCGGACTCGCGCGTCGACGAGATGCTCGACCTGGTCAGCCTCAGTGACGCGGAGTCGAAGCGCAGGCTGCGCAACTACTCGCTCGGCATGCGGCAGCGCCTGGGCATCGCCCACGCGCTGCTGGGCGACCCGGAGGTGCTGATCCTCGACGAGCCGGCCAACGGCCTGGACCCCGCCGGCATCCGGTGGATGCGCGGCCTCCTCAAGGGGTACGCCGACCGGGGTGGCACGGTGCTGCTCTCCAGCCACCTGCTCAACGAGGTCGAGCTCATCGCCGACGAGATGATCCTCATCGGCCGTGGGCGCATCGTGGCCCAGGGCGACAAGCGCTCGCTGCTCGCCGGCGCGGCGCAGGGGGCCGCGCTCACCTTCGTCTCCGGCAGCGACCAGGCCACCCTGGCGCGCCACCTGGGCGAGGCCGGCCTGGAGCCCCAGGCGGTCGCCGACGGGTTCCACGTGCACGCCGAGCCGGTCGACGTCGGCACCGTCGCCGCGCGGCACGGCCTGGTGCTGACCGAGCTGCGCGCCGTCCACGGTGGTCTCGAGGACCTCTTCCTCGAGCTCACGTCCGACACCCAACGCGACGCGCTGCCCGCTGGTGCGGGCGCGGAGGAGGCCCCCCGATGACCGAGGACGTGCTGTCCGGCAACCCGGCCGGTGAGACCCGGCGTCTCGACGTGTCCGACACCCCGCAGATCCCGTTCACCCGCCTCGTGGGTGTCGAGCTGCGCAAGATGTGGGACACCCGCGCCGGGCTGTGGCTGCTGATCGCGATCGGCGTCATCACCGCCGCGTTCATCGTGATCTTCTTCCTGGTGTCCGACCCGGGCGACCGGGTCTTCCAGAACTTCATCGGCATCACGGCCACGCCGCAGGGCTTCCTGCTCCCGGTGCTGGGCATCCTCCTGATCACCAGCGAGTGGGGCCAGCGCACCACGCTGACGACGTTCACCCTGGTGCCCTCGCGGGCTCGGGTGGTTGCTGCCAAGGTGGCGGCCGCGCTGGTGCTCGGCCTGGTCGCGGTCGTGGTGGCGATCGCCCTCGCGGCGCTGGCCACCCTGGCCGGCGGCCAGGAGGACGGGTTCTCGGCACTGAGCGCCGACGACTTCGTGAAGTTCGGGCTGCTCCAGGTCAGCGGCATCCTGCAGGGTCTCGCGTTCGGCCTCATCCTGCTCAACTCCGCAGCGGCGATCGTCACCTACTTCGTGCTCCCCATCGGGTTCTCGATCATCGCCAGCATCTGGTCCGCGCTCAGCGACGTCGCTCCGTGGGTCGACCTCGGCACGGCGCAGACGCCTCTGTTCGACGGCACGCAGAACCTCACCGGCGAACAGTGGGCCCAGGTCGCCACGGCGTCCCTCATCTGGATCGTGCTGCCGTTCCTGGCCGGCCTCGTGCGGGTCATGCGCGCCGAGGTGAAGTAGCGCCCTCAGCCCGGCACCGTCGGCGTGCCCCTCTACGATCGCTGGCCATGAGCCAAACCCCGGTTTCCCCGGTCACCACCAACCTCAGGGCCGACGGCCGCGCCGACGACGAGCTGCGACCCATCACGATCACCCGGGGGTGGCTCGACCACGCGGCAGGGTCGGTGCTCGTGGAGTTCGGTCGCACCCGCGTCCTGTGTGCGGCCTCGGCCTCGGTGGGCGTCCCGCGCTGGCGCAAGGGCTCCGGCCTGGGCTGGGTGACCGCGGAGTACGCGATGTTGCCGGCCTCGACGAACACCCGCTCCGACCGCGAGTCGGTCAAGGGCCGCATCGGCGGCCGCACCCACGAGATCTCGCGGCTGATCGGCCGCTCGCTCCGTGCGGTCATCGACTACCGCGCCCTCGGCGAGAACACCATCCAGCTCGACTGCGACGTGCTCCAGGCCGACGGCGGCACCCGCACCGCGGCGATCACCGGGGCCTACGTCGCGCTCGCCGACGCGATCGCCCACCTGAGGTCGACCGGGGCGCTGACCGGCGAGCCGCTCACCGGCTCGGTCGCGGCGGTCTCGGTCGGCATCATCGACGGGGTGCCCCGGCTCGACCTGCCCTACGAGGAGGACGTCCGCGCCGAGACCGACATGAACGTGGTGATGACCGGCGCCGGTTCCTACGTCGAGGTCCAGGGCACGGCCGAGGGCGCCGCGTTCGACCGGAGGGAGCTCAACGCGCTGCTCGACCTCGCCGCGAAGGGCTGCGCGGACCTCACCCGGCTGCAGCAGGAGGCGCTCGCTGGTGGCTGACCGGCCCGGGCGCACGGTCTTCCTCGCCTCCCGCAACCCCAAGAAGCTCGCCGAGCTGGAGCGCATCCTCGCCCAGCACGTGCCGGACGTCGTCGTCGTCGGGCTCGACGACGTGGCGACCTACGACGAGCCCGTCGAGGACCAGCCCGACTTCGCGGGCAACGCCCTGCTCAAGGCCCGCGCGGGCCTGGCCGCTACCGGCCTGCCGACTCTCGCCGACGACAGCGGGCTCTGTGTCGACGCGCTCAACGCCATGCCCGGGGTGCTGTCGGCGCGGTGGTCGGGACTGCCGAAGAGCGACGCTCGCAACAACGAGCTGCTGCTGGCGCAGATCGCCGACGTACCCGACGAGCGCCGCGGCGCCCACTTCACCAGCGTGGTCGCCTTCTGCCACCCCGACGGCACCACTCATCTGGTGCAGGGGGAGATGCCGGGTCGGGTCGTGCGGGCGCCGCGGGGCGCCGGAGGGTTCGGCTACGACGTGATCTTCGTCGCCGACGACCTGCCCGAGCTCGACGGTCGCCAGGTCACCACCGCCGAGCTCGATCCCGCGGACAAGGACCGGATCTCCCACCGGGGCCGCGCGCTGGCCGAGATCGCGCCCTTGGTTGCAGCGTCCCTCGACCGGTGAGGCTCAGCTGACCAGGGCGAACGGTAGTGAGGAATGCAGGCGTGCGCCCGGCGAGAGTCGAACTCGCACTGGCCAGATCCTAAGTCTGGTGCCTCTGCCTGTTGGGCTACGGGCGCGGCCGGGTCAGCCTAGGCGTCGACCTTCAGGTCCCGCCGGAGCTTGGCGACGTGGCCGGTGGCCTTGACGTTGTACGCCGCGTGCTCGACGGCGCCGTCCGGGCCGACCACGACCGTCGAGCGGATGACGCCCTCGTAGGTCTTGCCGTAGTTCTTCTTCTCGCCCCAGGCGCCGTAGGCCTGCAGTGCCTGCCGGTCCGGGTCGGAGAGCAGGGTGATCGTCAGGTGGTCGCGCTCACGGAACTTCGCGAGCTTGGCGGGGGAGTCGGGGGAGATCCCGAGGACGTCGAAGCCCTGCGCCTTCAGCGAGTCGAGGGAGTCGGAGAAGTCGCACGCCTCGGTCGTGCAGCCCGGCGTCATCGCCGCGGGGTAGAAGTACACGATCACGCGACGGCCGCGCAGGTCCGACAGCGTGACCTCCTCGCCCCGGTCGTCGACGAGGGTGAAGTCGGGGGCCGGGTCGCCGACGGAGAGGCGACGGGGCGGGGTGGGCTGATCGCTCACGGTGAAGGTGCTCCAATCCGAATGTCTGGCTGTTGCGAAGTACTTGCAACAACGTAGGGTGGTTGATCGTGCACGTACCTGACGGCTTCCTGAATGCTCCCACCTCGCTCGCCACGGGCGCGGTGGCGGTCGCCGGGGTGGCGCTCGCCCTCCGGGGGGCTCGCCGCGAGCTCGACGACCGCACGGCTCCCGTCGCCGGTCTGGTCGCGACGTTCGTCTTCGCCGGTCAGATGATGAACTTCCCGGTCGGCGCGGGCACCAGTGGGCACCTGCTCGGCGGCGCGCTGGCCGCGGTGCTGGCGGGTCCCTACACGGCGGTGCTCTGCGTCAGCGTCGTGCTGCTCGTGCAGGCGCTCTTCATGGCCGACGGCGGCATCACCGCCCTCGGCACCAACGTGACCCTGATGGCCATCGTCGGCGTCGCCGTCGGCTGGTTCGTCTTCAAGGCCGCCCGGGCGGTGCTTCCCCAGCACCTCCGCTTCGTCCCCCTGGCC
This sequence comes from uncultured Actinomycetota bacterium, assembly GCA_963767095.1. Lineage (GTDB taxonomy): Bacteria > Actinomycetota > Actinomycetes > Propionibacteriales > Nocardioidaceae > Nocardioides. The sequence continues at coordinate 20,494 of CAVYCK010000012.1, read as the reverse complement.
GCCGCGCTGGGCGCGTTCGTCAGCGTTCCCGCCGCCGCGGCCGTCTTCACCCTGCTCTTCGCCGTCGGGGGAGTCGCGCCGATCGAGACCGGCACGGTGCTGGCCGCCATGGTCGGCTGGCACACCGTGATCGGGCTCGGTGAGGCGGTCGTGACCGGCCTCGTCGTCGGCAGCGTCGTCGCCGTACGTCCCGACCTCGTCTACGGCGCCCGACCCCTGCTCGAGGCCCGCACCCTGGAGATCCGGACGCAGGCGGCGTCATGAGCACCCGCCGCTTCCTCGCCGCCGGGCTCCTGCTCGCCCTGCTCGTGGCGGGGGTGGCGAGCTTCTACGCCAGCAGCCACCCCGACGGGCTCGAGTACGTCGCCGGGAAGACCGGATTCCTGCACACGGCGGAGGACTCCGCCGCAGGCCGACAGCCCACTCGCCGACTACTCGACCGAGGGCGTCGACGACCCACGGCTCTCCGGCGGCATCGCGGGTGTGGTCGGCTGCCTGGTCGTCCTCGCCATCTCCGGGGGCCTCTTCATGCTGGTGCGCCGTCGCGGTGACGACGCCGCCAGCGACGAGCGCAGCTCCGCGACGACGACGGGTCTGACATGGGCGCCGGACACGGGCACAAGCTCCACTTCCACGGTCACAGCCCGATCCACCGCGCGCCGGCACACCGCAAGATCCTGGCGCTCGTCGGGTTCATGCTGGTGGTGGTGGCCACCCCGCGCGAGTGGTTCGCGGCCTACGCGGCGTACGCCGCAGTGCTGGTCGTCGTCATCGCCGTCTCGACAGTGCCCCCCGGCTATCTGGCCAAGCGGATGGTCGTCGAGGTCCCGTTCGTGGTCTTCGCCGCGCTGATGCCCTTCGTCGCCACCGGACCCCAGGTCGTGCTGCCCGGCCCGCTCGCGATCTCGGTGTCCGAGGCCGGTCTGTGGGGGGCCTGGGCGCTCCTGGTGAAGGGCACCCTCGGGGTGGTGGCCTCGCTGACGCTCGCGGCGACGACGGAGCCTCAGGAGCTGCTGCGCGGCCTGGAGCGACTCCGGCTCCCGACGCTGCTCGTGCAGATCATGGGCTTCATGATCCGCTACCTCGACGTCGTCACCGACGAGCTCGGGCGCATGATGGTCGCGATGCGGTCGCGTGGCTGCGACCCGCGTCTCCCGCGGCACTGGCCGGCGATGGCGCGGTCCCTGGGTGCGCTCTTCGTGCGGTCCTACGAGCGCGGCGAGCGGGTGCACCTCGCGATGCTCTCGCGCGGGTACGACGGGCAGCTGCCCCGGTGAGGCTCCCCCGATGAGCACCCCGGTCCTCGACGTACGCGGCCTCGCCTACGCCTACCCCGACGGCCACCAGGCCCTCTTCGGCGTCGACCTGCACGTCCACGAGGGCGAGCGGGTCGCGTTGCTCGGCCCCAACGGCGCCGGGAAGACCACGCTCGTGCTCCACCTCAACGGCATCCTCGCCGCGGGTGCCGGCTCGGTGTCGGTCAGCGGCCTCCCGGTCGAGAAGGAGCACCTCCAGGAGATCCGCCGCAGGGTCGGCATCGTCTTCCAGGACCCCGACGACCAGCTCTTCCTGGGCACCGTCCGCCAGGACGTCGCCTTCGGGCCCGCCAACCTCGGGCTGCGAGGGGACGCGCTGGAGTCGCGGGTGATGGCGGCGCTGGACCAGGTCGGGATGGCGGACTTCGCCGACCGCCCTCCGCACCACCTCTCCTTCGGTCAACGTCGCCGCGTCGCCGTGGCCACGGTGCTGGCCATGGAGCCGGAGATCCTGGTGCTCGACGAGCCGTCGTCGAACCTCGATCCCGCCTCGCGGCGCGAGCTCGCCGACATCCTGCGCTCCCTCGACGTGACCGTGCTGATGGTCACCCACGACCTGCCCTACGCCTTCGAGCTCTGCCCGCGCTCGGTGGTGCTGAGCGACGGCGTGGTGGTCGCCGACGGGGCGACGTACGACGTTCTCACCGACGACGTCCTGATGGCCGCGCACCGGCTCGAGCTGCCGTTCGGCTTCGACCCGCGCACCGTGGGGCCGGCACCCGGCGTCACGCCCGTCGAGAGGTGAGCCGCGGGTGGTTGATAGCCTTCCGGACGTGAGCGAGCTGACGTCCCTCGAACGTGACATCGAGGAGACCCGGGAACGTCTCGCCGGGACCATCGACGCGCTGGTCTACCGCAGCAGTCCCAAGACGATCGTCTCCCGTCAGGTCGCCTCCGTGAAGGGCTACTTCGTGGCCCTCGACGGCACGCCCCGGACCGACAACATCCTCAAGGTCGCCGGCGTGGTCGCCGGCGTGGTCGCCGTGTTCGTCGGCCTTCGCCGGCTCGCGCGCTGAGCGTCGCGCTCATGGCCGACAAGCAGCGTCTCGAGAAGGCAGCGTCCAAGCTCCCGATCGAGATGCTGCACGACCGCGTCCTGGTCGAGATCGACCGCGAGTCCGGGGAACGCCGCTCGTCGGGGGGCATCGTGATCCCCGCGACCGCGGCGATGGGCGCGCGTCGCCTGTCCTGGTCGCACGTGGTCGCCGTCGGGCCGAGCGCCCGCGTCGTCGAGGTCGGCGACAAGGTGCTCTTCGATCCCGAGGACAAGGCCGAGGTCGAGGTGCACGGCGAGGTCTACGTCGTGCTGCGCGAGCGCGACGTGCACGCCGTCGCCGCCGACCGGCTCGGCGACTCCGCCACCGGGCTCTACCTCTAGGAGCGGAGCCTGATGCGCGGAGAGGTCAAGCGGAAGGGCTTCTGGCACGAGCCCGACGCCCTGCCGACGTCGAAGGCGATCGCGCTGCAGGTCTGGACGCCGATCGCGGTCCAGGTGCTGGTCGAGCGCGACGGACGGCGGATCCTCGCCGCCGACCTGGCCGCGCAGGTCCAGGAGCGCAGCCAGGTGAGCACCAGCCATCCGGTCGCGACCTGGATGCCCGACCTGCTGGTGCTCGTCGACCACCTCCGGGCCCGCGAGGGCGACCTGCCGCTGAGCTCGGCTGGTCGGCGCCCCCCCGCCTCCGCCGCGTGCCTCGGCCGCGCGTCGCGCGCCGTCGACGCGCCCCGCCACGCCGCGCACGTCGACACCCCGCCGGCTGGCCAAGACCGACCGGCCCACCGCCACCTGCCCGCGCTGCTTCATGGCGCTGCCGGCCACCGGCATCTGCGACAACTGCGACTGACTGCTGCCCTGGAGGCGACCATGAGGATCACCGTCCTCGGCACCGGCATCGTGGGGCGGACGCTCTCCGCTCGCTTCGACCAGCTCGGACACGAGGTGACGATCGGCACCCGAGATCCGGCGCGCACCCGGGAGGGCGAGGACTTCGCCTCGTGGTCGGCCGACGTGCCGGCCGTCGGTCTCGAGGCGTTCGGCGACGTGCCCGACGCCGACCTCGTCCTGAACGCCACCTCCGGCGGTGCGAGCCTCGACGTGCTGGCAGCCGTCGCCGTCCGAGCGGCTCGACGGCACGGTCCTCGTCGACGTGTGCAACCCGCTCGACTTCTCAGCCGGCTTCCCGCCGCGCCTGCTGGTCGTCGACACCGACTCGATGGGCGAGCAGATCCAGCGGGCCCACCCATCGGCGCGCGTCGTGAAGACGCTGAACACGATGAACGCCTCCGTGATGGCCGACCCTGGCCGGCTCGGCGAGCCCTCGACGGTCTTCGTGTCCGGCGACGACGCCGACGCCAAGGCGTCCGTCACCGAGCTGCTCGAGTCGCTCGGGCACACCGACGTGCTCGACCTCGGCGGCCTCGAGACCGCCCGCGGGGCGGAGATGTACGTCGCGCTGTGGATCCGCACCTGGCAGTCGCTCGGCACCCTCGACTTCAACATCAAGGTCGTCCGCGGTTAACAATCATTAACCATTCGGGTTAGCATTGCCCGCATGACGTTCGACCTGTCCCGTGAGCACGAGGAGTTCCGCCGCACGGTCCGCGACTTCGCCGAGAGCGAGATCGCGCCGTACGCCGCCCAGTGGGATCGCGACCACCACTTCCCCGTCGACGTCGTGCAGACGATGGGCAAGCTCGGCCTGATGGGCCTGACTGCACCCGAGGAGTACGGCGGCGCCGGGCTCAGCGGCGAGGACGGCGGCTTCACCAGCCTGTGCCTGGCGATCGAGGAGATCGGCCGGGTCGACCAGTCGATGGGGATCACCCTCGAGGCCGCGGTCGGGCTGGGCATCAACCCGGTGCTGACCTACGGCACCGACGCGCAGAAGGAGCAGTGGCTCCCCGACCTGGTCGCCGGTCAGACCCTCGCCGGGTTCGGGCTGACCGAGCCGGGCGCCGGCTCCGACGCCGGGGCGACGCGCACGAAGGCCGACCTCGTCGACGGCGAGTGGGTGATCAACGGCGCCAAGCAGTTCATCACCAACTCGGGGTCCGAGATCACCAGCCTCAACACCGTGACGGCCCGCACCGGCCTCCGCGAGGACGGCAGGCCCGAGATCTCCACCATCATCGTGCCGACGAGCACGCCCGGCTTCGTCGCCGAGCCGGCGTACGACAAGCTCGGCTGGCACGCCTCCGACACCCACCCGCTGACGTTCGTCGACGCCCGGGTGCCCGAGGGCCACCTCCTGGGCGAGCGGGGCCGCGGCTACGCGCAGTTCCTCGCGACCCTCGACGACGGGCGCGTCGCCATCGCGGCGCTGGCCGTCGGCTGCCTGCAGGCGATGGTCGACCTCACGGTCGCCTACGCCGGGGAGCGGCAGACCTACGGCGGCCCGATCGGCCGCAAGCAGGGCGTGGCCTTCCAGATCGCCGACCTCCAGGTGATGCTCGACGCCGCCCGGCTGCTGACCTACCGGGCCGCCGCCATGCGCGACGCGATGGAGGCGGGCGGGTCGGTGTCCCGCAAGGACTTCAAGCAGGCCGCTGCCGTCGCCAAGCTCTACGCCACCGAGTCGGCGGTGACGGCCACCCGGATCGGCACCCAGGTCTTCGGCGGCTACGGCTTCATGGAGGAGTACCCCGTCACCCGGTTCTACCGCGACGCCAAGGTGCTCGAGATCGGCGAGGGCACCTCCGAGGTTCAGCGGATGCTCATCGCGCGCGGCCTCGGCCTCCCGGTCGAGTAGCCGGGCCGACCGACTAGCGCGGTGCTGTTGACGGTAAGGACGTGGCCGGCGCCCCCCTATGCGACCACAGCACCGCACCAGACGGTCGCCCCACGCCTCAGCGAGGTTTCCGTCCGCTGAGCGGGGCCCGGTTAGGCTTCCCTGCGTGGGAGAGCGCTGGCAGCGGTTCGCTGCCGAGGTCGGGCGGTTCCTGGCCGTCGGCCTGGTCGCCACCATCGTCGCGCTCATCCTCTTCAACCTGCTGGTGCACGGCTTCAACACCGGCAGCTTCGCGCCGCTGAACAACCAGCCCGAGCTGGCCTACGTCATCGCCAACGGCGTGGGCATGGTGATCAGCTATCACTACACGAAGGTCTGGGCGTTCCAGCACCGCGAGACCAGGAGGGCCGACGGCGGGGTGGCGGCGTTCGTCGCGATCAACCTGCTGACGATGCTCATCCCGATCACCTGCCTGTGGATCAGCCGCAACGTCCTGGGCAACGACGACCCGATCTCCGACAACATCTCGGCCAACCTCGTCGGGCTCGGGCTGGCCAACGCCGCGCGCTTCTTCCTCTTCCGCGGGCTGGTCTTCCGCCGCCCCGAGCACGAGGAGCCGCTGATCACCTGGCGCCGCGCCCGCGAAGAGGACCCCGACGCACTAGAGGTGGTCGGGCACGATCAACGCGTCGGGGTCGGCGCGCGGGGGCACGTGCGCGAGCGCCAGCTGCACCAGCGCCACCCGCGCCTTGAGGAGCACCTTGCCCCGCAGCCCTCGCAGCTCACCGGAGGTCTGCTGGATCGCCGCGGTGACCTGCTCGTCGGTGAAGGTCGGCCGCGTGCCCACCGCCACCTCGACGTCCGGCAGCGCCACCAGGACGCCGAGGAGCTGGTCACCCAGCCCGTGAGAGCAGCTGGTAGCGCTGGTAGCGACCCAGAGCCGCCCAGGCGTCGTCCGCAGAACGCCTGCCCTTGCGCACGTCCCTGTCCTTGGCCGCCAGCACGCTCTTCGCCGCGCCCTCGAGGGCGAGCGTCAGCTCCCGCTCCGTGAACCTCACGGCCGCCCGCCCGACGCCCAGAGGTCGGTCCACGTGTGGCCGAGCTCGGCGACGAGGTCGCGCAGCAGCGGCAGGCTCAGCCCCACGACGTTGTGGTGGTCGCCCTCGATCCGGGTCACGAACGCGCCGCCGAGCCCGTCGACGGTGAACGCGCCCGCGACCTCGAGCGGCTCACCGGTCGCGACGTACGCCGCGATCTCCTCGTCGCTCACGTCGGCGAAGTGCACGACCGTCGAGGCCGTGGCCGCCGCGACGTGGCCGGTCGCGACGTCGCGCAGGCAGTGCCCGGTGTGCAGGACGCCGTGGCCGCCGCGCATCTCCCGCCACCGCTCGAGTGCCTCGTCGGCGTCCGCGGGCTTGCCGAGCGCCCGGCCGCCCATCTCCAGGACGGAGTCGCAGCCGAGCACGAGCGCGGCGTCGTCGGGGAGAGGGCCGCCGGCGACGGCCGCGCACTTGAGCTCGGCGAGCTGGAGGGCCAGCTCGGCGGGCGGGAGCCCGTCGAGCCGTGACTCGTCGACGCCCGACACGATCACCTCGGGCTCGACACCCGCCTGGCGAAGCGTCTTGAGCCGGGCCGGGGAGGCGGAGGCGAGCACGAGCCGGATCGTCACCCGGGCGAGGCTACCGAGGGGTCGAAGGCCGACGGGAAGACCTCGCGATAGCTCCTCAGGTCGTGCGTCGACCCGGCGGCGAGCATCGCCCGCGCGACCGCACGGGTGACGACGTCGCCGGCTGACGTCAGCAGGGCGTGGAAGCCGAGCACGTCCGGCGCCGGCCGAGCGCCGGTGGCCACGGTGAAGACCGTGTCGCCGTCGAGCATGGTGTGCACGGGGTTGACGGCGCGCGCGAGCCCGTCGTGGCCGCTGCCCGCGACCTTGGCGCACTGCGCCTTGGTCAGCGTCAGGTCGGTGGCGAGCACCACCAGGCAGGTCGCCTGGCCGGGTGGCGGGGGAGCCGAGGCGGCCGCTGATCGCGGCGTACGCCGCGAGGTCGGCCGGGTCGGGCCGGCGCAGCGCCGGCAGGTCGCCGGTCTCGCAGCAGGCGAGCCGCCCACAGCTCGCCGGTGCGGGGGTCGACGGGGGAGCCGACGGCGTTGACCACGACGAGCGCGCCCACTCGTCGCGCCGTCGGGCAGCCGGGCCGACGCGGTGCCGACGCCGCCCTTGAGCCCGCCGGCCGTGGTGCCGGTCCCCGCGCCCGCATTGCCCTCGGCCACCCGCGTCGACGCGGCGGCGTACGCCTCGGCGCCGAGCGCGGCGTCGGGCGCGTTGCCGAAGCTCGCCGCCCCGGCCGAGGTCGAAGACGACAGCAGCCGGGCACGATCGGCACCACGTGGCCGGGCTGCGGTGGCATCCCGACGGAGAAGCCGATCCCGTCAGCCAGCAGGGCCCGCGCCACCCCGTCGGCCGCGGCCAGGCCCAGCGCCGAGCCGCCCGTCAGCACGATCGCGTGCACCCGCTCCACCAGGTTGCGCGGGTCGAGCAGGTCGGTCTCGCGGGTGCCGGGCCCGCCGCCACGCACGTCGACACCTGCCACCGCGCCGTCCGCGGGAGGCAGCACGACCGTCACGCCGGTCAGCCAGCCGTCGCCGACCCGCTGCGCCTGGCCGACCCGGATGCCGTCGACGTCGGTGATCGATCCAGCAGGGGAGCCGCCGTCGGCGCCTCCCGTCACGAGACGACGACCTCGGCCACCTGGGCGAAGCGCGGCCGGTCATGGTGCCCGTTCTCCACCTCGCCGGTCGCCCACCACATCCGCAGGCCCTCGCCGGGCCTGATCTCGAGCGTGGCGATGTTGTTGTCGAACCACGGTCCCTTGAGCAGCCGCCAGTCGACCGGCGCCTGGGGCACCTTCGCCGACGCGGCCACGACGTGGCCGACCGGCCCGGCGACGCCGTAGGAGAGACCGGCGGTGGCGAAGCGGATGGCCCGCGGCAGCGGGTTGCGGATCGGCGAGCACACCGCCTGGATGAAGCGGCCGCGGATGGGGTCGCCGCTCCTTCGGGCGTGCCTCCGAGACGTAGCTGTGGTGCACGTCGCCGGACAGGAACGTGACCGTGCGGGGGACGCGTCCCGCGCTCGCCGCGCAGCACCTCGAGCACGAGCTCGCAGACCCGCTGGAAGTCCTTCTGGAACGCCGCCCAGTGCTCGAGGTCGACGTGCTGGCGCATCAGCTCGCCGGCCTTCGCGCCGAGCCGCCTTGCCCCAGCCGCCGCTGGCCAGCGCCTCGCTGAACGCCTCGACGTAGTGCAGCCCGGGCGCCAGCAGGAACGGCAGCGACGTGCCGACGAGCACGTGCTCGAAGCCGCCGCGCATCCGCTCGTCGAGCCAGGTGCAGCTCGTCGTCGTCGAGCATCGCCCGGCGCTCGGGATCGAGCACCCGGGCCGCCCGCGAGTCGACGACCAGCAGCCGGGCCTGGTCGCCGAAGTCGCGGCAGTAGCTCCATCGGTACGACGTCGGCTCCTGGTCGGCCCGCTCGGCCAGCGTCGCGCGAGCAGCTCGGTGGCGTCGTACTCCTCGGTGCCCTCGTGGGCCGCGATCTTCTGCCACACCTCGTCGGCCGCGCGCTCGTCGGGGGTCAGGTTGCCGAGGTGCTGGTAGACCCAGTACGACGCCAGGCCGGACACGATGCGCTCGTGCCACCACTCGGTGGCCTCCATCTCGCGCTTCCAGCTCAGCGAGGTGTTCCAGTCGTCGCGGATGTCGTGGTCGTCGAAGATCATCGCGCTGGGCACGGTCGAGAGCAGCCACCGGTTCGCCGGGTCGGTCCAGGCGAGCCGGTAGAGCTCGGCGTACTCCTGGTAGTCCTTGAGCTCCTCGCCGGGCGGCTCCTCGATGTCGCGCCTGGACTCGATGAAGGCCTGGATCTCCTCGCTGGTCTCGTCGGCGTAGACCTGGTCGCCCAGGAACAGCACCAGGTCGGGCCAGCGCACCTCCCGGCCGGGGTCGGGGTCGTCGGGATGGCTGCCGTCGGTGATGCCGGCCATCCGCAGGGCGTAGGCGCGCAGCGCGTCGACGCCGTGCTTGCGGTTGCCCGCCTCGTCGTGGGGCACCGAGGTCCGGCAGGACCCGAACGCGAGCCGCAGCGGCTTGCGGTCGTCGAGGGTCGGGATCAGCGAGGGAGGGTAGGCGGAGTCGGCCTCCGGCCACACCTGCCGGCCGTCGATCGCGACCGTGTAGGGGTACTTCTCGCCGGGCGCCGAGCCCGTCGAGCGCGACGAGCGCGTAGTGATGGCCGTGCACCGCGAACGTCGAGGCTTCGGCCTCGTGTCGTCCCGGCCGGAGCCCGTGACCGTCACGCGGGCCGGCGTGCGGGTCTCGACCCAGATCGTCGCGCTCGTCTCGTCGACGTGGCGGAGCAGCGGGCCGAGGACGAGATCTGTCACGGCCTCACCTGACCACGCCGATGACGCACGCGGCAAGGCGACGCTCGCGGCCCGACCCGCCGGATGGTGGTCGACAAGTGACGTCCGTCACCGTTAGATGAGGGGCGATGCGAAGGATCTCGGCAGGTTCGCTCATCCCCGTGGCCACGGCGGCGGCGCTCGTCCTCGCGGCGGCGGGCTGTGGCGTGACCCGCGGCGACGACAGCCGCGACCTGCTGATGATCATCCCCAACAGCCCCGGCGGCGGCTACGACCAGACCGGCCGGGCGGCGGTCCAGGTGATGGAGGAGGACGACATCACCGGCGGCTCGTTCACCGTCGACAACGTGGTCGGCGCCGGCGGTGCGGGCGCGATGACGAGCCTCGTCGGCCGGGCCGGTGACGAGCACACGATGATGACCGTCGGGCTCGGGGTCGTCGGGTCGACGTACTCCTTCGCCGCGCCGTACTCCCTCGACGACGCGACGCCGCTGGCCCAGCTGATGAGCGAGCCGGAGGGGATCCTGGTGCCGGGGGACTCGCCCTACGAGACCATCGACGACCTCGTGGAGGCGTGGAAGGCCGACCCGGGAGGCATCAACGTCGGCGGTGGCTCGTCGCCGGGTGGCCCCGACCACCTGTTCCCGATGCAGCTCGCCGCCGAGATCGGGATCGAGCCCGAGCGAGGTCAACTACATCACCTACGACGGCGGCGGACCGCTGACCAGCGCCCTGCTCGGCGAGAAGATCGACGTCGGCTTCTCCGGGCTCGCCGAGTTCGCCGGCCAGGTGGAGTCGGGCGAGCTGCGGGTGCTGGCCGTGTCGGGGGAGGAGCGCTACCCCGAGGGGACCTTCGCCGAGATCCCGACGCTCACCGAGTCCGACATCGACCTGGTGTTCCTCAACTGGCGCGGCGTCCTCGCCCCGCCCGAGATCAGCGCCGAGCGCACCGAGGAGCTGATCGGCTATCTCCAGACCATGCACGACACCCCGGAGTGGCAGACGGTGCTCGAGGACAACGGCTGGACCGACGACTTCAAGACCGGCGACGACTTCGCGACCTTCATCGACGAGCAGGACCAACGGGTGTCCGGGACCCTCGAGGAGCTGGGGCTGATATGAGCCAGGTGACCGAGCCGGCCGGCAGGACCGAGCCACCGGAGCCGCCGTCGAAGCCCGTCGACAAGGCGCAGTACCTGCTGGCGGCCGCGCTCGCGGCGGTCGGGATCTACACGATCGTCGACGCGCGCGGCCTCACCGTCGGCTTCGGCGACCCCGTCGGCCCTCGGCTCTTCCCGTACCTGATCGGCACCGGCATGGTCGTGCTCGCGCGTCCTGCTGGCCGTCGCCACCGCGCGCGGCGACATCCCGCAGGCCGAGGAGGGCGAGGACGTCGACCTCACGATCCCGGCCGACTGGGTGACGGTCGGCAAGCTGGTCGCCGTCCTGGTGCTCAACCTGCTGCTGGTCAACCTGCTCGGCTGGGCCATCACCGGCGCCCTGCTCTTCGCCGGCGCCGCGTGGTCGCTCGGCAGCCGCACGCCGCTGCGCGACGTGCTGGTGGGTGCCGTGCTCTCGGTGGGCAGCTGGTACTTCTTCTACGCGCTGGGGGTGCCGCTCACGCCGGGCATCCTCGACGGAATCCTCTAGGGCCGTCGCCGTGGACACCCTGAACCTCCTCGCCGACGGACTGCAGAGCGCCTTCACGCTGGAGAACCTGTTGTACGCCGCGATCGGCGTGCTGCTCGGCACCTTCGTCGGCGTGCTGCCCGGCATCGGGCCGGCGATGGCCGTGGCGATGCTCCTGCCCATCACCTACGGGCTCGACGTCACCCAGTCGATGATCATCTTCGCCGGCATCTACTACGGCGGCATGTACGGCGGCTCCACCACGTCGATCCTGCTCAACACCCCCGGTGAGTCGGCGTCGGTGATGACGGCGATCGAGGGGAACAAGATGGCCAAGCGCGGCCGCGCCGCGCAGGCGTTGGCCACCGCCGCGATCGGCTCCTTCATCGCCGGCACCATCGGGACCCTGCTCGTCGCGTTCTTCACCCCGGCGCTGGCCGAGCAGGCGGTCAAGATCGGCGCACCGACGTACTTCGCCATCATGCTGCTGGCGATGGTGCTGGTCAGCAGCGTGCTCGGCGCCTCGCGGCTGCGCGGGCTTCATCGGGCTGTTCATGGGTCTCACGATCGGGCTGGTCGGGCTCGACCTCTCGACTGCTCAGGCCCGCCTCACCGGCGGACTGCTCGAGCTCGCGGACGGGATCGGCATCGTCGTCGTCGCGGTCGGGGTCTTCGCGGTCGGCGAGGCGCTGTGGACGGCGGCTCACCTGCGCCGCAAGCCCGTCGACGTCATCCCGGTCGGTCGTCCCTTCATGGGCCGCGACGACTGGCGCCGCTCGTGGGGCCCGTGGCTGCGTGGCACCGCGCTGGGCTTCCCGTTCGGGGCCGTTCCGGCCGGAGGCGCCGAGACGCCGACGTTCCTGTCCTACGTCACCGAGCGCAAGCTCGCCGCCCGGCGCGGCCGCGACGACGAGTTCGGCCAGGGTGCCATCGAGGGCGTGGCCGGCCCCGAGGCGGCCAACAACGCCAGCGCCGCCGGCATGTTCGTGCCGCTCCTCGCCCTGGGCCTGCCCGTCACGGCGACCGCCTCGATCCTGCTCGCCGCCCTCTTCTCGTACGGCATCGTGCCGGGCCCGACCCTGATGACCGACCAGCCCGACCTCGTCTGGACGCTGCTGGCGAGCCTGCTGATCGGCAACACCCTGCTGCTCGTCATCAACCTGCCGCTGGCGCCGCTGTGGGCCAGGCTGCTGCGCATCCCGCGGCCGCAGCTCTACGCCGGCATCCTCTTCTTCGCCTCGCTGGGCGCCTACAGCGTCAACCAGGACCCCTTCGACCTGGCGCTGCTGCTGGCCATGGGCGGCGTCGGCTTCGCGATCCGGCGGTTCGGCATCCCGGTGCTGCCGCTGATCCTCGGCGTGATCCTGGGCCCGCTGATGGAGGTCAAGATGCGCGAGGCGCTGGACCTGTCGAACGGCGACATCAGCGGCCTCTTCAACGAGCCGCTCGCGATCTTCTTCTACGTCCTGGTCGGTGCTCGCCATCGTCGTGCCGATCGTCCTGGGCCGGCGGGCCAGCCCGATCCGCGCTCGTGAGCACGAAGAGGTGAACCGATGACGGTCGTGGTCGGCTACATCCCGGACAAGTTCGGCGACGCCGCGCTGGCGGAGGGGATCGAGGAGGCGCGCCGCCGGCGTACGAGGCTGCGTCGTCGTCAACGCGACCCGCGGCGACGCCCTGATCGACCGCCGCTACCTCGGCCAGGAGGGCCTCGCCGACCTCGAGGAGCGGCTGGCCGGCGATCGACGTCGAGCACGAGGTGCGCCAGGCCATGGGCGCCGACATCGCCGAGGAGATGATCCGCGTCGTCCGCGAGGTCGACGCGCAGGTTCTGGTCATCGGGATGCGTCATCGCACGCCGGTCGGCAAGATGATCATGGGCAGCGTCGCGCAGCAGGTGCTGCTCGACGCTCCCTGCCCCGTCCTGGCTGTCAAACCGACCCCCGCAGCCGCACCGAGCTAGCCCCGCCCCTGGAGGTGACGTCGTGGACACCACCGTCGTCGCACTCGTCGTCGGTGTCCGGTTCATCGCCCCGCTGTTCATCCTCCGGTTCCCGCTGCCGGCGATCCTGGTCTGCCTGGTCGCCGACGCGATCGACCAGACGATCTTCCAGGCCGCCATCGGGGGCGACCTGTCGTGGTACCAGTCCTACGACAAGGCCTTCGACGTCTACTACCTGTCGTTCGCCTTCATCTCGACCCTGACCAACTGGCGCGACGAGAACGCCTTCCAGGTCAGCCGCATCCTGTTCTTCTGGCGCCTGATCGGCGTGGTGCTCTTCGAGCTGACCCACTGGCGGTTCCTGCTGCTGCTCTTCCCCAACGCGTTCGAGTACTTCTTCATCGCCTACGAGGCGATCCGCACCCGCTGGCGCCCGGAGCGGCTCGCCGTCCTGCTCGTCGTGGCGCTCGCACTCGGGATCACCGTCTTCATCAAGCTGCCCCAGGAGCTGTGGATCCACGTCCTCCAGCTCGACGTGACCGACGCCATCGCCGCTCATCCCGAGCTGCTCGGCGTGATCGTGGCGTTCCTGATCGTGGTGGTCGTCGCGCTCGTCCAGATCGTGCGCCGCTCGCCGGACCCGGACTGGACGTTCACGACGGCCGTCAACCGGCACCTGGACGAGCGGCCGCGGCTGGACCAGATCACCCAGAAGCTGTGGGACCCCATCCTCGCGGAGAAGCTGGTGTTCCTGACCCTGGCCGGGAGTCGTGCTGGCGCACATGGTCCCGGAGCTGTCGATCAACAACGTGCGGCTCGGCCTCTCCGTCGCGACCATGGTCTTCCTGAACGCCGTCGTCACCGAGTGGTGGCACCGCAAGCGCGGCCGCGGCTGGAACACGACCCTCGGGGAGTTCCTGGTCGTCCTCCTGGTCAACGCGCTGCTCGTCGCGATCCTGCCCGAGATCCTCCTCTCCCAGGGCCTGCCCGAGGAGGACTCGTTCCTGCTCGTGGTGATGCTCTCGCTGATGGCGACGATGTACGACCGTGGCCGCGACACCCGGCCGCCGGTGGACCCGCCGGCGCACCCGTTCCGGGAGGCCCGGGCGGAGTGGACGACCAGGCGGGCGGCCGCGCATGCCGGCTGAGGTCACCTGGATCGGCCATGCCGCCGACGCTCGTCGAGATCGACGGGGTGCGCGTCCTGGCCGACCCGCTGCTGACCCGGCGGATCGGGCACCTGCGCCGGCGCGGGCCGCTCCCGGACGCCGACGTACGACGCACCGACCTCGTCGTCATCTCCCACGCCCACGGCGACCACCTGCACCGTCGCTCGCTGAAGCGGGTCGCCGAGACGTCGCCGCGCGTCACCGTGGTGGTGCCCCGCGGTGCCGAGCAGTACGTCGCCGGGTTGGGCCTCGGGCCCGTGCTGTCGGTGTCTCCGGGCGACCGGCTCGAGGTCGCCGGGGTGGTCCTCGAGGTCACCGAGGCGGCGCACAAGGGTGGCCGGGGGCGCCGCGACGTGGGCAGCAGCGAGACCGTCGGCTACGTCGTCGAGCGCTCCGACCGCCGTTGCTACCTCGCGGGCGACACGGACCTCTTCGAGGGCATGGCGAGCCTCGGGCGCATCGACCTCGCGGCCATCCCGATCGCGGGCTGGTGGAAGACGCTCGGCCCCGGCCATCTCAACGCGGACAGCGCCGCGGAAGCGGTGGAGCGCGTCGACCCCGCCCGCGTGGTGCCGGTCCACTGGGGCACCTACGCCCCCGAGGAGCTCGGCCTGCACAGCAACTGGCTCGCCGACCCCGGGCCGCGCTTCGCGGCCGCGCTGGAGGCGCGTGGGCTCGCCGACCGCCTGATCAAGCTCGAACCGGGGCAGACCGCCGCGTGGTGACGCCGCCTGCCTCAGCGGGGTAGGCCGCTGGCGCGCCACCCGCCGGTGCCGTGGCGGTGGGACGCGCGGACCTGGCGGGACGGGTGCGACCAGGCCGACGGCGCCGGCGCGGGCGCCGGATCCCCGGATCCGGATCCGCCCACCGCCGCGAAGACCGCCACGATCGCCGCGATCTCCTCCGCCGTCGCGTCGGGCGTGAGGATCTTGAGGAGGGGCGTGTCGTCGGTGGGTTGCTGCTTGTCGGTTCCAGGTTCGCTCATGGCGCCCTCCGTTCGCCTTCGGCCCGCGGTCCGCTGGGGGCCGCCGAGCCGGCGCAGATTCGCCTTCCCCCGCTGCGCTCCTCCGGCGACTCTGCGCCGGCTCGGCTGTTCCCCCTGTTCGGGGGACCCTCCGGGCCCCCGCTCACAGGGGGATGTTCCCGTGCTTCTTGGGCGGCAGCGTCTCGCGCTTGGTGCGCAGCAGCCGCAGCGACCGGACGATCTCGAGGCGGGTCTCGTGGGGGGCGATCACCGCGTCGATGTAGCCGCGCTCGGCGGCGATGTAGGGGTTGGCCAGGGTGTCCTCGTAGTACGCCGTGAACTCCTGGCGCGCCGCTGCGGGGTCCTCGGCCGCGGCGAGCTCCTTGCGATAGAGGATGTTGACCGCGCCCTGCGCGCCCATCACCGCGATCTGCGCGCTCGGCCAGGCGACGTTCATGTCGGCGCCGAGGTGCTTGGACCCCATCACGTCGTACGCGCCGCCGTAGGCCTTGCGGGTGATCACCGTGACGAGCGGGACGGTGGCCTCGGCGTAGGCGTAGATGAGCTTGGCGCCGCGGCGGATGATGCCGTCCCACTCCTGGTCGGTGCCGGGCAGGAAGCCGGGCACGTCGACGAACGTGAGGACCGGGATGTTGAACGCGTCGCAGAACCGGACGAACCGCGCTGCCTTCTCCGAGGCGTCGATGTCCAGCGTGCCCGCCAGCTGCGACGGCTGGTTGGCCACGACGCCGACCGACTGGCCCTCGACCCGACCGAAGCCGACCAGGATGTTCGGCGCGAACAGCGCCTGCACCTCGAGGAACTCGCCCCGCCCGTCTCCATCGGCGTCGAGCACCGCGGTGATCACGTCGTGCATGTCGTAGGGCTGGTTGGGGCTGTCGGGGATCAGCGTGTCGAGGGCACGGTCGACCTCGGTGAACTCCTCGTCGGCGGGGTCGACGAAGGTGGGCGCCGGGTCGAGGTTGTTCTGCGGGAGGTAGGACAGCAGCGCCTTGACGTACTCGATCGCGTCGTCCTCGTCCGCACCGAGGTAGTGCGCGTTGCCCGACTTGGTGTTGTGCGTGCGCGCGCCGCCGAGCTCCTCCATCGACACGTCCTCGCCGGTGACGGTCTTGATGACGTCGGGCCCGGTGATGAACATGTTCGAGGTCTTGTCGACCATCACCGTGAAGTCGGTGACCGCGGGGGAGTAGACGTGCCCACCGGCGCAGGAGCCCATGATCATCGAGATCTGCGGGATCACCCCCGAGGCGTGCACGTTGCGGCGGAAGATCTCGCCGTACAGCCCGAGCGAGACGACACCCTCCTGGATGCGCGCGCCGGCACCCTCGTTGATGCCGATGATGGGGCAGCCGGTCTTCATGGCGAGGTCCATCACCTTGGTGATCTTCTCCCCGTAGACCTCGCCCAGCGACCCGCCGAACACGGTGAAGTCCTGGGAGAACACGCACACCTGGCGGCCGTCGACGGTGCCGTAGCCGGTCACCACGCCGTCGCCGTAGGGGCGGTTCTTCTCCAGCCCGAACGTCACCGCACGGTGCCGGGCCAGCTCGTCGAGCTCGACGAAGGACCCCTCGTCGAACAGCAGCGCGATGCGCTCGCGCGCGGTCTTGCGGCCCTTGGCGTGCTGCTTCTCGATCGCCTTCGCCGACCCGGCGTGCACGGCCTCGTCGAGGCGCCGGTCGAGGTCGGCCAGCTTGCCTGCCGTCGTGTGGATGTCGATACCGGAGTCCTCGGGGGGCAGATCCGTGCCCTCGCCGGGCCTGGGTGCAGCCTCTGCGGTCATGTGCAGCAATCTAGCCCTGTGAACGCCAGCCTTCCCGAGCGCCCGCCGCTCGACGCCGAGCGGGTCCGCACCCTCCTGACCGGCCCGGGTGGATGGCCGTACGACGTCGAGGTGCTCGACGCGGCGCCGTCCACCAACGCCTTGGTCGCCGACCGGGCCAGGTCCGGAGCGGGGGAGGGTCTCGTCGTCGTCGCCGAGCACCAGACCGCCGGCCGCGGCCGCCTCGACCGCACCTGGACGACGCCGGCTCGCTCCGCGCTCACCTTCTCGGTGCTGCTGCGGCCCACCGTCGAGGCGACCGCCTGGCCCTGGCTCCCGCTGCTGACGGGCGTGGCGGTGGTGAGCGCCCTGAGGGCGACCGGCATCGCAACGGCCGCGCTGAAGTGGCCCAACGACGTCCTGCTCGGCACCCGCAAGACCGCCGGCCTGCTGGTCGAGCGCGTCGAGACCGGCGCCGGACCCGCGGCCGTGATCGGGATCGGCCTGAACGTGTCACTGACCCGCGCCGAGCTTCCCGTCGAGGTCGCCACGTCGATCTGGGAGGAGGGCGTCGAGGTCGACCGCACCGACCTGCTGGTCGCCACGCTCGGGGCCCTGCGGCGTGAGTACGACGCCTGGCTGGCCGCGGGCGGCGACGCGGAGCGCTGCGGGCTGGCGGCGTCGTACGCCGACCTGTGCACCACGCTCGGCCACGCTGTCCGGGTCGACCTGCCCGGCGGCGAGGTGCTGACGGGCACGGCGGTCCGCATCGCTCGCGGCGGCGGACTCGTCGTCGCCACCGAGGGCGGAGAGGTCACCGTCGGAGCCGGCGACGTCGTTCACGTGCGCCCGCGCGAGTGAGAGGATCAGCGCCGTGACCTTCCCGGAGAAGCTGCTCAACGAAGGTGAGCGCGTCATCGTGTCGACGCGCAGCCACCCCAAGGCGCTGATCTTCCCGATCCTGATCGGCATCGTGACCGTCGTCGTCGCCATCGTCGTGAGCTCGATGGGCGGCGCGACGGCGCTGCAGATCGGCGAGTGGGTCATCGCCGGCGCCATCCTCTTCTGGTTCGTCGTCCGGCCCGTCGTGGCCTGGATCACCACGACCTACACCTTCACGAACCGGCGCTTCGTCAAGCGCAGTGGCTTCATCGCCAAGGAGGGCCGGGTCATCCCGCTCAACCGGATCAGCGGCGTCGACTTCGAGATCGGCGTCATCGACCGGGTCTTCGGCTGCGGCACGCTCGTGGTCTCCGACGCCAGCGAGCAGGGCAGGGTCCTGCTCAAGGACATCCCCGACGTCGAGCAGGTCCAGATGCGCGTCGCCGACGAGCTCCACAAGCTGACCGGCACCGACCCGGCCCAGCGCCGCGACATCGAGCGCGGAGACGATGGCACCTGATCCGGACCCCCACCCGGACGCCCATCCGGGCGATCATCCCGATGACCAGGCACCCTTCACGCGGGAGAAGCTCGAGCGCGCGATCCTCGGCGCCGACTTCGGGGTGGAGGCGCTCGAGGGCGCGGCGTACGCCGACGGCCCCGCGCTGACCGTCGAGCAGACCCGCCGCCTGTGGCGGGCGCTGGGCTTCCCCGAGCGCGTCAACGAGATGGGCTACACGCGGGCCGACGCCGAGGCCGTGGCGAAGGTCGCCGCCGTCGTCGACAGCGGTGCGATCGACTTCGACATGGCGGTCAACCTGACCCGCGCGGTCGGGCAGACGATGGCGCGGCTGGCCGACTGGGAGGTCGCCACCCTGATCAGCCGGGTGGAGGAGCTCGAGGCCTCGAACGAGGCGACCGGGAGCCGGCTCGGCTCGGCGCTGCGGATCGTGGAGGAGGTCAACGGGCCCTTCGAGGCGCTGCTGACCTACGCGTGGCGTCGGCACCTGGCGGCGGCGGTGGCCCGGGTCGAGGCGATGGGGGCCAACGAGGAGGACCTGCACACCGTCGCCCTGACGGTCGGCTTCGCCGACATCGTGGCCTTCACCGAGCTCTCCAACCGCCTCGACGAGGACCGCCTCGGCGACCTGATCGAGCTCTTCGAGTCCCGCTGCCACGACGTCGTCCTCGGGTTGGGCGGTCGGGTGATCAAGAGCATCGGCGACTCCGTGCTGTTCGTGACCGAGGACGCCGAGGCGGCGATCGAGGCAGCCGAGGGCATCATCAACGTGGTCGGTCGGGACAAGCGGATGCCCGACGTGCGGGTCGGGCTGGCCAGCGGGTCGGTGATCATGCGGCTCGGCGACGTCTTCGGTCCTCCCGTCAACCTGGCGGCCCGGTTGACGGCGGTCGCGCGCCGCAACCGGGTGATCATCGACGACGCGACCGCGGCGCTGCTGTCCGGCGACCGCTTCGAGACACGCCGCCTGACGGCGCGTCCGGTACGCGGGTTCGGGCTGGTCGAACCGGTCGCCGTACGCCGCATCTGAGCGCTCACATCGGCTCCGGACGGCACGATGGGCGAGGGGACCCCTTGGGGTGAATGTCTGGTCCGCGGTGAAACTTCTGCCAAAACCACTTCGCGAACCCCCCGGTATTCCTACCTTTGACCTGTGCATTCCGTTCAAGACGTCCGACTGGACCCGCTGACCAGAAAAGTCTGGCGCGGGGACAGCGAGATCGTGTTCTCGCGCAAGGAGTTCGACCTGCTCCACGCGCTCATCAGCCAGGCGGGCGAGATCGTCTCGCGCGACCAGCTGATGGAGGACGTCTGGGACACCACCTTCTGGACCTCGTCGAAGACCATCGACGTCCATCTCGGCTGGGTCCGCCGCAAGCTCGGCGACGACAGCCGCCGTCCCACCCTCATCACCACCATCCGCGGCAAGGGCCTGCGCTTCGAGACCGGCGCCCCGACGGCCAACGGCCACGTCAACGGCCACGCCAAGAAGTCCGCCGCGGCCCCCGCCGCCAGAGCCGGCTGAAAGCTGGCGCGCGCCCGCCCACTAGCCTCGGACCATGCCGTCCGCCCCGTCTCCGGCCCCGGTGCTGGCCGTCGTCGGAGGCGGACAGCTCGCCCGGATGATGGCGCAGCCCGCCATCGCGCTGGGCCTGCCGCTCCGGCTCCTCGCCGAGGCCGACGGCGTCTCGGCCGCGCAGGTGATCCCCGACCAGGTGGTCGGCGACTACCGCGACCTGCCCACGCTCCGCACCCTGGTGACCGGCTGCTCCGTGGTCACCTTCGACCACGAGCACGTGCCGACCGACCACCTGCACGCGCTGGAGCGCGACGGCGTCGCGGTGCGACCCGGCCCGGAGGCGCTCGTGCACGCCCAGGACAAGGCGGTGATGCGCGCGCGCCTGAGCGCGCTCGGCGTCCCGTGCCCGCGTCATGCCGTCGTCGGCGGGATCGCCGAGGTGGAGGCCTTCGGCTTCCCCGCGGTGCTCAAGACCACGCGCGGGGGGTACGACGGCAAGGGGGTGTGGGTGGTCCGCTCGGCCGCCGACTGCGCGCCTGCCTTCGAGGCGGCGGCGTCCGCCGGGGTGGGGATCCTGGCCGAGGAGCTGGTCGACTTCCGCCGCGAGCTGGCGGCG
>CAVYCK010000011.1:0-188054 GCA_963767095.1 uncultured Actinomycetota bacterium | reverse complement strand
CTTCACCTCGCACCCGGAGCCGGACCTCGGCCGCGCGGTCGCTGAGGGCCGGGTCGAGGAGTTCGCGCGGATGGGCTGGGACCCTGCCGCCGTGCCCGACCCGCAGGACCCGGCGACGTACGACCGCTCGAACCTCGACTGGTCAGAGCTCACCGCCGGACGGCACGCCGTCGTGCTCGAGGCCTACCGCCGACTGGCGATGCTCCGGCGCACCCGGCCCGACACGGACCCCGACCTGCGCGCGGTCTCGTGCACCGCGGACGAGGAGCGCCGGCTGTTCACCATGCGGCGCAGGGGCGTTCTGGTCGCGGTCAACGTCGGCGACGAGCCGCAGTCGGTCGACCTGGGCGCGGGTGCGCCGAGCTGCTCTTCACCACGCCCACGGCGGCCGTCCTTGACGTACGGGCTCCGGCTGCCGCCGCACGCGGGCGCCGTCGTCGCTTGCTAGCGTGGCGACCATGCCGGGCCCCGTGGTGGTGATGGGCGTCTCGGGATCGGGCAAGTCGACGATCGCGGCGGCGCTCGCCCAGAGGTTGCGCGTGCCGTTCGCCGATGGTGACGACCTGCATCCGAAGGCCAACATCGCCAAGATGTCGCGCGGCGAGGCGCTCGACGACGGCGACAGGTTTCCGTGGCTCGAGGCCGTCGGGCACTGGCTCGCCGACCACGAGAGCGGCGGCGTGATGGCGTGCTCCGCGCTACGCAGGAAGTACCGGGACCAGCTGGCCGGCACGTCGACGGCCTCGTGTTCCTCTACCTCGAAGGCGGACGCGACGTGATCGAGCGCCGCCAGGCCGGCCGGCCCGGGCACTTCATGCCGGCCTCGCTGCTCACCTCGCAGCTCGCCACCCTCGAGCCTCTCGAGCCCGACGAGCACGGGCTCGCCATCGACGTCGACCAGAGCGTCGACGCGATCGTGCAGGAGTACGTCGACCGTCAGAAGGGATAGTCCCTCACGTTTGGCACCGATGTGGGCCGTGTCGCGGTGCCATACGTGAGGGACTATCCCGAATTGATGGCCAGCGGGCTCAGGCGAGCAGGTCATCGACCCACGCGGGCACGAGCACCGACGCGGGGCCGTGGCGGGCCTCGCGGAAGTACGCCGTGCCCTCGCGACCGGTCGAGGTTGAGCTCCAGCGTCCGGGCGCCGAACGCCGCCGCCAGCTGCACGAAGCCGGCCGCCGGATAGACCGCGCCGGAGGTGCCGATCGAGACGAAGAGGTCGGCCCCGATCAGCGCCGTCTCGATCTCGTCCATCCGATACGGCACCTCGCCGAACCAGACGATGTCGGGCCGGAGCGCGGCGGCCCCGCAGCCGGGACAGGCAGGGCCGTCGAGGAGCGACGCCGACCAGCGGTGGCGTACGTCGCAGGCGGTGCACCAGGCGGACAGCAGCTCGCCGTGCATGTGCAGCACCCGCGTCGAGCCGGCGCGCTCGTGCAGGTCGTCGACGTTCTGGGTGACGACGAGGAGGTCGTCGCCGTACGCCGCCTCCAGCCGCGCCAGCGCCAGGTGCGCCGCGTTGGGCTCGACGTCGGCGAGGAAGGCACGTCGGGCGTCGTAGAAGGCCTGGACGACAGCGGGGTCGGCGGCGTACGCCTCGGGCGTGGCGACGTCCTCGACCCGGTGGCCCTCCCACAGGCCGTCGGAGGCCCGGAACGTCGGCACGCCGCTCTCGGCGGAGATGCCGGCCCCGGTGAGCACGACGATCCGCTCGGGGTGCGAGGAGACCGGACCGTGCACGCGATGGCTCCTCAGGCGCTCTTGAAGTCGTAGTCGATCATGAGCCCATCGACCTTCGTCACGTCGACGTTGACGATCGACTCGCCGGTGTCGCTGGTGAGCACGCACTCGAGCTCGCGGCCGACCTCGCCGACGAGGTCGCCGTCGCAGGTCGTCGAGATCCCGGTGTAGCCCTGCATCTCCAGCGACTGCGAGATCGCGCCCGCCACGTCCTCCCCGAAGAGGAACGGTGTCAGCGCCATGCCGAGGTCGTCGGCCTCGACGTCGGTCACGAGCGCCCGGACGCCGACCCGCTTGTCGCCGTTGGTGACCTCGCAGTCCTGCGTCGCGTCCGCGACGGCCTCGAGCGGGCCCTCGCACGCGGCCTCGAGCTCCTTCGCGGGGTCGTCGGGTTCGAAGCTGCCGTTGACGTGCTGCTCGAGCTGGGCCTGGGTGAGGTCGGTGCCGCGCGCTGGCTCCCCGTCACCGCAGCCGGCCAGCAGGCCGAGCGGGAGGAGGGTCGCGAGCACCGCCGTGGGTATCTGGTGCCTCATGACGGCGCCGAACCTACAGGGGCGACCCTGAGCGGGCCGATTCGGCGAGCGAGCCTCACCCCGTGACGATGCCGGTCGGATCCTGGTCGTAGTCGGCCGGCGGCTGGTCGATGGATCAGTAGTACCAGGGGTAGGGCGACCAGTCCGGCTCGCGCTTCTCGAGGAACTGGTCGCGGCCCTCCTGCGCCTCGTCGGTCATGTAGGCCAGCCGCGTCGTCTCGCCGGCGAAGAGCTGCTGCCCGACCAGCCCGTCGTCGATGAGGTTGAAGGAGTACTTCAGCATCCGCTGCGCCGTCGGGCTCTTGCCGTTGATCTTCGCGGCCCCACTCGAGCCCGACCTGCTCGAGGTCGGCGTGCGGGACGGCGCGGTTCACCGCGCCCATCCGGACGGCGTCCTCGGCGGAGTACTCCTCGCCGAGGAAGAAGATCTCGCGGGCGAACTTCTGCCCGACCTGGCGGGCGAGGTACGCCGACCCGAACCCGCCGTCGAAGGACCCGACGTCGGCGTCGGTCTGCTTGAACCGGCCGTGCTCCGCGCTGGCCAGCGTCAGGTCGCTGACCACGTGGAGAGAATGTCCACCGCCGGCCGCCCAGCCGTTGACCAGGCAGACGACGACCTTCGGCATGAAGCGGATCAGCCGCTGGCACTCGAGGATGTGCAGCCGCGCGAGCCGGGCCTTGTCGACGGGGTTGGGGGGAGCGCCCGCGTCCCCCCGTGCGCCGATCAGCCCCGTCCGCCTCGTACTGGTAGCCCGCCCGGCCCCGGATCCGCTGGTCGCCGCCGGTGCAGAAGGCGCGCTTGCCGTTCTTCGGGCTCGGCCCGTTGCCGGTGAGCAGCACGCACCCGACGTCGGCAGCGGTGCGTGCGTGCTCGAGCGTGCGCAGCAGCTCGTCGACGGTGTGCGGCCGGAAGGCGTTGAGCACGTCGGGCCGGTCGAACGCGATGCGCACGGTTCCGTGCGCGCGCGCACGGTGGTAGGTCACGTCGGTGAGGTCGTCGAAGCCGGGGATGTCGTCCCACGCCTCGGGGTCGAACGTCTCCGAGACGCCCTCGATCGCAGTCATGGCGGCACGCTACCGGCGCGCGGAATCCGGACGGCGGTCGAGGTGTTGTCCGGACATGGCTGTCTTGGAGGGCGAGTACGAGCCCAGCACCTGGGGCTGGGTCCGCAAGCAGGTCGAGACGTACGAGGCGACCGGTGGCCGCGAGGCCAACCTGCTGCGGACCGGCCCGCCTGGCCGATCGTCGTGATCACCTCGCGCGGCGCGAGGTCGGGCAAGCTGCGCAAGAACCCCGTCATGCGCGTGGAGAAGGACGGCGTGTACGCCGCCGTTGCCTCGAAGGGCGGCGAGCCCACACACCCCGTCTGGTACTACAACTTCCTCGCCCACCCCGTCGTCCAGCTGCAGGACGGCCCCGAGCCGCACCTCTACCGGGCCCGCCTCGCCGAGGGCGCCGGAGCGCGCGGAGTGGTGGGAGCGGTCGGTCGCGCAGTACAGCCCGTACGCGGCGTACCAGGCGAAGACCGACCGGGAGATCCCGGTCTTCCTGTTGGAGCGCATCGAGGCCGACGAGGAGCTCACCGCCTAGCGTTTCGCTGGGCGAGCCCGAGTCGAGACCCCCCATGATGTGCCGGTGACCACAGGCATCGACGGCGGGATCGCGGACGGCACGCGGGCGCCCGTCGGCGCTGGACGAGCCGACCCGTACGCCGCCGGCCCGCTGGGTCGCCGCCCTGACCCTGGTGAATCTCGCGATCTTCTCGGGCTGGTTCGGGCCGATCCAGGTGCTCCTCGCCGAGCAGGCCCGCGAGCTCTCGCCCGACCACAAGGAGGGCGTGCTGTCGCTGGTGCTCCTGGCCGGGGCGATCGTGTCGACGATCAGCAACCCTGTCTTCGGCGCGTTCTCCGACCGCACCACATTGCGCGTGGGACGCCGGCTCCCGTGGGTGCTCGGTGGCGCCGCGGGCGGGGCGGCGTCGCTGCTGGTCCTCGCTGTCGCACCCAACGTCGGCGTCATGGTGGTCGCGTGGTGTGGAGCGCAGATCGCCATCAATGCGATGTACGCCGCGGTGACCGCCGCCGTACCCGACCAGGTGCCGGTCTCCCGGCGCGGGCTGGTCGGCGGCTTCCTCGCGATCGCGCAGACGCTCGGGATCCTCGTGGGTGTCGGCATCGCCGGCGCCACCGGCAGCATCGCCGTCGGCTACGTCGTGACCGCGGCCGTGCTCGTGCTCCTCGTGGTGCCGTACGCCGTGGGCTCCCGCGACCTCGCGCTGCCCGCGGGCTTCCGACCGCCGCCCTTCTCGCTCGTCGGGCTGCTCCGGTCGTTCTGGATCTCCCCGCGCGAGCACCCCGACTTCGCCTGGGCGTGGATCACCCGGTTCCTGGTCAACCTCGGCAACGCGATCGGCACGCTCTACCTGCTCTACTACGTCACCGACGGGCTCGGCTTCAGCGACGACGACGGCGCCGACGCGCGTGCTCGTCCTGACAGGCCTGTACGCCGGCACGACCGTCGTGACCACCGCGGTCTTCGGGCACTGGAGCGACCGGCTCGGGCGCCGGAAGATCTTCGTCATCTGGTCGGGCATGTGCGCGGCGGTGGCGGCGCTGATCCTCGCCATCCCGCAGACCTGGCCGTCGGCCGTCGTCGCGGCGATCGTGCTCGGCTGCTCCTACGGCATCTACACCGCGGTCGACTTCGCCCTGATCACCCAGGTCCTGCCCGATGCGGTCGACCGCGCCAAGGACCTCGGTGTCATCAACATCGCGAACGCCCTGCCGCAGGTCTTCGCCCCCGCCCTCGCCGGCATCCTGCTCACCGTCGTCCGCGAGCTCGGTGGCAGCGTCACCACTCGCGGTGACTCCTGGTCACTCGGCTACGGACTGCTGTACGCCGTCTCCGCCGTCGCCTCGGTGCTTGGCTCCGTCCTCGTCACCCGGATCCGCTCGGTCCCCTAGCGGGCGCGCCACCCATGGCCCCGCGGGGATAGTCCCTCACGTTTGGCACCGAAATGGCTGCGATCTCGGTGCCAAACGTGAGGGACTATCCAAACGTCAGGCGGCTTCTTGGCGGGCGACCGTGTGGCGGCGGGCCAGGTAGGTGACCACGAAGCCGAGGGCGAGGGCGGCGAGGACGCCGAGGTTGGCGAAGGCCCAGGCGCCGTCCTTGCCGCCGAGACCGAGCGGGCCGAGCAGGTAGCCCTGCCAGTTGTTCCAGGAGGCGTCGTCGGCGAAGGCGTTGACGACCAGGCCCCAGCCGATCACCGACACCCCGATCAGCGTGCCGACGGAGATCCAGTCGACGGTGCCGTAGCGACCGCGGGGGTCGAACAGGGCGGCGTCGTCGTACTCGGTCCTGCGCAGCGCGATGTCGGCGATCATGATGCCCGCCCAGCCGGCGAGGGGTACGCCGAGGGTGATCAGGAAGCTCTGGAACGGGTTGATGAAGTTCTCGGCGAAGAACACCACGTAGATGGTGCCGAGGGTGAGGATCACGCCGTCGACGAACGCCGCCGCGGGCCGCGGGATGCGGACGCCGAGCGAGAGCAGCGTGAGCCCGGAGGAGTAGATGCCGAGCACGGCGCCGCTGACGAGGGCGAGCACGGCGGCCACCAGGAACGGCACGAGGAACCACGTCGGCAGCAGGGTCGCGAGCGTGCCGATCGGGTCGACCGCGACGCCGTCGAGGATCTCGGTCGACGACCCGGCCAGCGCCAGGCCGAAGCATGACCAGCAGCACGGGCGCGAGCGCGCCGCCGAAGGTGTTCCAGAACACGATGCCTGCGTTGGAGGCGTCGCGGCGCTGGTAGCGCGACCAGTCGGCGGCGATGTTGATCCAGCCCAGCCCGAAGCCGGTCATCACCATCACCAGCGCGCCGATCACCGCCTGCGTCGAGCCGGAGGGGATCGCGCTGACGGCGTCCCAGTCGACGTCGTCGACCGTCATCACGACGTACAGGATCGAGACGGCGCCGGTGACCCAGGTGAGCACCGCCTGGAGCCGCATGATGACGTGATAGCCCGCGACGCTGGCCGACACGATCAGCGCTGCGACCACGGCCGCGGCGACGACCTTGGTGGCGGTGCCGCCGCCCCAGCCGAGCCGTTCGAAGATCGTCGAGGTGGCGAGCACGGCGAGGATCGCCAGGAACGTCTCCCAGCCGATCGAGACCAGCCAGGACACGACGCCGGGAAGCTCCTGCCCGGTGACGCCGAACGCCGCGCGGCTGAGGATCATCGTCGGCGCCGAGCCGCGCTTGCCGGCGATCGCGATGATCCCGCAGAGCGCGAACGACACGACGATGCCGACGACAGCGACGAGCAGGCCCTGCCAGAACGAGATCCCGAAGTAGAGGATGAACGCCGCATAGCTCAGCCCGAACACCGACACGTTGGCCGCGAACCAGGGCCAGAACAGGTCGGAGGGGACGGCCGTCCGTTCGGACTCCGCGATGATCTCGATGCCGGTGGTCTCGATCCCGGCGGCCTTCCTGGTCGCCGTCGGATCAGCAGTGTCGGTCATCCACGTGTTCCTTCCGTCAGCCCTGTGACGAGCAGGGCGGCGAGCAGCGGGCCCAGCCGTCCGGCGGTCCGCTCCGCGGCAGCCACGACCTCGCTCGGGTCGGTGGCCTCGCCACTGCCCTCGATGGCCGTGACCGTCGAGAAGCCGGCCACCTCCATCGAACACTCTCGCGCCGCGATCGCTTCCGGCACCGTCGACATGCCGACGAGGTCGGCGCCGACGCGGCGCATCCACTCGGCCTCGGCGGCCGTGTTGTAGTGCGGCCCGCTGAGCTGCGCGTACACGCCTTCGACGAGCGTCGGGTCGAGCCCGTTCGCGACCGCGCGCAGCCTCGGCGACCAGGCATCGGTGAGGTCGACGAACCTTGCGCCCTCGATCGGTGAAGCTCCCGTGAGGTTGAGGTGGTCGCAGATCAGGACCGGTTGCCCCATCTCCCATTCCGGCCTGAGCGAGCCGCTGGCGTTGGTGAGGACGACGATGCGCGCGCCGAGTGCGGCTGCGGTCCTGACGCCGTGGACGACAGGCCGCGGCCCGTGTCCCTCGTAGAGGTGCGTCCGCCCCGACTGCACCAGAACGCCGGCTCCGTCGAGGTCGAAGGCCAGCAGCTCACCGCGATGTCCCTCGGCGACGGGAGCTCGGACGTGGGGTACGTCGACCTGGCGCAGCCGTGCTCGCGGCTCACCCCAGGTGTCGACCGCGGGCGCCCAGCCGGACCCGAGGACCAGCAGGGCGTCGTACGTCGCCCGGCCGGTCCGGTCGGCGACGTACGCCGCCGCCTCCCGGGCCTGCTCGAACGGCTCGCTCGCCCCAGCCACCCGCTCAGGATCGACTGATGGACGCCGCGAGGGCAACCAGGTGCCCGAGCCGGGCCAGCTCGCTGTCGAGGAACTCCGGCCCGCCGTCGCGGCCGAGCACCACCAGCCCGTCGTCGCCGAGAGGCGCCGCGCAGTGCAGCGTCACGCCGTCGTCTCCGGAGGCGGCGATGCGTTGGGCGGTCCTGAGGTCGGCCCACGCGATGTCCCGGGGTGCGGCGCCGGTCGCCATCTGCACGGCGCTGCCGGCGGGCGTGCGGACGAGCCGCGCCGCCCAGTCGACGCGGAACGTGACGGGGAGCAGGCCGACCAGCGTGTCGAGGGCGGTGCCGGGGTTGGCGGTCAGCTCCTCGACGACCTCGAGGTCGAGGAAGAGGTTGCCGCCGGCGGCGTAGCGGCTGATCCAGATCACCTCGACGCCGTCGAGCTGGGTGCACGCCGAGACGACCGAGTCGGGCATCACGCCCGGCGCCATCTCGAGCAGCACGTCGTCGACGGCCGTGCCGTCGTGCCGCTTCTCGACGATCTCGATCGCCTCGATGTCTCCTCCGGCCTCGCCGATCGCCGTCGCGACGCGACCCAGCGAGCCCGGGACGTCGGGCAGCGCGACGCGCAACAGGAAGGGCATGGCGTGGGACTCCTCGGCTGGGAGCCCCCACGCTATCCGGGCCCCGTTGCCGTCGTGTTTCCGCTGTCCACCGCTCGGGCGGCAGCGAGGGCCTACGACAGGCCGGTGACCACGCCGTGGTCGTCGATGTCGATGTGGGACGACGCCGGGACCTTCGGCAGGCCCGGCATCGTCATGATGTCGCCGGTGACCAGGACGATGAAGCCGGCGCCCGCGGACAGCCGGACCTCGCGCACGTCGATGGTGTGGCCTGACGGCGCGCCGACGGCCTTGGGGTCCGTGGAGAAGGAGTACTGCGTCTTCGCCACGCACACCGGCAGGTCGGCGAAGCCGTCGGCCGCGATCTGGGCCAGCTGCTTGCGCGCCTTGGCGGCGAAGGTGACCCCGGCGGCGCCGTACAGCTTGGTGGCCAGCGCGGTCGCCTTCTCCTCGACGGTGCCCTCGTCGGGGTAGGCGAACCGGAAGTTCGGCGCCCCCTGCTTGAGCTCGTCGAGCACGCCCCACGCGAGCGCCTCGGCGCCGGCGCCGCCGTCGACGAAGTGCGTCGCCGGGAAGGCCTGGAAGCCGAGGGCCTGGGTGAGGTCGCGCAGCGTCTGGATCTCGGTGTCGGTGTCGGTGGGGAACCGGTTGATCGCCACGACGGCCGGCAGCCCGAAGACGTCGCGGAGGTTGGTGAGGTGCCGCTCGATGTTGACGAAGCCGCGGCGCAGCGCGTCGACGTCCTCCTTCTGCAGGTCGGGTACGGCGACGCCGCCGTGGAACTTCAGCGCCCGCACGGTCGCGACCACCACCACCGCGTCGGGACGCAGCCCGGACTTGCGGCACTTGATGTCGATGAACTTCTCCGCGCCCAGGTCGGACCCGAAGCCGGCCTCGGTGACCACGATGTCGGCGAGCTTGAGCGCCGTCCGCGTCGCGATCACGGAGTTGCAGCCGTGCGCGATGTTGGCGAACGGGCCGCCGTGCACGAAGACCGGGGCGTGCTCGAGGGTCTGCACCAGGTTGGGCGCCAGCGCGTTCTTGAGCAGCACGGCGAGGGCGCCCTCGGCGCCGAGGTCGGCTGCCGTGACCGGCGCTTCTGGCGGTCGTGGGCGATCACGATCCGGCCGATCCGGCGCTTGAGGTCCCCCAGCGACTCCGACGAGGCAGAAGATCGCCATCAGCTCCGACGCCACGACGATGTCGAAGCCGTCCTCGCGCGGGTAGCCGTTGGCCGTGCCGCCCAGCCCGACGACGGTCTGGCGCAGCGCGCGGTCGTTGAGGTCGACGACGCGCTTCCAGGTGACCGAGCGGACGTCGATGTCGAGGGCGTTGCCGTGGTGGACGTGGTTGTCGATCAGGGCGGCGAGCAGGTTGTTGGCCGCGGCGATCGCCGCGAAGTCGCCGGTGAAGTGCAGGTTGATGTCGGTCATCGGCACGACCTGGGAGTAGCCGCCGCCGGCCGCGCCGCCCTTCATGCCGAAGACCGGCCCCATCGAGGGCTCGCGCAGCGCGCCGCACGATCGCTGGCCGACCCGGCGCAGGGCGTCGACGAGGCCGACGGTCGTGGTGGTCTTGCCCTCGCCCGCGGGCGTCGGCGAGATCGCGGTGACCAGCACCAGCTTGCCGTCGGGGCGGTCGGCGAGCGACGCGACGTACCCGAGGTCGATCTTGGCCTTGTCGTGCCCGTAGGGCACCAGGACCGAGGGGTCCTCGATGCCGAGGCCGTCGCGCGCGATCTCGGTGATGGGCTTCAGGGTCGCGGCGTTGGCGATCTCCCCGTCGGACAGCATGGGCATTCCTCCCCGTCTCGGCGCCATCGCCGATGTGACGCAGGGCACAGTACGGGAGCGGGTCGCCCGCCGTCGACGGAGGCGGTCAGTCGGCGACGCGCAGCCGGTCGCGCAGGCCGGTCGCACGGACGGCGCGCCGCTCGACGGCCGCCCGGATCTCCGCCTCGGTGCCGACCACGCGCACCAGGCTCCGGGCCCGGGTGATGGCGGTGTAGAAGAGCTCGCGGGTGAGCAGCCGCGAGTCCTCCGGCGGCATCAGCACGGTGACCTCGTCGGCCTGGCTGCCCTGGCTCTTGTGGATGGTCATCGCGTGCATCGTCTCGACCTCGCCGAGCCGGCTCGGGGCCAGCTCGACCGGACCGGCGGTGGCCTCCAGGACGGCTCGCAGGCCGGCGCCGCGGCGTACGGCGACGCCGGTGTCGCCGTTGTAGAGCCCGAGCCCGTAGTCGTTGGCGGTGACCAGCACGGGCCGACCGGGATACCACGCCGACCAGATGCCGACGCCGGTCTCCTCGCTGATCCACCGCTCGACGAGCCGGTTCCAGTGGTGGACCCCGCGGCTGCCGTCGCGGTGGGCGCAGAGCAGGCGGTGCGCATCGAGGAGCCGCAGCGCCTGCGTCGCGTCGCCCGCCTCGGCGGCCGCGCGCAGGTCGAGCACCCGGGGCAGCAGCACCTCGCGCAGGGCCGGCGGCAGGGTCGTCGTCCTCGACCAGCGCGACGTGCTCGCCGCCGGCGCGCAGCAGGCGGACGACCTCGTCGGCGTCGCCCGCGCGGACGGCTGCGGCGAGGGCCCGGATGGACTCGCCGAAGCGGTGGGACGTCGACAGCGCCGCGATGCGGGTGTCGGCACGCGAGCCGAGACCCTCGACCAGGTCGGCGAGCACGGCTCCCGCCTCGACGGAGGTGAGCTGGTCGGGGTCGCCGACGAGGATCAGCCGACTCTCCGGACGCACCGCCTCGAGCAGCCGGGCCATCATCGTCAGCGAGACCATCGAGGTCTCGTCGACGACGACGACGTCGTGCGGCAGCCGGTTGTCGCGGTGGTGGCGGAAGCGGGTCGACGAGTCGGGCCGTGAGCCGAGCAGCCGGTGCAGCGTCACCGCCTGCAGCCCGGTGAGGCGCTCCCGGTCGACGACCTGGAGCTTCTCCACCTCCTCGCGCACGGCCTGCTGCAGGCGTGCCGCGGCCTTGCCGGTCGGTGCGGCCAGGGCGATGCGCAGCGGCGGCTCGCCCGTCGTCGCCGCCTGCTCGGCGAGCAGGGCGAGCAGCGCCGCGACCGTCGTGGTCTTGCCGGTGCCGGGACCGCCGGTCAGCACGGTCGTGCGCTGGGCGAGGGCGACGGACGCGGCGGCCCGCTGCTCGTCGTAGCCCTGCTCCGGGAAGACCCTGGCCAGCCCGGCGATGAGGGTGGCCCGCGCCGCGTCGTCGAGCGGCGGTAGCGCGGGGCGGCCGAGCAGGTCGGCGCAGACCTGCTCCTCCTCGCGCCAGTAGCGGTCGAGGTAGAGCAACCCGTCGTGCTCGAGCCTGAGAACGGAGCACCGGCGGAGACCCGGCCAGCGGGCTCGCGGCGACCGCGCTCACCCACCCCGCGGTCTCCGGCCAGGGCAGGTCGTCGGTGCCGCTGTCGGCGGCGACGGTGCGCAGGTCGACGCAGACCGACCCACCGCGCACCGCGCGCACGGCGACCGCCACCGCCAGGGCCACCCGATCGTCCGACTCGCCGGCCAGCGCCGTCAGCCGATGCGCCACGTGCACGTCGACGGCGTCGATCACGCCGGCGACGTTGAACTCGCCGAGAAGCCCGGTGGCGCCGAGCGCCAGCCTGGCGTCGTAGGGGTCCTCGGTCTCCAGGATCGTCATGCCACCCCCTCCACGCGGGCGTCGAGGAGGTCGGACAGCGCCAGCGACCAGCGGTGCGGGCGGTCGCCAGCTGAAGACGCCCGCCGGGTGACCGTCGGTCAGCGGTGTGTCGGGTCCGCACATCCCGCGCAGGTAGAGGTAGAGCACGCCGGCGAGATGGCGAGCGGGGTCGTAGCCCGGCTGCCGCCAGCGCAGGTAGCGGTGCACGACGACGGTGTAGAGCAGGGCCTGCAGGGGATAGTCGGAGTGCAGCATCGCCTCCGCGAGCCGCTCGGGGGTGTACGACGCCGCCGTCAAGGGCTCCCCGGGCTCGCCGAGGTGGTTGGTCTTGTAGTCGACGACGACGTAGCGATGCCCGTCGTCCGGTCCGTCAGGATCGGGCACCCGCAGCACGACGTCGATCGACCCGGTGAGGTAGCCGCGCAGGGACTGGTCGCCGAGCCCCGGCTCGCGCAGGCGGGCGGCGTACGGCACGGAACGGATCGCCCTGCTCCAGGTGGCGGCTCAGCAGCTCGCCGACGTCGGCGAGGCGTACGTCGGCGCCGCCACGCGCGTCGCCGCCGGCCAGCGGGATCTCGAAGTCGAGCTCGCGCAGCCGGTCGCCCAGGCCGATCTCACCGAGGGTCAGGCCGGGGGCGAGCGGCCCGAGGGGCGTGGTGTGCAGCGGGACCAGGGCGGCTGGCGATGGCATCGGCGCTCGCGTCGACCGGCCACCACGCGAGCTGCTCGGAGACGTGGCGGGTCAGCTCGGCGAGCAGGTCGGGCGCGAAGGGATCGGCCTCCTCCAGGACGCCGTGGACCAGCGAGCCGAAGGTCGCGCTCGACGGGCAGGTCGGTCATCGGCGACAGCAGGTCGTCGACGACCGACGCCTCGGCCCCGGCGTCGGCCGGAGCCAGGTCCATCACCTCGTCGTCGAGGGGGACCTCCTCGGGCTCGCTCGAGGTGCCGACCTGCGTCTCGGCGGCCGCTCGCACGAGACCCGAGTAGGAGGTGCGGCTCCACGAGGTGTCGATGTCGCGCGAGAACGCGCGGACGCCCAGGCCTCGCGGGACGTCCGGCGCCGGCAGGGGTTCGGCACCGATGATGGCGGACTCCTCGACCACCAGGCCGCCCTCGGCCTCCCAGCGCCGGAAGATCGCCAGCGCGTCGGTGTCGGCGATCTTGGGCTCGCACCGGTCGGGCACCGGCGCCGCGTCGCGGACCCGCCCGCGCAGCAGCCGCGACAGCCCGCCGTTGGGCTCGTCCCACGTCGGCGCCCACCACGCGACCACCTGCGACTGGGCCCGGGTGAGGGCGACGTAGGTGAGCCGGATGTCGTCGCCGGCGACCTCACGACGGGCGAGGGTCTCGATCTCCCTGAAGCCGGCCCTGCCCTTGCCGCCGATGTCGAGGCAGCGCTCGCCGTCGCGGTGGAAGAGCAGGTTGTCGCGCTCGGGAATGTTGCGGTTGAACGCGAACGGCAGGTAGACGAGCGGGTACTGCAGGCCCTTGCTGACCCACACGGTCATGATCTGCACCGCGGCGGCGTCGGAGTCGAGCCGTCGGTTGCGCTCGCCGGTGCGGCCCTTCTCGCTGCACTGCAGGCGCAGCCAGTCGAGCACCGCGGGCAGACCGAGCCGGTCGCGCTGCGCGGTCTCGTGGAGCACCTGCGCGACGTGCGCCAGGTCGGTGAGGTGGCGCTCGCCGCCCTGCCAGCCGAGCACCCGGCGCCCCAGACCGGCAACCTGCGCCGCCTCGAAGACCGCGGCCAGGCCGCGCTCACGCGCGTGGTCGGACCACTCGCGGATCGTGTCGGCGACCCGGTCGGTCAGGGCGTCGCCGCCTTCGGCCAGGCTCTGCGCGGTCTCGCCGAAGAACATCGTGGTCGCAGCGGCCCGCACCAGCCCGGAGCGGTGCGGCTGCTCGAAGGCCTCGAGGAGCCGGAGCCAGTCGAGGGCGGCCGCCGAGGCGAACACGTCGGTGTCGCCGGTGTAGACCGCGGGGATCCCGGCGTCGGCGAGCGCGTCGCGGCACACGCGCGCGTCTCGGTGGGCCTCGACGATCACGGCGACGTCGCCGGCCTGCACCGGGCGGCCGTCGTACGTCGCCCCGCTGCCCAGGAGCGCCTTGACGTCGGACGCGAGGTCGCGGGCGATGTGCTCGCGCGCCCGGTCCATCTGGATGGTGCGGGTGCCGGTGAGGCCGAACTTCTCGCGCGTCACGACACGCAGCCGGAACGGCTCGGGGTGCGGCGCCCCGGCCAGGCGGTGGATGCGATGGTGCGCCTCGATGGGGTGGACCACGATGTCCTCGTGGCCCAGGGCGGCCCCGCGCATCACCACCTGGAGGCGGTCGACGAGTGGCTTGTCGCTGCGCCGGTTGGTGTCGAGGGTCTGCCGGCTGGTGGCGACTCCGCGGGCCTTGAGGTACGTCGCGATGTCGCCGCCACGGAAGGCGTAGATCGCCTGCTTCGGGTCGCCGATCAGGACGACGGTCGCGTGTCCGACGAACGCCTCGTCGAGCACCTGCCACTGGACGGGGTCGGTGTCCTGGAACTCGTCGACCATCACGATCCGCCACCGCCGGCGCATCCGCTCGCGCGCCGGCGCGTCGGGCGTCGCGAGGGCCGCGGCGAGGCGGGTCAGCAGGTCGTCGTAGCCGAGGATGCCGAGCCGACGCTTGCGGCGCTCGAGCTCGCCGAGCACCTCGCGGGCGAAGCCGACGCGGACCTCGGCGACCGTGCCGGGCTCGGGCTGCTCGGGCGTCAGGGTCGTGTGCGGGTTGCCGACGACCTCGCGGGCCAGCACCAGGGCGGCCTCGCGGGTGAGCACCGGCGCGTCCTTGGCATGGCCGAAGCGACGCAGGTAGAGGTCGTCGACGACCTCGCCGACCAGCTCGTCGAGGCTCTCGACCAGGGTGACGCCGGCGTCGGAGTCACCGGCGACGCCGAGCGAGGCGAGCACCAGCCGGCAGAACTGGTGTGTCGTCGCGATCGTGGCGGCGTCGAACCCGGCCAGGGCGTCGCGCACCCGGTGGCGACGATCGGCGAGCTCGGCGCTCGGAGCCGGTGGCAAGGTACTGACAGCAGGTCGTCGTCGCCGGCGGTCGAGGCGTCGTCGAGTGCCCGGGCGGCGGCCACCAGCTGGTCGCGAACCCGCTGGCGCAGCTCCTGGCTCGCGGCCCTGCCGAAGGTGATGAGCAGCATCTCGTCGAGGCGGGCCGCTCCCTCGGCCACGAACCTGGTGACCAGGCCGGCGAGTGCGTAGGTCTTCCCGGTGCCGGCGCTGGCCTCGAGCACCGTCGTGCTCGGGCCGTGCGGCAGGTCGCCGAGCAGGTCGAAGGAGGACATGGCGCCGGTGCTCACATCGGCCCCCGCTCGCAGCGGAGCAACGGCAGCCAGACCCGCGCCGACCAGGCACCGAGCCGCGTCGACTCGCCCTCGACCTCCTCGTCGGGCCGGGGCGGACCGAGCAGGGTCGAGAGGGGAGCGTGCTCGCCCCACACCCGCACGTGCGCCGGCTGGGCGTCGTCGCCGGGGAAGCGGCTGCTGCGCCAACGCTTCTCCGCCGCCGGCACCGGGTCGTCGCCCACCTGGCGCGCCGAGGCCCAGGCGAAGGAGGTCTTGAGCGGCAACGGCAACGGCTCGCGGCACCCGCGTCGAAGACCGCGACCAGGTCGCGCAGGAGCAGGTCGGGCGCCTCGTCGGCCGGGCCGATCAGCCGCTGCGCCGCGGTGGTGCCGCGCGGAGGCCGGCCGATGACGAGCGCGGTCCAGTTGTGGTCGGGCCGCCCGGCCGCCAGGGCCAGCAGCCGCAGCCACGCCTCGATCAGGTGCTTCCCGTCGAGGCGGGAGAAGCCCACGGTGACCAGCCGGTCGCCGTAGACCGGGCCGATGGTGCCGGTGAGACGTCGGCCGCCCCCGAGGGCGACGTCGACGTCGTACGTCGCCGGCGTCGACCTGGCGGTGCGTGAGGGCGGCGACCGCCAGCGCCATCGCCTGGTCGCGGACCTGGCCGGCCTTGCGCCAGCCGAGCTGTCCGGGCGGCAGCGCCCCGCGCCGCCACTCGAGCCCGAGCGCCTGGTCGGGATGGACCATCCGCAGCATGTCGGCCAGCATCCGGTCGCCGACCCCCCACGACTCGAGCTGGTCGATCTCGACGGGCATCGCGTCGGAGACTCCGTCGACCTCCCAGGGCAGCGTGACGTCGAGGGCACGGAAGAAGCCCTTGACCGGGTCGCGGAAGAAGGCGACCAGCTCGTCCAGCGACACGTCGCCCGGCTCCTGGGCGGCCGCGAGCGGCTCGGCGAGGAACAGCGGACGACGAGGTCGTGGGCGGGCAGCGGTCTCGGCCGCGGCCAGCAGGGTCGGGTCGAAGGTGAACGGCGTCGGCACCCCCAGGCCGCCCGGCGTGACGTTGCGGACGTCGAACGGCTGCAGCGGGTGGCGTACGACGACGCGCGACCGCACCGGCTCGGGCGTGGTCAGGTCGAGGGCGTCGAGCAGCTCGCCCAGCGGGACGGCCGGCGGCCGCGACTGGCCGGAGTGCTCGTTGGCGCCGGTGTAGGTGATGACCAGCGTCTCGGTGGCCGCGCCGACGGCGTCGAGCAGCAGCTGGCGGTCCTCGGAGCGGATGTCGCGCTCGCCGGTGACCGGCTCACGGGCGAGCACGTCGTCGCCGTCGGCGAGGCCGAGGCGCGGGAACACCCCGTCGTCGAGGCCGACCAGGCACACGACCCGGTGGGGCACCGAGCGCATCGGGACCATCGTGCAGACGGTGAGCGTGCCGGTGCGGAAGTTGGCGCGCGTCGGTCGGCCCGCCAGGTGGCCGGCCAGGAGCGCCCGCACGTCGGGCAGCCGCATCGGCAGGTCGGCCCGGTCGTCCGCGTCGGCCAGCACGTCGGCGAGCTCGCGCTGCACCTGGCCGACCTGCCAGCGGTCGTCGCGGTCGACGGCCGTCAGTGCGGCGATGCCGTCGCCCAGCGCCTCGACCCAGGTGCGCAGGCTGTGGGTGCCGGTGAGCCGGTCACAGGCGGCGTCGAGGCGGGCGACGTACTCCGCCAGCCGCCCGGCGAGCTCGACCCGGTTGCTGCCGACGTCGTCGAGGGGCAGCGTCGTGCCGAGCCAGGCGCGAGCGTCGTCGGAGACAGCGACCCCGGTGAGGACGCGGTCGATGCCGAACTGCCAGGTGTTGTGGACGATCTGCTCGAGCCCGTAGGGCGCACGGTGCTCACGGTCGAATCCCCAGCGCACCCCCGCCTCGCGGACCCAGTCGGTGACCGCGTCGAGATCGTCGTCGGTGAAGCCGAAGCGCCGCCGTACCGGCGCGGCCTGCGCCAGGTCGAGCACCTGGCTGGCGGGAGCGCGACCGCCGGCCAGGTCGAGCAGCGCAGCGGCGACGCCGAGGAGCGGGTTGGTCTGGGTGAGCGACCGGTCGGCGAGCCGCACCCGCAGCCGGTGGGCCGGATGACCGCCGGCCACGACCTCACCGAGGCCGAAGCCCGCCGTGATCAGCGGCGCGTAGGTCTCGATGTCGGGGCACATGACGAGGATGTCGCGCGGCTCGAGGGTCGGATCGTCCTGGAGCAGGCCGAGCAGCACCTCGCGCAGCACGTCGACCTGGCGGGCCGAGCCGTGACAGCTGTGCACCTGGACCGACCGGTCCTCGATCGCCAGCGCGCGACCCGCCGGCCGGACCGCGTCGGCGCGCAGGTCGGCCTGGAGCCAGCCGAGCAGCGTGTCGGCAGGCGACGGCCCCCGCGTGGTGATGATCGAGGGTGTCGAGCGTCGCGAGCCCGCGCTGGAGCTCGCGCAGATCGCGGCCCAGCGTCGCGAGCAGCGGGTGGCCGACGCGCCGGTGCCCGACGTCGTCGCGTCGCGGCACAGGCCCGGCCAGGTCGCCGGCCGCCCGCCACTGCGTCTCGCTGGGGTGCGGCAGCCACAGGTGGAGGTCGTGGTGTGTCGCGAGCGCCGCCAGCAGGTCGAGGTCGGTCGCGCTCAGTCGCGTGTGGCCGAAGAGCGAGAGCCTGGGCGGCAGGTCGACCGGCCCCCCACGTAGCCGGGCCAGCGCCGCCGCGTGCCGCTCGTGCGGCGGCGGGGCGCCGACGCTCGCGACGAGCGCCCGCCAGAGCGGCGGCTGCCAGGCCAGGTCGGGATCGAGGTCGCCCCCGACACCGTCGCTCGAGCCGCCCGCGAGCCAGTCGGCCAGCACGCTGCGGCCGCTGCGCGGCGTACGACGCGAAGAGGCCGGCCAGCCGGCGGGCGACCGCATAGCGCCGCCCGCGCCGCAGCTCGGCCTCGGCGCCCTCGTCGGCATGCCCGAGGTGGAGGGCGAGGCTGCGGGCCCACGGCTCGTCGAGGCTCGCGTCGAGGGTCTCCAGCAACGGCCACGCGAGGGCGTCGGGCGCCCACGGGTCGTCGTCGGTGGTGCCCGTCAGCTCGGCCACGAGCGACCGCGGGTTGCGGAACTCGACGCCCGCGCACACCCCGTCACCCGAGGGCCCGCCCCGAGCACGTGGGAGAGCCGCTGGCTCAGCCACCGCTCGATGCCCTTGGCCGGCACCAGCACGAGCTCCTGGGCGAACGGGTCCTCCGGCGGCGTCGCCAGCAGTGCCCCCAACGCGTCGGCGAGCACGTCGGTGCGCGGCGCGCGGTGCAGGTGGAGTGCCATCGCGGCTCACTGTAGGAGAGGCCGCCGACGTCGGGGTGCCTTGGCTTCGAGACGGGCCTGGCGGCCCTCCTCAACCAGCCGGTGGTTGAGGAAGGACGAAGTCCTGCCTCGAACCCTCCGCACCACACCGGTGGTCGAGGAAGCCGGACCACCGGTGGTTGAGGAAGGACGAAGTCCTGTCTCGAAACCCCGCGCCACACCGCACCACACCGCGCCCCACCGGTGGTTGAGGAAGGACGAAGTCCTGTCTCGAAACCTCCGGTGCTCAGCGGACGACGACCACGAGGTCACCGCCGTCGACCGGCTGGACCGCGGTGAGCGCGACCCGCTCCACGACGCCGGCGACAGGCGTCGTGATCGAGGCCTCCATCTTCATCGCCTCGATCGTGGCGACGGTCTCACCGGCGGCCACCTGCTGACCCTCTCGACGATGACCGTCACGGTCCCCTGGAAGGGCGCCGCGACCTGACCGGGATCACCCGCGTCCGCCTTCTCGGCGGCGGCGACCGCGGAGGAGATGCTGCGGTCGCGGATGCTGAGCGGTCGCATCTGCCCGTTGAGGGTGCACATCACGGTCCGGAAGCCGCGTTCGTCGGGCTCGCTGACGGCCTCGAGCCCGATCAGCATCGTGATGCCCTCACCGAGGCGGACGGTGTGCTCGGCGCCGCGCCGCAGCCCGTAGAGGTAGTCGAGGGTGGCGAGGACCGATACGTCGCCGTAGGTCTCGCGCGACTCGAGGAAGTCCCTGGTGGGGCCGGGGAAGAGCAGCTGGTTGAGCGTCGGTCGCCTCGCGGTGCGCAGCCCGTCGGTCTGCTCGTCGGTCAGCGTCTCCGCAGATCGCTTCCAGGAACGGCCCTCCAGCGCCTTGGTGCGGAACGGCTCCGGCCAGCCGCCGGGAGGGTCGCCGAGCTCGCCGTTGAGGAAGCCGATGACGGAGTCGGGGATGTCGAACTTGCCGGGGTTGTCGGCGAACTCGACCGGGTCGGCGCCGACGGCCACGAGGTGCAGGGCGAGGTCGCCGACCACCTTCGACGACGGTGTCACCTTCACGACGTTGCCGAGGATGTCGTTGGCGGCGGCGTACATGTCCTCGATCTGCTCGAACTTCTCGCCGAGTCCGAGAGCGATGGCCTGCTGGCGGAGGTTGGAGAGCTGCCCGCCGGGGATCTCGTGGGTGTAGACGCGGCCGGTCGGCGACGCGAGCCCCGACTCGAACGGCGCGTAGACCCGTCGGGTGGCCTCCCAGTAGGGCTCCAGCGCGCAGACGGCGTCGAGGTCGAGCCCGGTCTCGCGGTCCGAGTGGTCGGTGGCGGCGACCAGCGCGGAGAGCGCCGGCTGGCGACGTCGTGCCCGCCATGGAGGCGGTCGCCGCGTCGACGGCGTCGACCCCGGCGTCGATCGCCGCGAGCAGCGTGGCGAGCTGGCCGCCGGGGGTGTCGTGGGTGTGCAGGTGGACGGGCAGGTCGAAGTTCTCGCGCAGCGCGGTGACCAGGCGGCGCGCGGCCGGCGCGCGGAGCAGGCCTGCCATGTCCTTGATGGCCAGCACGTCGGCGCCGGCGTGCGACGATGCGCTCGGCGAGACCGAGGTAGTAGTCGAGCGTGTAGAGGTCCTCGCCAGGATCGGACAGGTCGCCGGTGTAGCAGAGCGCGACCTCGGCGACGCCTCGTGCCGGTCGCGCGGACCGCGTCGATGGCAGGACGCATCTGCTCGACGTCGTTGAGGGCGTCGAAGATGCGGAAGACGTCGATGCCGGTCGCGGCCGCCTCGGCGACGAAGGCGTCGGTGACCGCGGTGGGATAGGGCGTGTAGCCGACGGTGTTGCGCCCGCGCAGCAGCATCTGCAGGCAGATGTTCGGCACCGCCTGCCGCAGCGCGGCCAGCCGCTCCCACGGGTCCTCGGACAGGAAGCGGAGGGCGACGTCGTACGTCGCGCCGCCCCACGCCTCGAGCGACCACAGCTGCGGCGTGGTGCGGGCGACGTGGCCGGCGACGGCGACGAGGTCGCGCGTGCGGACCCGGGTGGCGAGCAGCGACTGGTGCGCGTCGCGGAACGTGGTGTCGGTGACGGCGACGGTCTGCTGCTCGCGCAGGGCCCGGGCGAACGCGATCGGCCCGAGCTCGAGCAGCTGCTGGCGAGAGCCGTCCGGTGCGTGGCACGCGCAGGTCCAGCGGGGGCAGCTTGGTGACGGGGTCGATGCTCACCGGCGCGGCGCCGTGCGGTTGGTTGACGGTGACGTCGGCGAGATAGCTGAGCAGCTTGGTGCCGCGGTCGCCCGACGACCGGGCGGTCAGCAGGTGCGGGTGGGTCTCGATGAACGACGTGGTGACGTTGCCGGCGGCGAAGTCGGGGTCCTCCAGCACGGCCGGCGAGGAACGCGATGTTGGTGGAGACGCCGCGGATCCGGAACTCCGCCACCGCGCGCCGGGCCCGCGCCACCGCGATGGGGAAGGTCCGGCCGCGACAGGTCAGCTTGGCCAGCATCGAGTCGAAGTGGGCGCTGACCTCGGCGCCGGTGTAGGTCGTGCCGCCGTCGAGGCGCACGCCCGCGCCGCCGGGCGAGCGGTACGTCGTGATGCGGCCGGTGTCGGGGCGGAAGCCGTTGGCGGGGTCCTCGGTCGTGATGCGGCACTGCAGCGCCGCGCCGCGCAGCACGATGCCGTCCTGGCGGAGCCCGAGGTCGTCGAGGGTCTCGCCCGAGGCGATCCGCATCTGCGACTGCACGAGGTCGACGTCGGTGACCTCCTCGGTCACCGTGTGCTCGACCTGGATGCGGGGGTTCATCTCGATGAAGACGTAGCTGCCGTCGCGGTCGAGGAGGAACTCGACGGTGCCGGCGTTCTGGTAGCCGATCTCGGTCGCGAACCGCGACGGCGTCGGCGCAGATGCGGTCGCGCAGCGCGGGGTCGAGGTTGGGCGCGGGCGCGATCTCGACGACCTTCTGGTGCCGCCGCTGCACCGAGCAGTCCCGCTCGTAGAGGTGGAGGACGGTGCCGGCCTTGTCGGCCAGGATCTGGACCTCGATGTGCCGCGGGTCGACGACGGCCTGCTCGATGAAGACCGTCGGGTCGCCGAAGGCGGCCTCGGCCTCGCGCATGCAGGTCTCGACCGCCTCGCGCAGCAGGCGCCGGCTCGTCGACCTTGCGCATGCCGCGGCCGCCGCCGCCGGCGACGGCCTTGACGAACAGTGGGTACGTCATCGCCTCCGCGGCGGCCAGCAGCGTGTCGGCGTCCGTCGACGGGTCGACGCTGGCCAGCGTCGGAACGCCGGCCGCCTTCGCCGCCGCGATGGCGCGCGCCTTGTTGCCGGTGAGGGTCAGGACGTCGGCGCCCGGGCCGATGAAGGTGATGCCGGCGTCGGCGCAGGCCTCGGCCAGCCGGGGGTTCTCGCTGAGGAAGCCGTAGCCCGGGTAGATCGCGTCGGCGCCGGCCCGGATCGCGACCTCGACGATCGCGTCGGCGTCGAGGTAGGCCCGCACCGGATGCCCGCGCTCGCCGATCTCGTAGGCCTCGTCGGCCTTCAGCCGGTGCTCGGACCAGCGGTCCTCGAAGGGGAACACCGCCACCGTGCGGGCGCCCAGCTCGAAGGCCGCCCGGAAGGCCCGGATGGCGATCTCGCCACGGTTGGCCACCAGCACCTTCGAGAACACCAGCCACTCCTGCCGATCCGGGGAAGAGGGGGCCCAGCCTAGGGAACTCCGTCCGTGGCGGCGTACGCGCGTCCGAGTGGTGGGTGGGCCGTCGGGCGCCCCCGTCTGTCCGGCGACCGTCACGAGCCCGCCGCGAGCCGCGCAGCCGCAGCACGACCCCGGCGTGGTCGGAGGGCCACAGGCCGGTGGCCGCGTCGCGGTCGGACAGCTCGTTGCCGGTCACCTGGCCACGGTCGACGCGGAGCCCGTCACCCGACGCCGTCCGGCCGAAGACCATGTCGATGCGGTGGTCGAACCCGGCGGCGCTGGTGTCCTTGACGCGCTCGGAGAGGCCGGAGGTCCAGCCCTCCTCGGCCGGCGCCCACGCCAGCCACTCGTCGGTGAAGCCTGCCGGCGCCGGTGATCAGGTCGTACGCCGCCTTGTGCTGCTGGGTGTCCAGGGGCTTGACGCTCTCGTCGAGCGGGTCGCTGTTGCAGTCGCAGACGAACACCACCGTGCGATCGGTCGGCATCGCCTGCACCACCTCGGCCGCCTGGGCGAGCGCGAGGTCGGAGCTGAACGCCTCGAAGTGGCTGTTGACGAAGCGGAACCGCTCGGAGCCGAGCCGCACGTCGACCCACTGGAAGCCGCGGTCGAACTCCAGCTGCCGGCCGAGCAGCGTCACGACGAGATTGTGGGCGAAGACGCGGTCGCCCTCGCCGGTCACGCGCAGGCCGTTGTCGGCGCGCGCGAGGATCACGTCGCGCATGGTGAGCCGGACGTCGCGGGGCTCGACCAGCGCGCCGGTAGACGGGTTGATCCCGAACGACGGCGCCTCGACGTCGGCCCGGTCACCGATGCTCACGGCGTCGTAGGAGGCGCCGCGCTCGGCCAGGGCGTCGAGCAGCATCTCCAGGAAGTCGTAGTCGACGGTGGTCGCATCGGTCACGCCGACGTTGTCCAGGTCCAGGGTCCCGGACCGCCACAGTGCCACCTCCTGGAGCCCGACCAGATCGGGCCGCGTGGCCACGATCTCGTCCGCGAGCAGGCCGACCCGGACCGTGAAGTCGGTCTCGTCGACGATCTCGCGGGTCACGTGGGTGGCGGTCGCGAGCGCCGCGACGACCTGCTCGGGCGTGCCGCCGGCAGCCGCGGCAGCCAGGGCCGCGTCGACCGGGCGTTGGATGTTCGCCCCGAGGTAGAGGTTGCGCGACATC
This sequence comes from uncultured Actinomycetota bacterium, assembly GCA_963767095.1. Classification (GTDB taxonomy): domain Bacteria; phylum Actinomycetota; class Actinomycetes; order Propionibacteriales; family Nocardioidaceae; genus Nocardioides. The sequence goes on along the minus strand of CAVYCK010000011.1, from coordinate 164,685 downwards.
ACCGTCACCGGCTTGCCGGGCGGCTCGTGCCGCGGCGCGGCCGACGCGGGCGCGGTCATCACCGGGCAGGCGACGAGGACGGCGACGGCAACGGTGACGAGGCGACGTACGGGCGGGCGCATGGCCCCGATGCTGCTCCCGCATCTGCGCGATGTCCATGCCCGCCGTCGCCTACGCTCGGCGGATGAGCGAGCAGGTGCGGCAGCTGCGGCTGGTGGTGGAGGCGGCGGACTTCGACGAGGCGGTGGCGTTCTACCGCGACGCTCTCGGGCTCGACGTCGAGCTCGACCTCGAGAGCGACGGGCGGTGCGCACGTCGTGATCCTCGAGGCCGGGAGGGCGACGCTGGAGATCTCCAACCCCGCCCAGGTCGACCTCATCGACGGGGTCGAGGTGGGTCGGCGCGTCAGTCCGCACCTGCGGGTGGCCTTCGAGGTCGCCGACGCGGCGGCCATGACGAGCCGGCTCGCGGACGCCGGGGCCGAGGTCATCGCGCCGCCCACGCGCACGCCGTGGAGCTCCCTCAACGCCCGGCTCTCGGCGCCCGCCGGGCTGCAGCTCACGCTCTTCGAAGAGCTCGGCCCGGACGTCGACGCCCTCACCGACTGAGCGCGTCACCCAACGCAACGAGCAGCCGGTCGACGTCGTCGTCGCTGGTGTACGCCGACAGCCCGACGCGCACGCCGCCCTCGTCGCCGAGGCCGAGGTGGCGCGAGGCCTCGAGGGCGTAGAAGTTGCCGGCGGGGGCCACCACGCCGGACGACGCGAGCCGCTGGCTGAGCTCGTCCGGCGCGAGGCCCTCCGCGGTGAGCAGCAGGGTCGGCGTACGCCGGGCAGGGCTGCCGTGCACGGTGAGCCGCTCGAGAGGCGCCAGCCCGTCGAGGAGCCGGGCCAGGAGCGCGCGCTCGTGGGCCTCGACGGCGTCCATGCCGAGCCCTTCCGCGAAGTCGACCGCCGCGCGCACGCCGGCCAGCAGCTCGTAGGGCAGCGTGCCCAGCTCGAAGCGCTCGGGCACCACGTCGGTGGCCGGCAGCAGCTTGTCGGGCGCCAGGCCGTCGAGCCGTTCGGGGTCAGCGGCGAGCACCCCCAGGTGCGGTCCGAAGAACTTGTAGGGCGAGCACACCAGGAAGTCCGCGCCGAGCGAGCCCAGGTCGAGCCGCGCGTGCGGTGCCAGGTGGACCGCGTCGAGGTAGACGAGCGCGCCGGCGTCGTGGGCTGCCTGCGCCACCGCCGGCACGTCCGGACGGGTGCCGAGCAGGTTGGAGGCGCCGGTGACGGCGACGACGCGGGTGCGGTCGGAGAGGAGGGGGCCGATGTCGTCGAGCTCGCAGGAGTCGGTGTCGAAGCCGAGCCACCGCACGGTCGCACCGGCTCGCTCGGCTGCGATGACCCAGGGCCGGACGTCGCCGTCGTGGTCGAGCCGCGTCACCACCACCTCGTCGCCCGGACCCCAGTCGCGGGACAGCAGCCGGGCGACGTCCATCGTGATCGCGGTCATCGACCGCCCGAACGCGATGCCGCGCGGGTCCGCCAGCCCGACGAAGCTCGCCATCGCCGCCCGGGCGCCCAGCGTGATCTCGTCGGCCTCCCGGTCGGGAGCGTGCAGCGAGCCTCGTTGGCACAGGCCCGCCTTCATGGCGTTGCCGACCGCGTCGGCGACCGACGCCGGCGTGAGCGACCCGCCGGGTCCGTCGAAGCGGGCCAGTCCCTGCGACGGTCCCTGGGTCAGGGCCGGGAACTCCCGGCGCACGGTCGCCACGTCGTACGTGCTGGTCGTCATGCGGGCCATGCTGACAGGCCCAGCCGTGGTCGGGCTCGGTCGAGACCCCTCCGTCGGGGCCGCGGTCGAACTCGACGTTCACGGTCTCGAAGCCCTTGTGCCGCTGGGCCTGGGCGTACGTCGTGTACGCGCGCCGGTCGGCCTCGGTGAGCGAGACGGCGTCGGTGAAGGGCGTGAGCAGGGCGCGAGGCCAGAGGCGGCGCTCGAGGACGACGTTGAGCTCGATCCCGAGCATGCCGATCACCGAGGCCAGGAAGAGCAGGGCCATCAGACCCAGCACCAGACCGAACGTCGCGTTGAGCGACGACGCCTCGGCCAGCACGCGCCCGACGTACACCGCGCCGCCGACCTGGAGCACGTGCCACCCGATGGCGATGAGGAACGCGCCAGGCACCGCCATGCGGGTGGGGTGCGGCCGGACGGTCCCCAGGCGCATCAGGAAGGTCAGCACCAGGCCCGTGGCGAGGATGCTCAGGAGGCGAGCTCCCCACCGCAGGGTCGAGGCCTCGAAGAGGCCGATCACGCTGGTGTTGCTGGCCAGCACCGACAGCGTGGTGAGACCGAGGATCGCGAGGCCGCCGAGACTCACGACGACCAGGCTCCGCAGCCGGAGCAGGAACGGGTTGGGGCGGCTGTTGCGGGGAACGCCCCACGCGATGTTGAGGGCGTTCTGCACGGCGCTGCCCAGCCCGATGGCGCCGTACAGCGCGGCGAGCGACCCGATCACGACAGCCGAGGTCGACCCGGTCAACCCGTCGGGGGTGCGGAACTGGTCGCCGATGATCGGCAGCTGCGACAGTGCCGAGTCGAGCACCTGCTGCTGGAGGTCCGGGTCACCGGCGAGCACGAAGCCGAGGATCTGCGTGCCCAGCAGCAGCAACGGGAAGATCGCGAAGAGCGAGTAGTAGGTGACGATGACCGCGAGGTACGTCGCCTGGTCGTCGAAGTACTTGTAGACCACCGCGATCGGAAGACCGAGCACCGACCACCGACGCTGGGCGCGGTCGACGCGCCCGATCTTGTGGGGCTGCTCGCCCCCGTCCTCGGTCACGGGTCCAGCGTGGCAGAACCCCTGTCGGTTTCCCCGCCCGAGCGGGGAAACCGACGGGTCCCGCCGACGTCAGACCCGCGCGTCGAGCACGAGGTTGGCCATCGTCGACGTGGCGACCCCGACCTGGGAGAACCCTGCCTCGCGGAACACCTCGGCCAGCCGGGCCGGGCCCGCCTGGGCCCCGAGGGCGAGCCCGTCCTCCGAGACGCTGTGCGGGACGCAGAGCAGCGAGCTGCCGACGTAGAAGGTCAGCGCCACCGGGTTGTCGAGGTTGGCCTCGAGGGTGTCCTCGGCGAACGGCTCGACCGCGAAGATCGAGCCGCCCTCGGCCAGGTGACCGCGGGCGTGCCGCAGCGCGCCGACCGGGTCGCCGAGGTCGTGCAGCGAGTCGAAGTAGCAGATCAGGTCGTGCGCGCCGGCGTACGACTCGGCGTCACCCACCTCGAAGGTCACCCGGCCGGCCACGCCGGCAGCCTCGGCCGCCAGGGTCGCCCGCCGGATCGACTCCTCGTGGTAGTCGACGCCGACGAAGCTCGACCGCGGGAAGGCCTGCGCCATCAGGATCGTGGCCGAGCCCAGACCGCAGCCGACGTCGACGACGCGGATGCCCGACTCGAGCCGCTCCACGAGCCCGTCGACCGACGGCAGCCACTCGGTCAGCAGCGACTGCTGGTAGAAGACCTTGTAGAAGCGGTCGACGCCGGTGAACAGCCGCGGGTCGTGCTCGTGCCAGCCGAAGCCCTCCCCGGTGGCGTACGCCGAGGCGAGCTTGTCGACGCCCGCCCAGACCGCGGCGATGATCTCGTAGCCGGCGATGCCCGACAGCGCGGTCGTCTCGTCGGCGAGCACCATCGCGTGCTCGGCCGGCAGCGCGAAGCTGCTGGTCGAGGCGTCGTACGTCACGTAGCCCGCGGCCGCCTGGGCCGAGAGCCACTCCCGCGCGTAGCGCTCGGAGATGCCCGAGCGCTCCGCGAGGTCGGCGGAGGTCACGGACTCGACGGAGGCGAGCGTGCGCCAGAGGCCGAGCCGCTCGCCGAGGTAGACGAGGACCGCGTTGTAGGCGAGCGCACGGTCGCCGGCGACCTTGCCGGAGAAGGCGACAGCCCCGTCGAGGTCGAGCGCGGGCTGCTGGATGAGCGTGGTCATGGGTCGTTCCTTTCGTGTGGGTCGGGGCCAGCCGGCGCCGACGAGGACAACCGTGTGGCCGGTCGCTCGCACGCCCCTGTCGCGCGGATCCCCGCGCCGCGCTGCTCATGACAGTCCGGTGACAGCGGCACGCTCGAGGGTGGCGGCGGCCCAGAAGGAGGTGCGGACAGGTGACACCGTGGACCGGGCTCGGGCACGCTCGGGGTCCCATGACCATCGAGGCGACGAGTCCCGCGCTGCACGTCGGCGTCCTGGGCCCCCTCGTGCTGAACGTCGACGGCACGGCGGTCGAGGTGCCCGGCGAGCGCCGTCGCGTCCTGCTGGCCGTGCTGGCCCTCGACGCCGGGCGCACGGTGAGCACGGACCGGCTGGTCGACAGCCTCTGGCCGGACGAGGAAGGCGGACCGCCCGGCAACGCCCAGCAGGCGCTGTACAACCACGTGTCGCGCGTGCGCGCCCACCTCGGCCGCCATGGTGACCGCCTGCGCCGGGACGGCGGGGGCTACCGGCTCGACGCTCGATCCCGACGAGCTCGACGTCACCCGGGCACGAAGGCTGGCCCGGGCGGTCGCGGAGTCCGCGCCCGCCGAGGCGAGGCGGCTGGCGCGCGACGCCCTCGACCTCTGGCGCGGGCCCGCGCTCGCGGAGTTCCGCTCCGTCGCCGACCTCGCCGCCGAGGCCGTCGGGCTCGACGAGCTCAGGCTCCGGCTGGTCGACGACCTCCTCGCCGCCCGCCTCGAGGTGGGCGACCGGACGGTCGTCGGCGACGCGGTCGGTGCGGCCGCCGCCGTGCCCCTGCGCGAGCGGACGGCCCTGCTGCTCGTGCGCGCCCTGGCGCTCGACGGCCGGACCGCCGAGGCGATGACGGCGGCCCAGACCTTCCGCCGCCGTCTCGCCGAGGAGACCGGGCTGGACCCGAGCCCGGCACTGGCCGACCTCGAGCAGCAGGTGGCGTCCGGAGACCTCGCGGCCACCGAGCCCGCCGACCCTGCCTGGTCGACGACCCGGTCGGTGACCCGGCCGGACACCCCGCTCGTCGGGCGCGACCACGACCGGGAGGAGGTGCTGCGCCTGGTGCGCACCAACGCGATGGTGACGCTCACCGGTCCCGGCGGGGTCGGCAAGACCCGGCTCGCCCTCGACGTCGCGGCCGACCCGGCGGCGTACCCCCCGACGCGTGACGGCAGCGGTGCCGGTGTCGACACCGTCGTCGTCGACCTCGCCGCGGTCGACCGGCCCGATCGCGTCGGGCAGGCCGTCGCCTCGACGCTCGGGCTGCGGGTCCGCGGCAACCTCACGCCCGACGACATCGCCGACGCATTGGCCGGGCGTCGGCTGTTGCTGGTCCTCGACAACTGCGAGCACGTGGCCGACGCCTGTCGCGACCTGGTCGAGGCCGTACGCCGCCGGGCCGATGCCGTGCGCGTGCTCGCCACGTCGCGGGTGACGCTCCACGTCCCGGGCGAGTACGTCGTGCGCCTCCAGCCGCTGCCCGTCCCCCGCGACGCCGCCGACCTGGACGCGCTACGCCGGCAGCCCGCTGTGCGGGCGTTCCTCGAGCACGCTCGCCGGCGGCGCGCCGACGTCGAGCTCGACGACACCGACGCCGCCGACCTGGTGGAGGTCCTCCGGCGCCTGGACGGCCTGCCGCTCGGCATCGAGCTCGCGGCCCGGCAGGTCTCGGTCATGCCGGTCCGGGCCGTCCGCGAGCGCCTCGACCGGGCCCTGGACCTGGTGTCCGGCGCGCCCGGCCGCGAGGACGACCGGCAGCGGTCGCTCCGCGCGACGATCGCCTCGTCGTACCGTCTGCTCGGCGACGCCGAGCGCCGCCTGCTCCGCACCCTCGCGCCCTTCCCCGGCGGTGTCGACCTCGCGGGAGTGGAGCACCTCGCCGCCATCGTGGCGCCCGATCGCGACCCGCTCGACCTGCTGCACCCGCTGGTGGACTCCTCGCTGCTGTCGACCGACGCCGCGGCGGGGCGCTACCGGCTGCTGTTCACCGTGCGGGCCTACCTGCTCGACGAGCTGGTCGCCGAGGGCGAGCGCGACGCCGCCGAGGAGCGCTTCCTGGACCGCAGCCTGCAGCTGGCGCGCGAGATCGCGGCCGAGATGATGGGCCCCGACGAGCCGGCCGCCGACCGGAGGCTGCGCGCCGAGCTCGACAACCTGCGCGCGGCCCGGGACGTCGCCGAGGCGCGGGGCCGGCAGGACGTGCGGATCGACCTGACCCTCGAGCTCGAGGAGGCCGCAACCTGGCGCGACCTGCGCGAGCTGTGGTCCTGGGCCTACGAGCTGGCCGAGGACTCACGGTTGGCGGCCCACCCGGATCGACCACGCGTGCTCGGTGCCGCGGCCGAGGCGGCTCGGCTGCGGGGCGACCTCGACCTCGCCGACCGGTGGTCGCAGGAGGCCCTCGCCCTGGCCGGTCCGGACGCCGACCCGATCTCCGTCTGCCGGGCCTACTCGGCCGCTGCCTCGGTGGCGCACTTCCGCGGTGACTTCGCCCGCGCCAGCGAGCTGTGGGCGCGTTCGGAGGAGGGCCGGCGGTGGGACACCGGCGCGTGGCTCGCCTCAGCCGCGTTGGCCGCGGGGTACGGCGGCGACCACGAACGCGCGACGGTCCTCCTGGCGCAGGCGCGCAGCCGCACCACCAGCGCCGCCTCCCACCGCGCCTTCGCGGCGTACGTCGACGGCGAGCTGCGTGCCGCCAGCGCCCCCGAGGAGGCCATCGCCTGCTACGTCGAGGCGATCGAGCTGGGTCGGCGCACCGGAGCCACGTTCGTCGAGGGTGTCGCCGGGGTGGCGCTGGCCTCGGCGCGGTTGCGCACCGGCGACCTCGTCGGCGCGGCCGAGGGCCTGGCGGGGCTCATCGTCATGTGGCGGCGTACGGGACAGAACACGCAGCTGTGGACGACCGTCCGCAACGCGGCGGCACTGCTCGCCGCGGCCGAGCGGCCCCGCGCCGCGGCCCTGCTCCTCGTGACCGCCGACGCCGAGCCCGCGGCCGCCGTGGTCGACCAGCGGATCGCCCGCTCCAGCAGCCGCATCTTCACCCCGCTGGAGGGGCTCGTCGACGAGACCGAGCTCCCGGCTCTGCGCGCGGAGGCCGAGCGCCTCGGGCCGCACGGCGTTCTCGACCTGGCCGTCGCCGAGCTGAGGTCGGTGGCCGGAGCCAGCCCCGGGACCAACGCCGGGACCAACGCCGGGATCAATCCAGGGATCAACCCAGGGATCAACCCAGGGCCTTGAGCACCCACTCGTAGGTGTAGGCGACCGGGTCGGTCGGTCCGGCGTCGCACGTGCCGAACCACTCGTAGCCGACCCGCACGGTCTCCGTCATCGTCATCCGGCGGTCGGATCCGGAGAAGGTCCGGAACTTCGGGGTGTAGGTGATGATCACCGCCGATTCCTCGATCGGCAGCGGCGCCCGGGTGATGTCGTCGACGCACGCCTCCTTGGGGCGCCGGTCGGGCTCACCCCCGAGGTCGGCATCGAACCGCTTGCCGTTCCAGACGAACGGGATCTCGCGACCGCTGCTGCTGGCGATGGTGCCGGCGCAGCCGGAGTCGGTGCAGGTCCCTGCGGGGATCGTCCAGGTCACCGGGTCGCCGACGTCCTTGAAGGGCTCGGTGGCGCCACTGCGCTGGATCATCTCGCGCCCGAACGAGTTGAGCCGCCACTCACCCAGGGGCTGCGACTGCTCGAGTGCCTGGGCGGGTGTCAGCTCCTCCGGCTCGGCCGAGGCCGACGGCGACGGCTCGGCGGCGGCGGCCCGCGCCGCGGCAGGCGGCTCGGCATCACTGCCCAGCATCGCGACGGCCGTGATGGCCCCCACCACGACGAGCAGACCGGCACCGGCCAGCACCAGCGCGCGTTTCGGGCCGGCCCTGCCCGGCAGCCGCGACGCCTCGTCCGAGCGAGCCTTGGCATCGTCGGCGTGCGCCACACGCCGGGCACCGTCGACCACCACGCGGGACGTCCCGCGCGTCTCCTCCCACGGCATGACCGTTCAGCTCGAGGCGGGCGGGTCGGACTCGCCGGGTGCTCGATGCTGCTTCCACTTGTCGGTCGCGGTCGCGATTCCCGCGTCCGTACCCTTGTCGATGACCGTGTCGGCCAGCTTGCCGCCGGCCTCCTCGAACACCGCGGTGACCTGCGTCCCCGCGCCGGCCACGACGGCCCCTACGCCGCCCGCCGTCGCGACGAGCTCCTCCGACGTGATGTTCCCCTTCTCCCCCATCGCCCTGTCCCTTCGGTTGCGATTCCGGTCTGGGGGGATGGCACCTGCTGCCCGGACGCTAGGTCGGGCCGTCGGAGCCGTCGGACGTCCGCTGCGCATTTCCCCGGAGTAGGGGATACGCACGCTCGCGACCGGCGCCGCCAGGGGTGGGTGTGCTCACCCTTGCGGTGGTGCTCACCAAGAAGCTCGGACTCCCGATCCCGCTGGCCGACGTGCGCGACGTACGCCGGGCGGGGGTCGAGCACGAGTACCGCCTCTGGTCCGGTGCCGAGCAGGTGGACTTCCGGACCCTGCTGCCGGCCGTCGCCGGACACCTGCGCTGCCTGGACCCCGGCGACCCGAGGGCCCGTCGACTCCCCTCCCAGGTCGCCCTGACCGCCGACGGACGCGAGGCCGAGATCGCCTCCCCGCCCCTGGCGCTGGAGCGCGGAGCGCCCGCGGCCCTGGACCGGCTGCTGGCCACCGAGCGGAGCCGGCTGGCGGTCGCCGTGGCGCCGTCGGTCGACTGCCTGACCGGCTTCTCGACGCACGTCAACGTCTCGGTCCCCGACGCCGTCGTGGCCGAGGTCGCCCACGTCTTCGCGCGCCGCCTCGGCGTCGCGGCCGCCATGATCGGCGAGCCCGCGTCGAGCGCCGGGCTCTTCGTGAGGGCACGACGTGGTCGGCTCGAGGTCGGGGGCGAGTACGCCGAGGGCGACGACCTGATCGCGTCCCTCACCTTCGTCGCGGCCGCCGTGGCCGCGCTGTGCGCCGACCGCAGCCCACCGAGGTGGCCGGAGCCCGACCTCGTGGCGTCGCGGGAGAAGTTCGGCTGGTTCCTGCCACCGGAGGGCTGCCTGGCTCGGGTGCTGAGCGAGGGACGAGCGGCACGTCTCGACGGCCACCCCGACGCAGGCGTGCTGCTGGCGAGCACGTGGGCATGGGCCCGGCCGGCCTGTCTCTCCCTCGGCCTGGATCCCACGTCCCGTCGACGCGCTGGTCGCGGGCGCTCCGCTGCGGTCGGAGTCCCGCCGTCCGGCCGGACAGTGCTCGGTCGACCACCCGACGTACGCCGCGGACGACCAGCCCAGCCGCACCGCGCCGCGGACGCTGGCCGGCGGCCTGGTGGCCGAGTCGGTCTGGCTCACCTGGCAGCACGCGGTGTGGGGCGTCTTCGACCACGACCGCGCCCTCTATGCCGTCGTGGGCGCCGGTCAGGAGGCAGAGTTCCTGGCGCGGCTGGACGCCGGGGAGTACGACGAGACGCTTCGCCGCGAGCTCCGCCGCGACCACGGGCGCCGCCACCTGATGGTGCACGCGCAGGTCACCGCACCTGCCTGGTGGCACGAGCTCCGGCCCGGGGCCCTCGTGCCCGCCGAGCGCGGCCCCGACGGCGTACTCCCCCGCGTCAGCTTCCGTCGCGCAGCGCGGTCACACCGGGCCTGACCCGCTCGCGGCCGCCGGCGACCTTGTGCCGATCGGGCGGCGCCGAGTGCGGCATTTCAGGCAGTTCGTGCGTCGCGCACGCGACAGAGGCGCGGCCGCCCTGGTGGAAGCCTTGGCCGGGCTGGGGGTCGACGCGTTGACCTCTCACCCGAGACGGGCTCGGCCCGGGCGGACCTCCGCGGCACTCAGCTAGTCCCCTGCTGAGCAGCCCAGGAGAAATCAACGTCCGGGTCGGGCCTAACCACGTGCCGCTCCACGGCGAACCGCGGGCAACCGTCGACTTGTTGCCAGTGCCGTCTGGCCTCCTGGATGGCTGAGCCACACGTCCAGTGATTCCCCGATGTTGCCGCGTCGGGGCTTGACGTGAGGTGGTGCCTACCAGGCTCGAACATCCTCAGCTCGCCCGGTGCCAAGTAGCGGGCGCGGTGGCGGTTGATTGATCTTGAAGCGCCGCTCGTCCTTCGGCCAATTGCTGCCGTCGCTGCCGACGATGCTTCGAGAAGAGGCGACTTGGATCCCGTGTGTCGCGGTGGCCGCCGTTCTAACGTCGAGCTGCAGCTCGGGCGGCATCAGACCACAGCTCCCTCCTGGACGCAATGTGGCCATCACCGACCACCAGGTCGATCCGTTCGATTCGTTCATGGAGTAGACATGAAGAGCCTCATCCGCGGGTTTCTGCTCGCCGCCGTCGTCGCCAGCACCTTGGCCGTGGTGTCGATCGGCACGGCATCCGCGTCGTCCGCCGCCGGCGACCAGGTCGAGACCGCGGCGTCAACGGGCGTGGAGACACTGGTGGTCGACAGCGACGGCGACGGGGTCGCCGATCCCGACGACGCCTGTCCTGACGTACCGGGACCCGTTGACGGTGCCCGGCCGGGGTGTCCCACGCTGCAGCGCACGGTGACCATGACATCTACAAACGTCGGCATCACGGGTCAGGTCAGCGTCGTCCCGGGCCCGAACACCGCCCCGGGAACCTGCCAGCCCACGATCGTCGAGGTCTTCGACGTCAGGAACGACACGACCAGGGAGCTGATCCTCCGAGCTCAGACCGACCAGACCGGGCGCTTCACGATCGAGGTCCCGGGCTTCCAGGAAGGGAAGAGCTACCAGGTCGCCGCCCAGGCCTTCCTCAACCGGGACGTGGCGTTCTGCGCCGCGGCGGAGTCGGCCGTGCTGCAGATCCCGCTGGCCGACCGCGACGGCGACGGGGTCGCCGATCCCGCCGACCTCTGCCCCGACGTGGCAGGCCCCGGAAATGGTGCCTACCCGGGCTGCCCCACCCTGCAGCGGACCGTGACCGCCACCTCCGCCGGCCCCGTCATCACGGGTCAGGTCAGCGTTTCCCGGGTCCGAACACCGCCCCGGGGACCTGCCAGCCCACGACCGTCGGGCTCTTCGAGGTCAACAACACCGACCGGGCGCTGATCGGCACCGCCCTGACGGACGCGACCGGGGCCTACGCGATCACCGTCCCGGGCCCGCAGGCAGGAAAGCGCTACCAGATCGTGGCCCGGGCCTTCCTCGACCCCAACGTGGCGTTCTGCGCCGCGGCGGAGTCGGCCGTGCTGCAGATCCCGCTGGCCGACCGCGACGGCGACGGGGTCGCCGATCCCGCCGACCTCTGCCCCGACGTGGCAGGCCCCGAAAATGGTGCCTACCCGGGCTGCCCCACCCTGCAGCGGACCGTGACCGCCACCTCCGCCGGCCCCGTCATCACGGGTCAGGTCAGCGTTACCCCGGGTCCGAACACCGCCCCGGGGACCTGCCAGCCCACGACCGTCGGGCTCTTCGAGGTCAACAACACCGACCGGGCGCTGATCGGCACCGCCCTGACAGACGCGACCGGGGCCTACGCGATCACCGTCCCGGGCCCGCAGGCAGGAAAGCGCTACCAGATCGTGGCCCGGGCCTTCCTCGACCCCAACGTGGCGTTCTGCGCCGCGGCGGAGTCGGCCGTGCTGCAGATCCCGCTGGCCGACCGCGACGGCGACGGGGTCGCCGATCCCGCCGACCTCTGCCCCGACGTCCGCGGCTCGGCAACCGGCGTTCTTGCCGGCTGCCCGACCTTCGGCCGCAGCGTCGACGTGAGCTACAAGAGCGGCAAGGTATTCGGCACCGTATCCTCGGCTGACCAGGTGACTGTGGGCTCCAAGTCGACCGCGCCGTGTGCCGACGCCCGGGTGACCGTGTGGATGCGAGACGGCGCGGGCGTCGTGACCCAGCTTGGCTCTGCGACCACCTCGTCGGGGCCGAAGAGCGACTTCAAGTTGGCGGTGGGGAACCTCCGGTTCGGCAACACGATCTGGGCGGTGGCGGAGGCCAGCTCGGCCGTCCCGCTGGCGTACTGCCTATCAGCTGTATCGCCGCCGCGGTTCGTCACTGGCTGACGTTTCCTCGGCCTCGCTCACGCCAGCCGTCCTCGACGGGTTTCCTCCCGTATCCGTCATCGCCAAGGCCTGGCCGCTGCGTCGAGCGGCAGTCCAGGACGCGGGGACCCGCTTGTTGCAGCACCGCGTTGCAGCACCGACTTGGCCACCATGTCAACAGGAGTCGTTGCTGGCCGCGAAAACACCAAGCGGCACGAGCCGCGCCGACGGGACGGGCGGGTATCCGCTAGTCGCTCTGGACCAACCAGCGCGGACTTCTGACGCCGACAACCGCCCACACGGGCGCATCTACGACTGGTTTTCTGGCAGTGGGACCCCACCAACGACGCCCTCCGCGTAGTCATACCGCCGACGACGGCGGTGCGACCTCCCCCGACCCTACCTCTCCCTACACACATTCCAGGACCCTCCGTCCACTCGCTACCCATGACGCTACGGCCCGCCCGGCTTCGTCTCCGCGTCGCAGCGCCGACGCGGGCCGCTTTGAACGCTATGAGTCGTGGCTTGCACGCGAAGATTTTAGTGGGCTCTATCCGCTACCGAGGGGACTCGCGGGCGATCCTCCGGCCGCTCAGGACCGACCACAGCCGGGTTGCGCGATCGTGCACCTGCGCTGTAAGCAGCGGCTGTGTCCGGTCGAGATCGGCGATCGGCTCGGTATGCCGTCCTCGACCGTGCATGCGGTCTTGGTCAGGTGCCCGCTCAACCGTCTCAACCACATCGACCGAGCTACCGGTGAACCGATCCGCCGTTACGAGCATGATCGTCCCGGCGATCTGATCCACGTCGACGTCAAGAAGCTCGGCAAGGTCCCCGACCGCGGCGGCTGGCGCTACGTCGGTCGCCACCAGGGCTAACGCGAACAAGTCAGCCACCGTTGAGCGCACCGGCACACCTCGCAACAAGTGACGCCATCCTCGTGATCGGCACCTGCTACCTGCACACCGTCATCGACGACCACTCCCGAGTCGCCTACGTCGAAGCCCACGACGACGAGACCCAGGAGACCGCGATCCAGGTGCTGCGCAACGCAGTCGCCTGGTTCGCCGACCGCGGCGTCACCGTCCAGCGTGTCCTATTCCGACAACGGCAGCTGCTACAAGTCACATCTGTGGCGCGAGACCTGCACCGAGCTAGGGCATCACGCCGAAGAAGACCAGCCGTATCGGCCGCAAACCAACGCGAAGATCGAACTGTTCCATCGCACCCTGGCCTAGCGCTGCGCATTCAAGAAGTTCTACAACTCCGAGTCAGCCCGCCTAGCCGCTCTGCCAGCATAGATCCACCAGTACAACCACCACCGGCCCCACTCGGCCATCGGTAAGCGATCACCCATCACCAGGTTGGACAATGACAGTGCCTACTAGGCAAGCGAGCTACTCAGGTGAGTGCGGCGTCGCCGAGGGTGTCGTGCAACGGGACCGGGGGAGAGATGTGGCGTCAAGACGACCCACTTCTCGGCGGTAGGCGACGACGCGGCGGATTACTCGTTCCCGTCTGGCTCGGGAGGCGACACCGGTCAGCAGCCGGTCGGCGACACCGGTCAGCAGCCGGTCGGCGGCGACGGCCCAGCCGGGGGCAGCCTGGTCGGTGACGGGGAGCCCGTCGCCGACGAATCCGCCGAGGGCCCAGACGGCTGACGATCGGAAGTCCTCGCCATCCCAGGAGTCGCGTCCGACTCTTCCTCGCCGCTTGAGCCCCTACAGCGGGCACCTGACGTCGGCAGAGTCCGATCGGCAGGGCGACCCGAACCCGCGACCTGCCGCTGGTGCTCCGCGCGCCGATTCGTAGGCTCTGGCGGCTGGCGACAAACCGAGTCGAGTGCATCTGCACCTCGTGCTCGGGCTTTGCCTACGCGCACGGCATCTCCGCCAGCAGCTTGGTTCCTCCATCTGGCCTGCTCTCGACCTCGAAGCGACCGCCCAGGGCACCGATGCGATCGGCGAGACCTGCCAGGCCTCCGTTGCGCGTCTGCGACGACGACACGCCTCCGACTCCGTCGTCGCGGACGGCGATGGTCAGGCGGTCGCCGGCGCGGTCCAGGTCGACCGCGACCGTCTGCGCGTGCGCGTGCTTGAGCACGTTGGTCACCGCCTCGGTCACCACGTAGTACGCCGCGCTCTCGACCGCCGCGGGCAGGTGGTCGCGCCGCCTGGGAAGGGTCAGCGTGGTGCGCAGCGGCAGCGTCGCGACGAAGTCCTCCATCGCGGCGTAGAGCCCGCGCTCGAGCAGCGTCGCGTTCATCACCCCGGCGACCGTACGGCGCAGCTCCTCCACCGACGCCTCCAGCTCCACCCGCAACGAGTCGACCGCGCCCGCGGCCGGGACGCTCAGCGTCGGGTCGCGGCTGATCTGGTAGGCACCCATGCCGAGCATCACCAGCCGCGACTGCAGCCCGTCGTGCAGGTCGCGCGCGATCCGCCGACGCTCCTGGTCCCCGCTCTCCACCACCCGCGACAGCGTCGAGCGCAGGGAGGCCCGTGCCGCCAGCAGCTCCGCGGTCAACCGCTCGCGGTCCAGCGCCAGCGCGATCACCCGGCCAGCGGATTCCACCGGCTTCCGGTCGGTCAGCAACGTTGCGTCGTAGGAGATCGCCCCGATGTGCGCACCGGCCAGGTCGACCTCGACCAGACCCCAGTCGCCGCCCTCGCGCGCCCCGGCGACCGGCCGGCCCTCCGCGTCGACGTAGCCACCCCGGACCCAGAACCACAGCTCCAGGGCCGGATCGCCGAGCGTCGCGACCAGCGCCTGGCCGAGGCCGGTGCGCGACGGCGTCCCGGACCCCAGCCACACCCCCAGTTCCTGGACCTCGGTGGTGCGGCCGAACCCGCCCAGCAGCATGCACGCCACGAACGCCACCGGCAGCAGCGCCAGCGAGAACAGCTGCACCATGTAGACCCCCAGGCCGACACCCCGATCCAGGGCAGCACATGCATGGCGAACGGCTGCACGAGGACCGTGACCAGGCCGTAGCCGAACAGCGGGCCCATCACCCGCCGGCGGACCCCGTCCAGCGCCCGCAGACGGAAGAACATCAAGACCCCAGTCGCGGCGAAGATCGCCAGGCCGGCCGTCGACTGCACGCGGTAGCCCCACGTCGCCAGGAACTCGTTCTCCTCGACCAAGAGGACGTCGAAGGGCTCGGGGAACCGCACAAAGAGGTACGCCCTGGTCTGGAGGACCAGGGCGGCGAAGTACCCCACCACGACGATCGCCAGCGAAGGCCCTCGCAGCCGACCCGACGGGAACGCGAGCAGGAGGTGGACGACGCCCGCGATCGGCGCGGTCGCGAAGATGAAACCGACCGCGACGAGCACCGGGATCCCGGTGTTCAGGGCGTTCGCGCCGTAGAACATGAGCGCCGTCACGATGAGGAGGACGCCGAAGTTGTTGCCGGGCCGTCGGTGCCAGGCGAACCACCCCATCGCGGCGTAGACGAGACCGACCAGGGTGAGCGAGAGTCCCTCGAAGCGGTCGAAGAGGCCCGCGTTCAAGATGACCACGGCCTCGAGGAGGCCGAGCAGCAGGACGGCGAACCCGACCATAGAGATGGCCAGTTGCAGTGGTCGCGATGCCAGTGACATCGGTGCCTCCCTCAGAACCGTGTGGCTGTGTCGGCCGTCGGGACTCCATCAGCTCGGCCCGTTGATGTCGTCGGTGAGAACTGAGGTGGTCGCAGCCATGACCCCATGGGAGTCATGTTCCGATGATTGTGGGCTCAGGTTGTCGCTAAGAAGGGACTCACGTCCCCTCTCGATGCCAGAGAGCGCCTTGATGCGGCCGTCGCGATCGCCAGAGCGTCGGACACCACGTGGGAGGCGATCGGCCGCGCGGCTGGCATGACGAGGCGGTCCGCTCAGGGGCGGTGGGGTCAGAGCGACGGAGCCGAGAGCAGTACGCAGTGCTCCAGGAGAGGGAGACGGGTCCCCTGCCCCGGGCGGTGTCGAACTCGGCCAATCCGGCTGCGAGCGGCTGGCCGTTGGGAGCTCTGCGGGACGCGTGGAGCGGTCCGCTTCAGCAGGTCGGGTGCAACCGCGTGCGCCGCAGCGCCCGGCGACGGCTCCGGAAATGCAAAACCGCAGGTCAGCGGGGGTGCTGCCTGCGGTCTCGATCTGCGCGCCTGTAGGGATTCGAACCCCAAACCTTCTGATCCGTAGTCAGATGCTCTATCCGTTGAGCTACAGGCGCCCACCCTGCTCGCGGTGACCCGCCGCAGGACTGGTCGAGGATAGCCGACCGCTTCGGACACCACGAAATCACTGCTGCGGGGAGGTGCGAGCGCGCCGGGGAGTGCGGATCCGGACATGTGAGCGCTCTCGTGACCGGGGTCACCGCCGCTGGATCGATCCAATATGTGGACGCCCTAGGGACGGGTAGCCTCGCGCAATCTGATCCGGGCGGAGCCTCACTGTCGCCGCTCGCCGGCTCAGACGAAGTCGCCGAGAACGACGCCGAGCTGATACCGCCCCGTCGCGAGAGGGACACCACCCACATGACTGCTGACACCCATCCCCGAGAGTCGCTCGCCAGGACGGACCCGGCCCCCCGGACCGAGGGCCCGGCCACCAGCCACGAGGGCGTCGCCCGCTTCGTCGCGGAGACCGCCGCGCTCACCAAGCCCGACCGGATCCACTGGGTGACGGGCTCGCCGCAGGAGTGGACCGAGCTGACCGAGGCGCTGGTCGCGACCGGCACGTTCACCCGGCTCAACCCCGCGGTCAAGCCCAACTCGTTCTACGCCGCGTCCGACCCCATCGACGTCGCACGCGTGGAGGACCGCACCTACATCTGCTCCGTCGACGAGAAGGACTGCGGCCCCACCAACAACTGGATGGACCCGCAGGAGATGAAGACCCTGATGCGGGGTCTCTACGACGGGTGCATGCAGGGCCGGACGATGTACGTCGTCCCCTTCGTGATGGGTCACCTCGAGGCCGAGAAGCCCATGTTCGGGGTCGAGCTCACCGACTCGGCGTACGTCGTGGTCTCGATGCTCGTCATGGCCCGCACCGGCACTCACGTGCTGCGTCGCCTGGAGGAGCTCGACGCCGCCGGAGCAGACGTCCAGTGGGTCCCGGCCCTCCACTCGGTCGGCATGCCGCTCGAGCCGGGCCAGGCCGACGTCGCGTGGCCGTGCAACGAGACCAAGTACATCGTGCAGTTCCCCGAGGAGCGGATGATCTGGTCGTTCGGGTCCGGCTACGGCGGCAACGCGCTGCTCGGCAAGAAGTGCTATGCCCTGCGCATCGCCAGCGTGATGGCCCGCGACGAGGGCTGGCTGGCCGAGCACATGCTGATCCTCAAGCTCACCAGCCCGCAGGGCGTGGTCAAGTACATCGCCGCGGCGTTCCCGTCGGCCTGCGGCAAGACCAACCTCGCGATGCTGCGGCCCACCATCCCGGGCTGGAAGGTCGAGACGCTCGGTGACGACATCGCCTGGATGCGTGTCGGTGACGACGGCCGCCTGTGGGCGGTCAACCCCGAGTACGGCTTCTTCGGCGTCGCGCCCGGCACCAACCAGAAGACCAACCCCAACGCGATGGACACCATCGACAAGGGCAACTCCGTCTTCACCAATGTCGCCCTCACCGAGGACGGCGACATCTGGTGGGAGGGCCTGGAGAACACCCCCGCCCACGCCACCTCCTGGAAGGGCGAGCCCTGGACACCGGAGAGCGACGAGCTCTCCAGCCACCCCAACAGCCGCTACTGCACGCCGATCAAGCAGTGCGACATCCTCGCTGCGGAGTACGACGATCCGCGCGGCGTCCCGATCGACGCGATCCTCTTCGGCGGCCGGCGGCGCACGACGGTGCCGCTGGTCTTCGAGGCCCGCGACTGGACCCACGGCACCTTCCTCGGCGCGACGCTGTCGTCGGAGACCACTGCTGCGGCGGTCGGCCAGGTCGGCGTCGTACGCCGCGACCCGATGGCGATGCTGCCGTTCATCGGCTACAACGCCGGCCACTACTTCAACCACTGGATCACCGTCGGCAAGGACAACGACGCCGCCAAGCTGCCGAAGATCTTCTACGTCAACTGGTTCCGCCGCGACGAGGAAGGCGACTTCCTGTGGCCCGGCTTCGGCGAGAACTCCCGCGTCCTGAAGTGGGTCGTCGAGCGCATCGAGGGCCAGGCGGCCGCGCTCGAGACGCCCATCGGCCACGTGCCGACCCTCGACGCCCTCGACGTCGACGGCCTCGACATGACCCGCGAGCAGGTCGCGGCGGCGCTGGCGGTCGACGCCGACGAGTGGCGCGCCGAGCTGCCCCAGATCCAGGAGTGGTTCGAGAAGTTCGGCGACGACCTGCCCGCCGTGCTCTGGACCGAGCTCGACGGCCTGCGCGCGCGCCTGGGCGACTGAGCGGGCGACCGAGCGGGCGACCGAGCCTGGGCGGGTGCCACCACACCCGCCGACCCACGACGGGTCTCACCCGAATCTCCGGGTGAGACCTGTCGTCGTCTGAGAGAGTAAAGAGGAGACCTGGGCGAGAGGAAGGGAGGTCGCGGATGACCGACTTCACCCCGGAGAACCGCGCTCTCTTCGCCGATCTCGCGACGGAGCTCTACGAGGACGCCGTCGACAACGACGGCCTCTCCGCGAGTGACCCGCGGCTTCGCAAGAGCAGCGACCTGCGACCTGCGTTCGACCTGCTCGTCGAGCTCGGTCTCCTGCTGCACGACCCCGACGCCAAGCGCTACCGCCCGGTCGACCCTGCTTCGGTGCAGTCGCGCGTGGTGGCGCCGATGAGCCAGCGCGGCGCAGATCTGATCAGCGAGGCGGCGCAGTGGGCGCAGAGCTTCGGCTCGCTCTCGCAGGCATGGCGGCGCTCTCCCGCTGCCAGCCGGGGTCCGCTGACAGAGCTGCGTGGGCTCGACACCATCGTCAGCTACATCACCTCGGTCGTCGCCGGCGCCGAGAGCGAGCTGCTCACCGCCCAACCGCAGGGCGCACGCACAGCAGCGGCCCTGGTCAGCGCCGCGGAGCGCGACATCGCCGCCCTCGACCGTGGACTCGCGATGCGGACGCTCTACCAGCACTCGGCCCGGCGGGCGGCCGCCACGCACAAGTACGTCCTGGCCGTGACCCGCCGGGGGGCGGAGGTGCGCACGTTGGACGAGTTCTTCAACCGGCTGATCGTCGTCGACCGCCGGGTCGCGATCATCCCGGGTCGGCGGGAGCGCTGGCCATCCGGGAGCCGATGATCGTGGAGTACCTCATCGACGTCTTCGAGCGGCACTGGGAGCGGGCCCGGCCCTACATCAACCGGGAGCACAAGCTCATGCGCGAGGTCGCGCAGGAGCAGCGGGCGATGACCATCCGGATGCTCATCGAGGGGCACGCCGACCCGGCCAGCGCCAAGCGCCTCGGCGTCAGCCCGCGCACGTACGCCGGCTACATCTCCGACCTGAAGGCGGAGTACGAGGCCGAGACGAGGTTCCAGCTCGGCTACACCATGGGTCGTCTCGGGGTGGCTGGCGAGGAGGGCGAGGAGGGCGAGGGCACCGCCGCTCGTGGTGCCTGACCTCCGGTGGCCCGCCATCCGGTAGCCCCGACGCCCGCACGAACAGGCTGCACGATCGCGGTTCCCAGCCCGAGATCACCACCGTCCCTGAAATCGCCACGAGGGCAGAGACGATGTCTCTGCCCTCGGGCAACTGAGACGCGCCGGGGGGATGGCTACCGGGCTCCGCAAAAGGTGGGGGGATGCGGGCCCGTCCGTCTCAGGGGATCTTCAGTTGTGTCCGTAGAAGTCTTGGGTCTGCCTCGTGGTCACTTGATCGTGATTTTCGACCAACCGGTGTCTCGTGCCTCGGCCGGACCCGCCGTGAGGGCGATGCCACTGATGGCGAGGATGCTGGTGACCAGAGCGATAGATGCGCGCCGTGCGAAGTTCATTGCTGGTAATCCCTCCACTATTCATGTGTCAAGGAGGCCCTTGCTGGTGAGCCTTCCTGAGCGGTGATCCCTTGCTGGAAGGACCGCCGCGATCACTAGTCTGAGGCCGATCCGACCCCACTTGTTGCAAAACGTTTCCTCAGAAACTTGCATTGCATTTTCTTGCAATTTTGGCGCGCCTGCTTGCGTGGCGTGGGGGGGTCCCGTAGAGGCCCGATAACTCCAAGGACGAAGTGTCCTGGGTAGAGAACCCGCAGGTCAAGACCCACAGTAAAGAGGTCTTTACCCGGAGTGTGGCCGACGTTGCGGCCGTCGCGGGTCGCATGGGGCACGTGCGGCGACACGTAGGCGGCAGGTAAAGAGCGTCGACGACGAGCCCTGTCGGACGCTCGCTGGCGCACCGCGACCCCCGGCGTCTGTCACGCACGGGGGTCGCGGGGTGTGTGGCGGAGGCGGCGGGATTTGAACCCGCGAGAGGTTTGACCCTCAACCCGCTTAGCAGGCGGGCGCCATAAACCGGGCTAGGCGACGCCTCCTGGTCGCTCCGAGGAGCGGGGACAGGTTACTAGGCGCCCGGCGGCCCCGAATCGGAGGCAATCGGACGGGGCGAATCGGACCGGGGCGAATCAGACGGGCGAATCGACAGGCGATCAGACAGGCGGCACCGTCAGCGGGTGCCGCCGCGTGGAAGCTCCAGCCTGCGGTGGACGTCCTGGGCGAAGACCCGGTCCGCCCCGGCCACGACCTCGAGGGGAATCGTGGTGGTCCGACCGTCGCGCAGGAGCAGCACCATGCAGTCGCTTCCGGCGATCGCGTGCCGCTCCACCGTCTGGACGTCGAGCCCAGCGCGCCGCGGCGACACCCACGCCTCGCACGAATCTGACCCGATAGCCGACCTCGTCGAGATGCACGATCCTGGCGCGGGTCCCGAGCCACCAGGCGAGCCCGGCGGCACTGACGACGCCCACCAGCGCCACCGTCAGCAGGAGCGCGGCGCCGTACCCCGCCACCGCCACGACGAGCGTCGCGAGGAAGACCAGGACCCCGAAGGTCGCGAGGGTCAGCCCGACCAGCCGCACCGCCAGGGAGGGTGCTACCCGGTAGTCGGACGAGCCGTCGGAAGCCACGTCCGCATTGAACACAACGAGCCGGATCTCGCGCCAACCGGCCCCCGATCGGTCTTGTGCCGAGCGCCCTCGGGAGGCCACACTCTGATTCCCACCCGACGCCGGCGGGAGGCCACCCCCATGATCACCAGCCGATCAGCCCTCCACGACCTGAGCGCCGCGCTGGAATCGCAGCGGCGCTCGACCGAGCCCGACATCGTCTCGGGGACCTGGCGCTGGAGGGTCCGCCAGCACCTCGCGGGGATCCGCGACCTGCTCGTCCACCAGTCGACCTGGCACGAGGACAGCTGGCTGGCCGCCCGCGGCGGCACCGTCCTGCGTGAGCGAAATGCGCTGCTGGCCCGGGTCTCGGTCCTCGGGCCGCAGGTGCTGCAGAACCCCGACGTCGCCGAGCTGCGCCGCGACCTCCAGCGCCTGGTCACCGACGTCGCCCACCACCTGCAGCGACTGCATGACCTCGCCTACGACGAGGTCGAGTACGAGCTCGGCGGCTCGGAGTAGCCCGGGTCCCGCCGACCCGGAGGCCCACCTACACTCGGGCGGTGTCCGGTGCCCGCGGGTGCCGGCACGGAGGGGTGCCGGAGTGGCCGATCGGAACCGCCTTGAAAGCGGTCGCTGGCAGAGATGTCAGCCGCGGGTTCGAATCCCGCCCCCTCTGCTGCTCGGTCCCGCTGATGGGCCTACAGCAGACGCAGGAGGATGTCGCCCTCCTGGACCACGTCGCCCGACGCCGACCTTGACCTCGGTGACGACGCCGGGCAGCTCGGCGATCACGGGGATCTCCATCTTCATCGACTCGAGCAGGCACACGGTGTCACCGACGGCGACCTGGTCGCCGGGGCCGACCGCCACCGTCAGCACGTTGGCCACCATCTCCGCCACGATCTCGTGCCCGCGCTGCGCCATGGCGGCGACGTTACAACGCGCACCGCGACCTCACAGCAGCGGCTGGGTGCGACCCGCCTCGGGGCGTACGGCGCTCGCCTCCTCCTCACGCGCCGCGCGGCGGCCGGCAGAGCCGGCGAGCAGCAGGTCGGCCCTGATCAGCACGACGCCGACGAGCAGCCCGACCACCAGGCTGTAGACCTCGGTCAGGACCACCTCGGAGAGCGTGAGCCGCGGGTCGGCCAGCACGTGCGCGATCGGAACCAGCCCCGCCACCCCGAACGCGCAGGCCCACCAGCCCTGCCGGCGCCGCGCGCGCAGGTGGACGCCCCACAGGAGCATCGGGATGCCCAGCAGGGCCTGCATCGGCCTCGGGACGCCGCCGAGGTTCTCCTGGCTCCACTCGGCGGCGTCGAAGATCCAGGAGACGAACCCGGGGGTGCCGTAGAGCCGGAGCAGCTCGGCGTACGCCAGGCCCAGGGTGAGCACCGCTCCGCCGCCCACGATCACCGCGATGCCGCGTCGGCCGAGCCCGTGCAGGCCGGCGCCGAGGCGGTAGACGAGCACCACGACCATGAGCAGGGAGACGGCGAGGGTCGTGTACTCGAAGCGGCCCAAGGCCAGGAGCGGGTGGAACCCGATGGCGGCCACCGCGCCGACAGCGGCCACGACGAACGCGATCAGCACCTCGCGCACCGCCCGGGTGATGGTCACCGCGGGGGTCGTCAGCATCACCGCGAGCACGGTGCTGGTCGACGCCGTCAGCACCGCAGCCCCCGAGCGCACGGCCTCGCTGTCGGAGAACAGCACCACCGCCCCGATCGCCAGGGCGAGCAGGCTGAAGACCACGGGACGGCCGCCGGTCCGGACAGCGAGCGCCCAGACGTAGGCGACGCCGACCGTGACCGCGCCCGCTGTCGAGGCCTGCTCGGTGCGCCAGGTCGAGAGCAGAGGCGACCAACGCCGTCAGACCGGCGGCCACGACGACGAGCCACGCGGTGACGGACAGCGGCCCTCGCACGAACGAGCCGACCCCCGACGTCCTCGACGGTTTCGTCGCCGCGCGCCGACCGCCGCGAGGGGCGGACCGGCGCTGCGTCTCCGGGGGGTTGGCGCGCGACACGGGGAGGAAGGCTACAACCGTCGATTGACCAGGCTGGGGTTGGTACGACGGGCCTGCTCGAGGCCCGCCCGGGTGAGCTCCGCCCTCAGGACGGTGGCGTCCGGACCAGCCTCGGCGAGCACGTCACCGAGCGGGTCGACCACGAGCGAGAACCCGGTGTAGCGGCCGGCCGGCTGCCCGACAGCCACGACGTACGCGGTGTTCTCGATGGCGCGGGCTCGGGCCAGGGTGCGCCAGTGGTCGGCCTTGCGCTCGCCGGCGACCCAGGCCGCCGGCACCACGAGCACCTCGGCGCCCGCGTCGACCAGGAGTCGCGACATCTCGGGGAAACGCAGGTCGTAGCAGGTCATCAGGCCGACCTGGAACCCACCGATCTCGACCACCGCCGCGGTGGGCTCGACCCGCGCGCACCGTGTCGGACTCGCGGTAGCCGAAGGAGTCGTACAGGTGGACCTTGCGGTACGCCGCATCGACACCGCCACGGACTACGAGGGTGTTCCACGGCCGGGCGGGATCGTCCGACACCTCGAACATGCCGGCCACGACCGTCGTGCCGTGCGCTGCCGCGGCCTTGGCGACAGCTGCGGCGAAGGGTCCGTCGACCGTCTCGGCGTAAGGCGAGAGGTCGGAGCCCGGCTCGCCGAAGTCGCGCTGGAAGGCCTCGGGGAAGACGACCAGGTCGGTGTCGTCGGGGGTGAGCGCGGCGACCGCCGCACGGTTGTCGGCGGGCTCGAGGCTCGCGCCGTGCTGGACGAGGGCCACGCGCAGGGGGCGGAGGGACTCGGTCACGTCCCCAACCTACGATCTCTGCATGGCGGCGGCGACCTCACCTTCGGGCTTCGCCGCCGTCGTGCTGTCCGGCGGCACTGGCGCGCGGCTGGGCGGCGCCGACAAGGCCGCCCTCGAGGTCGGCGGTCGGACGCTGCTGGAGCGCGCCCTGGCGGCCGTGGCGGGCGCCGCCGAGGTCGTCGTGGTCGGTCCGATCATGGACCTCGGCGGTCCCGACGCGAGTGCCGCGCCCGTGCGGTTCGTCGTCGAGGACCCGCCCGGAGGTGGGCCCGCGGCCGGGCTGCTCGCCGGGGTCGGCGCGCTCGCGCCCGGCGCCGGGCTGGTCGTCGTCCTCGCGGTGGACATGCCGTACGTCGGACCCGCCACCGTGGCCCGACTCCTCGATGCGGTGGGCGGCGAGGGGTCCGACGCCGTGGACGGCGCCTTCCTGGTCGACGAGGGCGGGCGTCGCCAGCTCGCGGGGGTGCTGCGGCCCGAGCGACTGGACCCTCCGGACGACCGGCACGGGCTGCCGCTGCACCGACTTCTCGACGGGCTCGCCCTGACGCCGGTGCCGGTCGTCGGCCGGGAGGCGTCGACGTCGACACCTGGGCCGACGTGCGGGACTTGCGAGCGCACGGCCCCGCGTAGGACGGTGAACCTCGTGAACCTGCACGACTGGATCGACGAGCTGTGCGACGTCCTCGACGTCGAGGCCGAGGTCGACGAGGCGCTGGTGCTGGATCTCGCCCGCGACGCGGCCCACAACGTCGAGCGACGGGCGGCGCCCATCACGACGTACCTCCTCGGCTACGCCGCCGGTCTGCAGGGCGCGAACCCCGCTGCCATCGAGGCGCTGGCCGCGAAGGCGACGACGCTCGCGCTCGAGTGGGACCGCCCGGCCGATGCGCCCGACCCCGACGACATCACCGACGAGGTCCCCGACGACAGCGGGGTCGACCACAGCACCGACCGCTTCGAGGACTGACGATGCGAGCAGTCGTGGCCGCCGAGGCCGGTGGCCCCGACGTGCTGTCCGTGGAGGAGGTCGAGGACGTCGCCGCCGGTCCGGGTGAGGTGCTGGTGCGCGTGGCGGCGGCGGGGCTCAACCGCGCCGACCTGCTGCAACGGCAGGGCCGCTACCCGCCGCCGCCCGGCGCGTCAGCCGCTCCTCGGCATGGAGTGCAGCGGCACGGTCGAGGCGCTCGGCTCCGGCGTGACCGGCTGGGCGGTCGGCGACGAGGTGTGCGCCCTGCTGACCGCCGGTGGGTACGCCGAGCTCGTCGCCGTGCCGGCCGGGCAGCTGATGCCCGTCCCCGACGGGGTCGACCTGGTCACCGCCGCCGCCCTGCCCGAGGTCGCCGCGACGGTGTGGGCGAACGTCTTCATGACCGCCCGCCTCCAGCGCGGCGAGACCCTCCTCGTGCACGGCGGTGCAGGCGGCATCGGGTCGTTCGCGATCCAGCTCGCCCATGCCCTGGGTTCGCGGGTCCTCGCCACGGCCGGGTCTGCCGACAAGCTCGCACTGTGTCGTGAGCTCGGCGCCGACGTCGCGATCAGCTACCGCGACGAGGACTTCGTCGAGGCGGTCGCGCGCCGCGACGGACGGCGCCGGCGTCGACGTGGTCCTCGACAACATGGGCGCGGCGTACCTCGCGCGCAACGTCGACGCCCTCGCGCGCAACGGCCGGATCGTCGTGATCGGGATGCAGGGCGGGACCAAGGGCGAGCTCGACCTCGGGCGGTTGTTCGCCAAGAACGGCACCATCTCGGCGATGCTGCTGCGCCCGCGGCCGACGTCCGAGAAGGCCGCGATCTGCGCCGCGGTCGTCGAGCACGTCTGGCCGCTGGTGGCCGACGGTCGGGTGCGGCCGATGGTGCACGCGACGTACCCCCTCGCGGAGGCGGCGGCGGCCCACGCGCTCATGGAGAGTGGCGACCACTCCGGGAAGATCCTGCTCACGCTGTGACCTCGGGGCGCCCCGTAGGGTCGGGGCATGACGCAGAACCAGTCTGAGCAGGGTTCCGGGCAGATCCAGGGCGAGGGCCGCGACGACGAGTCGACCGTGGTCATCGTCGGTCCCGACGGCCAGCCGGTGGCGAGGATGCCCGCGAGCGCGCTCGCCGCGGCCGCGGCCGAGAGTGGTGCGGGCGACGCGGACGACGAGGGCACCAACCTGACCGACCCTCGTCGAGCAGCCGGCCAAGGTGATGCGCATCGGCAGCATGATCCGACAGCTGCTCGAGGAGGTGAAGGCGGCTCCGCTCGACGAGGCCAGCCGCAGCCGCCTGAAGGAGATCCACCAGGCGTCCATCAAGGAGCTCGAGAGCGGCCTCGCGCCCGAGCTCGTCGAGGAGCTCGAGCGGCTCTCGCTGCCCTTCACCGAGGACGGCGTGCCCGTCGGAGGGCGAGCTGCGGATCGCGCAGGCCCAGCTCGTCGGCTGGCTCGAAGGTCTCTTCCACGGGATCCAGACGGCGATCTACGCCCAGCAGATGGCCGCCCGCGCGCAGCTCGAGCAGATGCGCCGCCAGCTGCCCGCCGGCCCGGGCGCCATGTCCGGCCAGCAGCAGCGACCCGATCGCTCCGACGACGGCCCGGCCCAGCCCGGCTCGTCCGGCATGTACCTCTGAGCCCAGCGCTCGGCGGCGAAGTTGCGCCGGCTCGGCGGTCAGCTGCGGCGCGAGCCGGCGACCCTGACCAGCACCAGCCCGAGCAGGCCGACGATCGCGAGGGCGGCGCCCGGGGCGGCCACCCGGGTGACGCTGCGCGGCGCTGCCGTGTCGACGGCGGTGAGCTCGACGACGGGCGTCTCGCGCTCGGCGACGACGGCGCGCCCCTCACCCAGGACCGCCACCACGTCGGTCTGGAGCTCGTCGCTCAGCGCGCCCGACCCGCCGCAGGCGGCGGCCCGGAACCCGGTGTCGCGGGCCTTGGCGAAGAAGACGTACTCCGTGCCCGGCGGAAGGTCGCCCAGCCCGCACGCCGACTCGGCGCGGGGCGAGGTGACCTTGACCGTGTCGGTGACGACGGTGCCGTCCTCCTTCCAGACCTGCTCGACGTCGACGACGTAGGTGACCACGCCCTTGATCCGGCCGCTGCCGTCGGGCTCGGGCTTGCGGGTCTCGCGGACCGTGCCGCTGAAGACCGCGTCGGCGCCGTCGGCGTGCTCCTGCGTCGTCTGGTCCTGGCAGGTGCACGCGGCCTGGGCGGGCGCGGCGGCCGTCCACACGAAGCGTCCCGACGAGCAGCAGCCCGAGCGTCGCGAGCGCCGCCGAGGCGTCGCACCAGCGTCTCGACCATGCCGATCAGCCTACGCAGAGGCCGAGGTGATCCCGAAGATCCGGGCGAGGGTGACGGCGACGCCGTCGTCGTCGTGGTGGGGCGCCACGTGGTCGGCAGCCGCGATGACGGTCGGGTGGGCGTTGGCGACGGCGTACGACGTGCCGGCCCACTCGAGCATCGGCAGGTCGTTGGGCATGTCACCGAACGCCACGACCTCGACGCGCGCCGACCCCCAGCTCGTCGGCGACCACGGCCAGGGTCGACGCCTTGGTCACGCCCGGGCGCGCTGATCTCCAGCAGGGAGGTGTCCGACGACCACGTGATGACGGCCAGGTCGCCGACCGCGTCGGCCGCCAGGTCCCAGAACTCCTGCGGCTCGAGCTCCTCGTGCCGGGCCAGCAGCTTGATCGTCCCCGACCCGATGATGTCCTCCAGCGTGCCGCGCAGGCTGCCGTCAGGGACGGGGTAGCGCTCCAGGTACGTCGTCTCCAACGCCATGCCGCCGACGGTCTCCACCGCGAACGACGCCCCGGGAACGCGCTCCCGGATGGTCGCGCGCGACGGCGAGCACCGCCTCGCGCTCGAAGGCCCGCTCGCGCCAGGGCCGGTGCCGGTGGACGTCCCAGACCAGGCCGCCGTTCGACACGACCGCCAGCCCGTGGGCGCCGACGTGCTCGAAGACCTCCTCGGTCCACCGCAGCGGCCGCCCGGTCACGAACACCAGCGGCACGTCGAGGTCGTCGAGCGCGCGCAGCACCTCGGCGGTGTACGCCGAGACGGAGCCGTCGCTGCGCACGAGCGTGCCGTCGAGGTCGGTGGCGACCAGCCGGGGCGTGGGCGGGCTCGCGGGCAGGCTCACCCGACGTCCCGCACGGTCAGCGTCACCGTCAGGTCGTCGCCTTCCTCGACGCGCTCGGCAGCCCGCACCGCCTTCTTGATCGGCAGCACGTAGCAGCCCGAGGCGCCGTCGGGGAACAGGCTGGTCTCCCAGCGCGACCCGCCCGCCTCCACCGAGACCCGCACCGACCCGAAGCCGCGCGGCGGCGCCACCAGCCCGTCGCGGATGTCCTGGCTGTCGTCGAGGGGCACCGTGACGAAGCACCACGAGCCCGGCTCGGCGGTGCCCTCCTTGGCCTGCCACTGCCACAGCGGCGCGGTGAAGGTGTACGTCGCCGTCACAGCGCCTCCGGGGCGCGCCGCTCGTGCTCGGCGGCCGCTTGGGGCGACGGGATCGGCGGGAACCACCGGGCGATCTCCAGGGCGGCGCCGTCGTCGTAGACGGTCGCCGTGACGTCGTCGGCAGCGTCCAGCACCTCCTGGACCGCCTGCCCCATCGCGACGCCGCGGCCGGCCCACTCCAGCATCTCGATGTCGTTGCGCCCGTCACCGATGGCGAGGACGTCAGTCGCGTCGACCCCGAGCTGCGCGGCCACGTGCTCGAGGCCGGAGGCCTTGCTGACGCCCATGGGAGCGAGGTCGAGCCAGGCGGTCCACCCGACGACGTAGTCGGTGCCGTGCAGGCCGAGTCGTCCGGCGAGCTCCACGAAGTCGTCGGCTGTCGCGTCGGGGTCGCGGATGATGACGCGGCTGACCGGACGGGCGACCATCTGGTGCACCGAGGTGATGAACTGGACGCCGCTGAGCTCGCCGTGCGGGAACGGCTTGCTGACCCGGTAGCCACGGCCCCGCTCCTCGATCGCCACCCGCGCCTTGGGATGGTGGCGCAGGACGGCCTCGACGGCCGGCGCCGCGTCGAAGGTGACCTCGTGGACGATCTCCACCGGCGCGTAGCGGAAGACCACAGCGCCGTTGGACGCCACGACCCAGAGCCGGTCGGCGTCTGCGACTCGGAAGGTCGAAGAGGTCGGCGATCCGGGTCATGCCGTGGGGCGACCGGCCGCTGGCCAGCACGATGTGCGCCCCGGCCTCGTAGGCGCGGCGCACCGCGTCGTGCACGGGCTCGGGGATCACCTCGTAGGTCTGGCCGGCGCCCTCGATCCACTTCAGCAGCGTGCCGTCGATGTCGAGGGCGATCAGGCGCGGCCGCCAGCTGTCGTCAGGCAAGTGGCTTCAGCACCTCGGTGCCGCCCAGGTGCGGCCGCAGCGCCTGAGGTACGACGACCGACCCGTCCTCCTGCTGGTGGGTCTCGAGGATCGCGACGATCGCGCGGGTCATCGCGCAGAGCGTGCCGTTGAGGGTCGCGATCGGCTTCGTCTCGCCGTCGAACCTCCCCCGCGTGTCGAGCCGACGGGTCTGGAAGTCGGTGCAGTTGGAGGTCGAGGTGAGCTCTCGGTACTTGCCCTGCGTGGGGATCCACGCCTCGCAGTCGAACTTGCGCTGCGCCGAGAGCCCGAGGTCGCCGGCGGCCACGTCGATGACGCGGTAGGCGAGCTCGAGCTTGTCGAGGAACTCCTTCTCCCACCCCAGCAGGCGCTGGTGCTCGGCGAAGGAGTCCTCGATCGTCGTGTAGACGAACATCTCGACCTTGTCGAACCAGTGCACGCGGATGATGCCCTTGGTGTCCTTGCCGTGCGAGCCGGCCTCCTTGCGGAAGCACGGGCTGAACGCGGCGTACCGCAGTGGCAGGGCGCCGCCGTCGAGGATCTCGTCGGAGTGGTACGCCGCCATCGGCACCTCCGAGGTGCCGACGAGGTAGAGGTCCTCGCCCTCGATGCGGTAGACGTCGTCGGCGGCCTGGCCGAGGAAGCCGGTGCCGTCCATCGCCCGCGGCTTGACCAGCGACGGTGCGATCACCTGGGTGAAGCCGGCGTTGCGGGCCTGCTCCATCGCCAGGTTGATCAGCGCCAGCTCGAGCTGCGCGCCGACCCCGGTGAGGAAGTAGAAGCGGCTGCCCGACACCTTGGCCCCACGCTCGAGGTCGATGGCACCCAGCAGCCTGCCGAGCTCGATGTGGTCGCGGGGCTCGAAGTCGAACTCCCGCGGCGTGCCGATCGTCTCGAGCACGACGAAGTCGTCCTCGCCCCCGGCCGGCGCCTCGTCGGCGGCCAGGTTGGGGATCGACATGACGGCCTCGTGCCACTCCTGCTCGGCCGCGCCCTGGGCGGCCTCGGCCTCCTTCACCTCGGCGGCCAGCGTCTTGGTCTGGGCGAGCAGGGCCTGCTTCTCCTCGCCCTGGGCCTGCGGGATCAGCTTGCCGAGCTGCTTCTGCTCGGCCCGCTTGGCCTCGAACGCGCCGATGGCGGCGCGCCGGGCGGAGTCGGCGGCCAGGGCCCGGTCCACGACGTCGGAGGAGAGTCCCCGCTTGGCCTGGGCGGCGCGTACGCGGTCGGGGTCGTCTCGCAGGACTCGTGGGTCGATCATGTTCCTCAACCTATCTGCGGGCGCCGACGCCCAGCACCCCAGATAGCCACCCTCGCGGATGAACGGCGAGCGACCGGCGGACGGCATAATCCCTGCGCGTGACCGAACGCAAGCGCCTCATGCCCCTGCTGTGGGCTGCCCTGTGCGCGCTCGGGTTCACCATCCTCGCGGTGCTGGTCACCCGCGACCGCTCGCCCCTGGACTCGCTGGACCGGTTCGGCAAGGCCGGCGAGGACTGGGCCGACGACCACACGGTGCTGGTCGACGTGCTGCGCTGGATCGAGATCCTCTTCGGCGGCGTCGTCGATGGCTGTCGTCACGACCGCTGCTGGCCGTGGTCCTGCTCGCCCGCCGACACCGGCGCGCGATGGTCTTCGCGGTCGTGTCGATGATCGCCACCTCCCTGCTGACCACGGGGTTCAAGGTGTGGCTCGGGCGCAGCCGGCCCGACTGGCAGACCGTCGACCTCGACGCTCTCACCACGCGGTCCTTCCCCTCGGGGCACGCGTCGTCGGTCGCGGCCTTCGTCGGCGTCCTCATCGTGCTCACCTGGATCTTCGTACGCCGCTCCAGCATGCGCCGCGGAATCATCGTGGCGCTGGTCCTGGTCTGGCTGATGGTCTGCTTCGACCGGGTGCTGCTGGGCCGGCACTTCCCCACCGACGTCATCGCCGGCTCGCTGCTCGGCGCCGCCGTCGTGCTGGTGTGCATGGTGGTGATCGACCCGTGGCCGCGCGGGCACGCCGAGAAGGTCGAGCCGCTGGCGATCGTCGTCCCGTCCACCCGCCAGCTGGCCGTCGTGCTCAACCCGATCAAGGTCGAGGACGCCGACCAGTTCCGCTCGCTCGTGGACTCGATGGCCCAGGAGTCGGGCTGGGGTACGCCGAGCTGGCACTACACGACCGTCGAGGACCCCGGCACCGGCATGGCCGAGGCGGCGTCGATCGAGGGCGCCGACCTCGTGCTCGTCTGCGGTGGCGACGGCACGGTCCGCGAGGTGTGTGCCGAGCTCGCCGGCACCGGGATCCCGGTCGGCATCGTCCCCGCCGGCACGGGCAACCTGCTGGCGCGCAACCTCGACGTGCCGCTCTACCTGCGCTCGGCCATCGACGTCGCCCTCAACGGCCAGGACCGGGCCATCGACATGGTCGAGGTGTCGGGCGACGGCTTCGAGGACACCCATTTCATGGTGATGGCCGGCATGGGCTTCGACGCCGCGATCATGGAGGGCGTCAACGAGGACATCAAGGCGAAGGTGGGCTGGTTCGCCTACGTCATCTCCGGGGTGAAGTCGCTGATGTTCCCGGCGCAGCGCATCGAGCTCTCCGTCGACGGCGGCGAGTTCACCCGGCACCGCGCGCGCACCGTGGTCGTCGGCAACGTCGGCTTCCTCCAGGCAGGGATGCCCCTGCTCCCCGACGCCGCCATCGACGACGGACTGCTCGACATCGTCATCCTGCACCCGCGCAACTTCCTCTCCTGGATCCCGCTGGCCTGGCGGGTGCTGCTCAAGGTCAAGCACACCGACGAGCTGGTCGACCGCAAGGTCGGCGCATCGGTCGTGATCCGCGTCGGGCCAGGAGACCCCGCGCCAGCTCGACGGCGACTCGATCGGCTCGGGACGGGAGTTGCGGATGAAGGTCGTGCATGGTCGAGTCCTGGTCCGTGTCCCTCGCTGAGCAGCAGCCCGACCGTTCGATCCGCACCCCTCCGAGACCGCCGCCGCGACTGGTGGAAGTCGGCCGTCGTCTACCAGGTCTACCCGCGCAGCTTCGCCGACAGCGACGGCGACGGGGTCGGCGACCTCGGCGGCGTCCTGGCCCACCTCGACCACCTGGAGCTGCTCGGCGTCGACGTCGTCTGGCTGAGCCCGGTCTACCGCTCGCCGATGGCCGACAACGGCTACGACATCTCCGACTACGAGGACGTCGACCCGCTCTTCGGCTCGCTGGAGCAGCTCGACGAGCTGATCGCGGAGCTGCACGCGCGCGGGATGAGGCTGGTGATGGACCTCGTCGTCAACCACACCAGCTCGGCGCACGCGTGGTTCGCCGAGTCGCGCTCGTCGACCGACAACCCCAAGCGCGACTGGTACTGGTGGCGCTCGCCCCGCCCCGGCCACGAGCCCGGCACGCCCGGCGCCGAGCCCGCCAACTGGGGCTCGGCGTTCTCCGGTCCTGCGTGGACGTACGACGAGACCACCGGCGAGTACTACCTGCACCTCTTCGCCCCCGAGCAGCCCGACCTCAACTGGGAGAACCCGGAGGTGCGGCAGGCCGTCTACGCCATGATGCGTCGCTGGCTCGACCGCGGCGTCGACGGCTTCCGGATGGACGTGGTCAACCTGCTCTCCAAGGTGGTGGGCGAGCCCGACGAGCTCGGCCGGCCGACGCTGCCCGACGGCCGCATCGGCGAGCGGCACCCCCTGGGGGCCGGCGTCATCGACACCACCAGGTACGGCGACACCTCGGGCTTCGTGCTCAACGGGCCCCGGATCCACGAGTTCCTCCAGGAGATGCACCGCGAGGTCTTCGCGGGCCGCCCGCCCGGGCTGCTCAACGTCGGGGAGACACCGGGCTGCCCGATCGAGGAGGCAGTGCTCTACACCGACCCGGCACGCGGTGAGCTCGACATGGTCTTCCAGTTCGAGCACGTCGACATCGACTCCGGACCGCGCGGCAAGTGGGACCTGCAGCCGCTCACGATGCTGCAGCTCAAGCAGTCGCTGGGCCGCTGGCAGGACGGCCTCGCCGAGGTCGGGTGGAACAGCCTCTACCTCGGCAACCACGACCAGCCGCGCTGCGTGAGCCGGTTCGGCTCCGACGACCCCGAGCACCGCGAGCAGTCGGCCAAGGCGCTGGCCACGGTCCTCCACCTGCACCGCGGGACGCCGTACGTCTACCAGGGCGACGAGCTGGGCCTGCCCAACGTCGGGTTCTCCTCGCTCGACCAGCTGCGCGACATCGAGTCGCTCAACCACTACGCGACCGCGGTCGCGCGGGGCGAGTCTCCCGAGTCGGTGCTGGCGGCGCTGTCGTACAAGGGCCGCGACAACGCTCGCGTCCCCATGCCGTGGGACGCCTCTCCGGCGGCGGGCTTCTCGGCCGGCACGCCGTGGCTCGACCTGCATCCGCTGTCGGCGTCGGTCAACGCCGCCGCCCAGGTCGACGACCCCGACTCGGTGTTCTCCCACTACCGGCGGCTGATCTCCCTGCGGCACGACGAGCCCTGCGTCGCCCACGGGACCTTCCGGATGCTGCTGGCCGACCACGAGCAGCTGTACTGCTTCGAGCGCGAGTACGCCGGCACCCGGCTGCTCGTCGTCGCCAACCTGTCGTCGGTCGCCGGCGTCGTACCGGATCTGTCCGAGCTCTCGTCGTGGACTGCCGCCGAGCCGCTGGTGCTCTCGGTGCCTGGCTCGTCGCCCCAGCCCGCCGATCCGTTGGCTGCGTGGGAGTCCCGGGTCTACCGGCTCGGGTAACCGGTAGACCCGGGCGACGGCGGCTCCGGGTGGAGCCGCCGCCGGCTCTTGCGCCAGGCGAGCGCGTCGACGAGCGCGATCCCGGCGAAGCCTGCCCCCACCTCGCCGCTGCGCCGCCCCATCGCTCAACGCCGCCCGGGGTGAGGACAACGACGGCCAACGCCACGACACCCTCGTCAGCATGTCGAGCTAGTCAGGCGGTGGCCGCTTGGTCCGCGCTGGCCGGACGAGACACTCGCCGGCGACGACGGCGAGGGTCACGAACACCCAGGTCGACAGGGCCATGCCCCAGCCGCCGTCCGTGCGATCTCCAAGGAGGACGCCGAGGGCGAGGGCCGCAGCCGTGCATCCCGATGAGATCGCAACCCGGCGCCAGTCGGCATCGCTGTTCAGCATCCCTCTGTCTTCCACCAGGGCGGCACCGGTCCGTACCGGTAGAAGTGCATCTCCACGCATCTTCCCTCGCTGGCGGCGCCGCGCATGCTGTTGACCAGAAGGCCGCCGTAGGGGGCGAGCAGGGCGGTGCAACCCCACGACAGCACACCCCCGGGGATCTTGCTGCAGAGACGGTTCGCGACTGACACGGCCGCCAACCACAGCGGAACGCCGAAGGACGCCAGGTCTCTGGTCTCTGCTTTCGTGAACTTCACGCAGGTGGACTGAAACAGGTCGCAGGTAAAGATGCTCGGGTCGGCGAGCACCGGATAGGCGGCGCCGGCAGCCACGTGCTCGACGACCTGCACGAGCGCGCCGTCGACGATGGTGAAGTGCGTGGGGATCGCTCGGTCGTGCGCGTCCCTGGCCCAGGGGGCCGGGATGCTGGCGAGCATCGAGCCGTCTGCGCCGGTGACCTGGGCGCCGCCGACCTCGGTGATGGTCAGCTGCGCACCGTCCGGCACGCCGAGGGGGAAGGCGAACTCCTCGGGTGAACCGGCGCCGCCTATCGCGACGAGGAACTGGGCGCCTCCGCCGGCGAGCGGGTTGACCGCGTACGACGTCGTGGCCGCGTCGTCCTGGAAGATGCTCACGCCGTCGCGCACCACTGAGGTGTCGGCGTCCGTGGCGGGGAGGCCGATGGTGAGGCCGCCCTTCGCCTGGCCGAGCTGGACCGGCCGCGCGGAGTCGCGGGGAACCGAGACGGCGCCGCTGACGACGGCCTGCGGCGACACCTGGCCGACCGGAGCCGTGTCGGGCACGAGACTCGCCGGCACTCCCACGAGGGCCCCGCTCACCTCTGCGGGAGTGGGCGCGTCGGCGGGCGCCGCCTCGGCCGAGGTAGACGGGGCGTTGCTTGGCTCGGCCGCCTGGCTGGGACTCGGCCCGACGAGGAGGAGCGGGAGGACGAGGCCGGGCACGAGCCGGCGTACGAATATGCGCATCAGGTGGGAGCTGCCTTCCGAATCGGTGATTGCGAGCCGCTCGGGAGCGGATGGCAAGGGACCGTAGAGATGGGCCTGACTGCCGCACAAACAACTGCGCACAACTGGCGGATTCTCTTTATGTAACGCGCCGTTACTGGCTGATCCGCGCCCGCCGACCGCGGTGCCATGAGCAGGGAACGGCGCGCTACATGCGCGGTGATCGGCGCACCGAGTATCGCGCCAGGTCGCGGACGTCAGTGCCGACGCGGCGGTAGGTGTCGGCGTACTCCCGGAGCAGTCGGGCCTTCACGGCGACGCGATCGGAGAACAGGTCCGCGTAGGTGATCCCTCGCGCACACCGGATGTTCGTGGCATCCGGTGTGCCCGGAGCTCCACCCCGTCAGTGCTGCTGGCGGCGCTTCTTCGGCGCCGAGAGCGCCTCGCTGATCCAGGTGCCGACGACCAACCCGCCGGTGAGTACCACCGCCATGCTCCACTGGCGTGGGGATTCAGGCGTGAAGAAGACGACGATGACCACCAGAGCCATCGCTGCAGCGGTGCTAGCGATGGCGAGCCGCCGTCGTACGTCAGGGTCTCTCAGCACAACTCCGTCTTCCACCACGACGGCGCTCCGATCCGCGAGACGCCGAGGTTGAAGCCGGCGACGACGTCCTGGCGCTCTTGCTCGGCCCACAGCGCCCGCGCCATCCTCGGCGGGGCCAGCCTCGGCACGCCGCTCGTCTGCCGACTGTCGAGCTCGAAGACGTGCCGCCCGACCCGCAGGGCGCACCACAGGGTCCGGTGGCCATCGGTCAGGCCGGCGTCGACGATCGACCGGCCGCGGCTCGGGTGGGCCGCGGCCACACCTCGCCGTCGGCGCAGACGCGCCGCCGCACGCGCACCCAGCTGCCGTCGCTCACCAGCCGCGCACCTGGCGGGGCGTGAGCCGGTGGGCCGTCGCGGTGGGCTGGGGAAGGGAGGCGGGCCGCGGTGGCAGGTAGTGCCCTGGTGCCAGCTCAGCCCAGCCAACGTCAGTGGGCATAGATGACTCAGAGGCAGGGCGTTGCCTGCGGACGGACGAGCGCTCACCCGGTCATCGGTCCGCCCGAGTCTCAGACCCGGTTTGGCTCGGCGAACCGCGACGAACCACGCAGCGATGACCACGAGCGCGATTCCCCAGGCAGGAGGTGCCAGATCAGCCGGACCGTAGATTCCCAGCATCACGCTCGCGATGTGGACCGCCGAGAACGCGACATGGGGGACCGCACGATCCATGCCGCGAGCCTGATGAACATCGGATCACGCATCCACCAACCTCGAGGCAGACCCCAAGCGTCGCGGAGACTCCGACCATCGCTCACCCATCGGGCACACCGGCTGTTCTTGGCAGCCGGTGTGCCCGAAGCTCCACCCCGTCAGTGTTGCTGGCGGCGCTTCTTTCGCGCCGAGAACGCCTCGCTGATCCAGGTGCCGACGACCAACCCGCCGGTGAGCAACACCGCCATGCTCCACTGGCGTGGGGATTCAGGTGTGAAGAAGACGACGATGACCACCAGAGCTATCGCTGCACCGGTGCTGGCGATGGCGAGCCGGCGTCGTACGTCAGGGTCTCTCAGCACGACTCCGTCTTCCACCACAACGGCGCTCCGATCCTTGAGAAGTGCATTTCGACGCACTTTCCGCTTCCGGCGGCCCCGTCGAAGCTCCTCGACAGGAGGTAGGAGTAGACGCTGACGTAGAGCGCGCAGCCTCCCGCCACTACCGGCACCGGGATCTTGCCGCACACCGCGCCGGCGTAGACGAACGCACCAACGACACCGGGGCTGGCGTACTTGGAAATCGCGACCGTCTCCGCCTTGGTGAACTTCACGCAGGTTGCGGTCCAAGCGTCGCAGGAGAAGATGCTCGGGTCGGCGAGGACTGGGTAGGCGGCGCCGGAGCCCTTGTGCTCGACGATTTGGACCAGCGCGCCGTCGACGATCGTGAAGTGCGTGGGGATCGCACGGCCGTTCGCATCTCGCGCCCACGGAGCTGGGATGCTGGCGAGCATCGAGCCGTCGGCGCCAGCCACCTGGGCGCCGCCGTCCTCGGTAAGGGTCAGCAGCGCGCCGGCGGGGACGTCGATCGGGAAGGCGTGCTCCTCGGGCGAGTCCGAACCCCCGATCGCGACGAGGAACTGCGCGCTTCCGCCGGCGAGCGGGTTGACGGCGTACGACGTCGCCGCCGCGGCGTCCTGGAAGATGCTGACGCCGTCGCGCACGACCGAGGTGTCGGCGTCGGTGGCCGGCAGACCGATGGCGAGACCGCTCCTCGCCAGTCCGAGCTGCACCGGGCGGGCGGGATCGCGGGGCACGGTGACGGTGCCGCTGACAACCGCATCCTGCGAGATCGCGCTGACCGGCGCGGTGTCGGGCACGAGCGTCGCCGGTGCCTTGGTCAGCGCCGCGGTGACGTCGGCCGAGCTTGGTGCCTCGGACGACGCGACGTCGGTCGTGGCACGTAGCAGCGGGGCCCGGTCTGTATCGGCTGCCTGGCTGGGACTCACGCCGACGAGGAGCAGCGGGAGGACGAGAGCGGGCGTGAGCCGTCGTACGAGGGTGCGCATCAGGTGGGATCTGCCTTCCGGAGATGAATTGCGAGCCGCTCGGGAGCGGGTAGCAACGGACGTTAGAGATCGTCGGCGCGGACGCACAAACAACTGGGCACAACTGGCGGATTCTCGTCATGTAACGCGCCGTTACTGACTGATCCGCGCCCGCCAACGGGGGGGCCATGAGCCAGTTACGGGGCGTTACACGGACCGGGTCCGGCGCACGCTGTAGCGCGCCAGGTCGCGGACGTCGGTGCCGAAGCGGCGGCAGGTGTCGGCGTACTCCCGCAGCAGCCGGGCCTTGGCGGCGGCGCGGCCCGAGAAGAGGTCGGCGTAGGTGATCCGCGAGACGCCGAGCTTGAAGCTGGTGACGACGTCCTGGCGCTGCTGCTCCGCCCCCAGAGCCTGCGCGGGATCGTCCGCCAGGCCGCCGTCGGCGTGGGCGACGGACTCACGCCGACCGTCGAGCTCGAAGACGTGCCGCCCGACCCGCAGCGGGCACCACACGGTCCGGTGGCCGTCGGTGAGGCCGGCGTCGACGATCGGCCGGCCGATGCCGAGCTCGAGGACCAGCACCCGGCTCGGCCGACTCGAACGCGTTGGCCGCCCCAGGGTCGGCCATCGCGACGATCTCGCGAACGCTGCGCACGTGGCGCCAGCTCGACATCGCGGCGACGGCGTCCTCGAGGGCGGAGCGGGGTACGCCGCGGCGCAGCACCGCGTCGCAGGCCGCTACGCCGTTGGTGAACCCGTGCTCGCGCGCCACGTCCACGGCGGTGCGGGCCAGGTCGAGGCACGGCAGCTCCTCCACGAGCACCGTCTGGTGCGGCCAGAAGCGCGCGCCGTGGTGCTTGATGCCGGCCTTGGTCCGGTCGCCGACGACACGCGGCCGGGTGACGTGGATGAGCTCGCCGGCCGGCGGGAGCAGCCCGATCCCGTGCAGCAGCGCCGCCGAGTCGTGGCTGAACCAGTGGTCGAGCTCGAGCACCAGGTGAGCCGCGCGCAGGCGCAGCAGGGGCCGGCCGCGGAGCGGGTCGGCCGCGGCCCACACCTCGCCGTCGGCGTACACACCCCGCCGGACGCGCACCCAGCTGCCGTCGCTCACCAGCCGCGCGACCTGTCGAGGCGTGAGGTCGTGCGCGGTCGCCTGGCGGCCGGCCACCAGACCGTGCTGGCGGGCCATCAGACCCAGGAGCCGAGGACGCATCCGGCCAGGGTCGGCGTACCACGCCTCCCGCATCGGGTGCCCGCAGCGCCGCTGTGGACGGCTCCCGCCCGGGTGGGTCTGTGGACGTGGGCCGGGCCGCCCAGCTGAGCAGGTGACAGCCCTCAGGGCCGCGCGTTGGCGATCGCCTCTTCCTCCTCGGGCGAGAGCTGCTGGTCGGAGGACCAGGCGGAGACCGACTTGGCGTAGGAGCGGCTGTCGGACCGGCCGGCGATCGAGGTGAGCACGACGCCGTGGCCGGCCTGGTCGAGCAGCGCCAGCGACCACGAGAGGTGGCCGCCCATGTCGCCGAAGGCGTCGTAGCGCACGACCGCGAGGTGGCGCAGGGCGTCCGCGCCCTCGGCGCGCAGGGCCGCCACCTCCTGCCGCAGACCGTGCACGTCCTCGGGCAGCGCGTCGACGCCGAGACGCCGGCGCGCAGACGCCTGCCTGCGCAGCGAGATCACGGAGAAGACCACGGCCACCAGCGCGAGCACGAGGGCGATGACGGCGAGCACGGTGGGCATGCGCACGACCCTAAGGAGAAGAGCGCCCACGAGAGGAGCGCAGCGCCGGGGCGCGGCGTACGACGTGGGAAACTGGCGCACGTGACGACCGCGCGAGAGACCGGACGCATCGCCTACCAGGGCGAGCCGGGCTCCAACTCCCACCTGGTGTGCACCGAGGCCTACCCCGACTGGGAGGCGATGGCGTGCGCGTCGTTCGAGGACGTCTTCGCAGCGGTGGAGAACCACCAGGCCGACCTCGCGCTGATCCCGATCGACAACAGCCTGGCCGGCCGCGTCGCCGACATCCACCACTTCCTGCCGACCTCCAGCCTGCACATCATCGGCGAGCACTTCCTCCGCATCCGGTTCGCGCTGATGGCGCTGCCCGGCGCGACCACCCAGACCATCAAGACGGTGCACAGCCACGTGCACGCGCTCGGCCAGTGCCGGCGGATCATCCGCGAGCACGACCTGCAGCCCGTGATCTCCGGCGACACCGCCGGTGCTGCGCGCGAGGTCGCCGAGGCCGGCGACCCGACCCAGGCGGCGATCGCGCCACCGCTCGCAGCGGCGATCTACGGTCTCGAGATCCTCGCCGACGACGTCGAGGACGAGGACCACAACACGACGCGGTTCGTCGTCCTGTCCCGCGATCTCGTCCGCGCCGCCCAGGGCAACGGGCCGGTCGTGACCTCGTTCGTCTTCAACGTCCGCAACCTGCCTGCGGCGCTCTACAAGGCGCTCGGCGGGTTCGCCACCAACGGCGTCAACATGACCAAGCTCGAGAGCTACATGGTCGGCGGGCACTTCGCGGCCACCCAGTTCCTCGCGGAGGTCGACGGGCACCCCGACGACGACGGCGTACGCCGGGCGCTCGAGGAGCTGGAGTTCTTCACCACCGACGTGCGGATCCTCGGCGTCTACCCCGCCGACCCGGGGCGCCGGGAATGACCAGCAGGCCGCGTCTCGGCGTCGTCCTCCGCCCGCAGATCGCACCGGAGCGGCTGCGCGAGGCCGTACGCCGCTGCGACGCGGCCGGCGTCGACGACGTGTGGCTCTGGGAGGACTGCTTCCTCACCGGCGGGATCGCCGCCTCGGCCTCCGCCCTTGCCTGGTCGGACAACCTTCGGGTCGGACTCGGCCTGATGCCGGTGCCGTTCCGCAACCCCGCGCTGGCTGCCATGGAGATCGCGGCGCTCGCGCGGTTCTTCCCCGGCCGCTTCGCGCCGGCGGTCGGCCACGGCGTCCTCGACTGGATGAGCCAGACGGGCGTCCGGGCCGCCTCCCCGCTCACCCTGCTGCGCGAGCACGCCGGCGCCGTCCGCTCACTCCTGCACGGCGAGCGCGTCACGATCGACGGCCGCTACGTCCACCTCGACGACGTCGCCCTCGACTGGCCCCCGGCC
This sequence comes from uncultured Actinomycetota bacterium, assembly GCA_963767095.1. Classification (GTDB taxonomy): domain Bacteria; phylum Actinomycetota; class Actinomycetes; order Propionibacteriales; family Nocardioidaceae; genus Nocardioides. The sequence goes on along the minus strand of CAVYCK010000011.1, from coordinate 123,694 downwards.
GGGACGGCGTGCCGCCGCTGCTCGTCGGCGCCCGCGGCGACAAGACCCTGGCCCTGGCCGGCGAGCTCGCCGACGGCGTGGTGCTCGACGACGGCGACGACGACCCACCAGGACCTCTCGGGCGAGCGGGTCGCACGGTCGCTCGGGATCGTCCTCGAGGCTCGCGCCGCCGGACCGTTGGCCGACCGCCCCTTCGAGGTCGTGGCGTACGTCGGGCTCGATGGCGACCCGGCAACGCGGGCGCGCGAGCTCGTCGCCGCCGGTGCCACGACGCTGGCCTTCCAGCCGACGGGCGAGGACCCCGACCCGGCACCGGCGCTGGCCGCCGTCGCCGCCGCACGCGAGGCGACGGCGCAGGCGGGCTGAGTCACGCGGGCGGCGGCCACGGCACCCGGTGGACCGCGGAGTGGTCGTGGTCGGTGATCCACAGCCAGCCGTCGGCGGCCGCGACGCTGCCGCTCCCGCCCTCGGTCTCGATCCTGGCCACCGCCGTGTTCGTCGCGACATCGACGACGGTCACGCCCTCCCAGGTGCGCGACCACACGAAGCCGTCGCTCGCGGCGATGTCACCGCCGTTGACGCTCACGTCGGACGTCGCGATGGCCGTCACCTCCTCGGTGTCGGCGTCGACGCGGTAGACGGTCCCGTCGAGCTGGCCGAGCACCCACACCGCGCCGGAGTCGAACGTCAGGAAGCTCGATCCGGGTCCGGTCGTGATCGACGACTGCACCCGGCCCGTGGCGGGGTCGAGACGCTCGACGCTGTCGTACGTCGACACCCACAGCGACCCGGCCCCGTAGCGCAGCGCCACCGGGCCCTCCAGCGCCGGCAGCGGGGTGATCCGGCCCGACGCCGTGTCGACGCGCACGATCCGCGGCGCGTCGTGGTCGACCAGCACCCAGGCGTCGTCACCGTGGGCGGCCACCGAGGACTCCGGCACAGGCGCGGCCGGCAGGTCGACCCGGTCGACGACCTCTCCCGTCGTCTCGTCGACGGTCAGGAGCACGTCGGGCTCCAGGCCGGTGACCCAGACCCGGCCGGCGGTCGCGTCGAGTCCCTGGACGACAGCGGACGACAGCCGGATCTCGTGCGTGATCTCGCCCGACGCGGCGTCGTACCGCACGATGCCCGGCGGCACACCCGTCACCCAGATCCCGCCGTCGGCGGCGATCGCGAAGTCGTTCTCCGGCCCGGCGTCGATCGACTCCCCGCCGGCATCGGCCACGCTGATCGGCACCGGCAGCCCGTCGGCGCCGATCTCCCCGGACTCGGCGACGGCGACGACGACGACGGCGACGACGTGGCCGTGTCGGACGGTGCGGCGTCGCGCTCCGCCGACGGCTCACCCTCGGAGCAGGCGGTCAGCAGCGCCGCACAGAGTGCAGCGAGCGGCCACGCCGTGATCCTCATCACCCCATGGGAGCAGGCGAGCATCCGAGGCGCATCGGCGTTTCCAGTCGGTCTGGACCGGTCCCGCACAATGTCCAGGTGGATCTCGCGGTCGTGGCGCTGACCTTCGGCGCCATCTTCATCGTCGAGCTCCCCGACAAGACCTTCCTGGCCACGCTGGTGCTCTCCACCCGCTACCGGCCGCTCCTGGTCTGGATCGGCGTCGGCCTCGCGTTCACGGTGCAGACCGTCGTCGCCGTCGCGCTCGGCCACGCCGCGTCGTTCCTGCCGCAGACGGCGGTGCACGTGCTGGCGCTGGTGATGTTCCTGGTCGGCGCGGTGATCCTGTTCCGCGAGGGCCGCGCACACCACGCCGCGGCGGAGGACGAGTACGCCGAGAAGGCCGCCCCTGCGACCGGCTGGCGAGCGGTGCTGGCCAGCTTCCTGGTGCTCTTCGCCGCCGAGTGGGGCGACCTGTCCCAGCTGCTCACGCTCACCCTGGTCGCGCGCTACGAGGACCCGGTCAGCGTGTTCGTCGGCGCTCTCGGCGCCCTGCTCACGGTCAGCGCGCTCGCCTGCCTCGCGGGCCGGGCGCTGCTGCGCTGGGTCTCGCTGCACGTGCTGCACTACGTCGGAAGTGGCGTGTGTCTCGTGCTGGCGGCCATAACGGCGTACGAGCTGGTGCGTTGATCCGGGTGTGACCGGCATCTTCGACGCCCTCTCAGCCACGGACGCCCGGCAGGTCAGGGCCGCCGGGACCGCCGTCCGCCTGCCCGCGGACTGGTCGCCCATCCACGAGAGGACCCCCGCCGACAAGGCCTACATCCTGCTCTCGGGCGAGGCGTCGGTGCGCCGCGGCGGGCGCGAGGTGGCCACCCTCGGTCCGGGCGACGTCTTCGGGGAGGCGGGCCTGGTCAACCGCAAGCTCCGCAACGCCTCGATCGTCACCACGACCCCGGTGCAGGCACTCCACTTCACCGCCGAGCAGCTGGAACGGCTGTGCGAGCAGGTCCCGGCGTTCCGCGACGCCCTCGACCGCGCGGCCCGCGAGCGGCTCGGCACGACGTAGCGACGACGGTGGGCCGCGAGGAAGCCGGGCTCGACGTCCGGGCGCTGGAGGAGACGGCGCTCGGCGCCTCGCTCCGCTTCACGCGCGTCGAGGTGGCGGCGAAGGCCGGAGTCCCGCTCGAGCAGGCCGAGGAGCTGTGGCAGCAGCTGGGCTTCCCGCACGCAGCGGACGACGACCTGGCGTTCACCGACGCCGACGTCGAGGCGCTCGCGCTGACCCGCGAGCTGGTCGACCTCGGCGTCCTCACGCCCGACAGCCAGGCGGCGCTGGTGCGCACGTGGGGTCGCAGCTTCGCGCGGTTGGCGGAGTGGCAGGTCGGCCTGCTCACCCGGATCGCGGTCGACGGACGACGACCCGGCCGCGGTGGTCGGCGACCTCACCGAGCAGGTGCTGCCGAACGTCGAGCGCCTCCAGTCCTACGTCTGGCGCCGGCACCTGGCCGGCGCGGTCGGTCGCCTGCTCGAGCAGGGCGGCGACTCGTCGGTCACCCAGGCCGTCGGGTTCGTCGACATCGTGGGCTTCACCGGCCGCAGCCGGCAGCTCGACGAGACCGACCTGGTGGCCTGGGTCGAGGGCTTCGAGGACCTGCTCACCCGCAGCGTCGTCGAGGCCGGCGGCCGGGTCATCAAGACGATCGGCGACGAGATCCTCTACGTCACCGACTCCCCCGCCGCGGCCTGCGAGATCGCCCTCGCCGCCTGCGAGCGCGGAGCCGACCCCGCCGACGACTTCCCCCAGGTGCGCGCGGGCGTGGCCTACGGCGACGTCGTCAGCCGGCTCGGTGACGTGCTCGGTCCGACGGTGAACGTCGCCGCCCGGCTCACCTCCGTCGCCCGGCCGGGCACGGTCCTGGCCGACCGGGGCGCCCACGACGCGCTGAGGACGTCCCCCCTAGGCGACGAGGAAGGCGACGAGGACGACGCGGCGCCGTACGCCGACGGCGGCGCCTTCCGGCTGCGGCGCATCCCGCGCACGTCGGTGAAGGGGTACTCCCGCCTCGAGGCGTGGGCCGTCCGGCGACCGGGCTGACCCGGTCGACCGGCGCCTGGGCCGTGCGAGTGTCCGACGAGAACGTTAGGGTCCGACGCATGGTGAGCGCGAAGGACCCAGCACGTCCCCACGGCGCCGACAGCGAGGTCGGCCGGCTGCAGACGGTCATGCTGCACCGGCCCGGGCTGGAGCTGAAGCGCCTGACGCCACGCAACAACGACCGGCTGCTGTTCGACGGGGTGCCGTGGGTCGCACGGGCGCAGGACGAGCACGACGCGTTCGCGGAGGCCCTGCGCGCCAGGGACGTCGAGGTCGTCTACCTGACCGACCTGCTGACCGAGACCTTCGCCGAGGCCGAGGCGCGCCACGACGCCATCACCAAGGCGCTGGAGAGCCTGCACATCGGCGACACCCTGCGCCGCTACCTCACCACGCTGTTGCACGAGGCCGCGCCGGAGGAGCTGACGACGTACCTCACCGCGGGCATCCGCAACGACGAGGTCGGCGGCGGCTTCGGGCTGGTGACCTCGCTGCTCGACAGCCACGACTTCCTCATCGACCCGCTGCCCAACCTGCTGTTCACCCGTGACTCCAGCGTCTGGATCCGCGACCGGGTGGCCGTCACCAGCCTGGCGATGCCCGCGCGGTCGCGCGAGACCCACCTGACCGAGCTGATCTACAGCCGCCACCCGCGCTTCGTCGGCACCGAGCGCATCCACGGCTGGCACCACGAGCACGTCGAGGGTGGCGACGTCCTGCTGCTCGCGCCGGGCGTGATCGCCGTCGGCGTCGGGGAGCGTACGACGCCCGCCGGCGCCGAGCGGCTGGCGCGCCAGGTCTTCAACGCCGGGCTCGCGCACACGGTCCTCGCCGTGCCGATCGCCCAGGAGCGGGCCACCATGCACCTCGACACGGTCTGCACGATGGTCGATGTCGACAAGGTCGTGATGTACCCCAACGTCGCCCACCACCTCCAGGCCTGGGCGGTCACGCTCGTCGGTGGCGCCGACGCACCCGACGACACCGACCTCGAGCTGCACGTCGCCGAGGCGGAGCCGTTCCTGGTGGCCGCCGCCAAGGCCATGCAGATCGACACGCTGCACCAGATCGACACCGGTCTCGACCCCGTCACCGCCGAGCGGGAGCAGTGGGACGACGGCAACAACACCCTCGCGCTCGCTCCGCGAGTCGCTGTGGCGTACGAGCGCAACGACGAGACCAACGACCGGCTCGAGGAGTCCGGCATCGAGGTCGTGAAGATCGCCGGGTCCGAGCTGGGCTCGGGCCGCGGCGGGCCCCGGTGCATGTCCTGCCCCATCTCGCGGGCGCCGCTGGAGGCCTGACGACACGCCCGGCGACCCCGGTAGTTGCCCCGGAAATAGCAGCGCCCGGTCGTTGCTGACGGGGGAGGCAACAACGACCGGGCGCATCAAAACCTACGGGATGGTTGACCGTTGCACAACAGCCGCGAACTGTTTGGCAAAGGTTTGCGGGAGGGTTCCGAAGGTCGGTTCTCGTCGTCCGTTTACCGGATCGTAACCTGCCGGTTGGCCAGTCCGTTCCGGGCCGAACGCTCCTCCGACGACAGTGGTGCGGTCTCCGCCAGCGCCTCGTCGAGGGCCTTGCGGAACGCCGCCGCAGGCTCCTCCAGCGCCTCCGCGCCGGTGCCGACCTCGAGGTCCCAGACCGGCACCAGAAGACCGTGGGCGCGGAACATCCCGACGAGCCGAGAGTCCGGGACGAGGTGGTCGCGGCCGGCCGCGTGCAGCCGCGCCAGCGCGTCGAGCGCGTCGGCCTCGGGCTCCGGGAGCACCCAGCGCAGGTGCTCCTTGGTGGTCACATCGGTCCAGTACGCCGCGTCGACCGAGCTCAGCCGGGAGCTCGGCGAGGCTGAGGCGTCGGCCTGCTCGAGGGCGGCCTGCAGCTCTGCGGACTGGTCGTCGACGTCGGCGACCCACCAGGCGAAGCCGTCGTGGACGGTGACGTCGAGGTCGTCGCCGGCGACCAGGTCCTGCAGGCGCGGGCCGGCGCCCGGAGAGTCGGTGAGCCCGACGACGCCGGGCTCGGCGTCGAGTGCCTTGAGCAGCACCGCCCCGAGGTCGCGCGCGGGGTCACCGAAGTTGTGCTGCACCTGGAGACCGAGCCACACGGCTCCCGAGTCGCGCACCATCGCGGGGGCGGCCGTCGGGAGCAGGGTGCCGAGCAGGACCTCGCGGCCGGCGTACGCCGGGTCCTTGAGCGTCAGCGGAGCGGTCGCCGACGGCACGAGCTCGCGCAGGGCGACCACGTCGCGCTCGCCGGGCAGTCCCTCGAACGGCCGGGCGACGTAGACCTCGGCGCCGCCGTCGGCCGATCCGTGGCAGTGCTTGTAGCGGCGTCCCGACCCGCAGGGGCACGGCTGACGGGGCCCGACCGCGCCCTCGGCCGGGGCCGCGGACGATGGGGTGCGGGACTTGCTGCGGGAGCGCTTCGCCATGCCGCGAACCTATCGGGCAGCCCGTGGCCACCGACTGGTGCGGGGGTGTGGTCGCTTAGGGGGTGGCTGGCCACGCACTAACCGACCACAGCGCCGCGCCAGTCAGCTGCCGGGCGCCGCCGCCGAGCCCGCATCCAGCAGATCGATCATCATGCCGGGGCGGTCGGTGATCACGGCCTTGACGCCGTACCGCCGGCAGACCTCGAGGTCCGCGGCGGTGTTGACCGTCCACACGTGGATGTCGCGGCCGGTGTTGGCGAGCCGCTTCGCGAAGGCGGGCGACTCGCGCAGCAGGTCGACACCGGGTCCGAGGATCCAGTCGTCGCCGATCACGCCCTGCAGCATCGGCCAGTGCCGCTTCTTCTCGATCAGGATCACCAGGGCCACGTCGGGGGTGAGCCGCCGCATCCGTTGCAGGGCCGTGTAGGAGAAGCTCATCACCCGCACGGGCGCACCGGGCCCGGTCCAGCCGAACGCCGCGAGCGTCTCGGCCAGGCGCCGCTCGACGAGTCCGGCGTACCGCGTCGGATGCTTGGTCTCGATCGCCAGCTCGACCCGCCGGTCGTAGTCGGAGGCCACCTCGAGGAGGCGGCGCAGGGTGAGCACGCGGCCGAGCTCGAGGTCGAGGTCCTGGGCCTCGTCGTCGAGGTCGGCCCACGGGTTCTTCCACGAGGCGAAGTCGAGCTGGTCGAGCTCGGCGAGGTCCATGGTCGAGACCAGCCCGCGCGTCGACGCCGTACGCCGCAGGTCGCGGTCGTGCACGCACACCAGGTGGCCGTCGGCGGTGAGCCGGACGTCGCACTCGAGGGCCTCGGCACCCTGGTCGAGCGCCTTCACGTAGGCGCCGAGCGTGTGCTCGGCGGTGTCATGACTCGCCCCGCGGTGCGCGACCACCTGCGGCCTCACGGGCATGCGGGACCCCACACGAGGATTGTGACCGACCCGCGCGCTCGGACGCGTCAGCCGCGCGGGCGCTGCTCGACGAGGCCGACGAGGTTGCCCTCGCTGTCCTCCACGAAGGCCATCCACTCGTCCGTGCCGGCGGGACCCAGCGTGTCGTCGTCGTGGCCGAAGATCACGTGCGGCTCGGACTCCACCCTGACCCCCGCGGCCCGCAAGCGCTCGACGGTGGCGTCGATGTCGTCGACGCCGAAGTAGTGCAGCCCTGCCGGCGCGCCCGTGTCGAGCAGCAGGCGGGTGCCGCCGAGGTCGAAGAAGACCAGGCCCGGCGGATCGTACGTCGCGACGGGCTGCACGCCGAGCAGGTCGGCGTAGAACGCGCTGGCGCGGGCGAGGTCCTCGGCCCGCTGGGCGACCTGGATGAGGGCCATGGAGCGAGCCTAGGCCGGTTGATCGCCGACGGACAGATCCTTCCGGGCTGCTGGCCCGTATCCCCTGCAGGACCGTTCGCCAACGGAAGGAACCCGCATGTCCAGATTGTCATCGCTCCGTTCCCACCTCCCCCTCGGCGCCGCGGTCGTCGTGGCGGCCGCCCTCATCACCGGCGGCGTGGCCAGCGCCGGCAGCGACCCGGGCTCAGACCACGGCAACCGCACGATCAACGTGCAGCTCGACGGCTACCACGAGGATCCCCTGGCGCTCTCGACCACGGGCGTCGGGACGTTCACGATCCAGGTCGACCAGCGCGCCCAGGAGATCGACTACACGCTGTCGTACGACGCCCTCGAGGGCACCGTCACGCAGTCGCACATCCACCTCGGCGGGGTCAGCCAGTCGGGTGGCATCTCGACGTTCCTGTGCTCCAACCTCGGCAACGGCCCGGTCGGCACGCAGGCCTGCCCGCCGGCGCCGGCCACGATCACCGGCACGCTGCGGCCCGCCAACGTGATCGGCCCGGTCGGCCAGGGGATCACGGCCGGTCAGTTCGACGAGCTCGTCGCGGCGATCAAGGCCGAGTCGACGTACGTCAACGTGCACACGACGCTCTACCCCGGCGGCGAGATCCGCAGCCAGCTGGTCAACGGGGGAGATCGCCACTGAGCAGCCGCCGCAACCGCAACCGCATGTAACGCCCTGTTACGGCATGTACCCACCCCCGTCGATGGGGGTGGGTACATGTCGTAACAGGGCGTTACATGGTGGGGGGCCAAGGCTCAGACGTCCCGGCGGAAGCGCGCGCCCAGGGCCTGGGCGGCGACGACCATGCCGGCGGCGACGAGCACGATGTCCTTGAACACGTACTGCGCCGTCAGGGTGACGCCGTTGTCGAGGTAGAGCTCGCCGGGAAACAGCACGAGCGGGGCCATGATCCCGCCCATCGCGCCGGCGAGGACGGCCAGGCCGACCTTGAGGAAGCGACCCGACACCAGGGTCAGGCCGATGACGACCTCGGTCACCGCGGTGAGCACGAGGGCGAACTGGCCCGAGACCATGCCGAGCGTGAGCTTCTCGATCGTGGCGACGGCCAGGTCCTCCGCGGGGCTGAAGCCCGGGACGAACTTGAAGGCGCCGAAGACCAGGAAGACCAGTCCCAGGCTGACCCGGAGGATCGGGACGCTGTAGGCGGTGAGCTTCTCGGCCAGCGCGTCGACGGCCCGCTCGACGGCCTGCTCGACCGGGTTCTTCTGGACGGGGCTCTGGACGGGGCTCTGCGGAGCCCTGCTGCTGGGTGGGGCGGGTGGCGAACTGCGTGGACATCTCGGTGGTTCCTCTCGTCTGTGTGTGGGTTGACGAGGAATACGCTCGCGGTTTCGCGGGCCGGTTCCATCCGTCCGGAAGCCGATCTCTGCGGCCGCTTTCCGGCGGTCCGGCGACGGGCGGAGCGTGGACCCGGTCGCGCGACGTACGTCGCTCGACGTAGGCCGGTGTCGCTCGCCGACGCTTCCGCCGACCAGGCCGGAGCCACCGCCCGCTCACCGACCTCCGGACAGGAACTGGCCGCAATCGGCCGTAGCGTCTGTCGCATGACGACTCCAGCTCCCGTGGTCCTCCTGTCCGGTGCCGGCCTTCCGTCGTGGATCTGGGACGACGTCCGGGCCCGCCTCGACGCGCCGAGCAGCGTGGCGGCGTACGCCAAGGGGCGCGCGACGCTGCGCGAGGTGGTCGAGGGGGTGGTGGCCCAGCTGCCGGCCGAGCCGTGCCGCCTCGTCGCGCACTCGATCGGCGGCACCGTCGCGGCCGGCGTGGTGGCGCTGGCTCCCGACCGCGTGGCGGCGCTCACGGCGCTCTGCGCGATCGTGCCGGAGCCCGGGCGGTCGTTCGCGTCGTCGCTGCCCGCGCCCCAGCGCTACGTGATGAGCGCGATGGTGCGGCTGCTCGGCACCCGGCCTCCCGCCTCGGTGCTGCGTGCGCAGCTCGCCGGCGGCCTGCCCGACGACGTGGTCGACCGGGTGGTGACGGGCTTCGAGCCGGAGTCGCGCCGGCTCTACCTCGACCGGCTGCCCGCGCAGCCCCGGGCTCACTGGCCCGCCGACGCGGTCTATCTCGTCACCACCGAGGACCACGAGTTCCCCGTCGCCCTCCAGGAGCGGTACGCCGCCGTGCTCGCCGCCTCGACCGCGACCGTGCCGGCCGGGCACCTGCCGATGCTCAGCCACCCGGACGCCGTCGCGGAGGCGGTCGCGCGGGCCGCCCGTCCCAGGTGAGGCCCGGCTACCTGCCCGGGGCCAGTCGCGCCAGCGACGACACCCACCGATGCGACGTCTGGTAGCCCAGCCGGTGGTAGATCCGGCGGGCCACGTCGTTGTCGGAGTACATCCCGAGCGTCACGACCGGCGAGTCCTGCAGCCCGCGCAGCGTCAGCGCAGCGGTCACCGCTCCCCCGAGGCCCTGGCCGCGCTGGTCGGGGTGGGTGACGATCGAGCGCAGGTGGGGCGTGCCGGAGGTCGTCGAGCAGAGGGCGCCGGCGGCGACGAGCCGGCCCTCGCGGCGTACGCCGGCCCAGGCCCGCACCAGCTCGTCACCCGGCCGGGCGTGGGCGCGCGGGCTGTGGGTCAGCAGGTCCTCGACGGCCGGATCCTCGGCGGCGGTCAGCCACGCCACGCCTACCGGGGCCGGCGGCGCCACGCTGGTCCACATCCACTCCCAGCGACTCGGCTCCTCGATCTCGGCCGGCACCGTGACGTCGGCGTCGGCCGGCACGCTGAGCCGGACCTCCTCGAGTCCCTCGGCGCGCAGGTGCGCGAGAGCCGCGCCGAGCACGGCGTCGAGGTGCTCACCCCGGCCGAGCGCGATCGCGCCCATGCCGCGCTCGCGCTGCAGGGTGACGGCGACCGCGTCGTCGGCCCGCCACACCAGCGCCGGCGCCCCGGGCCCCACGTGCCAGCGGAGGAACGCGTCCTCGTGCGCGGCCTCGTCCTGCTGCAGGGGGAGCGGGCCGGTCACGTGCACGCGTCCAACCTAGGCCGAGCGCGTCCGGCCGTCAGGCGCCCAGGCGTGCCGCCTCGCGGGTGGGCGCGAAGGCGCTGCGTCCCAGCCAGTCCCAGAACCGCTCGGCGTCGCGGCTCGGGCCGATCACGTGCAGGTGGCGGCCGCGAAGGGCCTCCGCGGGCGTCGCGTCGCCTGTCCACACCTCGGTGAGCGCCCGCACCGTCGAGCGCACCTGCAGGGTCAGGTCGTGGCCGGGGTCGTCGCGGCACAGGTCGGCGACACCGTCCTCGACGACCAGCCACCAGTCCCGCTCGCGCTGGCCGGCGTCGGGGAAGTGGAAGTGGATCACCACGCGCTGGTCGGGAAACTCCTCGAGGCGCACGAAGCGGCGTACGTCCCACATCAGGAAGCCCGCGTCGAGCTGGCCCGGCTGCAGCCTGCTGCCGATCCACCGCGAGCCCCAGTGGCCCAGCGCCATCACGATCGGGCGGAGCTCCTCGCCGGCAGGGGTGAGCGTGTACGACGTCCGCCGGCCGTCCTCGGTACGCCGGACGACGCCGAACTCCTCGAGCGTGCGCAGCCGTTTCGCGAGCAGGGTGCGGTTCATCCGCGGCACCCCGCGCTTGATGTCGTTGAACTGGGTGCTGCCGCAGAGGAGCTCGCGGACGACGAGCGGGGTCCATCGGTCGCACAGGACCTCCGCCCCGCGGGCGACGGTGCAGAACTGGCCGTAGTCGGGCATGTGCTGACGCGTAGGAACCGAGCGGCGCGACCACAAGTACAGAACGTGTACTAGTCGCCGGCCCCGGACGAGCGCACGCTCGGGGTCGACGTCGGGCGCAGGGCCCGGCGAACCAGACCCAGGGGGTAGCTCGACATGACCGTGCAGACGTTCGACCCGGTGGCCTTCAAGCAGACCACGCGCCGGCAGTGGCAGGACGCCGCTGAGGCCTGGCATCGCTGGGGCGACTTCATCGGGCGGTGGCTCGGCGACGCGACCGAGGCGATGGTCGAGCTGGCGCACGTCGGCCCCGGCAGTGCCGTGCTCGACGTCGCCGCCGGCGCGGGTGAGCAGTCGCTGCGCATCGCCCGGCGCGTCGGCCCGACCGGCCGGGTGCTCGCGACCGATCTGGCGCCCGACCTGCTCGCCCTGGCCGCCGCGGACGCGACCGCCGAGGGACTGACCAACCTCGAGACCCTCGAGCAGGACGGAGAGGAGACCGGCACCCTGCCGGCCGGCTCGTTCGACGCCGTGGTGAGCCGGGTCGGGCTGATCTACTTCCCCGACCGCGCCCGCGCTCTCGCCGGCATGCGCTCGGTGCTGCGCGACGGCGGCCGGATCTCGGTCGTGTCGTACTCCACTCCCGAGGCCAACGCCTTCTTCTCCGTGCCCGTCGGCATCATCCGGCGCCGCGCCGAGCTCGGCCCGCCGCTGCCGGGCCAGCCCGGGCCGTTCTCGCTCGGCGGCGACGGCGTGCTCGAGCAGACGCTCGCCGAGGCGGGCTTCGCCGACGTGGAGGTACGCCGCGTGAGCTCACCGGTCCTGCTGCCGTCGGCGGCGGACTGCGTGCGCTTCCAGCAGGAGTCGTTCGGGGCGCTGCACCAGATGATGTCCGGACTCTCCGAGAGCGAGCGTGCCGACACCTGGGCAGAGGTCCACGAGGCGCTGACGGCGTACGAAGGTCCCGACGGGTTCGTCGGTCCCTGCGAGATGTTGGTCGGCGCGGGCACCAGGCGGGGCTAGGGCGCGAGGGCAGCGGAGGCCAGGCACCGGGCCGCCTGGTGATGCCCGGCGGCCATCGCCACCCGGAGGGCCGCACGCCCGGGGTCAGGCGTTCTCGCGCAGGTAGCGCCCGAAGTGCGGCACCGTGAAGGCGATCCGGCCGCGCTCGGCGGAGTAGATGAGGCCCTTCTTCAACAGCGAGTCGCGCGCGGGCGACAGCGACTGCGGCTTCTTGCCGAGGTTCGCCGCGACGTCGGCGGTGAGCACCGAGTCGTCGGCCGGTACGTCGACGGGGACCGACTCGACCGACACGTCGGCCATCGCGCGCAGGTAGTCGCGCTCCCCCGGCGTGGCCCGGTCGTAGCGGGAGCCGAAGAACCCGACCGCGAGCTCGGCCTCGGCCTCGGGGGCGGCCACCCCGACATCGGTCGCGGTGATCGGCGACGTCGTCGCGCGGTCCCACACGGCCTTGCCGTAGGCCTGGATGAAGTAGGGGTAGCCGCCCGTGGCGGCGTACATGGCAGCGAGCGCGTCGGCGGCCCACGCGGCGTCCTCGTCCTCGGCCGGCGCGGTGAGCGCGCGGTCGGCCGCCTCGCGCGGCAGCCGGTCGATGCGCTGGTAGCGGAACAGCCGCTCCGAGTAGGACTTGCTCGCGCTGCAGGACCGCGGGCAGGTGCGGCAGCCCGGCGCCGACCACGATCACCGGCAGGCCCGACTGGCTGATCTCGTGGCAGGCCGCGCAGAGGGCGGAGACGTCGTCGGGGCCGAGGTCCTGCATCTCGTCGACGAACACCGCGACGCCCGTGCCCTGGTCGGCGGCCAGTCCGCCGACGTCGGTGAGCAGCTCGACCAGGTCGATCTCGATGTCGCCGGAGTCGGCGCGGCCGCGGACGGCGGGTGCCTCGATGCCGGGGTTCCACTGGTCCTTGAGCCGCGGAGAGGCGGCCTCGCGCTGGGCGAAGGCGCGGATCACGCCGAGCACGTGGTCGGCCTCGTCGGGGCGCGGGTGGCCGAGCTCGCGGACCGCCTGGTGCAGCGCCGACGACAGCGGGCGGCGCAGGTGCTGGTCGGGGCGCGCCTCGAGCTTGCCGGTGCCCCAGTGCCGGCGTACGGCGGCCGAGCGCAGCGCGTTGAGCAGCACGGTCTTGCCGACCCCGCGCAGCCCGGTCAGCACCAGGGACCGCTCGGGCCGTCCGCGCGCCACCCGCTGGAGCACGACGTCGAACGCCGCGAGCTGCTCGTCGCGACCGGCCAGCTCGGGCGGCCGCTGCCCGGCACCGGGCGCGTACGGGTTGCGTACCGGGTCCATGCCCTCGACGGTATCGGGAGTATCGGCTCTCTAGCGGATCTGCTAGACGGCGCGCCGTACCCCGCTAGCTGGGCGTGGGCTCGGGTCAGGCGGTGTCGGAGAGCGAGCCGCCGTCGGCGGGCGCCAGGCCCTTGGTCAGCGCGTGGACCAGGTCGGGCACCTCGTGGGCCTCCAGCCGGAACGACCCGATGCACAGGTTGGCGCGCCACAGCGAGATCACGACCAGCCCGTCGGCCGCCAGGCTGTCGGGGCTCTCGGCCACGTCGTGGTGCCACGTGACGCGCAACGCCCGGTCGCCACCGCGCGGGTCGACGAAGATCGTCGTCTCCGCGGGGCGCGTGGGGGCCATGACCCATTCTCCCTCTCGCCCGAAAATTGGGATAGTCCCTCACGTATGGCACCTGTTTCCGGCCCTGGCCGGTGCCATACGTGAGGGACTATCCGAATTTTGGGCGGGCCGGGTGTCGGGGCCACCAAATAGGATGGGTGGGTGCCCGAGCTGCCGGAGGTGGAAGCGCTGGCCCTCGACCTGAGGAACCGGCTGACCGACCGTGCGATCACGCGGGTCGACCTGGCGGCGTTCAGCGCGCTCAAGACCTTCGACCCGCCGCTGCAGGCGATCCACGGCACCCTGGTCGAGGACGTCACGAGGCACGGCAAGTTCCTCGACATCAGCGCCAGCGGGCTGCACCTGTGCATCCACCTCGCGCGGGCCGGGTGGATCCGCTGGCGCGACGACGTGCCGAAGCTCCCCGCGCGCCCCAACAGCAAGTCACCCCTGGCCGCGCGGGTGGTGCTCGACGAGGACGACGAAGGATTCACCTCCGGGCTCGACATCACCGAGATGGGCACCAAGAAGTCGCTGGCCATCTACGTCGTCCGCGACCCGCGCGACGTCGAGGGCATCGCGCGTCTCGGCCCCGATCCGCTCGACGACGCCTTCACCATCGAGGTGCTCGCGCAGATCCTGCAGGACGCCGGCCGGTCCAGATCAAGGGCGTCCTCCGCCACCAGGGCACCATCGCCGGCATCGGCAACGCCTACTCCGACGAGCTGCTGCACGCCGCGCGGATGTCGCCGTTCAAGCCGGCCAACAGCCTCACCGACGCCGAGCTCCAGACGTTGTACGACGCCGTCCGCACCGTCCTGGGCGACGCCGTCGCCCGCTCGAGCGGGCTGGCGATGAGCGAGCTGAAGGGCGAGAAGAAGTCCAACCTCGCGGTGCACGGCCGCACGGGCGAGACGTGCCCGGTCTGCGGCGACACCGTGCGCGAGGTCAGCTTCGCCGACTCCAGCCTGCAGTACTGCCCGACCTGCCAGACCGGCGGCAAGCCGCTCGCCGACCGACGGATGAGCCGCCTGCTGAAGTGATCCAGCGCGGCCACCGAGCCCGCTACACCCCCGGTGCCGCGGCTGCGGACGAGTCGCCGAAGTCGGCCGGCGGCACGGTGAGGGCGACCCGCAGCCGCGCCAGGTAGGTCTCGCGCGGGACCGCGACCACCCCCAGGCCGGCCAGGTGCGGCGTGACCCATTGGACGTCGAGGATGCGCTGCGCGGCGTACCCGTCCCGGAGTCGCTCGACCAGCGCGACCAGCGCCACCTTCGACGCGTCCCGCTCGGTGTGGAACATCGACTCCCCGGCGAAGAGGCCGTTGATCGCGACGCCGTAGAGCCCACCCACGAGCCGGCCGTCGCGCCAGGTCTCGACGCTGTGCGCCCAGCCCAGCTCGTGGAGGTGGCGGTACGCCGACGCGATGTCCTCGGAGATCCAGCCGCCCGGCCGGCGCGGGTCGGAGCAGCCGCGGACCACGTCGGCGAAGGCGGTGTCGACGCGTACGTCGAAGGTCCGCACGGCGCGGCGCAGCGAGCGCGGGACGCGCAGCCCGTCGAGGGGCAGGACGCCGCGCTCGACCGGGCTGAACCACGCCAGCGGGTCGCGGCGGCGGGTGCCCGACGGCATCGGGAAGAGCCCCTGGCGGTAGGCACGCAGCAGGGTGCCCGGCGCGAGGTCGGCGCCCATCGCGACCACGTCGTCGTCGTCCGGCCACAGCGCGGGCGGCGGGAAGCCCCACGGCGAGGGCGGCGGCTCGACGGGCATGCGCGCGACGGTAGCGCTGGTGCGCAGCCACTTGTCGAGGAGCGGCAGGGACGCCTCCGTAGGATCGACACCATGGGCGTGAGAAATACGGTCGGGAAGGCGCTGGCACCGCACCTCAGCGAGCTGGCGCCGGGGCTGACGACGGGGTTCGTGCGTGAGGCCGAGCACCGCGCGATCGTGGGGGTCGGCCCGCTCAGCGGCGCGGTCCGCGGCTCCGAGAAGCAGCTGAAGGAGCAGAAGGGCAACGTCGAGCGCGCGGTCCACGAGGTCATCGAGTTCCACGTGCGCCTCGCGGGCGCGCAGGGGTTCGTGACCAACATCGGCGGAGTGGTGACGGCGGCGGTGGCGGTCCCGGCCAACATCACCGGCCTCGCCCTCATCCAGTGCCGGATGATCGCCGGCATCGCGCACCTGCGCGGCTACGACGTCCACGACCCGCGCGTGCGCAACGCGATCCTGGTGACCCTGCTGGGCGAGGAGGGCGTGGCGGAGATGATCAAGAAGAAGAAGCTCCCGGCCTCGCCCTGGGCCATCGCGACGGCACCGACCTACGACGACACGATCGACGCGCAGATCTCCTCCTACGTCGCCAGCGACATGATCACCAAGGTCGCCGGCAAGCGGATGGCCTCGACGGCCGCGCGCAAGATCCCGGTCGTGGGTGGCGTCGTCGGGCTGGGCGCCGACGGGTTCGCGACGTGGAAGATCGGCCGCTACGCCGACCGCGAGTTCCGCCCCCGCAACCGTCGATAGGCGCCGAGCAGGCCCCGACCCGCCGCACCGCGCTGGAGCCTGCGCACCACCCGCTGGCGGGTGACGTACGACGGCCGCAGGTAGGCCCGGTCGAGCTCGTCACGCGTGGCCTGCAGCTCGCCGGAGAGCCTGGCCTCCTCGCCGCGCAGCCGGGCGTTCTCGAGCAGCAGGGCCCGGATCGCGTCGACCGCGGCGCCGGCGACGGCCCGCTCGGACGGCGAGTCCGGGTCGGCGTACGCCGCGTCGGGCTCGGCCCCGACGAGGTCGGTGACCTCGCCGACCACGTCGTAGCCGCGCCGCTCGATCTCGGCGACCCAGGAGAGCTCGAGGTCGTGGACCCAGGGGTACTCGGTCGGCGGGAGGCGCAGGCGCGGGGACTTCGACCGCTTCGACAGCGTCTGGTGCGCGAGCAGCTCGCGGACCAGCGGGCGGTAGAAGCTCGGGTCGAGCACCCGGTTGGCCGACCGGTTGATCCGGCGCAGCAGCGCCGTCTCGGGCACGCCCAGGGAGGGGTTGGCGCGCTCGGCGGTCAGGTCGAGGTCGATCCCGTCGAGCCCGAAGGCGGAGGAGAAGCGCTCCCACAGCAGCCCCGGCGGCGCGCCTGGCGGGGGCACGGTGACCAGGTGGATGCGCTCGGGCGGCAGGTCGTGGCCCCAGCGGTCGAGGATGTCGGGGATCTCCTGCACGCCCCAGAACCAGGTCCCGATGCGCGTGGCCCGCTCGGGGTCGCGGATCCGCTCGAGGAACCGCTCGAAGCTCAGCGGACTGCGGTGCTTGACGTTCTCCTGCCACTCGGCCGGGATCTGGCGCACCAGGTCGCGCACCGAGAGCACGACGTGCACCTCGGGGCCGTCGGGGTCGTCGGCGCCGAGGGAGGCCAGCGCCCGGCCCACCTGGGACCGCGAGGCGGTGGCGAGGATCTCGTGGCTGATGATCGAGGTGCCGGGGCACTCGCGCACCGCCGTCGCGAGCCGGTCCCACGCACCGACGGCCTCGGTCTCGAGCCCGCCCCACGGCAGCCGCATCAGGTCGAGGGCCGCCAGGAAGTGCGCGTCGAACCGGTCGGCGGGATAGCAGATGTCGTGCATCGCGAGGGTCTCGCGGTTGCGGTGGAGCACGTCCTGGAGGTACGACGTGCCGGTCTTGGGCGTGCCGACGTGCAGCAGGACGCGGCGCCGCGCGGCGGATCGCGTCGGCGTCACGTGGTCTCCTCGGGTCGTCGGGTCGGGTCGAGCATCAGGTCGATCGCGACCCGGAGGACCCCCTCGTGGCCGACGTGCTCGACCCCACCGGGCGCGTAGACCGGCAGCACCGCGTCGAGGCCGGGCCCTGAGCCCAGACCCGAGCCAGCAACAGGGTAGCCACCGCGCTGCAGCTGTCGACGCATCCGCTCAGCCCGGTCGGAGACCCAGCCCTGCAGGGTTCCAGGCACGGCGAGGCGCGGTCCGGTCACAGCCGCGCAGCCGGGGCGCCAGCGTCCGCTGCAGGAGGGCGGCCCGGCGCTCCTGGGTCACGAGCAGCCCGAGCACCGCCGCCACCCGCCGGGCGAGGTCGACGGCGTCCGCCGCCAGCGCGTCGGGCACGGCCAGGCGGCGTACGCCGACGAGCCGGGCCACCCGGCGGGCGTCGAGCACGATGCTCACCCGCTCGACCGACGTACGTCGGGCCCAGGTGCGGGCGACCGCGGCGAGGTCGATGCGCGGCGCGAGCTCGTCGCGGGCCGAGAGCACCTCGAGCCAGTCGGGCCAGGACGGCCCGCCGCTGTCGAGGGCCCGGGCCTCGAAGGCGTCGGCCAGCATCTCGTCGACGGCGCGACCCAGGACGAGGACGCGAGCCCCACCGCCGCCGGGCGGGCGGCCCCGCGCGACCAGCTGCGCCCGCAGCGGATCGGCGAGCACCGGGTCGCCGACCAGCCGGTAGGGGCGGCGCCACGGCCGGGTGAACGGGGCCGGCCGCTCCGCGGGCAGTCCGGCGGCGGCGACGTCCTCGGCGATGACACTGGTGGCGACGCGCACGAGCTCCTCGGCGGGCAGGTCGGCCGGGTCGACGGGCCGGGGGCCGAAGGCCGACTCCCTCGCGGCGCCGACGAGCTGCAGGTCGGGCCGGCCGCGCCCGGGCGCGCTCGCCTCCAGCACCCGGGTCGCGAGCGTCCGGTCGACGGCGCCGCCGGTGGCGAGGTTGAGCCGCCGCAGCAGCTCCAGCTGCTGGGCGCCGGGCAGGAACCTGCCGCCACGCTCGGCGGCAGCGGACCAGGCGGCCCACGACGTCGTGCCGCCCTCGCGCAGGTGCCCGACCCAGCCCCAGGCGCGGGCCTCGCCGTCGCTCCGCTCGCTCGACCGGGTCTGGCCGTCGGTCACCGGCGCGACCAGACCCGGTCGATGCCTTGGCGCACCCGGGCCACGGTCGTCCGGTCGGGATCGGGGCGACGCGCGGCCTCCAGGGTCATCGCGGCGAGCGCGTCGACGGCGGCGTTCAGCTTGAGCTTGTTGCGGACCCTGCCGGGATGCAGCCACTCGTCGTCGGCCCCCGGGCGCATCGGTCGCAGCTCGTCGACGTCGCCCACGACCTGCACGCCGCTCGCCTTGAGCCAGTCGACCCAGACCTCGGCCTGCTCCACCGCCCAGTCGTAGCGATGCGGTGGGAGCCGGACGGGGATGCTGTCGCGGTTGACGAGCTTCTCCTGGGCGAGCATCTCGCGGATCAGCTCGTCGAACCTCGCCTCGCGCCGCGCCTCCCGGTCCATGCGCCGGTTGAGCTGACGGATCACCTCGGTCTCCGCGGCGCCCAGCGAGCGGTTGGAGCGCAGGCTGTCGCGCGGGGCCCAGCCCGGGTCGATGGCCAGCGCCTCGCACATCCGCACCCACAGCAGGTCGCCGTCGGCCGTGCGCTGGCGACGCTGCGGAACGGTCACGACGTGGATGCGCTCGGCCGGGACGCCCACGCTCCACTTCGCCAGGACGCTCGGCAGGTCGAAGGCGTGGAAGAACCACGTGTTGCTGCGCTCGACGCGGTTGAGGAACCGGCGGAAGGTCCACTTGCGGCCCTGCTTGATGCTCTCCTGCCAGGCCGCCGGCAGCTGTCGACCCAGGTCGCGCGCGGAGTAGACGACGTGGACCTCGCTGTCGCGCAGGTCATGGACGATGCGCTCGATGCGCTCGGGCCGGGCCGGCGCGAAGATCTCGTGGCTGACGACCACGTTGCCCGAGGCGCGGCTCACGCGCTTGACCAGCGTGTCCCACGCGCCGGTGGCGTGGCCGGGAGCCCCGCCCCAGTCCTGGCCCAGCACGTCGAGGGCGGCCCGGAAGTGGAACAGCGCGGGCGAGACCATCGGCGAGGACGTCGGCACCAGCACGCCGTGGCGGCGCAGCTCTGCGGCGTTGAGGGTCAGGCGGTCCTGGAGGTACGTCGTGCCGGTCTTCGGGGCGCCGATGTGGAGGTAGACCCGGCGGCTCACGAGGGTGATTCTGCCGCACCCGGCGCGAGGGCGCGTACGACAGCCGACGGGCTCTCCCGACCGAGCTGGCCGGCCATCCAGGCGCTGGTGGCGACAAGGGCGTCGAGGTCGACCCCGTGCTCGATGCCGAGCCCGGTGAGCAGCCAGACCAGGTCCTCGGTCGCCAGGTTGCCGGTCGCGCTCTCGGCGTACGGGCAGCCGCCGAGGCCACCCGCGCTGGCGTCGTACGTCGTGATGCCGGCCTCCAGGCCCGCGAGGGTGTTGGCGAGCGCCTGCCCGTAGGTGTCGTGGAAGTGCAGGGCCAGTCGGTCGGTGCCGACGCCGGCGTCGGCGAAGGCGGACACCAGCGCCTTGACCCGGCCGGCCGTGCCGACGCCGATGGTGTCGCCGAGGCTGAGCTGGCCGGCCCCGAGGTCGAGCAGCTGCCTCCCGACGCGCACGACCTGCTCGAGCGGGACCTCGCCCTCCCACGGGTCGCCGAAGCACATCGAGACGTAGGCACGCACGTCGAGCCCGGCGCCCCGAGCCCGGCTGACGACCGGCTCGAACATCGCGACCTGCTCGTCGAGCCCGCGGTTGAGGTTCTTGCGGGCGAAGGACTCGGTGGCGCTGCCGAAGATCGCGACGTGCCGCAGCCCGAGCGCCAGGGCGCGGTCGAGGCCGCGCTCGTTGGGAACGAGCACCGGCAGGTCGACGCCGTCGGTGCCCAGGCGCGTCATCAGCTCCTCGGCGTCGGCGAGCTGGGGCACCCACCGGGGGTGGACGAAGCTGGTCGCCTCGACGACCGGCAACCCGGCGGCGAGGAGCCGGCGGACGAACTCCTCCTTGACCTCGACGGGCACGGTGGCCTTCTCGTTCTGGAGGCCGTCGCGCGGGCCGACCTCGTAGATCGTGACCCGCTCGGGGAGGCCGGGCACCGGCACGGCGGGCGGGATCACGCGTCCGCCTCGACGACGAACAGCCGGGCGCCCAACGCCACCTGCTCACCCGCGGCCGCGCCGACCTGGGTGACCGTGCCGTCGAAGGGCGCGCTGAGGGCGAGCTCCATCTTCATCGCCTCCATCGTGCCGAGCGGGTCACCGGCGGCGACCCGCGCCCCCTCCACGACGCGCACGGTGAGCACCGTTCCGGGCATCGGAGCGAGCAGCGTGCCGTCGCCGGCCGCCGGGCCGTGGTCGCCGAACACGTCGGGCCGCTCGAACACGAACCGATGTCCCTGCCACGCGACCTCGGCGACGTGCGGCTGCACGTTGACGACGGCGGAGACGCGACGCCCGTCGACGAGCAGGGTGAGCACGTGGTTCTCACCGCCGAGCTGGGTGACGTCGTACGACGCCCGCGCGGTGGTGACGCGGCCGGCGGCCCGGTCGACCATGACCGTCTCGTCGAGCTCGACCACCTGGGCCGCGGGCGCGGTGCCGAGGCGGAACCCGTCGGCCTGGAAGGGGTGCCCGCTGTCGGTGAGCGCGGTCAGCATCGCCTGCGTCCAGGCGACCAGCACCCGCGGCAGCTCGTCGTCGGGGGGCGTGAGCGCGGGCCGGTCGTCCCGGTCGAGCCAGGAGGTGTCGATCTCGTTGTCGCGGAAGGCGTCGCTCGCGGCGAGCGCGCGGAGGAAGCCGGTGTTGGTGGTGAGGCCGAGGATCGCCGTGTCGTCGAGCGCGGTGACCAGGGCGCGCCGGGCGCTCTCGCGGTCCGCCGCGTGGACGACGACCTTGCCCAGCATCGGGTCGAAGGACGTGCTGACCGTCTGGTTGCTCTCCAGCGCCTGGTCGACCCGCACGCTGGTCGAGCCGGGTCGGGACCCCGGCCATCGCACGAGCGACGCGGCGCCGGCCTGCGGAAGGAAGCCGCCGAACGCGTCCTCCGCGTAGACCCGCGCCTCCATCGCGTGCCCGTCGATGCGCAGGTCGTCCTGGGCGAACGACAGCGCCTCACCGGCCGCGATCCGGAGCTGCTGCTCGACGAGGTCGAGCGGCCGGCCGGCCCGGCGCAGATCGCCTCGGTCACCGGGTGCTCGACCTGGAGGCGGGTGTTCATCTCGAGGAAGTAGAACTCCCCGGTGCTGTTGTCCAGGAGGAACTCCACCGTGCCGGCGTTGGTGTAGCCGACCTCGCGCGCCAGCGCGACCGCGCTGCCGGTGATCCGCTCGCGGGTGGCCTGGTCGATGGTGGGGGCCGGCGCCTCCTCGATCACCTTCTGGTGCCGACGCTGCGCCGAGCAGTCCCGCTCGAACAGGTGCAGCACCGTGCCGTGGGTGTCCGCCAGGACCTGGACCTCGATGTGGCGGCCGCTCTCGACGTACTTCTCCACCAGCATCGTGTCGTCCCCGAACGCCGCCATCGCCTCGCGCCTGGCGGCGGCGACGGCCTCGGCCATCTCGTCCTCCGAGCGCACGATCCGCATGCCCTTGCCGCCGCCGCCGGCCGCCGCCTTGACCAGCACCGGGCCCTGCCAGCCACGCGGCCGCGTCGTCGCCGGTCGGCACCACGGGCACCCCCGCGGCGACGGCGATCTCGCGGGCTGCGTCCTTGCGGCCCATCTGCTCCATGACCTTCGCGGTCGGGCCGACCAGCGCGACCCCGGCTGCCTCGAGCGCGTCGGCGAACGCAGCGCGCTCCGACAGGAAGCCGTACCCCGGGTGGACCGCCTCGGCGCCGGAGTCGAGGGCCGCGGCGACGACGGCGTCGATGTCGAGGTACGACGGCACCCGCCGCGCGTCGCCCCCTGCTGCGACAGACGCGCGCACGTGGGGTGCGGTCGCGTCGGCGTCGGTGTAGAGCGCGACCGTGCGGATGCCCAGGCGAGCGCACGTGCGCATCACCCGCAGGGCGATCTCGCCGCGGTTGGCGATGAGGACGGTGTCGAACATCGTTGCCTTTCCTTGGTTTCGGGACAGTCGCCGCGCGACTTCCCCGACCAGCGGAGCCATCACATCCGGAAGACGCCGTAGGACGGCGTCGACGACCGGGGCGTGCGCGGTCGCGGCGAGGCCCATGCCGAGCACCCGCCGGGTCTCGGCGGGGTCGATGACGCCGTCGTCCCAGAGCCGGGCGGTGGAGTAGTACGGCGAGCCCTGCACGTCGTACTGCTCGCGGATGCCGGCCTTGAACTCCTCGGTGTCGTCCTTCTCGGGGCCGCGCACCTCGGCCAGCACCGACGCCGCCTGCTCGCCGCCCATCACCGAGATGCGGGCGTTGGGCCACATCCACAGGAAGCGCGGGTCGTAGGCACGCCCGCACATGCCGTAGTTGCCGGCCCCGAACGAGCCGCCGATGACGACGGTGAACTTCGGCACCACCGAGCAGGCGACCGCCGTGACGAGCTTGGCGCCGTCGCGCGCGATGCCCTTGTTCTCGTACTCCTTGCCGACCATGAAGCCGGTGATGTTCTGCAGGAACACCAGCGGGATCCCGCGCTGGTTGCACAGCTGGACGAAGTGCGCGCCCTTGAGCGCCGACTCGCTGAACAGGATGCCGTTGTTGGCCACGATGCCGACCTCGTGGCCCCAGATCCGCGCGAAGCCGCAGACCAGGGTCTCGGCGTAGAGCTTCTTGAACTCGTGGAAGCGGCTGCCGTCGACCACGCGCCGGATCACCTCGCGGACGTCGTACGGCGTCCGGGTGTCGGCGGGCACGACGTCGTACAGCGTCGAGGGGTCCTCGTGCGGCTCCTCGACCTCTCTCACCTCGACCCCTCCGGACCCGGCCGGCGGCAGCGTCTCGACGATCGAGCGCATGATCGCCAGCGCATGGGCGTCGTCGTCGGCCAGGTGGTCGACCACGCCGGAGGTGCGCGCGTGCACGTCGCCGCCGCCGAGCTCCTCGGCCGTGACGACCTCGCCGGTCGCGGCCTTCACCAGGGGCGGGCCGCCGAGGAAGATCGTGCCCTGGTTGCGCACGATCACCGACTCGTCGGACATCGCGGGCACGTAGGCGCCGCCGGCGGTGCAGGAGCCCATCACGGCGGCGAGCTGCGGGATGCCCTTCGCCGACAGGTTGGCCTGGTTGAAGAAGATCCGGCCGAAGTGCTCGCGATCGGGGAAGACCTCGTCCTGCATCGGCAGGAAGGCGCCGCCGGAGTCGACGAGGTAGAGGCAGGGCAGGTGGTTCTCCGCCGCGACCGTCTGGGCGCGGAGGTGCTTCTTGACGGTGATCGGGTAGTACGTCCCGCCCTTGACGGTCGCGTCGTTGGCGACCACCACGCACTCGCGGCCGGCGACCCGGCCGATGCCCGTCACGATGGAGGCGGAGGGGACGGCGTAGTCGTCGCCGGCGGCGCCGTACATGCCGTACGCCGCCAGCGGGCTCAGCTCCAGGAAGGGGCTGCCCGGGTCGAGCAACCGGTCGACCCGGTCGCGAACGAGCAGCTTGCCGCGGTCGGTGTGCTTGCGGCGCGCGCTCTCGGACCCGCCGAGCCGCACCCGGGCGAGCCTGCCGCGCAGATCGTCGACCAGCTCCTTCAGCTCCGCTCCCATGAACACGATGTTAACGATCATTAACCTCAGGCGCTATCCTGACGCCCATGGTGGGCCGCCGGGAGCAGATCGTCGCGACCGCGGCCGAGCTCTTCGCCCGGCGCGGGTTCCACGGCGTGAGCGTCGGCGACATCGGCGCCGCCGTCGGGGTCTCCGGACCCGCGCTCTACAAGCACTTCGCCGCCAAGGAGTCGATCCTCGCCGAGATGCTCGTGCGCATCAGCGAGGACCTGCTCGAGGGCGGTCGCGCCCGCGTCGAGGGAGCCGCCGACGGCCGGGCCGCCATCACGGCGCTCGTCCACTGGCAGGTCGACTTCGCCCTGCACCACCAGGCGCTCATCGTCGTGCAGGACCGCGACTGGCAGTCGCTGCCCGACGCCGACCGCGAGCAGGTGCGTGCCCTCCAGCGGGAGTACGTCGACCTCTGGGCCACCCAGCTGCGACGCGTGCACCGCGGCCTGCGCACCGACAAGGCCCGGGCGATGGCCCACGTCGCCTTCGGGCTGATCAACTCCACGCCGCACAGCCGTCAGCTCGCCGTCGAGCCGATGCGGGCCCTGCTGACCCGGATGGCGCTCGACGCGCTCGGCGTCGGCTCCGGTGCGTGACGCCGGGTTCGCCTGACACCGCGACGTATCCTGCCGACGTGACTCCTCCCGGAGGGCGCGGTGCTGCCGCGCTCGCACTCGCCGTCGTCCTCGGCGTCTCCGCAGGTGCTGTCACCGCCTTCTTCGCGCAGGATGACCCGACGCCGCAGGCCGACGGGCCCGACCCGTTGGACGTCGGCGTCCCGCTTGCCAACCTGGCCTGCAACCCCGACCAGACCGTGGTCGTCGTGGGGTCCGGCAACACGGCGAGCGACCTGCGCTACGCCGTCCGCGACTGGGACCAGGACGGCGTGAAGTACCTCGAGACCGCGAGCTCGTGCGACACCGCGTGGCCACCCGAGGCGGGTGAGGTGCCGCGGTACGTCGCCTACCTGCCGCCGTTCGACTCCAACGAGGCGGCCTGCGAGGAGCGGATGCAGAGCAGCCACAAGGGTGACGCCGTCACGCGCCTCCGGGACGGGAACGACGACACCGTGGTCTGCGCCTGCGAGCTCGACCGCGCCACGCTGCCCGAGATCGGCGAGGGTCAGGACCTGACTCCCGTGTCGGCGATGTGGACCTACACCTACCAGTCGATGCTGGCCGAGGTGGGCCTGATCGACCTCGACGACGTCGAGAAGAGCGTCTTCGACGAGCCCACCGTCGCCGCCACCCGGCTGCTCCAGACCGACATCCCCATCCAGCCCTTCGGCTATGTCACCGTCGACACGTGGAGCGAGCTGCGCGACCGTGCCTGCCCGCTCTACGACTACTGAACGCTCGGGAGGAATCCTCGTGACCCAGCCCGGGAGGCTGCCGAACCATCCGCTCGCCGCGAGCGTCGTACCTCGCGTGCGATGGCGAGGTGGAGCAGGAGCTGGTCAGGTCGTCGGCATCATCGGTGTCGCGCTCGGCGTCGTGGGCGCCGTGCTCGCGGTCCCCTCGCCGGCGGGCGCCAAGGCCGGGCTCGCCCCGGCCAGCACCTTGGCGCCCGCAGGCTCCGAGGTGGTGCTGTCGACCGACGGCTCCGGGTCCGCCGTCGCCGCGTGGGTCGCCGGTGGTCTGGTGCAGGTGTCGCGGCGTACGCCGGGCGTCGCCTGGACGCCGGCCACGACCGTGAGCGCGACCGGCGAGGTCGCCACGGAGCCGGACGTGTCGATCGGCCCGGGGGGCGTGACCGCGGTGGTCTGGGCCGGTACGCCGACCGGTGGCTCCAGCGCCGTGAAGATCTCGGTCGCCCCGGCGGGACAGGCCTTCGGGGCGCCCCGCAACGTGTCGGACGGCAGCCAGCCGGCGTCCTCGCCCCAGGTCGAGGTCGGCCCCGCCGGAGTCGCGACCGTCGTGTGGGCCTCCCGCAACACGACCAACGCCGTCGTGCGCAGCAAGACCGCCAGCGCCACCACCATCGGCAGCCAGAGCGTCCTCGCCGAGGCTGCGGGCACCTTCTCCGGCGTCTCGCTGGCGCGCAACGCCACCGGCGACACCGTGGCCGCCTGGCGGCTCGAGGGCGCGGCCGGCTCGGTGCAGGTGGCTCGCAGGTTGGCCGGGCAGGCGTGGTCCTCGCCCGCGGCCACGCTGGCGAGCTCCGTCCTCGTCCCCGACCGGACCGCTGTCGCCATCGACGGCGCCGGCAACGCGACGATCGGCTGGGCGCAGGGCGCCACCGCCGAGTCGGCGACGCCGTACGCCGCCGCCTGGCCGCGCGCCCAGGCCGCCCCGAGCGGCCCCGTGCTCCTCAGCCCCTCGCCCGGGCGTGCGGTCCACGTCGCGGCCGGCGGCCCCGGGCAGGCTGCCGCCACCTGGTCCGCGCCGGGCGGCGCTCTGGTACGTCGACCTCGGCGTCGGCGCGCCCACGCCGCTGACCGCCTCCCCCGTCACTGCTCACGACCTCGCGCTGAGCGAGGGCGGCGCCGTCGCCGTCGCCTACGCCCCCGCCGGGGCCGGGCTGACCCTTGCCCACCGCCCGCCCGGCGCTGCGTGGACGTCCACGCCGGTCCCGTCGGCCGCCGGGTCCGTGCCGTCGGTGGCGGCGCACGGGGGCGACGCGACGCTCGCCTGGTCCGACGGCGGTGCTGGCGCCGTCCAGGCCCGCACCCTCGACAGCGGGTCGCCCACCGCGGTGCACCTGACGGCTCCGATGCGCGTGCTCAACGAGGGGAAGCGCATCAAGGCCGGCTGGATCGGCGCCGACACCTTCTCCCCGATCACCTACGAGGTGTCGCGCCAGGTGGCGACCTACCGCACCTCGTTGTCGGCGGCTGAGACCTGGCTGACGACGACGGCCACCGGCGCGGCGTACCAGGCGAAGCCGGGCGAGACCGTCTGCCTGCGGGTGCGCGGCAGCGACGCGGGCGGCAACGTCAGCGCGTGGTCGGTGCCGCGCTGCGCGAGCGTGGCGGTCAACGACAAGACCCTGAAGCAGAAGAAGCTGGCCGGCCGGACTGTCTGGAAGAGCGTCAGGAAGGTCAAGGGCGCCTACGGGAAGGACCTCACGACGTCCACCCGCAAGGGCGCGACGCTGACCCTCCCCGTGGCGGCCCACCGGGTCGCCCTGCTGGTCTCCACCGGCCGCGGCCACGGCTCGGTCTCGGTCTCGCTCGGCAAGGAGAGGCTGGGGACGTTCTCCCTCGCCTCGAGGAAGGGCGCCACCCAGGTGGTCGTCCCGGTCGCCGTGTTCTCCGGCGTGCGCGAGGGCAAGCTCACGATCACCCTCACCACCAACGGCAAGCCGGTGCGGATCGACGGGGTGTACGCCGGCCCGGCCTGACCCGGTCGGCGGACGACCCGAGGCGGCTCGTCTCACAGCAGGTGGTCGATCGGCTCGCCGGCGGCGAGCAGGTGCAGCGCCCGGGCGGCCCGCAGGGCGGCGTCGTGGGCGATCTCGACGTCGTCGGGGCCGCGCGGCGGGCCTGCCGAGCCGCGGGCGTGCAGGCGCGCCAGCAGGTCGTCACGCGGGAGCCCGCGCAGGCCGAGCAGCACCAGCGGGTCGGCGTCGACGAGCCAGGCCAGCTGGTAGCCGACGGCCAGCGCGTGCCGGCACGGGTCGAGCCAGGCGTCGCAGGTGCAGCTCCAGCTGAACTCGCCGGCGAAGGGCAGCACCTCGACCCCCGCCTCCTCGGCATGCTCGACCAGCCCGATCGGCAGGTCGCCGGCCAGCAGGTCGGCGATCCGGCCCGACTCGGCGGCGACCAGCTCCACGAACGTCTCGGTGGCGGCGACGTCGAGCAGCTCGAGGGCTCCGGTGACGGCCGGCATGCCGTCCTCGCCGACGACCGTGCAGCCGATCGCGCCCCGGTCGACCGCGATCGGCCCGAGCCGGCCCGAGCGCGCGAGCGAGCGGGCGGCCCGCAGGTCGGCCTCGGCGTACGACGACTCCTCGACGGCCCGCACCCACGCCTTGCCCCACCACGTGGTCGCCCGGGCCGCACCCCGCCGGGGCGGCTGCCGCCGGTGGATCGGGCTCACGGCTCCGGCCCCGCGTCGTCCCACTCGGAGTCACCGACCTCGGCGCCCTCGCGCAGGGTCACGAGGTCGCGCAGCTCGCCGTCGCTGAGCTCGGTCAGCGCGGTGAGATCGCCGTCGGTGGCGAGCACCGAGTCGGCCAGGGCGCGCTTGCGGGCCAGCAGCTCGGCGATGCGTTCCTCGATCGTGCCGCGCGTGACGAGCCGGTGCACCTGGACCGGCCGGGTCTGACCGATCCGGTAGGCGCGGTCGGTCGCCTGGTCCTCCACGGCGGGGTTCCACCAGCGGTCGACGTGGATGACGTGGTCGGCGCGGGTGAGGGTCAGACCGGTGCCTCCGGCGCGCAGCGACAGCAGGAAGACCGGCACGTCGCCGGCCTGGAAGCGCGCCACCATCGCGTCGCGCTCGCGCACCGGCGTGCCGCCGTGCAGGAACTGGTGGGCGATCCCGGCGCGGGTCAGGTGGGTCTCGAGGAGTCGGGCCATGGCGACGTACTGCGTGAAGACGAGCACGGCGCCGTCCTCGGCGACCACCGTGCCGACGAGCTCGTCGACGGCGTCGAGCTTCTGCGAGCGGCCCGCGAGGCGGGGCGAGCTCTGCTTGAGGAACTGGGCGGGGTGGTTGCAGATCTGCTTGAGGCCGGTGAGCAGGGCGAGGACGAGTCCGCGGCGCTGCTCCTCGTCGGCGCGCTCGATGCGCTCCATCGTGTCGCGGACGAACGCCTCGTAGAGCACGACCTGCTCGCGGGTGAGGCCCAGGACGTGGTCGGTCTCCGTCTTGGGGGGCAGCTCGGGCGCGACGCCCGGGTCGGACTTGCGGCGACGCAGCAGGAAGGGGCCGATCAGCTCGGCGAACCGGCGCGCCTTGGTCGGCTCGAGCCCCGACTCGATGGGGCCTGCCCACACCTTGCGGAACGCGTTGCGGCTGCCGAGGAGGCCCGGCGTCGCCCAGTCCAGGATCGCCCACAGCTCGGTGAGGTCGTTCTCGACCGGCGTGCCGGTCAGCGCCACCCGGGTCCGGCTGGGGATCGTGCGCAGGGCCCGCGCGGTGGCCGACCGTGGGTTCTTGACGTGCTGGGCCTCGTCGGCGACCACGAGATCCCATGGCACCTCGCGGAGGGCGTCTCCCGCGGCGAGCGAGGCCCGCATGGTGCCGTACGTCGTCAGCACGAACCCGTCGTTCGGCCCCTCCCTCCCGGCGCCCAGATCGCGGGCCGACCCGTGGAACCGCCGGACGTCGACGCCGGGGGCGAAGCGGCGTACCTCCGCCTCCCAGGTGCCGAGCAGGGACGCCGGGCAGACGACCAGGGTCGGCCCGGTGCGCCCGGTCTCGCGGCGGTGGAGGTGCAGCGCGATCAGCGTGACGGTCTTGCCCAGGCCCATGTCGTCGGCCAGGCAGGCGCCGAGCTCGAGATCGGTGAGCTGGACGAGCCAGGTGAGACCGTGCCGCTGGTAGTCCCGCAGAGTTGCGACCAGGCCGGCCGGCGAGTCGATCGGGTCTCGCGTGGCCGCCGTGCGGAGCTGCTCGCGGACCTTGAGCAACGACGCCCCCACGACGACGTCGTGCTCGACGTCGTCGACCTCCACGATGCCCGTCAGCGCCGCAGCCACCGCCTCGACCGGCCTGACCGTGCGGACCAGGCGGCGCCTCGCTCGTCGCGCGACGGCCGGGTCGACGACCGTCCACTGCCCGCGCAGTCGGAGCAGGGGTCCGGTCGCGGCCCGCAGCCGCTCCATCTCCGCGACCGACAAGGGCTCGCCGTGCAGTGCGACCTGCCAGTGGAAGGAGAACAGCGCGTCGGTGCCGAGCAGGCCCTCGACCAGCTCGCCCTCGCGGGGCTCGCCGGGTCTGCGGTCGAGCACGGTCGTGGTCGTCAGGTCCCGCCCGAGGCTGCGCGGCCAGAGCACGTCGATGCCCCGGTGCCGCAGCGCGGCCACACCGTCGTCGAGCAGGCTCACGAGCTCGTCGGTGTCGAGGGTGATCTGGTCGGGAACGGCCAGGGCGAGCAGCCGGTCGAGGACCGGCCACGCGTCGGCCGCGGCGCGCAGCGCGATCGTGGCATGCACGCGGGCGCGGTCGCCGAAGCCGTGCTCGTCCGCCGAGCCGGTCCAGAGCACGGCCGCGTCGACGAGGTGGAGCGGGTCCTGCTCGTCGTGCACCTGGAGCACCAGCCGCACCGAGCCCGCCACCAGCTCGTCCTCGTCGGCCTCCACCCGCAGGCTGAGCGCCACCAGCTGCGGGCGCGCCCCGTCGGAGTCCGGGCGCCGGGACGCGTCCAGACGGCGGCCGAGCGCCGTGGCGAACGCAGACCCGTCTGCAGCCGCCGTTGCGGGTCGGCGCCGCCCGCGGCAGCACGTCGGCGACCGCGTCGAGGAGCCCCCGCACCGTCGTCGTGGCGTCCGCCTCGTCGAGGCCCGCGCCGGTCGCCACACCGACGATCGTCGCGACGGCGGCTTCCTCGTCGGCCTCGAGATCGGCGACCGCCCAGTGCGGTCCCCCGGGCCCCGAGGCCGGCCGCACCCGGCCCGCGGCGACCAGGCGCAGCCCGAGCACGGTCGCGTCGGCCAGCAGGCGCGCGCTCGGGGACAGGTCGGTGCGCGACGTCGCCCGGGCGAGCAGCGGCACGGCCTCGCGGACCGGGAGGGTCACCGTCCGGCGGTCGTCGGCGACCTCGACCGACCCGTCGCGAGGAGGGATGCCGGGCCTCAGGCGCGCCCTGCCGTCCAGCGGGAGCAGCCGCCCGACAGCCGCCATCCACGCCACCTCCGTCCTGCTCGCCCTCGACGCTAACGCTGCCCACCGACGGTTGGTTCCCGGCGTACGCCGACGGGTCCAGCCGAGGCTTAAGGACTGGCCCGGCGTCGGTGACCCTCTCTACCCTTCGGGAGGTGACCACTGAGACCTCCACCGATGCCGGGCGGCCCGGCGAGCTGCGACCCCCCGGCAACGGCGACGAGGGCCTCGACCGCGGCGTCCTGATCATCGCCGGCGTCGTCGTCCTCGGCGCCATCATGTCGATCCTCGACATCACCGTGGTGTCCGTCGCCCTCCAGACCTTCCAGACCGAGTTCGACGCGACGGCCGCCCAGGTGGCCTGGACGATGACCGCCTACACCCTGGCCCTGGCCAGCGTGATCCCGCTGACCGGCTGGGCCGCCGACCGCTTCGGCACCAAGCGCCTCTACCTGCTGGCCGTGGCGCTGTTCACCGCCGGCTCGGTCCTGTGCGCGACGGCCACGTCGCTGGAGATGCTGGTGGGCTTCCGGGTCCTCCAGGGTCTCGGCGGCGGCATGCTGATGCCGCTCGGCATGACGATCCTGACCCGCGCCGCCGGACCCGACCGGGTCGGCCGCGTGATGGCGGTGCTGGGCATCCCGATGCTGCTCGGCCCGATCTTCGGCCCGATCCTGGGCGGCTGGCTCATCGGCGTCGCGTCCTGGCACTGGATCTTCCTGATCAACCTGCCCATCGGCATCGTCGCGCTCATCTATGCCTCGCTCGTGCTGCCGAAGGACCACGTCGAGCCCTCGGAGAGCTTCGACTGGCTCGGCATGCTGCTGCTCTCCCCGGGTCTGGCGTTGTTCCTGTACGGCGTCTCGACGATCCCCGAGGCCAACGGCGTCGCGCACACCAAGGTGCTCCTCCCGGCCGCCGTCGGGCTGCTGCTGATCGCCGCCTTCGTCCCGTGGGCGCTGGCGGCGCGCAACATCCACCCGCTGGTCGACCTGCGCCTGTTCAAGAACAAGGACATGACGATCGCCGTCGTCGCCATGATGCTGTTCGCCATCGCGTTCTTCGGCTCGAGCCTGCTCTTCCCGCTCTACTTCCAGAGCGTGCGCGGCGAGACCGCGCTCTCGGCGGGCTGGCTGATCGCGCCGCAGGGCTTCGGCGCGATGATCACGATGCCGATCGCCGGCATCCTGGCCGACCGGATCGGGCCGGGCAAGATCGTGATGACCGGCATCGGCGTGATCGTGGTCGGCATGTCGGTCTTCACCCAGCTGACCGACACCACGTCGTACGTCGTGATCTGCTCGGCGCTCTTCGTGATGGGTCTCGGCATGGGCGGCACGATGATGCCGATCATGTCGGCCGCGCTGGCCACCCTGACCGACCACAGCATCGCC
This sequence comes from uncultured Actinomycetota bacterium, assembly GCA_963767095.1. Lineage (GTDB taxonomy): Bacteria > Actinomycetota > Actinomycetes > Propionibacteriales > Nocardioidaceae > Nocardioides. The sequence continues at coordinate 91,454 of CAVYCK010000011.1, read as the reverse complement.
CGCGGCTCGACGCTGATGAACATCACCCAGCAGGTGGCCTCCTCCATCGGCTTCGCGCTGTTCTCCGTGCTGCTGACCAACGGCCTCCAGGACGCCATGGCCGACCCCACCGACCCGCCCACCGAGGGCATGGCGGCGGCGTACGCCGACTCCTTCATGGTTGCGGTCGTGCTCGTGGCGCTCTGCCTGGTCCCGGCGTTCTTCCTGCCGCGTCACAAGGTCGCTCCGGTCGACCCGGCCGCGATGGTGCACTGAGGCACGGCGCCCTCGAGCGCCCGCCAGCTCAATGAGCCCGACGCGGCTCAGGCCTCCACGGCGAGCGTGAGGGGCAGCACCTCGGTCGCGCCGGCCTGGCGCAGCGCCTGGGCGGCGAGGGTCAGCGTCCAGCCGGTGCCGACGAGGTCGTCGACCAGGAGGATCCGCCCCGCCGCGGATCCCTCGAACCCGTAGCGCCGGGAGACCGCCGCCACGCGCTGGGCGGAGTTCACCGCTCCCTGGCCGGGCGCGACGTGCGGGTCGACGATCACGTAGCGGCCGGTGACCGGCACGCGCAGGTAGCGGGAGAGGCCGGCGCCGAGGTCGCCGACCAGCGTGGGCCGGCGCAGGGAGTCGACCGTGACGATCGCGTCGACGCCGGGCTGCCAGTCGGCGAGGACGGCGACCATGGCGCGAGCGAGCCCTTCGGGCACCGGTCCGTCGGGGGTCTCGTCACGGAAGAGCTGGCGCAGCTGCTGGCCGTAGCCGAGGTCGGTCAGACGGGCGATCGCCCTGCCCTCCGCGGGCGGATCGGCGATCCGCCCGGTCAACGACAGCCCGAGGGCCGAGAGCGCGGTGGGCCACATCTTGCGGGGCTCGACGACCACCCCTGGGCGGGCCAGGCGCTCGGTGGCGGCGTCGACGGCGGCGGCGGACACCTCGGTGCCCAACGTCAGGCCGCCGCAGTTGTCGCAGCGGCCGCACCCGCCGTCGGCTGCTGCCCAGTTGTCGTCGTCGTCGAGCTGGTCGCGCAGGAACCACATCCGGCACCGGTCGGTGTCGAGGTAGGCGAGCATGGCGTCCTGCTCGCGCTGACGCGCCTCGGCGAGGGCGGCGTAGCGATCGGTGTCGTAGGCCCAGTCGGCGCCGGTGCTCTCCCAGCCGCCTTGGACCCGGCGTACGGCGCCGTCGACGTCGAGGACCTTCAGCATCGACTCGAGCCGCGTGCGGGTGAGCTCGACCCGGGCCTCGAGAGCGGGCGTGCTCACCGGGCGGCCGGTCTCGGCGCCGAGGTCGGTCAACGTGGCCAGCGTCTGCCGGACGACGGGCTCGGGCGGGAACGCGAGCGAGGCGAAGTAGGCCCAGATGTCACGGTCCTCCAGGGCCGGCAGCAGCACCACCGTCGCGCTCGTGCCCGGGGCGATCCCGCGGCCGGCGCGGCCGACCTGCTGGTAGTAGGCGACCGGCGACTGCGGCGCCCCCAGGTTGACGACGAAGCCCAGCGCCGCGTCGAAGCCCATGCCCAGCGCGGACGTCGCGACCAGGGCCTTGACCCGCCCCGAGACCAGGTCGTCCTCGAGCGAGAGGCGCTCGGTGGTCTCGGTCTGCCCGGAGTACGCCGCCACGGTGTGCCCGCGGCTGCGGAGGTAGTCGGCCACCTCCTGCGTGGCCGCGACCGTGAGGCAGTAGACGATGCCGGACCCGGGCTGCTCGGCGAGGTGGTCGGCCAGCCACGCCAGCCGTTGCTCAGCCGTGCGCAGCCGCACCACCCCGAGCCGCAGGGAGTCGCGGTCGAGCGAGCCGCGCAGCACCAGCACGTCGGTGCCCAGCTGCTCCGCGACGTCGGCGGTGACCCGCGCGTTGGCGGTGGCGGTGGTCGCCAGCACGGGGATGCCGTCGGGCAGCTCGGCCAACAGCGTGCGCAGCCGCCGGTAGTCGGGCCGGAAGTCGTGTCCCCAGTCGGAGATGCAGTGCGCCTCGTCGACGACCAGCAGGCCGGCGGACGCGGCCAGCCGGGGCAGCACCTCGTCGCGGAAGCCGGGGTTGTTGAGGCGCTCCGGCGAGACCAGCAGCACGTCGACGAGGCCGGCGGCGATGTCGTCGTGGACCTGCTGCCACTGCTCGATGTTGGTGGAGTTGATGGTCACGGCCCGGATGCCGGCCCGCTCGGCGGCGGCGATCTGGTTGCGCATCAGGGCCAGGAGCGGCGAGATGATCACGGTCGGTCCGGCCCCGGTGGCCCTGAGCAGGGCGGTGGCGACGAAGTAGACCGCCGACTTGCCCCAGCCGGTGCGCTGGACCACCAGCGCCCGGCGCCGGTCGACGACCAGCGCCTCGATCGCGGACCACTGGTCGTCGCGGAGCCGGGCGTCGTCGTGACCGACGAGCGCACGCAGCTGCTCCTCGGCGGAGGCGCGGAGCGTGGTCAGGTCGGCGAGAGGCACGACACTGGTCTACCAGCGCCCGCAGACAGCCCGCTCACGTGGAGGGCCCGCACGGGCGCGGACGGGCGCCGACGGTCACGGATGGGGCGCGCGGCCGGGCGACGCGAAAGTCGTGCCGGCCGGCCGTGAACCAACCGGGCCCCCGGTGCATCACACTGTCTGTCGCACACCTACCCCTGACCGCGAGGATGGACCACATGAGCCGCCGCCTCGCCGGCGCCGTCTTGGCGTCGGCCCTGACGAGTGCACTCCTGGCGTCCTCGTGGGGCGTCGCGTCGGGTGCCGCGGGCCTGAAGATCGACGAGGAGACCTGCTTCGGCGAGGAGCCCACCGTCACGCTGGCGTCCGACGAGCCCTACACCGACACCATCGGCATCGACGACGTGGTCCTCGGAGGCGGCAGCGTCAACGGCGGCGACGGCGACGACCTCATCTGCGACGCGGCGTTCGTTCTCGGTGGCGACGGCAATGACCGGATCCGGATGCTGGGCGGCGGAACCGCGCGCGGCAACGCCGGCGACGACGAGTTCGTGTCCATCACCGTGGACGCCGATGTCGCCGGCCCGGAGCTGGACGGCGGCGCCGGCAACGACATCTTCTGGGGCGGCACCCAGGGCGAGACCATCTTCGCCGGCGCCGGGGTCGACGTGGTGTGGGCCGGCGGCGGCAACGACCTGGTCTACCTGGGCACCGGCAACGACAAGGGCTACGGGCAGCCGGGCAACGACAGGTTCTTCGGCATGAGCGGCGACGACTTCGTCGACGGCGGCCTGGGCATCGACACGGTCGAGGGCGGCCGTGGCCACGACACCTGTCTTGCGGTGGAGGTCAAGACGAGCTGCAAACGCGTTCGCTGAACGCGAGGGCTCCTGTCGCATTCCGAGTGCCGGTCCGAACCGCGGTCAATTCCCACCTCAGGGTGAAGGGAATTCGCGATTATTTTGCTTCCGGGCCGTAACTTTCTTCACACATCCAGTCTTTACTTACGGTCGTCGAATTCCGTGCGACTCTCGGTCACATGACCAGCTACCTACGCCGCATCACTCCCTCCATGGCCGTGGCGATCCTCGCGATCGTCATCGCCGTCTCCTCCTCCGCCACCGCCGCGCTCGTCGTCTCGGGCAAGCAGATCAAGGATCACTCGGTCACCGGCAAGGACCTCAAGAAGAACGCCGTCAAGAGCAAGACGATCAAGAACAAGACGGTCAAGGGCAAGGACCTGAAGAAGGGCGCCATCAAGAGCGTCACCGTCCTCGACCACAGCCTCACCGGCTCAGACCTCAAGGCCAGCACCGTTACCGGCAAGGAGATCGCCGGCGGCACCATCACCTCCTCGAACCTGTCGACCACGCTGCTCCAGACGCTCACCAGCGGAGCCTCGGGCTTCCAGGTCGTCACGGCCCAGTCGCCTGGATCCGACGTACCGCTCCTCGCGGCCCGCTCGGTGACCGCCACGTGCCCGGCAGGCAAGCTCGCCATCAGCGCGAACGCCTTCACCGAGAGCCCCGTCGATCTGTTGCCGCCCACGCAGATCCAGCGCACCGGCAACGGCTTCACGGCGTCGGACGCCAACGCCGTGAACGTGCTGGCCGCCGGGCCGCTCGTCATCCAGGTGACCTGCGTCTCGAGCTGAGAGAAGGGCCCCTACGACAGATCGCGCCCCCCGCAGGGCCGGGTGTCCGTGAGCGCCTCTCGGGTGCTCGCGGGCATCCGGCCCGACTACCAGATCCGCACCCGGTCAGCCGGGTCGATCCAGAGGCCGTCTCCCTCGACCGTGCCGAACGCGTCGTGGTACTCGTCGAGGTTGCGCACGATGTTGGCGCGGAACTCCGGCGGCGAGTGCGGGTCGATGGTGAGGTACTGCTGCTCCTGCTCCTGGCGCCGCTTCGTACGCCAGCAGTAGCTCCAGCTCATGAACAGCCGCCGGCTGTCCTCTGGTCCCTGGGCGCCGTCGCGGGCGATCGCATAGGCCTTGTGCGCGATGGTCAGGCCCCCGAGGTCGCCGATGTTCTCGCCGACGGTCAGGGCGCCGTTCACGCGCTCGCCGGGCAGGTTGCGCGGCTCGAAGGCGTCGTACTGCGCGATCAGGGCCTTCGACTTCACCTCGAACGCCGCCTTGTCGTCGGGCGTCCACCAGTCGTTGAGGTTGCCCGCGCCGTCGTACTGCGCACCCTGGTCGTCGAAGCCGTGGCCGATCTCGTGCCCGATCACGGCGCCGATGCCGCCGTAGTTCTCGGCCTCGTCGGCGTCGGCGTCGAAGAACGGCCGCTGCAGGATCGCGGCCGGGAAGCAGATCTCGTTGGTGCCCGGGTTGTAGTAGGCGTTGACGGTCTGCGGCAGCATCAGCCACTCGTCACGGTCGACGGGGGCACCGATCTTGGCCAGCTCGCGGTCGGTCTCGAAGGCCGCCGCGGCAGCGACGTTGCCGAGCAGGTCGTCGCCGCGGACGTGCAGCGCGGAGTAGTCGCGGAACTTGTCCGGGTAGCCGATCTTGGGCCGGAAGGTCTCGAGCTTCTCGTAGGCCCGCTGCTTGGTCTCCTCGGTCATCCAGTCCAGCGCGGCGATCGACTGCCGGTAGGCCGTGAGCAGGTTGGCGACCAGGTCGTCCATCAGCGCCTTCGCGCGCGGCGGGAAGTGGCGGGCGACGTACTCGCGTCCCACCGCCTCCCCGATCGCGCCCTCGACGAGACCGACCCCGCGCTTCCACCGCGCGCGGAGCTCGGGGGTGCCGTTGAGGGTGCGGCCGTAGAAGTCGAAGTTGGTCTCGACGAAGTCGTCGGTGAGGTACGGCGCCGCGGAGCGCAGCACGCGCGAGAGCATCCACGGTCGCCAGTCCTCGATGGGGACCTCCGCCAGCACGGTCGAGAGGTGCTCGAAGAACGACGGCATCATCACGACGGTCTCGGCGAGCGTCTCGTCGTTGCCGCCGAGGTTGGTGACGTAGGCCTTCCAGTCGAACTGCGGAGCGAGCGTCGTCAGGTCGTCGAAGGTCAGCAGGTTGTAGGTCTTCTGCACGTCGCGGGTCTCGGCGCGCTCCCAGTGCCCGGCGGCGATCCTGGTGTCGATCGCGAGAACGGTCGCGGCGTCGGCCTCGGCGTCGCCGTCGTGGTCGGCCAGCCGGAACAGGGCGGCGAGGTAGGCGACGTACTTCTCGCGGATCTCGGCGAACTTGTCCTCGCGGTAGTAGCTCTCGTCCGGCAGCCCGAGCCCGCCCTGGGCGAGGTAGACCAGATAGCGGTCGGAGTCCCTGCGGTCGGTGTTGACGTAGGACCCGAACAGGCCGTGACCGCCGATGCGCTCGAACTCCCCGACGAAGGCCGCCAGGTCGCGCACGTCGCGCAGCGCGGCCACGGCGTTGACCAGCGGCTGCACCGGGCGCGTGCCGAGCCTGGCGATCGCGTCGGTGTTCATGAACGACGCGTAGAGCGCGGCGATCTTCTCGGGCTCGCTGTCGGCCTCGCCGGTCGGCGGGCGCTCGGCGAGCTCCTCGATGATCGTGCGCACCTGCTCCTGGGCGATGTCGGCGAGCTCGACGAAGGGTCCCCAGCTTGATCGGTCGGCGGGGATCTCCTCGGTATCCAGCCAGCGGCCGTTCACGTGACCGAAGAGGTCGTCCTGAGGGCGGATGTCGAGGTCCATGCCCTCGCGGGCGTCGTCCAGGATGCTCACGGGAGCGACCCTAACCCGCGACCGGTGGACTTGCCCGCCTGATCACCCGGTGGGTCCGGCCCGGGTCAGCCGACCCGCAGCACCACCTTGCCCGTGGCCCGGCGCTCGTCGAGCTCGGCGAGCGCCCGGACCACGTCGTCGAGGGCGTACGTCGCCCCGATCGTCGGGTCGACCAGGCCGCCCTCGAGCCAGGGCAGCAGGGCGTCCCACTGGCCGCGCAGGAAGCCCTGGTGGGTGAAGGCGTAGGCGCCCCAGCCGACACCACGCACGTCGATGTTGTTCAACAGCAGCCGGTTGACCTTGACCTCGGGGATGCCCTGGCCGGCCGCGAACCCGACGACCAGCAGCCGTCCGAGCGGGGCGAGCGAGCGCAGCGAGTCGGTGAACGCCTCACCGCCGACGACATCGACGACGACATCGACGCCGCGGCCGTCGGTGAGCTCGGCGACGGCGTCCTTGAAGCCCTCGAGGAGGACCGTCTCGTCGGCCCCGGCGGTTCGGGCCACCCCGGCCTTCGCCTCGGTCGAGACGACGCCGATCGTGCGGGCGCCCAAGGCCCGCGCCACCTGGATCGTGGCCGTCCCGACACCGCCTGCGGCACCGTGCACCAGCACCGTCTCGCCTGCGCGGAGGCCCGCCCGCTCGACGAGCGCGAAGTGCGCGGTCAGGTAGTTCATCGGCAGGGCCGCGCCGGCGTCGTACGACGTGGCGTCGGGCAGCGGGAAGACCGCCCCGGCCGGGACGACGGCGAGCTCGCCCGCGGCTCCGTGCGGCAGCACGCCGGCCACCCGGTCGCCGGCGGCGAGGCCGGACCCCTCGGGCGCGGACACCACGTCGCCCGCGAGGTCGACGCCGAGGGTGAACGGCAGGTCGGGCCGCAGCTGGTACCGACCCTTGCTCAGCAGCAGGTCGGGGAACGACAGCCCCACCGCCCGCACCCGGACGAGCACCTCGTGCTGTCCCGGCTCCGGATCGGGCACGTCGCGCACCTCGACACCCGTCGGACCGGTGATGGCAACGACCTGGGCTGCGCGCATGCACTCGATCCTCGCAGCGGTGGCCGACCGCGTGGTGGTGGTCTCGACTGACCGCGTCTTGGATGGCTCGAGCTGATCGCGTCTTGGTGGTCGAGCCAGTCGAGACCTCGCTGCTCGACCACCGGTACACAACCACCGCTGGTTGAGGAAGGACGAAGTCCTGTCTCGAAACCCGGTGAGGCGACCGACCGCGTGGAGGTGGTCTCGACTGATCGCGTCTTGGTGGTCGAGCCGAGTCGAGACCTCGCTGCTCGACCACCGGAACGTGCTCGACCACCGGTACCCACCGCTGGTTGAGGAAGGACGAAGTCCTGTCTCGAAACCCGGTGAGGCGACCGACCGGCATAGTGGTGGTCTCGACTGATCGCTCGCTCCGCTCGCTGCTCGACCACCGGAACGTGCTCGACCGCCGGCAAGTGGTGGTCTCGACTGATCGCTCGCTCCGCTCGCTGCTCGACCACCGATTCGAGACCCCGCTGCTCGACCACCGGAACGTGCCGTCCGCCGGCAAGGTGGTGGTCTCGACTGATCGCTCGCTCCGCTCGCTGCTCGACCACCGGTACCACCCGCTGCTCGACCACCGGTACCCACCGCTGGTTGAGGAAGGACGAAGTCCTGTCTCGAAACCTGTGGACCTGTCAGCGGGGGGCGACGATCGCGTTCATCTCGAAGTGCATCGGGTCGGTCCAGCCCCACCTGCCGCCCCAGCCGAAGCCCCACGACTCGAAGATCGACACGACCGTGCGGTCGATCTGGCCGACGGTGCCGCGCTGGTTGCCCGGAACGTTGAGGTCGAACGCCAGCCCGAAGGCGTGGTTGGACAGGGTGGTGGTGCCGGCGATGAAGCGGGGGTAGTAGCAGCCGGCGTACTCGTCGACGTGGATCTCGTCGGCGAGGCCGCGCTCCTCGACCTCGGTGAGCGCGGCGCGCAGCTGCGGGAAGATGGCCCGGTTGCAGGTCATCTGTCCGAGGATCGGCACCGACTCGGTGCTGATGTGCGTGCTCACCCAGTCGTCCTCGGGTGCGATGCGGCCGCCGTCCAGCACGGTGTAGATGAACGTCCCGACCACCGCTGCCACCGAGCCGCCGGTGAAGAACGCCGTCTGCGTGGGTGACGTGGTGTCGAGGCCGAGCCGTGCCGCGATGTCGAGACGCTGCACCGACACCTCGTCGCCGACGACCTTCTGCACCGGGCCCCGCAGTCGCGCCGGAGCCGAGGCCCCCGTCCACACGAGGGCCGCGTTGCCCGGTGTCATGCCGAGCTCCTCGCCCCACTTCTCGTTGACCACGAGGTCGACCTGGGGGATCTGCTCGGCCACGGCGCCCACGTGCACCGACGGCGCGTCCTTGCTGACGCCGAGGCGCAGATAGCCCTCGTCGCTCATCCGCCCCTTCAGCCGCGGCGTCACGGCCAGCTCGCCGCCGGCCACCCGGTCCCAGATCGCCTGCTTCAGCGCGACCTCGCGCACGGTGAAGAGCCGGTACGTCGCCGGGTCGACCGCCGCGACGTTGACCGCCCGGTTCTCGATCGTGACCTGGGCGAGACTGATCGGCGTGACGGCGGAGACGCCGTCGAGGCCGGCGATCTCCTCGAGAGCGGCGTCGCCGAGCGCGGACTCGCCGAACACGAGCAGGTCGGCCGATCGCAGCGCGCCGTCGCGCGGGCCGGGCGGCTCGACGGCCATGGCGGGATCCAACCCGAGCGTCCCCGAGGTGGTCGGCTCCGCCGGCCCCGCTGTGGCCGTCGCGCTCGCGCCGACCGGCCCCGACGCCTCGCCGGGGTCGGGACGCGAGCCGCTCTGCGGCGTACCGCACGCCGCGGCCAGCACGAGCACGGCCGCCAGCGCCGTCACCCGTACCCCTGCCATCCCTCGAACGGTACCGGGGCACGCAGAAGGGATAGTCCCTCACGTTTGGCACCGACCTACACCGGATTCCGGTGCCAAACGTGAGGGACTATCCGAGAGGGGCGGCGGGCGGTCAGGCCTTGAGCGCCTCGTTGATGGCCGGCACGACCTCGTGCATGTCACCGATGACGGCGTACGTCGCCTTGGTCACCATGGGGGCCTCGGCGTCGGTGTTGATGGCCAGGATCACCTTGGAGCTCGAGCAGCCGGCCCAGTGCTGGATCGCGCCGCTGATGCCGCAGGGGATGTAGACCTCGGGCGAGATGCGCGTGCCCGTCTGGCCCACCTGCTCGTGGTGAGGTCGCCAGCCGAGGCTGGTGACGACGCGGGAGACACCCACCGTCCCGCCGAGGAGCGCTGCCAGCTCGTCGACGTGGCCGAAGCCGTCGGGGCCACCTGCGCCACGCCCGGCGCCCACGACGACCCGCGCCTTCTTCAGGTCACCGGTCTCGCCGACCGCGCGGGGGCTGGTGCTGCGCACCCGGGCGACCAGGTCGGTGTCGGTCACCTCGACAGCGAGCGGCTTGACGGTGCCTGAGCCCGGCGTCGCGGCCGGCGCCGCCTCCACGGCGTGGCCCGCGACGGTGAAGATCGCGGGACGCTCGTCGAGCGCCATCTCCTCCATCACCTGGCCCCCGACGACCTGGCGGGTCACCACGAACGGCGCGAGGCCGCCGAAGGACACCACGTTGGCGGCCATCGCCACGCCTTCACGCGTGGCGACGTGCGCCAGCACCTCCGTCTCCTGCGGGCCGCCACCGGCGAGCACCACGACCGAGGAGGTGGCGGCGCGGGCCGCCTGGACGGCAGCGGCGTGCGCCGCTGCGCAGTAGGACGCGAAGGCGTCGCCGTCGGCCTGGTAGACGTCGCGGACGCCGTACGCCGCCAGCGTGCCGGCATCGACCGCGCCGATCGCCACGGCGTCGATGGGGATGCCGCCGCCGGCCGCCGACAGCGACCGGGCCAGTGTCAGGGCTTCCCGCGACGTCTCGGCGACGTCGCCGGACCCGTCGCCCTCGCGTTCGACGTAGACGAGGATCATCGGGTCACCCCCAGGTCGACGAGCAGCTGCTTGACGGCGGGCGCGGCCGATGGCCCCTCGCCGAGGATCTGCACCTGGTTGGGCACCGGCGGGGGCAGCGTGAGCCTGACCCGCTTCGGCCCGCGCGGGGTCGCCACGGCGGCAGCCCGCTCCTCGATGCGCGATCTTCTTCGCCTTCATCCGCCCCGACACGGTGGGGTAGCGGGGCTCGACGCCACCCTCGAGCACCGTGACCACGGCGGGCACGGGCAGCTGGTAGGTATCGGTGCCGATCGGGCCCTCGGCCACGACCGTGACCGTGCCGTCGGCGACAGCCACGGTGCTGGCACCGGCGACGACCGGGCGACCCAGCGCGTAGGCGAGACGGATCCCGACCTGGAAGTCGCCGGTGTCGGCGGCGTCGTTGCCGAGCAGGATCACGTCGTGACTCCGGCCCTCGGCCTCGTGGGCCGTGACGACGGCGGCGATCTCGTCGGCGACGTCGGCGGGCCCGTAGCCCACCGGGTCGGCGACCACGTGCGTCGCGGCCGTGCACCCCAGGGCCAGCGCCGAGCGGAGCTGCTCGGCGGCGTCCGCGGTGCCGACCGTCACCACGGTGGCCTCGCCACCGCTGGCACCGGCGATCTGCACGGCCAGCTCGACCGCGCAGAGCTCGTGGTTGCTGATGGTGAAGCCGACGTAGCGACCGTCGACGCCCTGGCCGTCGGCGGTCAGCAAGACCTCGCCGGAGCTAGTCCGGCACGCGCTTGAGCGCCACGAGGACGTTCGTCATGCGCGGATCCGCTCGTTGGCCGGGTCGAAGAGGGACGTGGCGTCGACCGAGCCGACCGTCACGGGATAGAGCTCCTCCATGTAGGACACCGCCAGCTGGTTGCCGATCGTCGCCTGCTCGGGGGGCAGGAACGCGAGCAGCACGTGCTTGCCGAGCGACGGGGCCGAGCCCGCGGTGGTGACGTACGCCTGGTGGCCGTGGCCGTCGACGAGGCTGCCGCCCTCGCGCGTCAGGATCGGCTCGCCGCCGAGCATGTAGCGCTTCACTCCCGACTTCGACGTGTGGTCGTCGACGGTCATCGTGCAGAGCACCGCGGCGGGGGCGGTCTCGCGCTGCTTCAGGTACGCCGCGCGGCCGACGAAGTCGTGCGCCTTGACCTTCGGCCGCTGCATGCCGACCTCGACGATGGAGCGCTCGGCGTCGAGCTCGAAGCCGAACGCGCGGTAGCCCTTCTCGATGCGGCCGGTGGTGCCGTAGACCCCGATGCCGACGGGGATCGCGCCGTGGGCCGCGCCGGCCTCGTGCAGGATCTTCCAGAGCCGGGCGCCCTGCTCGATCGGGACGTAGAGCTCCCAGCCCAGCTCGCCGACGTAGGAGATGCGCGAGGCGAGCACGGCCAGCGAGTCGACCTCGATCGTCCGGCAGGAGCCGAAGCCGAAGCCCTCGTTGGACACGTCGGCCGAGGTGACCGAGGCGAGGATGTCGCGGGCGCGCGGGCCCCACAGGCCGATCGTGGTGTACGCCGACGTCAGGTCGGTGACCTGGGCGCCGCCCACCTTGTCGGCGAGGTCGGCGAACCACTTGCGGTCGACCATGCCGTGCGCGCCGCCGGTGACCACGCGGAAGTGGTCGTGGCCGAGCCGCATCACGGTGAGGTCGGAGACGAAGCCGCCGGTCTCGTCGAGCACCGGGGTGTAGATGACCTTGCCGAGGCCGACGTCGCACTGCGAGACGCAGGCGGTCTGCACGGTCTCGAGGGCGCCGGGGCCCTTCACGTCGAAGATGGCGAACGCGGAGAGGTCGACGATGCCGGCGGTCTCGCGCATCCGGAGGTGCTCGGCGTTGATGATCGGCGACCACCAGCGCGCGTCCCACTCGTGCTCGCGGGGCATCACCCGGTCGCCGTACTCCTCGACGAGGGCGGCGTTCGACTCGTACCAGAACGGGCGCTCCCAGCCGGCGGCCTCGAAGAACACCGCGCCCTGCTCGACCTGCTGCGCGTGCATCGGGGCCAGCCGCTGCGGGCGGTCCGACTCGTACTGCTCGCCGGGGTGGATGATCCCGTAGGTCTTGTTGAACGCCTCCGACGTGCGCGCCTTGATGTGGGCGCGGGTCTTCTGGTGGGGGTAGAAGCGCGCGATGTCGGAGTGGCTGATGTCGATCTCGGAGTGACCGTGGGTCATCCGCTCGGCGACGGCGCGGGCGACGCCCGGGCCCTCCTTGATCCAGACCGCGGCGGCCGACCAGAGGTTCTTCACCTCGGGGGTCTCACCGAGGATCGGCCAGCCGTCGGGGGTGAGGGAGAGCAGACCGTTGATGGCGTAGCGGATCTCGGCGCCCTCGGCTCCGAGCAGGTCGGGCATCAGCTCGAAGGCCTCCTCGAGCTGCGGGTCGAAGTCCTCCTCGGTGAAGGGCAGCTCGGTCGGCGACAGCTTGGACTGCTCGATCGAGGGGATCTCCTCGGGGTCCCAGAGGATCGGGCGGTGCGCGTAGGAGCCGACCTCCATGTCGGCGCCGTGCTGGCGCTCGTAGCAGAAGGTGTCCATGTCGCGGACGATCGGGATACGAGATCTCACCCTCGAGGCCGGACAGCTGCGGGCACGGGCCGACCGAGATCATCTGGTGGACGGCGGGCGTCAGCGGGATCTCGGCGCCGGCCATCTTGGCGATCTTGGGGCTCCACACACCGCACGCGATGACGACGACCTCGGCCTCGATGTCGCCACCCGAGGTGCGCACGCGCTTGATGGCGCCGTCCTCGACGTCGAGGCCGGTGACCTCCACGTTCGGTACGACGGTGAGCGCGCCGGCCTCCATGGCCCGCTCGCGCATGATCGTGCCCGCCCGGAGGGAGTCGACGACGCCGACCGACGGCGTCCAGAAGGCGCCGATGATGACGTCCTTCTCGAGGAACGGCACCTTCTCGACGACCTGCTCGGGCGTGACGAGCTCGGCCTCGATGCCCCAGTTCTTCGCACTCGACATCCGTCGGCGCAGCTCTTCCATGCGGGCCTCGGTCCGGGCGACCTCGAAGCCGCCGGACTGGGTGAAGACGCCCATCTCCTGGTACTGCTCGACCGAGTCGAGGGTCAGGTCGGTGATCTCCCGGGAGTGGTCCACCGGGAAGATGAAGTTGGAGGCGTGGCCGGTCGAGCCGCCCGGGTTGGGCAGCGCTCCCTTGTCGATCTGGACGATGTCGCGCCAGCCGAGCCGCGCGAGGTGCCAGACCAGGCCGTTGCCGACGATGCCCGCGCCGATGACCACGACTCGCGCCGAGGTGGGGACCTCCGCCATTGTGTGCTCCTTCAACTGTTGCTTAATATGCAACGTGTTGCGTGATGTGAAACGATGCGCTCAAGTCTGCGCCATCGACGGCGCACCGTCAAGCGCCGTATACCTTGTTATACTCCGCGTGGGTATAACAAAGTATCCGCCAGCCACCCGAAAGAGGTGAAGGGCCTCGTGGTCCCGACCGACACGCTCCCCAACCCCTACACCCCCGGGCAGGTCCCGCGGATCCTCGCCGGACGCCGCGAGGAGCTCGGCCGCATCCGCGACCTGGTCGGCCGGGTGGCGACGTACGGCGAGCTGGGTGGCCCGCTGCTGGTCTTCCACGCCCCGCGCGGCATCGGGAAGACCTCGCTGCTCCGGGCCGCGCAGCGCGAGACGGCTGAGCTCGGCATCGTCTCGGTCTGGGTCTCCTGCGTGCGCGGGACGCCGGTGCTTCCCGAGCTCGTGGCCGGCGTCGCCCGCAGCCTCGAGCGCGCCGAGATCGTCCCGCCGGGCGCGGCCGGCGCCCGCTGGCGGACCCGGCTGGAGCGGATCGGCCTCGAGCTCGGCGTACCCGGCCTGAAGGTGTCCGCCGACCTGCGCGCGGACGCGCCCGCGCCGAATCCCCCGGCCAACGCCCCGGTCGCGGCGTTGGAGGACCTGCTCCACGACACCTCGATGCTGGTCCGCGACCGGGGCGGCGCCGGGCTGCTGGTGCTGGTCGACGAGCTGCACGCGGCACAGCGCGACGAGCTGTCGCTGTTCCTCAACGCCCTGCAGAACCTCGACGGCCAGCGCGAGGAGAACCCCCTGGCCGTCGTGACGGCCGGCCTTCCGGTGACGCCGGAGGCGATCACCCGCGCGGCGACGTTCGGCGAGCGGAGCTCGTTCGTGGCCCTCGACCTGCTGGCCGACGCCGACGCCCGGTCGGCGGTGACCGCCCCGGCCGACGCTCTCGGCGTGTCCTGGACCGGCCCGGCCCTCGACGCCGTGGTCGCCGAGTCCGGCGGCTATCCCTACTTCCTCCAGCTGCTGGGCAGCGCCTCGTGGGCGGCGGCCGGTCCGCGCCCGGGTGGTCGCATCGGCATGGCCGACGTCCGCGCGGGCATCCCGGCGGCCCAGGGCCAGGTCACCGCGATGTACCGCGCTCGCTGGGGCTCCGCCACCCCCAACGAGCAGGCCTTCCTCACCGCCATGGCCCGCGCGATGGGGGCCCTGGACGCGGGCGAGGGGAACGTCTCGCGCGCCGACATCGCCGGCGCCCTCGGTCAGGACTCCCGCGCGATCTCGGTCCCTCGCGAGCGCCTCATCGACAAGGGCGTCATCGAGCCCGTCGGCCACGGGCTGGTCCGCTTCACCCTCCCCGGCTTCGCCGACTACGTACGCCGCCGCGACGAGCCGTAGGAGGGGCCGGCACGGGATCCAGGTCCCGTGACAGGCCGACCACGAGGGGATTCGGTCCGATGCGCTGACCGTGGTCGCCGCACTGGTCAGCTGCGCTGGGGCGCCGAGCGTCACTGGTCGGGGAACTTGTCAGCGTGCTGGACGGCACGCCGCACCCGCGACGGGAGCGTCGAGTCGAAGTTCTCCTCACGCAGTGCCTTCATCAGCGAGAAGCACATGCCGATCAGGATCAGCATGAACGGCCCGCCGACCACGATCACCAGTGTCTGCAAGGCGTTCAGCCCGTCCTGCAGGAGCAGCACCGCGGCGATGGCGCCGGTGGCGACACCCCAGAAGATGACCAGGCCGCGCTTCGGGTGCTCCTCGCCGTTCTGGCTCAGCATCCCCATCACGATCGAGGCGCTGTCGGCGCCGGTGATGAAGAAGATCGCGATCAGGAACACCGCGATCGCCACCGGTGATCGAGCCGAGCGGGTACTCGCTCAGCATCGACGAACAACGCGACCTCCTGGCCGTCGGTCGTTCAGCGGTCTCGGTGAGGTCGACGCCCTGGTTGAGCTGCAGGTCGAACGCCGCGCCGCCCAGGATCGAGAACCAGACGAACGACACCAGCGACGGCACCGCGATCACGTAGATCACGAACTGCCGGATGGTGCGGCCCTTGGAGATGCGCGCGATGAACATGCCCGACGAACGGCGTCCACGAGACCCACCAGGCCCAGTAGAAGATCGTCCAGCCGCTCAGCCAGCTGCATGCTCTCCTCGTTGAACGCGCCGGTGCGGAAGCTCATGGCCGGCAGGTGGGTGAGGTAGCCGCCGATCGACTCGGTGAAGGTGCTCAGGATGAACACCGTCGGGCCGACGACGAACAGGAAGAACGCCAGCAGCGCCGCGGCGATCGCGTTGGCGTTCGAGAGCCACTTGATGCCCTTCTCGACACCGCTGACCGCCGAGATCACGAAGCAGGCGGTCAGGACGGCGATCACGACCGTGGCGAGCGACTTGCTGCCCTCGCCCCGACCGAACACCTCGTCGAGCCCGCCGGTGATCTGCAGCGCGCCCAGGCCCAGCGAGGTCGCCGAGCCGAACAGCGTCGCGAAGATCGCGACGACGTCGATGGCCTTGCCGGGACCCTGCTTGGCGCGCGCGCCGAGCAGCGGGGTGAAGGCGCCGGACACCAGGTTGCCGTAGCCCTTGCGGTAGGCGAAGTAGCCGATCGAGAGGCCGATGACGGCGTACATCGCCCAGGGGTGGAAGCCCCAGTGGAAGAACGTGTACTCCATCGCGAGCTGCGCGGCCTGCTCGCGAGCCCGGCCTCGGCCAGGCCGAGCGGCGGGGTCGTCGAGGTGCGCACAGCGGCTCGGCGACGCCGTAGAACATCAGCCCGATGCCCATGCCGGTGGCGAACATCATCGAGACCCACGAGAACGTCGAGAACTCCGGCTCGGAGTCGTCGGGGCCGAGCTTGATGTTGCCGTAGCGGGAGAAGGCGAGGAACGCCGAGAAGAGCAGGAAGCCGCCGCTGGTCAGCACGAAGAGCCAGCCGAACGTCGTCGTCATCCAGTTGCGCGCCTCGAGGGTCGTCTCACCCGATCCATCGGCGTCGATGACGCCCCAGAGCAGGAACGCCAGGACGAGCACGGCGGCGACGCCGAACACGATCTTGTCGACGGCGGAGCGGCCGCCGGCTGGTCGGCTCGGTGCGCCGGCCCTGCGGTGTCACGTTGCCATGCGCCACCTGTCGAGATCGTCGGACGATGTTGCTGCTGCGCAACACGATGCGCGATACGAGACACACTGTGCGTGCGTCACACCCGGCGTCAAGGACTCGTCCGGCCGCGAGGACGACGAAGCCGGCGCCGGCTCGCGAGAGCCGACGCCGGCTCAGGGTCGTCGGTTCAGCGTCAGCCGAGCCAGGCCTCCACCTTGTCGGGGTTCTCCTCGATCCACTTGGCGGCGGCGTCCTCCGGAGACATCCCGTCGGCCGCGATGTAGCCGGCGACGACGTTCTGGTCCTCGTTGGTCCAGGTGAAGTTCTGGACCAGGCCGACCGCGGTGGAGTCGCCCTCGGACCACTCGGTGCTGACGATCTTCTTCAGCTCCGTCTCGGGGTAGTCGCAGGCGACCGTCTGCGGGTCGTCCTGGCAGCCGTCCTCGTACGGCGGCAGCGCGACCCGCTGCATCGCGACCTCGGCGTTGAAGTACTGCGGCTCGTACCAGTAGCCGATGACCCACTCCTTGTTCTCCTCGGCGGCACGGAACGCCTCGATGGAGGCGGCCTCGCTGCCGGAGAAGACGACCTTGAAGTCGAGGTCCAGGTTCTCCACGATCGCCTCGTCGAACTGGACGTACGACGGGTCGGCGCCGAGGAACTGGCCCTTGCCGTCGGACTCACTGGTCTCGAACTCGGAGGCGTACTTGTTGAGGTTCTCCCACTCGAGGATGTCCGGGTGCTCCTCGGCGAGCCACGGCGGGACGAACCAGCCGATGATGCCGATGTTGCCCTGCGGACCGAAGTCCGTCGCCGTGCCGTCGCCGGACTCGGCGAAGAACTTCTTCTCCAGGTCCGGGTGGCCCCAGTCCTCGATGACGACGTCGACCTCGCCGGTGCCGAAGCCCTGCCAGGAGACGTCCTCCTTGAGCTCCTTGTACTCCACGGTGCAGCCGAGCTCCTGCTCGGCCACGGTGCCGACGACGTACGCGCTGGCCTCGTAGCCGACCCAGGGGTTCACGGCCATGTTGAGGTCACCGCACTCGCCACCGCCCTCGGCGGCCTGCGACTCGTTGGCCTCGGTCTGCTCGTCGATCGAACCTCCGCCGCAGGCGGAGAGGGCCAAAGTGGCGACGGCGGCTACTGCCCCGAGTCGCGCACCCCGGCTGCGGGCAGTTCTCATGGTGGTTCTCCTCATCTGATGGTTGATCGGAAATCGTTGGGGGTCTCTGGCTCGACCGGGGTCAGGTCTCGACGACCTTCCGGTCGCCGGGGAAGCCGATCGGCAGCCGCGTGTGGAAGGCCCGGCGCGGGCCGGCCCCGTCGTCGCGGCGTACGTCGGCCGCCGCGCGGGTGATCCGGTCGAGCATCACGCCGAGCAGGACGATGGTGATGCCGGCCGCGAGGCCCTTGCCCCACGCCTCGCTTCGAGCGAACCCGTAGACGACGTCGTAGCCGAGAGCACCGGCGCCGACCAGGCCGCCGATCACGGTCATGGAGAGCACGTAGAGCAGGCCCTGGTTGGTGGCCAGCACCAGCGAGCCCTTGGCCATCGGCAGCTGGACCTTGGTGATCTCCTGCCAGGTCGTCTGGCCGGTCGAGCGACCCGCCTCGATGGTGGTGGGCGAGACGGCCTTGACGCCGTCGGCCACCAGCTTGATCGCCGCAGGGGCCGCGTAGACGACGCCCGCCACGATCGCGGTGAAGCGCGACGGCCCGAAGAGCGCGAGCACCGGGATCAGGTAGACGAACGGCGGGATGGTCTGGCCGGCGTCCAGGAACGGTCTGATGCCGAAGTCGACCTTGCGGTCACGGGCCATCCAGACGCCGAACACCAGGGCCAGGATCATCACCAGCACGGTGGCGACCAGCGTCATGGTCAGGGTGATCATCGCGTCGTGCCAGAGGTCGAAGTACCAGATGCCGGTGAGGCAGATGAGCGTCGACACCAGGGCGCGGGAGCCCCCGAAGACGAAGGCGAGCGCGGCGATCGCGATGAACGAGACGTACCACGGAGACTCGGCGATCAGGTTCTGCATCGGGTTGAGGAACCAGTTGGTGATGAAGTCCTTGAACGCGCCGGTGACGCCACCGAAGGTGCTGGTGACCCAGTCCATGGCCTCGTTGACGCCCTCGGCGATCTTGTCGCCGATCGTGTAGACGGGGAACTCGGCGAGGCCGATGTAGGTGCGCGAGAGGTAGACGGCGACGAGGGTGACGACGCCGCCCACCGCGAGGATGATCCGGCGCTGCCGGACGTTGCCGCCGCCGCCACGGGCCACCTTCTCGGAGCGCTCGCTGGCCGCTGTCGTGGTGCGGTCGAGCATCACGGCCATCACCACGATCAGCACGCCCGGCACGAACGCCGCCCCGACGTCGTTGATGCGCAGCCCGGCCAGGACCGGCTTGCCGAGACCCGGGCCGTTGACGAAGGCCGCCAGCGTGGCCATCGAGAGCGCGGCGAGCGTGGTCTGGTTGAGGCCGACGATGATCGTCTTGCGCGCCATCGGCAGCTGCACCTTGAAGAGCCGCTGCCAGTACGTCTGACCGGCCGAGTCGGTGGCTTCGATCGTGGTCGTCGGGACCTCCTTGATCCCGAAGCCGGCGATCCGGACCAGGGGCGGGAGCGCGTAGATCATGCGTGCTCACGACCGCCGCGCTCACGCCGATGCCGAAGAACAGCACCACCGGCAGGAGGTAGACGAACGTCGGCATCGTCTGCATCAGGTCGAGGACGACGGTGATCACCTTGTTGGCCCGCGCGCTGGTGCCGACCAGGACCGCCAGGGGCATCCCGAGCAGGATCACGATCGCGACCGAGATGCCGGTGACGATGAGCAGGTCGAGCGAGTCCTGCCAGAACCCGAGGACGCCGAAGGAGAGGAAGGAGAGGCAGACCAGGATGGCGATGCGCCAGTTGGCGATCACGAGCCCGATGTACGTCGCGATCGCGACGACGCCCAGCCAGCCGATCTCCGGCACCGGCCGCGGCGGGTTGGGCACGACGATCATCCGCTGGACCCACTCGAAGGCGCTGCGCAGCAGGTCCGAGATCGCGTTGGTGAACTGCATGACCGGGTTGGTGTCGCGACTCGCGAGCAGGTCGTTGTTGAACTCCGTGAGGCGGTCGTGCAGGTCGGTGCGCGCGACGCCGGGCAGGGTGAGGGTGTCGGTGCCGTCGGTGAAGTACCAGACCACGATCCACACCGCGACGATCGCGGTGGCCGGGATCCAGCGGCTGACGTACTTGCGCTCGGGCGGCGGCGGCGCGGCGCCGGGCTCGACCGGCTTGCGGGCAGCCGGTGCCGGGGCGGTGGTGGTCACACCTCCTCCTCGGCCACGACGACCCGCATGATGTCGTCCTCGTCGACCACGCCGAGCAGCGTGTCGCCGTCCACCACCCGGATCGGGTGCTCAGACGCGATCGCCGCCCGGGCCGCCTGGCGGACGATCGTCGTCACGGGGAGCGTGGGACCCTCGAGGGACTCACCGGGCCGCGGGTCGCGCATCACCCACTTCAGGGTCAGCACGTGCGACTTCGGGACCTCCGAGACGAAGTCCTTGACGTAGTCGTCGGCCGGACGGGCGACCACCTCGTCGGGCGAGCCGATCTGGATGATCGCTCCGTCGCGCATGATCAGGATGCGGTCACCGAGCTTGAGCGCCTCGGCGAGGTCGTGGGTGATGAAGACCATCGTCTTGCCGAGCTCGCGGTGCAGCCGGATGACCTCGTTCTGCATGTCGCGCCGGATCAGCGGGTCGAGGGCCGAGAACGGCTCGTCGAAGAGCAGCATCTCGGGGTCTCCGGCCAGCGCGCGGGCCAGTCCGACGCGCTGCTGCATGCCGCCCGAGAGCTGGTCGGGGTAGGACTTCTCGTAGCCGGTGAGGCCGACCAGGTCGACGATCTCGCCGGCCTTGTCGCGGCGCTCCTTCTTCGGCACCCCGCGGACCTCGAGGCCGTAGGCCACGTTGTCGATGACCTGGCGGTGCGGCAGCAGGCCGAAGTGCTGGAAGACCATCGACACCTGGTGGCGGCGGATCTCGCGCAGCTTGGACTCGGACGCTGCGGTGATGTCCTCGCCGTTCAGCGTCACCGAGCCGGCCGTCGGCTCGATCAGGCGGGTCAGCAGGCGCACCAGCGTCGACTTGCCCGAGCCCGAGAGGCCCATCACCACGAACACCTCGCCCGGCGCGACGTCGAAGGACACGTCCTTCACGCCGACGACGTTGCCGGTCTTGGCCTTGAGATCAGCACGGGAGAGCTCCGCGTCGGGCGTGCCGATGATCTGGTCGGACCTGGGCCCGAAGATCTTCCAGAGCCCGTCGACCTTCAGCGCGGAGTCGGTGGTGGTGGTGGCGGGGTCGATCGTGGCGGTCATGCTGGGGCCTCCTCGTGATGGTCGCCTGGCCACAGCGGCATGCCGGCACCATGCCGGTAGTACGGGACCGTGGCGGGCGCGAGCGGGGTGTTTCCGAGGATCAGGTCGGCGGCCTTCTCGGCCACCATCATCACCGGTGCGTAGATGTTGCCGTTGGTGACGTACGGGAAGACGGAGGCGTCGACGACGCGAAGCCCTTCGAGGCCGTGCACCTTCATCGTCAGCGGATCGGTCACGGAGCCCTCCTCGGTGCCCATCTTGGCAGTGCAGGAGGGGTGCAGGGCGGTCTCGGCGTCGGCGCGTACCCAGTCGAGGATCTCCTCGTCGGTCTCGACCGAGGGTCCGGGCGAGAGCTCGCCGTCGTTGTACGGCGCGAACGCCGGCTGGTTGAGGATCTGCCGCGCCGTGCGGATCGCCTCCACCCACTCCTTGCGGTCGGTCGGCGTCGAGAGGTAGTTGAAGACCATGCTCGGGTGCATCCGCGGGTCGGTGCTCCTGATCCGGACGTGGCCGCGGGTGTCGGCGTACATCGGGCCGACGTGCACCTGGTAGCCGTGGCCCTTCGTCGGCGACGTGCCGTCGTAGCGGATCGCGATCGGCAGGAAGTGGAACATCAGGTTGGGCCAGCCGACCGCGTCGTTGCTCCGGCAGAACCCACCGCCCTCGAAGTGGTTGGTGGCGCCGAGGCCCTGGTGCCGGAACAGCCAGTCGAAGGCGATCTTCGGCCGCTGGTGCCAGGCCAGGCCGGGCGCGATCGACACCGGCTGCTTGGAGGCGTACTGGATGTAGACCTCGAGGTGGTCCTGCAGGTTGGCGCCGACCCCGGGAAGGTCGTGCACGACGGGGATGCCCAGCGGGCGGAGCAGGTCGGGGTCGCCGACACCCGAGAGCTGCATCAGCTGCGGGCTCGCGATCGCCCCACCGCACAGGATCACCTCGCCGGCCCGCACCGATCGGCGTACGCCGCCGCGCCGGTAGTCGACGCCGACAGCGCGCTTGCCCTCGAACCGGATGCCGGTGACGAACGAGAGCGTCTCGACCTTGAGGTTCGTCCGGCGCATCACCGGGTGCAGGTAGGCGCGGGCAGCGGAGAGGCGGCGGCCGTTGCGGATGTTGCGGTCGAAGCGGGCGAAGCCCTCCTGGCGATAGCCGTTGACGTCGTCGGTCAGCGGGTAGCCGGCCTCCTCGCACGCCTTGAAGAACGCGTCGAAGAGCGGGTTCTTCGCCGGGCCGCGCTCGAGCACGAGCGGCCCGTCACCGCCGCGCCAGTCGTCGGGCGCGGGGCGCCCGTTGTCGTCGAGACGGGTCTCCATGCGCTTGAAGTAGGGCAGGCAGTGCCGGAAGTCCCAGGTCTCCATGCCCGGGTCACCCGCCCAGCGCTCGAAGTCCATGGGGTTGCCGCGCTGGAAGATCATGCCGTTGATCGAGCTGCTGCCACCGAGAACCTTGCCGCGCGCGTGGGCGATCCTGCGGCCGTTCATGTGCGGCTCGGGGTCGGTCTCGTACTTCCAGTCGTAGAGCGGGTTGCCGATCGAGAACGGCAGCGCCGCGGGCATGTGGACGAGCGGGTCGATGATGTAGTCGGAGCGGCCCGCCTCGAGCACGAGGACCGACGTCCCCGGCCCCGCGCTGAGCCGGTTGCCGAGCGCCGAGCCGGCCGAGCCGCCACCGACGATGACGTAGTCGTAGACCCGTTCAGCCACGGGCCGCTCCTTCGTCGGCTCGGTCTCGAGACGGCGGCTCCGCTCCGCCGAACCAGTCCGACGGAGCAGGCTTGAGGTTGCGCCAGACGTGCTTGGTCTCGCGATACTCCTCGAGCCCGGCGTTGCCGAGCTCGCGCCCGATGCCCGACTGCTTGTAGCCGCCCCACTCCGCCTGGGCGACGTAGGGGTGGTAGTCGTTGATCCACACCGTGCCGAGGCGCAGGCGACGCGCGATCCGCTCGGCCTTGGCCTCGTCCGAGGTCCACACCGCGCCGGCCAGCCCGTAGATGGAGTCGTTGGCCAGTCGCACGGCCTCCTCCTCGGAGCGGAAGGTCTCGACCGTGACGACCGGTCCGAAGGACTCCTCCTGGACGCACCGCATCGTCGTGTCGCACCCGTCGAGGACGGTCGGCGGGAAGAAGTAGCCGTCGGCCAGGTCACCGTCGGTTGCCCGCGTGCCGCCCACGAGCACGGTCGCGCCCTCGGCGACCGCCGCGTCGACGTACGCCGTCACCTTGTCGAGGTGGCCCTGCGAGATGAGGGCGCCGGTCTCGGCGTCGTCGTCGAACGGTCCGCCGAGCCGGATCGCGCCGGCTCGCTTGGCGATCTCCGCGACCAGCTCGTCGTGGAGGCTCTCCTCCACCAGCAGCCGCGCCCCGGCCGAGCACACCTGGCCGGAGTGCAGGAAGACCGCGGTCAGCGCGTTGTCGAGCGCGGCCTCACGGTCGGCGTCGGCGAAGACGATGTTGGGGTTCTTGCCGCCGAGCTCGAGGGCGATCTTCTTCACGGTGGCGGCGGCATTGACCATCAGCCGCTTGCCCGTCTCGACGCCGCCGGTGAAGGACACCAGGTCGACCCGTGGGTCCGTGGAGAGCGGCGCGCCCGCATCGGCGCCGGCGCCGAGGATCAGGTTCGCCACGCCTGCGGGGACGCCGGCCTCCTCCAGCAGCCGCATCAGGTGGATCGCCGTGTGCGGCGTCAGCTCGCTGGGCTTGAGCACGAAGGTGTTGCCCGCGACGAGGCAGGGCGCGACCTTCCAGGCGACCTGGAGCAGCGGGTAGTTCCACGGCGTGATCAGGGCGCAGACACCGACGGGCTCGTGGACGACCCGCGACTCGACGTCGTCGCGGCCCACGTCGACGCTGCGCCCGGGCTCGGTGCGCACGCTCTCGCCGTAGTGGCGGAAGACGCTGGTGACGTCGTCGACGTCGAGCTCGCTCTCGGCGAGCCGCTTCCCCGTGTCGAGGCTCTCCATCCGCGCGATCGCGGCCTTGTCGCGCTGGAGCAGGTCGGCGACCTCGAGGAGGACGTCGGCCCGCGCGCGAGTCGACAGCTGCGGCCAGGGTCCCTCGTCGAACGCGTCGCGGGCAGCGGCGATCGCCGCCTCGGTGTCAGCTGCCGTGGCCTCGTCGACGGTGCCCACCAGGGCACCGTCGGCAGGGCAGCGGATCTCCCGCCGGCCTCCCGCACGGGCGCCGGTCCAGACCCCACCCACGTATAGCGACGACACTCGACCCTCCGTCACGTTTGACGGGTTGTGTTGCACATCAAGCAACCCGATGCTCATGTCGCAACTCGATGATGAGCCTGAGCATGCGACCTCGGTCACGCGCAGTCAAGGGGATGGCCGCTGTCCGTGTCCGTCGCGAGCGTGGTCCCGGCGCACGCCTGGCAAGGCGGAGGAGGGAGACAGGGCGGAGCCCTGGCTACTGACGACAACGCAGTCCAGGTGTCGTCGTGACCACGCGCAGCAGGGCACGGGCAGCGGCCATGCCCTGAGGTTCGTGGTGTCTCTGGATTGTTGCGATGATGCAACGGTGCCGGATCGTTCGCCCGTCTTCGCCCTCGGTCTGGGCTGCCAGAAGGGCGGTACGTCGTGGCTCCACGACTATCTCGCGGCCTCGCCGGCGTGCGACCCGGGGTTCCGCAAGGAGTACCACGTCTTCGACGGGCTCGACCTCCCCTCGGAGGCCTGGATGCGCCGGCGCGTCGTCGCCCGGGCGGCCAAGGCCGTCGAGGCCCTGGAGCGCGGGGTGCCCGCCAACGTCGACGCCCTGCGCCAGGCGGCCTTCTACGCCGACCCCACGACGTACTTCGACTACTTCACCTCGCTCCTGGCCCGGCCCGGCGTCTCGCTCACCTGCGACATCACGCCGTCGTACGCCCTGTTGCCGGCCACCCGCCTCGTCTCGATCCGCGCCGGCTTCGCCGAGCGGGGCGTGCCGATCGTGCCGGTGTTCCTGCTGCGCGACCCGGTCGAGCGGATCTGGTCGATGGTGCGGATGAACCAGCAGCGTCGGCCCGAGGACTTTCCGGGGCCGACGTCGGACTGGGTGCGGCGCCTGTACGCCCAGGACGACCACGCGCTGCGCACCCGCTACGACCTGACCCTCACCGCCCTCGACGAGGCCTTCGGGCCCGGCGCCTCGTGGCTGGCCCTCTACGAGCAGCTCTTCGACCGCGACGTCCTCGCCGTCGCTGTGCGACCGGCTCGCCATCGACTTCCACGAGCCCGACCTGAGCCACGTCGTCAACGCCTCGCCCAAGGGCGAGGCCCTCCCGGACGACCTGGTCGCCGAGATGGCCGCGTACTTCCGGGGCGTCTACGACGCCACCGCCCTCCGCTTCCCCGACGTCGACCTCGCCACCGTCTGGCCGAGCGCTCGCCACCTCTGAGGTCGCTGGGTCGCGCCTAGCGGTGGCCCCAGCCGAGCCGGTGGGAGACCTCGTCGGCCGAGGCCACGAGAAGCTCGATGACGCCGGGGAGCTTCTCCTCGGTCAGGCGGAACGTCGGGCCGCTCACGCTCATCGACGCGATCACGTCACCGTGGGCGTTGTGGATCGGCGCGGCCACGGCGGTCAGCCCGATCTCGAGCTCGTCGACGGCGACGGCGTACCCCTGCGCCCGGACCTTCTCGAGCTCCTTGCGCAGCTCGCCCTTGCGGGTGATGGTGAGGGCGGTGTACGCCGGCAGCGCGCCGAGCACCCGGGTCTGCTCCTCGGGCTCGAGCCAGCTGATCAGCACCTTGCCGTTGCTGGTGGCGTGCAGCGGGATGTGCTGGCCGACCCAGTTGTGCGACTGGAGTGCGCTGGAGCCGGCGACCTGGTCGAGGTAGAGCGCCGAGTGGTCCGCGAGGACGGCGACGTTGACGGTCTCGTTGGTGTCGGCGGCGAGCTTGCGGCAGATCGAGCGCGCCTCCTGCACCACGTCGAGCCGGGCCGTGGTGGCGCCGGCGAGGCGGAGCAGGCCGACGCCGAGGCGGTACTTCCCCCGGTCCTCGGTCTGCTCGACCAGCCCGTGGCTCTCCAGGGTGGCGACGAGCCGGAACGCGGTCGACTTGTGCACGTCGAGCCCCTGGGCCAGCTCGGTGACGCCCAGCTCACCGGTGCGGGCCAGCGACTCAAGGATGCTGAGCGCCCGGTCGACCGACTGCACCGCTGCGCCGTTGACCGCCCCGGCCTCGTTGCTCATGGCGCAACCGTAGACCTCATGACGCAACGTGTCACGACAGCCGGCCGGCACGCTGCTCGGATAGTCCCTCACGTATGGCACCGAAACCCGGCCTGGGCCGGTGCCATACGTGAGGGACTATCCCGACTGTCAGCGGAAGACGACCGTGCGGTGCCCGTTCATCAGCACCCGGGTCTCCGAGTGCCAGCGGACGGCGCGGGAGAGCACCTGCGCCTCGACGTCGCGCCCGGCCGAGACGAGCTGGTCCTGCACCAGGCCGTGGTCGACGCGCAGCACGTCCTGCTCGATGATCGGGCCCTCGTCGAGGTCGGCGGTGACGTAGTGGGCGGTCGCGCCGACCAGCTTGACGCCCCGCTCGAACGCCTGGTGGTAGGGCTTGGCGCCCTTGAAGCTCGGCAGGAACGAGTGGTGGATGTTGATGATCCGGCCCGACCAGCGCGTGCACAGGTCGTCGCTGAGGATCTGCATGTAGCGCGCCAGCACGATCAGGTGGATGCCGTGCTCGTCGGCGAGCTCGGAGAGCTGACGCTCGGCGTCCGCCTTGTTGTCCGGCCGCACCGGGATGTGGTGGAACGGCAGCTCGTAGGTGTCGGCGAGCCGCTTCGCGTCCAGGTGGTTGGACACGATGGCCGGGATCTCGATGTTCACCGAGCCCGTCGACCAGCGGAACAGCAGGTCGTTGAGGCAGTGCAGGTGCTGGGAGACCATCAGCAGGGTGCGGTACGGCGTCGCGGTGTCCCACAGCTCCCACTGCATCCCGAACGCGTCGGCGACCGCCGCGAAGTCGTCGCGCAGCGCCACCGGGTCGAGCGGGCCGGTCGTCCCCTCGAAGCGCACCCGCATGAAGAAGCGCCGCTCCTGGAGGTCGTTGAAGTGCTGGCTCTCGACGATGTTGGCGCAGTGGCGGACCAGGAAGCCCGAGACCTCGTGCACGATCCCGGGCCGGTCGGCGCAGATGACCGTGAGCACGCATTCCTGGGCGGGGTCGGTCGTCCCGCCGCCGTGCGGGTCGAGGGGCGTGGCGAGCTCGGTCGCGTCGTCCGCGGCCATCAGTCGCCCAGCTCGGCGCGGCGGCGCACGACGTACTCGTCGAGCTCGGCGGCGATCGCGTCGTCCAGCGGCGGCGCCTCGTAGGCCTCGAGCTTCTCCTGGTAGATCGTCGTGGCGCGCTCGGCGGTGTCGCGGCCGCCGTTGCGGTTCCAGCGCTCGTAGTTCTCCGAGCTCGACAGCAGCGGGCGGTAGAAGCAGGTCCGGAAGCGCTCCATCGTGTGCATGGCGCCGAGGAAGTGTCCGCCGTGACCGACCTCCTCGTGGGCGCCGAAGGCCATCGAGGCCTCGTCGATCTCCAGCGGGGTGAACTCGTGCTGCAGCATCTGCAGCAGCTCGATGTCGACGATGAACTTCTCGTAGCCCGCGACCAGGCCGCCCTCGAGCCAGCCGGCCGAGTGCATGACCCAGTTGGCGCCCGCGAGGAACGTCGGCATCATCGTCATCAGCGCCTCGTAGCCGGCCTGCGCGTCGGGCACCTGCGACGACGTCAGGCCGCCGCCGGTGCGGAACGGCAGCCCGAAGTGGCGCGCGATCTGACCGGTGCAGAGCAGGCCGATGCCCGACTCCGGCGTGCCGAAGGTCGGCGAGCCCGACTGCATGTCGATGTTGGACAGGAACGACCCGAAGATGACCGGCGCGCCGGGGCGGATCAGCTGCGAGAGCGCGATGCCCGAGAGCGCCTCGGTGATCTGCTGGACCAGCGCGGCCGGGATCGTCACCGGCGACATCGCGCCCATCAGGATGAACGGCGTGAGCACGACCGGCTGGTTGGCGCCGGTGTACTCGAACTGCGCCTCGAGCATCCGGTCGTCCCAGCGCAGTGGCGAGTTGCAGTTGATCAGCGAGATCGTCGCCGGTGTCTGCTCGATCGCCTCGCGCGAGCCGAAGAGGATCGAGGACATCGCGATGGTGTCGGCGGCATTGACGCCGGACACGACGTTGCCCATGTAGACCTTGTCGGTCAGCGTCTGGAGCGCCCGGGTCATGTCGAGGTGGCGCGAGTCGAGCGGGGTGTCGTTGGGCTCGCAGATCACCCCGCCGGCGGAGTCGAGCACCGGGAACGACTGGGCCAGCTTGGTGAACCGCTGGAAGTCGTCGAAGGTCGCGTCGCGGCGTACCTCCCCCTCGCGGACGAACGGCGGCCCGTAGACCGCGCCGAAGGCCATCGCGTCGCCGCCGATGTGGATGTTGTTCTCGGGGTTGCGGGCCTGGACGTCGAACTCGCGCGGCGCCTTGGCGACCTGCTCGAGGACGAAGTCGGGGTCGAGGAAGACGGTGTTGTCCTCCACCTTCTGGCCGGCCTGGCGGAAGAGGTCGAGGGCCCGGGAGTCCATGAACTCGACGCCGATCTCGGTGATCAGCTTGCGCCAGCCGGTGTCGAGGGTCGCGATCGCGTCCTCGGAGAGGATGTCGTAGCGGGGCATCTTGTTGCGGAACATGGGTTTCCTCTCGGTGGCCTCCTCCTTCGACGTCCCCCGGTCGTACTTGACCCCTGGATTCGGGCCTCATGATGTGGAACGTCAGTTCCGTATCATGGAACGCCAACGGAGGTAGGTCAAGCATGAGCAGCACGGCCAGTGGGACGCAGGCGGTCGACCGCGCCGCGCTCCTGGTCGCGACCGTGGTCCGCGCCGACGAGCCGGTCACCTTCGCGGCGCTCGCCGAGGAGTGCGGGCTGCCGAAGTCGACGGCCTCACGCCTGCTCACCGCGCTCGAGCGCACCGAGCTGGTCGAGCGCCGCGAGACCGGCAGCTACGTCGCCGGCCGGCTCTTCGACCAGTACGCCGCGCGCCACGACCCCTGGGAGGAGCTGGCCCACCTCGCCCACCCGGTCTTCGAGACGCTCAGCGCCGAGACCGGCGAGACGGTCAACCTCGGCGTCCCCCGCGGCGACCGGGTGCTGCACGTCGCGCAGGTCGACACCCGCTTCCTGATCGGCACCCGCGACTGGACGCAGGTCGACGTACCCCCGCACTCCTCGGCGCTCGGCAAGGTCCTCTACGCCCATGAGGCGCCCTCGAGGTGCCCCGGCTCCTCAATGCCGTCACCGAGCACACCGAGACCGACCCCGCGCGGTTCGACCGCCATGCTCGCGACGGTCCGTCGCCGCGGCTACGCCACGACGGTCGACGAGCTCGAGGTCGGCCTGACCGGCATCGCGGCGCCCGTGCGCGACCGTTCCGGGCGGGTGATCGCCGCCCTCGGCGTCTCCGGTCCCTCCGCCCGGCTCGAGGAGCGCCTGGCTCCCACGGGCCGGTTGCTCATCACCCAGTCCGACAAGCTGTCTGCCCTCTTTGGAAAGGTAGGCGCGGCATGAACGAACAGGAGATCCTCCAAGGTCTCTACGACGAGACCCTGGTGGGCAACGCCCCCCGCGTCCTCGAGCTGACCAACGAGGCGCTCGTCTTGGGCATGGAGCCGCAGAGCCTGCTGTTCGACGCCCTCATCCCCTCGCTCGAGGAGGTCGGCGCGCGGTTCGAGCGCGGCGACTTCTTCGTGCCCGAGATGCTCATCGCCGGCCGCGCGATGGCCGGCGCGATGGCGGTGCTGCGTCCCCTGCTGGCCGAGACCGGCGTGGAGACGATCGGCAAGTTCCTGATGGGCACCGTCAAGGGCGACGTCCACGACATCGGCAAGAACCTCGTCAACATCATGCTCGAGGGTGCCGGCTTCGAGGTCATCGACCTCGGCGTCCAGGTGGCGCCGGAGAAGTTCGTCGCCGCCATCGAGGAGCACCACCCCGACATCGTCGGGTTCTCGGCGTTCCTCACCACGACGATGCCGATGTTCAAGGCCAACATCAACGCGCTGGAGAAGTCCGGGCTGCGCGACCAGGTGATCATCATGGTCGGCGGCGCTCCGGTCACCCAGGAGTACGCCGACGCCGTCGGGGCCGACGGCTACGCCGCCGACGCCTCGGCCTGCGTGAAGAAGGCCAAGGACCTGCTGCACCGCAAGCGCGTCGATGGTTCCCGCCTGATGGCGACCCTGCGACGCCCAGACCCTCCACACCGTCATCCGCTCGGCGCCGAGGAGGTGGTCCTCGGCCACGACCGGCCCTTCGTGCTGATCGGCGAGCGGATCAACCCCACGGGCCGCCGGATCTTCCAGGACCAGCTGCGCGCCGGTGACCTCTCCGCGATCGAGCGCGACGTCAAGGCCCAGGTCGAGGGCGGCGCCGACGTGCTCGACTGCAACATGGGCGTGCCGCTGACCGACGAGGCCGAGCTGCTGGCCAAGGCGATCACGATGATCCAGGAGCTCACCGACCTGCCGATCTGCATCGACTCCTCCGTCGTCGAGGCGCTCGAGGCCGGACTGTCGGTCTACCAGGGCCGCGCGCTGGTCAACTCGATCACCGCCGAGGACGACCGGATGGAGGCGATCCTTCCCGCTGGTCAAGAAGTACGACGCCGCCGTCATCGCGCTGCCCAACGACCACGACGAGATCCCGATGGAGGCCGAGAAGCGCCTCCAGCTGGTGCAGAAGATCGTCGACGTGGCCACGAAGGAGTACGGCATCCCGCTCGCCGACATCGTCATCGACCCGCTGGCGATGCCGATCGGCGCCGACACCGCGACCTCGGTCGAGACCATGAAGGCGATGCGCGGCATCCGCGACACGTGGGGCATGAACATGACCTGCGGCGCGTCCAACGTCTCCTTCGGCATGCCCGGCCGGCACGCGCTCAACGCGACGTTCCTGCCGATGGCCATGACCGCCGGCCTGACCAGCGCGATCATGGACGCCCGCACGCCGGAGATCGTCGAGGCCGTCAAGGCCGCCGACCTGATCATGAACCACGACGAGTGGGGCATGGCCTGGATCGCCCGGCACCGCGCGGCCAAGGCGGCAGCCGAAGCGAGCTCGTGACCGACGACCTGCGCCGCGAAGGACTCATCGCGCCGGGCACCCCCGCGGTGTCGGCCGAGCCGCTCGATCCGGCCGACGGCGCGGGTCGCGTCGACCTGACCTTCGCGGTCGCGGGTGCACCCGGGCCCCGGACGGTCCGGGTCCCGCCGGGTGTCACGGTCTTCGACTCCGCGTCGTGGAACGGCATCGCGATCGACTCCACCTGCGGTGGCCACGGCACCTGCCACAAGTGCAAGATCCGGGTGACGACCGACGGTCGGGACATCCCGGTCACCCGGCACGACGAGCGGACCTTCTCGCCCGAGCAGCTCGACGACGGGCTGGCGGCTGGCGTGCCTGGTGTCGGCGACGCGCGACCTCGGGGTCGACGTACCGCCGCTGACCACGCGACCCAAGGCCGCCACGGTCGGCGTGGGCCGGCAGGTGATCCTGCGGCCGGCTCTGCAGAAGCGGTACGTCGAGCTCGTCGAGCCGACGCTGGCCGACCAGCGCACCGACGTCGTCCGCGTGCTCGACGCCATCGACGACCTCGAGCTGACCGTCGACGTCGCCGTGCTGCGCACGCTGCCGCGGGTGCTGCGCCAGGCCGACTTCAAGGTCACCGCGGTGATCGTCGACGAGGCGCTCATCGACGTCGAGCCCGGTGACACGTCCAAGATCCGCTACGCGATCGCGTACGACCTCGGCACCACCACCGTGGTCGCGACGCTGCTCGACCTCGACACCGGTACGCCGGTGGCCGTGTCGTCGATGCTCAACAAGCAGCAGCCGTTCGGCGGCGACGTCATCACCCGCATCTCCGCGACGATGATGGACCCGCAGGCGCTGCCGAGGCTGCAGGAGGCGGCCCAGGCGACGCTGCGCGAGCTGGCCGCCGAGGTCTGCGAGGAGGGCGGCGTACCTCTCGAGCACGTCTACGAGGTCGCGCTGGCCGGCAACGCGACGATGACGGCGATGGTGCTCGGCATCGACCCCGAGCCCATCGGTGTCGCGCCGTTCGTCATGTCGTCGGCGACGCTTCCCGGCCATGGACGCGACCGAGCTCGGCCTCACGATCCACCCGCGCGCGCGGGCGTTCCTGTTCCCCTCGCTCGGCGCGTACGTCGGCGGCGACATCGTGGCCGGCATGCTCGCCAGCGGTCTCGACCGCGACAAGCGGACCCGGCTCTTCATCGACGTCGGCACCAACTGCGAGATCGTGCTCACCGACGGCGACCGGATCGTCTCCACCGCCGCGCCTGCCGGGCCCGGCCTTCGAGGGCGGCGCGATCCGGTGCGGCATGCGCGCCGCCGACGGCGCCATCGAGGTGATCCGGCTCGGGGACGAGGTGACCCTCCAGGTCATCGGCGACGTCGAGCCCAAGGGGCTGTGCGGGTCGGGGCTCGTCGACGCCGTGGCCGAGCTGGTGAAGGTCGGGCTGCTCGACGCGTCGGGGCGGTTCGTCCCGGAGGAGCGGGCAGCGGAGATCGCGCCGGCGATCGCCGACCGGCTCACCATGGTGGGCCAGGAGCGGGTCTTCGTCCTCTACCGGCCCACCCCCGACGCCGACCCCGCCGACTGTGTGGTGCTCTCGCAGCGTGACGTCCGTGAGCTGCAGTTCGCCAAGGCCGCGATCTCGACCGGCTGGTCGCTGCTGCTCGACGAGCTCGACCTCAAGCCCGGCGACGTCCAGCAGGTGCTGCTGGCCGGCTCGTTCGGCTCCTACCTCTCCCCTGCCTCCGCCGTGCGGATCGGGCTGGTGCCGGCCCTGCCGGTGCTGCGCATCGTCTCGGCCGGCAACGTCGCGGGCGAGGGCGCCAAGATGGCGCTCCTGTCGGTGCGCGAGCGCGCCGGGGCCCATGCCCTCCTGGAGGAGGTGACCTATGTCGAGCTCTCCGACCGGGCCGACTTCAACGACCGCTTCGTCGAGCAGCTCGCCTTCTGAGCCGGCCGCTGGAATGGATAGTCCCTGACATATGGGTTGGCGACACGCCGTCGGCAGCAACCCGTACGTCAGGGACTATCCCGACGGTGGGGCTGGTGGCGTGCGGCGCCCTGGCCCAGCCGGCGGCGGAGATCGCCGCGCGCCGGGGCTGGGCGATGGACGTGCACCCGCTGCCGCCGCTCCTGCACAACCAGCCGCACCTGATCGCCGACCAGGTGCGCGAGCTCGTCCTCAGCCTGCGCGAGCGGGTGCCGGCGTACGAGCGGATCGCGATCGGGTACGCCGACTGCGGGACGTACGGCGCCCTCGACTCCGTGTGCGCCGAGCTCGGTGTCGACCGGCTGCCGGGGCTGCACTGCTACGACGTCTTCGCGGGTCCGGACCGCCTCGCGACGTTCTTCGAGGAGCAGCCGGGCACCTATGTGTTCACCGACTTCCTGGTGCGCTCCTTCACGCGCACGGTGGTCCGCGAGCTCGGCCTGGACCGCTGGCCGGAGCTGCGCGAGGACTACTTCAAGAGCTATACGCGCGTGGTCTGGCTCGCCCAGGAGCCCGACGAGGAGCTGACCGCGCTCGCCGAGCAGGCCGCCGCCGTCCTGGGGCTCCCCCTCACCACCGTCGACACCGGCCACGCCGGCCTCGAGCGAGCCTTGGCGGAACTAGTAGACCCGACAGCGGCGGGCGACCCCTGACAGAGCCGACTCGGCGGGGTCAGTGGTTCCTGTCACGAAGTCGGGCAATCAGGTCCTGGCGCCAGGCCTCGGTCTCGGCGACCTGGTTGAAGGTGTAGAGGTGCAGGCCCTCCACCATCGCCTCGGGGTCGCCGAGGGTGGGGGTGCACCGGGCCAGGAACCGCTCGCCGGTGAAGCCGCCGGGGGCCATCAGCCGGGTCATCAGCCCCTTCTGCTTCGACAGGAACCGCGTGGAGTCGCCGACGCCGATCTTGGTCGCCATGTTGAGCAGCTTGGTGCGGTCGATCGGTCCGGGCACGCCGAGGTAGAGCGGCAGGGTGATGCCGCGCAGGCGGAGCCGGTGCAGCCAGTCCTTGATCAGGTGGGCGTCGAAGGTGAGGTTGGAGATGACGTGGGTGGCGTGCTTGCGCTTGTCCCACATCGACTGGACGGTGAGGTCGTCGTGGATGGTCGGGTGCGACTCCGGGTAGCCCGTGACGCCGACCTGCTCGAAGGGCGAGCCGATGGCGGTGAGGTCCTCGAGCAGCGCGAGGGCGTCGGGGTAGTCGCCGGCGGGGGCGGCATCGCCGCCCGGCACGAAGATCTTGGTGATCCCGCTCGTCTTCAGCCGGTCGACGATCTCGTTGAGCTCGCTGCGGCCGGTGACCATGCGCGCGGCGATGTGCGGGACTGCGGTGTAGCCCTCGGCGGTGAACCTCTCGGCCAGCGCCAGGGTCTGGTCGAGCGGCTTGGACGGCGACGCCGTGACCGTGACCGTGACGTTCCTCGGCACCGAGGCGAGCACCTTCTCCTCGATGGTCGCGGTGGGCAGCACCTCGTAGCGCACCGCGTCCAGCAGCCGAAGCGCTGTCGCGGCATCCTTCCGGCGGCCGAACGGCTGACGGATCAGTGTGTTGCGCATCGTGCACCTTGTTTCGTCATACGCACCGGACCCTCCGAGCGTAGGCCCTGCCGGGGTCCGCGACAATGGTCTGGTGATCACGGTCGAGCTCGCCAGCCGAGCTGGCCGCGCAGCGTCATGCCCGCGGCGAGACGTGGGAGCCGGCAGCAGGCGACCGCTTCCACGTGCCGGACCGCGACATCGACGAGGTCTTCGTCCTCAGCGACATGACCATCGAGACCGCGCGGCTGCCCACCGGGCTGGTCATCCGCTTCAACGGCACCACCGAGTGGGCGCTGGACTCGATCGAGGCTGCCGAGGTGGTCTGGCTCCCGCGCGAGGACCAGCTGCGTGCGATGCTCGGCAGCCGGTTCGTCGCTCTCGCGGCGGCCGAGGAGGGGTGGGCGGTCACGCTCGCCGATGGCAGCAGGTACGCCGACGCCGATGCCGAGTGCGCCTACGCGCGGGCCGTGCTGGCCTGCTGAGCGGTCTCGGACGGGCGGGGGTTGCGGATGAGGAACCAGGAGAAGAGCCCGCCGCCGACCAGCATCACGGCGCAGATCATCATCGCCTGGTCGTAGCCCGCGTCGAGCGCGACCGGGTCGGCGTACTCCTCCCCGGTCAGTCCGACGGCCAGCGGCAGCGCCGCCACGGCGATCAGGGCGCCCGAGCGGGCCACCGCGTTGTTGATGCCGCTGGCGATGCCGGCGTGCCGGTCGGGCGCGGCCGCCAGCACGGTGGCGGTGAGCGGCGCGACCATCAGCGCCAGGCCGAGCCCGAAGAGGGTCAGCGGTGGCAGCACCTGGGTCCAGTACGACGCCCCCGGACCCACGCCGGTCAGCCAGAGCGCCCCGAGCGCCATGATCATCGGCCCGACGGTCATGGGGATCCGCGGCCCGATCCGGCTGCCGAGCTCTCCACCCTTGCCGGCCAGGAAGATCATGCAGATCGTGATCGGCAGCGTGCCGGCGCCGGCCCGCAGCGCGCCGTAGCCCAGCACCGTCTGCAGCTGGAGCACCAGGAAGAACGGGATCGCCCCGAGCGCGGCGTAGACCAGGAAGGTCATCAGGTTGGACGCGCTGAAGGTGCGGTCGCCGAAGAGTCCGAGCGGCATCATCGGGTGCCGCGTACGGGCCTCGCGCAGCAGGAACCCGAGGGCAGCGACGGCGCCGACACCGGCCGACCACCAAGCGGCGGCGCCGCCCCACTCGATGAGGGCGTACGTCGTGCCGGCCAGCGCGACCGCGCCGAGGAGCGAGCCGAGCAGGTCGAGGCCCGGAGCAGCGTCAGGGTCGCGCGACTCCGGCACCCAGCGCTGCGCGACGAGGACGGTCGCGACCGCGAGGGGCAGGTTGATCAGGAAGATCCAGCGCCACGAGGCGTAGTCGACGAGCGCGCCCCCGATGAACGGGCCCACGGCGAAGAACACCGACCCCATGCCCGACCACGTGCCGATGGCCTTGCCGCGGTCGGCCGGGACGAACGCGCCCTGGATCATCGCCAGGCTGCCCGGCGTGAGCAGCGCCGCGCCGACGCCCTGGAACAGCCGTGCCCCGACCATCACCTCCGGGGTGGGTGCGATGCCGCACAGGAGGGAGGCCAGCGCGAACCAGATGGTGCCGACGACGAAGATGCGACGGCGCCCGAACCGGTCGCCGAGCGACCCCCCGAGGAGGATGAACGACGCGAGGGTCAGCAGGTAGGCGTTGTTGATCCACTGCAGCTCGGCCAGGCTCGCGTCGAGGTCGGTGCCGATGGTGCGCAGGGCGACGTTGACCACCGAGCCGTCGAGCATCGCCAGCCCCGAGCCGAGCACGGCGGCCAGGACCACCGCGCGGCCGGTGCGCGAGGACAGCTCGACGGTGCTGGCTGAGGCGGCGGGTGTCACTTGGTCGAGCGTAGACCGGAGAGCCGACGCTCCTCGGCGTCGTTGTGGAGAACCGTCAGGCTCGTGCG
Organism: uncultured Actinomycetota bacterium; assembly: GCA_963767095.1. GTDB lineage: Bacteria > Actinomycetota > Actinomycetes > Propionibacteriales > Nocardioidaceae > Nocardioides. The sequence goes on along the minus strand of CAVYCK010000011.1, from coordinate 55,071 downwards.
CAGCCGGTCCCACTCCCGCGGGCCCAGCCGCTCGCGCCAGCGCTCCTCGAGCCGCCCGATGACCTCATCGGCGGCAGCGACGGCGGCGAGCCCGCGCCGGGTGGGCTTGAGGATCCGCACCCGCCGGTCAGTCGGGTCGCTCAGGCTCCGGAGGAGACCTCGTGCCTCGAGGTCGTTGGCGAACTCGCCCAGGGCCTGCTTGGTCATCCCGACGCGCTCGGCCAGGTCGGTGACCCGCATGCCCTCCTTCGGCGTCAGCGACAACAGTCGCACTTGCGAGGATCGGAGGCCGCGGACCGAGGCGGGTGCCGCGCTGCCCATCTCGAACGACAGCTCTCGACGTACGGCGTCCATCACCAGCCCGAACAGGCTGACGATGTGGTCGGGGTAGTCGCCCTTGACCTCGCTCATAAGGCAACCTTACTATCTCAGAACAAGTAAGGGAACCTGATCATCTCGAAGGAGGTCGCCATGACGATCGGCGGCGGACGCACCCCCGATCAGCTCGGCCAGGCGAGGCCGTACAGCCTCGACGAGCTGGTCGGCGACCTCGAGCCGGCGACCCTGGTCGCAGAGGCGCTGGGCCGCGACGGCGGCCAGGCGGTCTTCGAGGTGGTCGCCTACACCTTCGGATCGCCGGCGACCGGCGGGCTCTACCGCCTCAGCGGAGAGGGCTGGTCGCTCTTCTGCAAGGTCCTCCAGCACCCCAAGCACTGGCCGCTCCTCCCGATGCTCCCGCCGGAGGCGCAGGCGGGCTTCCTCGACGGGTTTCCCTGGCGCGTCGAGCTCGACCTCTGGGAGCCGGCCGTCGTGGCCTCGCTCCCCGACGGCATGCGCCCCCCGGCGCTGCATCGCGTCGTCGACCTCGGTGACGACCGGCTGGCCGTGTGGATGGAGGACGTCGCCGAGTGCGTCGAGCCCTGGGACCTCGACCGCTACGACCGCGCGGCCCGGGCCCTGGGTCGATGGAACGCCCGCTGCCGCACCGCCGAGCTGCTCGGTGACCTCCCACCCGGCTTCGCGCTCCGGATGTACGCCGAGACCGCGATCGGCGTGCGCGGCCTCGCCCCCCTCGCCGACGACGCCCTGTGGTCGCACCCGTGGCTGGCCGACCACGCCGACCTGAGGGCGCGACTCCGCACCCTCGGCGACCGCATCCCGGAGCTGCTCGACCGGCTGGACGCACTTCCCCAGGCGATGCCGCACGGTGACGCGTCCCCCCAGAACCTGCTCGTCCCCGTCGGCGCCCCCACGACGCTTCGTGGTCATCGACGTCGGGATGCGCACTCCGCACGCGATGGGCTTCGACCTCGGCCAGCTGCTGCGTCGGGTTGGTGCACGCCGGAGCCGTCCCCGCCGCCGACCTCCCGGCGATCGCCGCCTGCATCGTGCCGGCGTACGTCGACGGGCTGCGCACCGAGGCCGACACCACCTCGGAGGCCGACGTCCGCGAGGGGTTCGTCATCTCAGCGCTCCTGCGCAGCGGCTTCGACTCGTTCCTCTACGACCTCATCGAGCAGCCGAGCGACGAGCACGCGCACACGTTCGCCGAGCGGGTGGCGCTCTGCCGGTTCCTGGCCGACCAGGCGGAGACCGTGCTGGTCCCGTCCGCTGGTTGAGGTTGCCTCAACCCGGAGCGGTGCGCAGGGCCCGGCCCGCCAGCCACGCGATGCCCTCGGCGGTCTCCTCGGGACGGCCGGAGGGATGGATGACGTGCGAGAGCACCGTCCGCACGACCATGTCGATCGCCGCGTCGAGGTGGCCGTGCGTCGACCTCGACGTCGTACGTCGCGACCCGGCCGGCCACCACCTGGTGGGCGGTGTGCACGAGCGCGTCGGACTCGGTGGTCAGCAGGGGCAGCAGATCGCTCTCGGCGCCGTACGCCGACGACACGACCGCCTGCAGGAGCGCGTTGCGCTCCGCCTCGACCAGGACGTCGGTCACCGCCGCACGGATCGCGTCGACCAGGTCTTGCGGATGCCGGTCGAAGGCCCGGTCCACCGCCGCCAGGAACGTCGCCAGCTCGCGCAGCACCATCGCCTCGGCGAGCGCGGGCTTGGAGCCCATCTCGTTGTAGACCGTCTGGCGGCTGACGCCGACGCGGTCGGCGAGCTTGCCCATCGTGACGCCCGACCAGCCGACCTCGCAGGTGAGCTCGGCCGCCGCAGCGACGACCCGCTCGCTCATCGTGCGCGACTGGGGGGAGGCGGTCACGCCCCGATCATAAGGAGGCGCCTCACACCTCCGCGCGATCGACCGGCAGGAAGTCGCGCTTCTCGCGCACGCCGCAGTCGGGGCAGCACCAGTCCTCGGGGATGTCGGCCCACGACGTACCGACCGCGAAGCCCTCGTGCTCGTCGCCCACCTCGACCTCGTAGGTGTAGCCGCAGCCCGGGCAGCGAGCGGCGAGGACCTCCTCGACCGAGGACGGCGCCCTGACGCCTGTCTCGGGCGCGCCGCCGGCCGCCTCTCCGGTGGTTGAGGAAGGCGCCCTGGCGCCTGTCTCGAAACCTCGGGGCCGACCAGCGAGGTCGGCCGCCGCCGCCGGACGCGCATACGTCGCCAGGATCCGATCACGATGGCGGGGCTGGAGGTTGGCGCGGGTGACGTCGCCACCGAAGTGGGCCAGCACGCGCGGGTCCATCACCCGCCGCCACACGGGCGGCACGATCGCGAGAACGATCATCCCGGCGTACCCCGTCGGCAGCACCGGAGACTCCTCGAAGTCGCGCAGGGCCTGGTAGCGACGCGTCGGATTGGCGTGGTGGTCGCTGTGTCGCTGCAGGTGGTAGAGCAGCACGTTGGTCGCGATGTTGTTGGAGTTCCACGAGTGCGACGGGTCGACGCGCTCGTAGCGCTGCCGGTCGCCGACGCCCACCCGCTGCCGCAGCATCCCGTAGTGCTCCATGTAGTTGACGACCTCGAGCAGGGTGAAGCCGACGACGGCCTGCAGGAGGAGGTACGGCGTGATGCCCGCCCCGAGCCACACGACGAGCGCCCCCCAGAGCACGGCGGTCATCAGCCAGGCGTTGAGGACGTCGTTGCCGATCCGGAAGGGGTGCTGCCGCTTGCGCGCGTAGCGGCGCTTCTCCAGCCGCCAGGCGGACGTCAGGGACCCCCAGACCGTGCGCGGCCAGAACGCGTAGAAGGTCTCGCCGAGCCGAGCCGAGGCAGGGTCCTCGGGGGTCGCGACGCGCACGTGGTGGCCCCGGTTGTGCTCGATGTAGAAGTGCCCGTAGGCCACCTGGGCCAGCGCGATCTTCGAGAGCCAGCGCTCGTTGGCCTCGCGCTTGTGGCCGAGCTCGTGGGCGGTGTTGATGCCGATGCCGCCGATGCAGCCGATGGACACGGCCAGCCCGATCCTGTCGACGACGCCGAGACCGTCGTTGGTGGCCAGGAGGTAGAAGGCGCCGATGAAGCCGGCGTACTGGATCGGCAGGAAGAGGTAGGTGATCCAGCGGTAGTAGCGGTCGTTCTCCAGCGCTTCGATCACGTCGTCGGGCGGGTTGGAGCGGTCCAGGCCCGCGATCAGGTCGATCGTCGGGCACGATGCCCAGGATGACGATCGGGCCGAGCCAGAACCACACGCCCCAGCCGGTGAGCTCGTGCATCCCGAACCCGACGAAGGCCAGGCTCGGCACGACCAGCCCGATCAGCCAGAGGTAGCGCTTCCGGTCTCGCCAGGTGCCGGTCGATCCCGGGGGGACCGTGCTGTTCGCGATCACCTCTGCCATGCGGGCCTCCGAGCGACTCCGAGTGGGCGCTCGTCGAGCGCGGTCGTGACGGTGTACATCAGGGTAGATTGTGTAAACCCTGGTTGACAAGAAGCCTAGAATGTCAAGTGGCAAGATGCACCATGTGACGGGTCACCCCTTCGGCATCGACTTCGGCGGCACCGGCATCAAGGGTGCGCCGGTCGACCTCGACCAGGGCGACTTCGCCCAGGAGCGCGTGCGCATCAAGACACCCGACGCCCTCGACGCCCGAGGCGGTGGCCGAGGTCTTCGTCGAGCTGCTCGGCGAGTTCCCCGACTCCGACGCCCCGGTCGGCGTCACGGTGCCGGGAGTCGTGCAGCACGGCGTGGTCCGCTCGGCCGCCAACATCGACGAGGCCTGGATCGACACCGACGCCGACGCGCTCTTCACCGAGGCCACCGGCCGCGACGTACACGTGGTCAACGACGCCGACGCGGCCGGGCTGGCCGAGGCGAGGTACGGCGCCGCGCGCGGCGTCAGCGGCCTGGTCATCGTCACCACGCTGGGCACCGGCATCGGCTCGGCGATGATCATGGACGGCCGGCTGGTCCCGAACTCCGAGCTCGGGCACCTCGAGATCGACGGCCACGACGCCGAGTCGCGCGCCGCCAACAGCGCCCGCGAGCGCGACGACCTGTCCTGGGAGCACTGGGCCGAGCGACTCACCCGCTACTACGGCGTCGTCGAGGCGCTCTTCTCCCCCGACCTCTTCGTCGTCGGCGGCGGGGTGAGCAAGCACGCCGAGGAGTTCCTGCCGCTGCTGAGCATCCGGACCCGGATCATCCCCGCGACCCTGCGCAACCGGGCCGGGGTCGTCGGTGCTGCGCTCTACGCCACCGAGTCGGCTGACTGACACCCTCCCCGCGGAGGTGTGGGTCGGCAGCCACTAGGAGTTCTCCTTGCGGAACGTCGCGGTGCCCCACCAGAGCGACAGGACGCACAGCACGATGGCCCAGCCGGTGCCCCAGTAGAGGCTGTTGCCGGCGAACTCGCCACCGAAGGAGCCCCGCACGGCATCGGTGATCCACTTGAACGGCATGAAGTCGCTGAGCCGCTCGAGCCAGGCGGGGCCAAGGCTCATGGGCAGCATGATCCCGCTCAGCAGCAGCACCGGCATCATCACCATGTTGATGACCGGCGCCATCACGTCCTCGCTCTTGGTGGTCAGGGCGAGGGCGTTGGAGGCCGCGGCGCACGCTCCGCCGACCATCAGGGTGAGCAGGATGCCGAGGGCGATGCCGTCGGCGTCCAGCCGCATGCCCATCGCCAGCCCGAGCCCCACCAGGATCAGCGCCTGCACGAACAGCTGGAGCAGGTCGCGCATCAGCCGGCCCACGAGCAGAGCGGTGCGTGAGGCCGGCGTGACCCGCTCGGCCTCCACCACACCCTCGCGCCACTCCGCGATCAGCCCGAAGCCCGCGAAGAACGCCCCGAACATGCCGAGCTGGACGAGCAGCCCCGGCACCAGGAACGTGAACGCGTTGTCGGGGGAGTCCGGGAACTGACCGACGATCGGCTCGAGCAGCGGGCCGAACAGGAAGAGGTAGAGCACCGGCTGCATGATCCCGATCAGCACCCAGGCGGGGTTGCGCAGGTTCATCCGGAGCTGGCGGCGGAACACCACGTAGGACTCCCGCCAGAAGCTGCCCGCCGCCAGGGTCGGGCCGCCGCGGGCGCCGGCGATCGTGGGGTTGGTGGTCGAGGTCGTCATGCCGACACCTCCTGGCGGGTTCCGTGGTCGTCGGTGGGGTCGTTGTCGTCGGCGCCCTCGGCGGCGGACTCCTCGGACTCGGCGTCGCGCAGCGACCGGCCGGTCAGGGTGAGGAACACGTCGTCGAGGGTCGGGCGGTGCACCTCGATGGAGTCCAGCGAGACGCCGCCGGCCTCGAGGTCGCGGAGCAGGCCGGGTACGGCGCGGCCGGCGCGCTCGACCCGTCCGCGCACCTGGCGTCCGTCGACGTCGACGTCGCCGGCCAGCGTGCGCAACCGGTCGACCGCCGAGGTCACCTGGTCGAGGGAGGCGACCTCGAGGGTGACCAGGTCGCCGGCGACCTGCGACTTGAGGTTGTCGGCGGTGTCGGAGGCCACGATCTTGCCGCGGTCGATGATGACGATGCGATCGCTCAGCGCGTCGGCCTCGTCGAGGTAGTGGGTGGTGAGGAACACCGTCGCCCCACGCTCGCTGCGCAGCTTGGCGATGTGCCCCCAGAGGTTGGCCCGCGCCTGCGGGTCGAGACCGGTCGTCGGCTCGTCGAGGAAGACCAGCGTCGGGTCGTGGATCAGCCCCATCGCGATGTCGAGCCGTCGCTTCTGGCCGCCCGACATGTTCTTGGGCATCCGCTCCCACAGGCCCTCGAGCTGCAGCTCGTCGAAGAGCTGCTTGCCCCGCCGTACGGCGTCGGCCTTCGACATCCCGTAGAGCATGCCGTGGTCCATGACCTCCTCGCCCGCACGCGCGGAGGAGAACGTCGAGCCGGCCTGCGAGACGTAGCCGATCGAGCGGCGCACCTGCACCGCCTCCTTGACGATGTCGTAGCCGTTGACCGTCGCGGTGCCCGCGGTGGGACGCAGCAGCGTCACGAGCATCCGCAGCGTCGTGGTCTTGCCCGCGCCGTTGGGGCCGAGGAACCCGACCACCTCGCCCTCGGCGACGTCGAGGTCCACGCCGTCGACGGCCTGGACGTCCTTCTTGTTCTTGCCCTGCCCGGTCTTGAACGTCTGCACGAGCCCTCGTGCGGTGATCATGCTGCTCTCCCTGCTCTCGGGGGTGTCGCGGTCCCGCTCGGCCAATCGCTTGCCGAGTGTTCAACGTTGAACACTCCCTGTCAAACGAGCTGCCGCCCGCGATGGTTCCCTGTCTACCGACCGGCGCCGACAGCGCGACTCATCGGCTCCGGGGCGGGGGGCCTCACGACCAGGTGACGGAGGACTGGCTGCGCCAGAGGGCGGCGAGGTCCGGGGCGGCCTCCACCTCGTCGGAGCGGTTCCACAGCGCGAGGTAGAGGGCCACCGACGGCGCCCGCAGCACGACGTCGGCGTCGCGTCGTCGACGACCGGCGGTGGCCCGCCGGGTGGTGATCGCGGGTCGCATGCTCACCTCGACCCGCCACGACTCGTCGGCGTCGGTCGGCACGACGAGGACCGTGGTCGGCTCCTCGCAGCGCAAGCGGGAGTGGTTGCGCGTCAGGAACCCGCCGAGCAGCTCGTCGATGCCGTCGCGGGCGAGCACCGGGTCGATCCACGAGTCGGCCGCCACGGGGCGGCGGCCCAGCGACGCGCTCAGTGCGTCGACGGCGTGCATGGTGGTCTCGTGGCACTGACGCCGCGCCCAGAACCGTCGCGGGGAGGGGGCGTCGTTGAGGAACACGATGGTGCGCACGTCGTCGTCGGCCGCCTCGATCGCGGTCGCCACCGCCTCGCCACCCTCGCGCAGCCAGCGCGATCGGGTCGTCGTGGGCGCGGCCCTCGCGCTCGAGCTCGTCGGGGTCGACCCGCTCGCCGCGGAGCGCGGCCGCGGCCCATCGGTGCACCATGCCCTGGTGGGCGACCAGGCGTCGTACCGTCCAGTCGGGGCACGTCGGCACCTCGGCGTCGAGCCCGGCCCGGTCCGCGTGAGCGGCGAACGCCGAGACCGCTGCGCGCAGACCGGCGAGGTGCTCGGGCAGGGTCAGGGAGGTGGGCATGCCCACGCCAACGCAGAGGAGGTCACGCCCAGGAGCGTGGCACGTCAGCGGCCGAGAAGCGCGCGATATTTCTCCCGGTCCAGCGTCATCTGGTGGCCGGGGTCGTCGGCCGGTGGCTGCCAACCCCAGTCCTCGCCCATCTCGAACCGGAGCCGGCCCGCCTTGATCTCCTCGATCGTCTCGCGCAGCCACCCGAGCTCCGCGATGGCGAGGTCCAGCCACAGCACCCAGCCCCGGCGAGCGTGCGGAGGGCCGTTGGCCGGGTCGTCCTTGCCGCGTACGAAGCCCTCGACCTCGCGCTCGAGGGCCGCGCGGCGCGTGGTCAGTGCCCCGAGCACGTCGCGCCGCTGGAGCAGCGGGAGCATCCCGAAGGCGATGGTGAACGCCGTCCGCTCGAAGGGGTCGACCGTCTCCAGCGCCGCCAGCAGTGACCGCTCCAACAGGGTGCGGCCGGCGTCGGTCACCTCGTAGACCGCCACGTCGCGGGTGCCGTCGCGCAGGTCGGTGCGGGCCAGGAAGCCCTCGGCCGTGAGGGTCCCGAGCCCGTGGTAGATCGAACCCGGGTTGACGTTGGCCCACCGGTCGACCTGCCAGGAGACCAGCTCGCGACGGATCTGGTACCCGTTGACGGGCTCGAACATCGCCACCGCGCCGAGCAGCAGCATGCGGGTGTCCTGCGCGGCCATGGGCGCCAGAGTACGGCGCCGCCGGGCGGCTGACTGGTGCGGGTTTGTGGTCACCTAGGGCCCGGCTGGCCGGTCCCTAACCGTCAACAGCACCGCGGTAGTCGGCAACCACCCGACCACCGGGAGGCGTCAGTCGGCGGGCTTCCCCGAGATCGCGGCGGCGACCCGCTTGGGCACGTCGGGGTGGAAGACCGAGGGGATGATGAAGTTCGCGTTGAGCTCGTCGTCCTTCACCACGGCGGCGATGGCGGCGGCCGCGCGCAGGAGCATCTCGGTGGTGATCTCCGAGGCACGCGCGTCGAGCAGCCCGCGGAAGACGCCGGGGAACGCCAGCACGTTGTTGATCTGGTTGGGGTAGTCAGAACGCCCGCTGGCCACGACGGCGGCGTACTTCTCGGCCTCCGACGGGTCGACCTCGGGGTCGGGGTTGGCCAGCGCGAAGACGACCGCCTCGGGAGCCATCTCCTGGATCCACTCGGCGTCGAGCACCTTCGGTGCGGAGACGCCGATGAAGACGTCGGCGCCCTGGAGGCCGTCGCGCAGCGTCCCGCGCAGCCGGCGCGGGTTGGTACGGGCGGCGAGCTCGGCCTTCGCCGGAGGCAGCGTCTCGTCGTCGACGCAGAGCAGGCCCTCGCGGTCCCACACCACGACGTCGGTGACCCCGCCGGCCATCAGCAGCGACACGATGGCCGAGCCGGCCGCGCCTCCGCCCGCGACCACCACGCGCGCGTCGGCCAGCTCCTTCTTGACGCAGCGCAGCGCGTTGGTGAGGGCCGCCAGGACGACGATCGCGGTGCCGTGCTGGTCGTCGTGGAACACGGGGATGTCGAGGGAGGCCCGCAACCGAGCCTCGATCTCGAAGCAGCGGGGGGCGGCGATGTCCTCCAGGTTGATGCCGCCGAACCCGGGCGCGATCATCTCCACGGCCTTGACGATCTCGTCGGTGTCCTGGCTGGCCAGGCAGATCGGCCACGCGTCGATGTTGGCGAAGCGCTTGAAGAGCGCCGCCTTGCCCTCCATCACCGGCAGCGCCGCGCCCGGCCCGATGTTGCCGAGGCCGAGAACGGCCGACCCGTCGGTCACGACGGCCACGGAGTTGCCCTTGATGGTCAGCCGCGACACGTCGCCCGGGTTGTTGTAGAGGGCCATGCTCACGCGGCCCACGCCCGGGGTGTAGGCCATCGACAGGTCGTCGCGGTTCTTCAGCGGCACCTTGGAGGTGACCTCGATCTTGCCGCCGATGTGCAGCAGGAAGGTCCGGTCACTGACCTTGTAGACCTCGACGCTCGGCACCTGGTCGACCGCCGCGACCAGCTTCTCGGAGTGGTCGGAGTCGCTGGCCGAGCAGGTGACGTCGAGCACGAGCAGGTCGTGCCGCGACTCGGTGACGTCGATCGCGGTGACGATCCCGCCCGCCTGGGAGATCGCCGTCGCGACGGCACCGACGATCCCGTGGTCGGGCGCCGTGTGCAGGCGCATCGTGATCGAGTACGACGACGTGGTCACGGCCATGCCCGCCACCCTGTCTGGTGCCCGTGGTCTCGGGCAAGTGGCGCGTCAGCCGGCGAGTGCGGCCTCGACGTCGTGGGCCAGCTTGGCGGGCTCGGTGGTGGGGGCGTAGCGGCTGAGGACCTGCCCGTCGCGCCCGATGAGGAACTTCGTGAAGTTCCACTTGATCGAGTCGCCCAGCAGCCCGCCCTGCTCCTGGCGCAGCCACTCGAAGAGCGGGTGCGCGTCGGCGCCGTTGACCTCGACCTTGGCGAACATCGGGAACGTGACGCCGTAGGTGCGCTCGCAGAAGGCGGCGATCTCCGCCTCGTCGCCGGGCTCCTGGCCACCGAACTGGTCGCACGGGAAGCCGAGGACGACGAACGCGCGGTCCGCGTAGGTGTCCTGCAGCTCCTGAAGGCCCCGGTACTGCGAGGTGAACCCGCACTCGGAGGCGGTGTTGACCACGAGCACGACGTGGTCGTCGTAGTCGGACAGCACGACCTGGCGACCGTCGATCGACGTGGCCTTGAAGTCCCCGAGAGATGTCATGTCCTCCAGGGTGCCACGGCACCGGTCGGCGGCTGCATTTCCCGGCGGTCACGTCAGGCGACGGCCCCGCACGCTGACCAGCTCGCCGGGGGCGGCCAGGACCGCGCGCCCGTCCAGCACGACCACGACACGGCGGCCGTCGGCGTCGAGGACGACGTCGTGGTCGGTCGCCTCGGCCAGGGCACCGGTCACGTGGACGATGCCGTCCAGCTCCTCCACGCCGGGATCGTCGCCTCCGGCGACCACGTCACCGAGGGCCTCGAGGCGCAGCAGCTCCGGGCGGCCGTAGCGGCCGAAGCGCCACAACACCAACAAGAACCCCAGCAGCAGCAGGTCGGCGACCAGGGTGGCCACCAGGCCGGCACGGCCGACGACCTGACCCTCGGCGCGCGAGGTCACGGGGTTGCCGTCGAGCACGCGCACGGTGACGCTCCCGCTGGCCACCGCGGCGTCGTACGTCGCCTGGTCGACCTCGCGCGCCCACTCCTGCTCGTCGGGGTCGATGTCGCTGGGGAGCGTGTAGGAGATCCAGTACGCCGGGTCGTCGGCGCTGCCGAGCACGTCGTGGTCCACCACGGTCGCCGTGACGTCGGTGCCGTTGCGCTCGACCTGCCACCTGGTCCAGGTGCTGTGCACGAGCGGGAGGTTGATCATCAGCACGACCAGGCCCAGCATCAGCCACGACCGGCCTCGCCTGCTCACCCCGGGAACCCTACGCGCGTGAGCGTTAACACGATGGTCATCGGGTTGGGTAGAGATTCCATCCGCCAGAAACCTTCGCTCAACCCGGCGGCAATCCCGAGCCACGATGGTGTCGCCATGGACACCACGGGGATCAGCAGCACCGACGGCCACGTCGTCGACGTCGAGCTCGCGCGCTGGGAGGCGCGCCGTACGGAGACTACGACCCGCTACGCCTCGAGGGTCTCGGCCCTCCTCACGGCCCGGCCCGAGCTGCGCGGCATCTCTCCGCTCGCCGACACCGTCGAGGAAGCAGTGCGCTGGGCGGTCTGACGACCTGGGCCGCGGTCGTGGAACCATGCACGCATGGCTGACTCCCGCCCCGGAGCCCGGGTGGAGATCGTCGGCCTGACCAAGCGGTTCGGCGGCTTCGTCGCGGTCGACGAACTGACCTTCAGCGTCGAGCCCGGCCGCATCACCGGATTCCTCGGACCCAACGGCGCCGGCAAGACCACCACCCTGCGGATGCTGCTCGGCCTGATCCACCCGACTGCGGGCACCGCCACGGTCGACGGGACGGCGTACCACGACCTGGCCGACCCGCTGACGATCGTCGGCGCCGCCCTCGAGGCGACCAACTTCCACCCCGGCCGCTCGGGTCGCGACCACCTCCGCGTGCTGGCCGCCGCGGCCGGGCTGCCTGATTCGCGTGTCGACGAGCTGCTCGAGCTCACCGGGATCCCGGCGTTCGCCCGCCGTCGGGCGGGTGCCTACTCGATGGGCATGCGCCAGCGGCTGGCCCTCGCGGCCGCGTTGCTCGGTGACCCGCGAGTGCTGATCCTCGACGAGCCCGCCAACGGCCTGGACCCCGAGGGCATCCGCTGGCTCCGCGGCTTCCTGCGACATCTGTCCAACGACCAGGGCAAGACGATCCTCGTCTCCAGCCACCTCCTGCAGGAGGTCGAGCAGACGGTCGACGACGTCGTCATCATCGCCAACGGCGTGCTCGTGCGGCAGGGCACGATGGCCGAGCTCGGCGGTGGCGGCGGCACGCTCGTGCGCACGCCGGAGCCCGATCTGCTCGCGGCCGCGCTGCGGGAGCGTGGGATCGAGGCAGCCCGGGGCGCCGATGGCGAGCTGCTGGCCGACACCGGCGACCTGCGTGCGGTGGGGGATGCGGCGTACGCCGCCGGCCTGCCGGTGTGGGAGCTGAGCACCAAGGCCGCCGACCTCGAGGAGCTCTTCTTCGAGCTGACCTCGGGAACCAACCGCAACCTCGGCCCGACCGATCAGGGTGTCGCCTGATGGTCGCGTCGATCAGGTCAGAGCTGCTCAAGTTCTTCACGACCCGCCTGTGGTGGGGCATGGCGATCGCCGTGCTCGTCGCCGGCGCCGGCTTCGCCCTCCTCTTCGGACTGCTGTTCACCTCCGAGTCGCTGATGGAGCAGGTGGGCGGTCCCGGCGGCATCCCGACCGGCGACCCCACCCAGATCGCCAACAGCGTCTACACCGCGGGGCTCAGCGTCGGCTATCTGCTCATGCTGTGCATCGGCGTGCTCCAGATCGGGATGGAGTACCGCCACAAGACCATCACCGCCACCTTCCTCGCGGTGCCGAAGCGCTCCCGCGCGATGCTGGCCAAGGTGCTGGCGCTGCTGGGGATCGCGGCGGCGTACGGCCTGCTGAGCCTGGTCGGCTCGGTGTCGGTCGGTGCTCTCGTGCTCAGCCTGCGCGGGGCCGACCCGTTCCCGTCCACGGAGGTCCTGCGCACCCTGCTGCTCTCACTGCTGGTGCTGGGACTGTGGTCGTTGATCGGGCTGGGCCTCGGGATCCTGATCCCCAACCAGGTGGCGGCGCTGATGATCGGCGTGGGCATCGCCTGGATCATCGAGCCGCTGGCTGGTCTGGCGATCAAGGCCTCGGACTTCGGCCGCGAGCACATCGCTCCGCTGATGCCGACCGAGGCCACCAACGCCATCGTCAACGCCGTTCAGAGCTCGCCCGACGACGTACGGCTCTCGTGGTGGGCCGCCGCCCTGACCCTCGCCGGCTGGGCGGCCCTGCTCACGGTGCCGGGCATCTGGCGCACCGTCCGCCAGGACGTGTCGTAGCCCGCCGGCCCGCGGGTGGACGGGTTCCTAGACTGGGCGGCACCCATCTCGGAGGAGGAACCGTGTCGTACCCACCCCCGCTCTACACCGGCGACCACGGCGAGGCGTCGACCTGGATCCGGCGCAACGACGAGCCCGCCGACCTGACGTACACGAACGGCGGCACGGTCGACTACCTGGCTCGGGGCGACGCCACCGGCGGGCTCTACGGGCTCTACCGCTGGCACTTCAGCGGCCCGGTGAGCGGGCCGGACCCGCACTTCCACACGACCATCTCGGAGTCGTTCTACGTGCTGAGCGGCCGGGTGATGTTCTACGACGGCAACGACTGGGTCGAGGGCCGTCCCGGCGACTTCGTGCACGTGCCACCCGGCGGGATCCACGGCTTCAAGAACCGGTCGGGCGAGCCCGCGTCGATGCTTCTGCACTTCGCCCCCGGCGCACCCCGTGAGCCCTACTTCGAGACGCTGAAGGCCGTGGGCGACGGCCTGACGATGACGCCGGACGAGCGCGACGCCTTCATGGCCGCCCACGACAACCACTGGGTGTAGCCGCCCCGCTCAGCTCGAGGTCGACGGCTCCTCGTCGTCTCCGGCGAACGGCCCGTCACCGAACCGGAAGTGGCCGAACGGGCCCCCGCCGGGGCCGTCGAGCACGCCCTCGTCGTAGGCCTTGAGGACCGACTCCTTGTCGGCCTCGGTGAGCGTGCCCTCCTCGACAGCGGCGTCGAGCCGGTCGACGAGAGCGGCACGGGCCTCCTCGCGGAACTCCGCGAACCGCTCCTCCAGGTCGGCCTCGACGTCGGCCCGGATCTCCTCCAGCGCCGTCTCGATCTCGGCCGCGTCGACGCCGAGGGCCTCGGCCAGGGCGGCGGCGAGCTCGTCCTGGCGAGCCTCCAGCTCCTCCTCCGTCGGCGGGGTCGGCACCTCGCCGTCGCGCAGGCTCTCGCGCAGGTCGTCGAGGCGCTCGGGGGGACCGAGCTCGTCGCGAGCCTCCTCCAACGCGTCGGCGACCTCGTCCTCGTCGAGGCCGAGCGACTCCGCCAGGCGCTCGGCGAGCTCATCGGAGATCGGCCCACCGCCGTGCCGCATGAACAGGCCCGGGCCCCGCTCGGCGTCCTCGTCGTCGGCGGTCGCCACGGCGATCCCCCCGATCGACAGGCCGACGGCGGCGACGCCGCCCGCGACCGCGATCCGGGTGACGGTACGCCGCCGTTCCCGCACGGGCGGGGTGACGGCGTAGCCGTAGGCGAGCGGCTGCTCCTGCGTCGGCTGCTCGATCGGCTGCTGCTCGAGCGGCTGCGTGGGGTCGGCGGGGGTCTGCGGGTCCTCGGGGCTGCGCGGGTCGTTGGTGTCCATGGCGAGACCGTGCACCCGCAACCTGTCAGGAGCCTGTGCACCGCCCTCGCCGGGCCTATGGCCCGTCCGCGCCTGCGCGTGGCCCGGGCTCTCAGAGCTCCGCGGTGGCCGAGGCGGTGCTGGCGACGCAGAACTGGTTGCCGTGCGGGTCGGCGAGGGTCACCCAGCGGAAGCTGTCGTCGCCGCGGCGCTCGACCAGCGTGGCACCGCCGGCGAGCAGTCGGTCGACCTCGGCGTCGAGGTCGGCGGCCATCACGTCGAGGTGCATGCGGTTCTTGCCCGGCGTGGGGTCCTCGACCTTCTGGAACGACAGCCGGATCGGGAGCGTGCCGCCCTGGAGCACGACGTACCACCCGTCGTTGCGCTCCATCACCTCCGCGCCCAGCTGCTCGGCCCACCAGTCCGCCAACGCGTCGGCGTCATGGGTGTCGATCGTGACCATGCCCAGTGTGAGAGTCATGCCGCGACAGTAGAAGGAGCCGCCGACAGCGCACCGGCGCCCGGTAAGGATCAGCCCCGGGTCAGCCCCGGGTCGGAAGACCCTGGGCTGTTTGTGCGCGAGGGGGGAGTTGAACCCCCACGTCCTTTCGGACACACGGACCTGAACCGTGCGCGTCTGCCTATTCCGCCACTCGCGCCAGAAGCGGGCTCAGGGTATCCCAGCGCGTTCCGACGTCCCAAACCACCGGGCGCCGCGGGAGTGCGCGAGGTTTCGAGACGGGCCTGGCGGCCCTCCTCAACCAGCGGAGACGACAGGGACGCCGCCCTCTGCCGGCCCTCCTCGCCCAGCGGAGACGACGGGGACACCCGCGGGGGCGACCGGACGGCGGCCCTTCTCAACCAGCGGGGGCGACCGGACGCCGGCCCTCCTCGACCAGTGGAGACGACGGGACGCCGTCTCCCCGAACCATCGGGGAGGAGCGTTTGCCGCTGGTTGAGGAGGCCCGCCAGGGCCGTCTCGAAACCGAGGCTCCAGGGCCGCGTGACGGGTGCGGCTGCCCGGTCGGCGAGTGCGCCCCCGATAACATCGACTCGACTCGGGGGAGGGTCCGTCGGGCGGCCCGACCCAAGCACGAGCGGAGGAGGTGGGTGCGTGGGAGCGCTGCAGAGCTTCGAGCGCCGGCTGGAGAACCTGATCTCCGGCGTCTTCGCGCGCGCCTTCCGCAGCGCCGTCCAGCCCGTCGAGATCTCCGCCGCCCTGCAGCGCGAGGTGGACAACAACGCCCAGATCCTCAGCCGCGAGCGGCGCCTGGTCCCGAACGACTTCCACGTCGAGATGGCCAAGACCGACCTCGACCGGCTGGCGCCGTACGACAACGCCATGGAGCGGGACATGACCGCCCAGCTCGAGCAGTACGCCGAGCAGCAGAGCTATGTGTTCCCCGGGCCGGTGAAGATCACCTACGAGGTGGCCGACGACCTGACCACCGGTCGCTTCCGGGTCCGCAGCAAGGCGACGGCCAGCGTCACCGGCCTCGACAGCAGCTCCGAGACCGGGGTCATCCGCCAGCGCACCGCGCGCGCCTACCTCGAGATCAACGGCACCCGGCATCCCCTGCACCCCCCCGGGCTGATCGTCGGTCGCGGCAGCGAGGCGCACATCCGGATCAACGACCCGGGCGTCAGCCGGCAGCACGTCGAGTTCGCCGTCGTGGCGACGGGCTCGGCCGACCAGCCCGGACAGCTGCGCATCAACGTGCGCGACCTCGGCTCGACCAACGGCGTCACCGTCGACGGACACCGCGTCACCGACGTCGGCGTCACCGACGGGTCGCAGGTCTCGATCGGCAAGACGACCATGACCGTCGTGATCGTGGAGGACGGACATGTCTGAGCTGACGCTGCTGCTCATCCGCTTCGCCTACCTCGCCATCCTCTGGATCTTCGTCCTCTCGGCCATCTCCGTGATCCGTTCCGACATGTTCGGCGCCCGCGTGCCCGAGGCGGCCCGTGGAGCGGCCGCGCCCCCGCCCCGCAAGTCCGGCCGCACCCCGAAGCCGGGCAGGCGTCGTGGCGCACCGAGCCACGTGCTGGTCGTCGAGGGTGGCAACGCCGGCGAGCGCGCCGAGCTCGACCAGGCGCCCCTGCTCATCGGCCGCGGCAACGACGCCGCCATCCGCCTCGACGACGACTACGTCTCGACCAGGCACGCCCGCATCGCCGCGTCCGGCGACCAGTGGTTCGTCGAGGATCTCGGCTCCACCAACGGCACGTACGTCGGCAGCGCCCGCATCACCCAGCCGACGACGATCACCCTCGGCACCCAGGTGAGAATCGGCAAGACGATCCTCGAGCTCAGGAAGTAAGCCGCCTTGACCGATCTCAGGCTGGTCTACTCGGCGATCTCCGACGTCGGACGCGTGCGCAAGGACAACCAGGACTCCGGGTACGCCGGCCCCTGGCTGCTCGCGGTCGCCGACGGCGTCGGCGGGGCGGTCCGCGGCGACATCGCGTCGAGCACGGCGATCCAGGAGATCCGCAAGCTCGACCGCGAGCCCTCGGACGACCTGCTCGCCGAGGTCGCGGGAGCGATGCACCGCGCCCACGACCGCATCGGGGAGCTCGTCGAGCAGGACTCCTCGCTCAACGGCACCAGCACCACGGCGGTCGTGACCCTGTTCGACGGCCGTCGTCTCGGGTTCGGCCACATCGGCGACAGCCGCGCCTACCTGGTCCACGACGGCACGCTGCGCCAGCTCACGACCGACCACACGTTCGTGCAGACCCTCATCGACGACGGCCGCATCACCGAGGAGGAGGCGCGCACCCACCCGCACCGCAACCTGATCCTCAAGGCCATCGACAGCGTCCACGAGGTCGAGCCCGACCTCTTCCACGTCGACATCGTTCCCGGCGACCGCGTGCTGCTCTGCAGCGACGGCGTCCTCTCCCTCACCGACGCGCGGATCGCCGACATCATGAGGACCGGCACGGCCGACTACGCCGCGGTCGAGCTGGTCCGGGCCGCGCTCGAGGCCGGCTCCAACGACAACGTGACGTGCATCGTCGCCGACGTGGTCGAGGCCGGCGACGAGCCGGGCGACCAGGCACCGCTGCTGGTGGGCGCGGCCGCCGACCTGCCCAGGCGCGGTCGCAGCAGCCTCGGCATGGCCGGCATGGCCGGCATGTTCCGCGGGCACCGCTCGGGTGACACCGGCGAGCTCGAGCCGGTGCAGGCCGAGATCCCCGAGGGCGTCGGCTACGCCATCCAGGCCGATCCCGTCGACCCCGAGGAGGCGCGCTACGCCCCGCGTGAGCCCGAGCGCTATGTCTGGGCCCGGCGGCTGCTCGTCACCGCCGTGCTGATCGGCCTGGTGTGGATGGGGGTCGCCGCGGCGTGGGCCTGGAGCCAGCGGCAGTTCTTCGTCGGGTCCGGCCCGAACGACGACGGCGTCGACGTCGTGATGATCTACCGGGGCCTGAACGCCGACCTTCCGGGTGTCGAGCTGGCGCACCCGTACGAGTCCTCCAACGTCGAGCTCGACCTGCTGTCGGACTACCAGGCGGGTCAGGTCCGCGAGGGCATCGACGCCGACTCCCTCGACGACGCGCAGCAGACCGTCGAGAACCTCGCGGCCACGCAGGAGACGCCATGACCGGCGGGTTCGCGCAGCAGCCCGGTGTGTTCATGGGCTTCGTCCACCGGCGTCGCCGCGGCGCCGAGCTCTTCCTGCTCGTGCTCGCGCTCGCCGTGGGAGTGGGCGCCTACGCCGCGGTCGGCCTCGGCGTACAAGGCGAGATCCCACCGGGAATCGTCGCCTACGGCGGTTGGCTCGCCGCGCTGATCATCTCGGCGCACATCGTCGTGCGGCTGGTGGCGCCGTACGCCGACCCGGTGCTGCTGCCGGTCGTGGCCGCTCTCAACGGGCTGGGCCTGGCCGTCATCCACCGCCTCGACCTGGCCTACGAGGCTGCCGGTCGCGAGCAGCACGACTTCGCCCAGCAGCAGCTGACCTGGATGTCGCTCGGCGTGGTGCTCTTCATCGCCACGCTGCTGATCCTGCGCGACCACCGCACCCTGCAGCGGTTCACCTACACCGCCGGACTGGTCGCGATCCTGCTGCTCCTCCTGCCCCTGGTGCCCGGCCTGGGCACGACCGTCAACGGGGCCCGCATCTGGATCAGCGTCGGGCCGTTCAGCTTCCAGCCGGGCGAGGTCGCCAAGGTGCTGCTGGTCGTGGCCTTCGCCGGCTACCTCGTGGTCCACCGCGACGCCCTGGCGCTGGCCGGGCGCCGGCTGCTCTTCATCGACTTCCCGCGCGGTCGCGACCTGGGGCCGATCCTGGCGATGTGGCTGGTGAGCCTGGGCGTGCTGGTCTTCCAGCGCGACCTGGGGTCGTCGCTGCTCTTCTTCGGGCTCTTCCTGGTCATGCTGTTCGTGGCCACCGAGCGTCCGGGCTGGCTCGTCGTCGGCGGACTGCTGTTCGCCCTGGGCGCCTTCCTCGGCTACCTGCAGTTCTCGCACGTGCAGCTGCGCGTGAACATCTGGCGCGACCCGATGGCCTACTACGACGAGTCTCCCGGCAGCGGCCAGCTCGTCGAGTCGATGTTCGGCATGGGCTGGGGCGGGCTGGTCGGCCGCGGCTTCGGTGGGGGTACGCCGCAGCGCATCCCCTACGCCGAGTCCGACTTCATCATCGGCGCGATCGGAGAGGAGCTCGGGCTCACCGGCGTGATGGCGGTGATCCTGATCTACGGCATCATGGTCGAGCGCGCGCTCAGGGCCGCCCTGGTCTGCCGGGACGGCTTCGGCAAGCTGCTGGCCGTCGGCCTGGCCGGCGTCATGGCCCTCCAGGTCTTCGTGGTCATCGGCGGCGTCACGCGGCTGATCCCGCTCACCGGCCTCACGACGCCGTTCCTCTCCTACGGAGGATCCTCGCTGGTGGCCAACTGGGTCATCGTGGCGCTGCTGCTGCGCGTCTCCGACCAGGCGCGGCGGCCCGTCCCGGTCCTCGGCGGCGACGACGACGCCGACAGCGAGACCACCCAGGTGGTGAAGCTCGAGCGATGAACAAGCCCATCCGCACCATCTCGGTCTTCTGCCTGGTCCTCTTCCTCGCGCTGATGGTGAACGCGACCTATCTCCAGTACGTCGAGGCCGGCGCCCTCAACGACAACCCGCGCAACCGGCGCATCATCGAGGCGGCGTTCTCACGCGAGCGGGGCGCGATCCTGGTCGGGCGCGACCCGATCGCCGAGAGCGTCCCCTCGGACGACCGCTACGACTTCCAGCGGGTCTACGGCCAGCCGTTCAAGTACGCCCCGCTCACCGGGGCGTTCTCCTACTTCAGCCAGACCGGCATCGAGCGGTCGCAGAACGCCGTGCTCTCCGGCGACGACGAGCGGCTCTTCGTGACCCGCCTCGTCGACCTGATCGGCAACTCCTCCCCCAAGGGCGGGTCTGTGCAGCTGACGATCGACCCGGCCGCACAGGACGCGGCCTGGGACGGCATCCAGGCCCTGGGCGCGGGCACCGAGGGGGCCGTGGTGGCGCTCGAGCCGTCCACCGGCAAGGTGCTGGCGATGGTCTCGTCGCCGAGCTACGACCCCAACCTGCTGGCCTCCCACGACTTCGAGTCCGTCCTCGAGGAGTCCGAGCGCCTCGAGGACGACGAGTCCGAGCCGCTGATCAACCGGTCGATCCAGACGACGCTGCCGCCCGGCTCGACGTTCAAGCTCGTGACGGCGGCGGCCGCGATCGAGAACGGCCTCTACACGACAGGAGACGACCTGGTGCCCGCTGGACCGACGTACCAGCTGCCGTTGACCGAGGGCCCGACCGGCCTCATCGACAACGGCGGACGCGACTGCGGCACCAAGAAGATCACCTTCACCCAGGCGCTCGCCAACTCGTGCAACACCACCTTCCTGGCCATCGCCGACGAGCTCGGCGTCGAGAAGATGCAGGCCCAGGCCGAGGCCTTCGGGTTCAACAGCGAATACCTCGACGACCCGCCGCTGCAGGCCGAGTCGCGCTACCCCGGCGACCTGGACCGGGCGCAGACGGCGATGTCGGGCATCGGGCAGTCCGAGGTGGCGGCGACCCCGCTCCAGATGGCGATGGTCGCGGCCGGCATCGCCAACGGCGGGATCGTGATGAAGCCCTACACCGTCGACGAGGTCACCTCGCCCGAGCTCGACGTGCTCGACAAGACCGAGCCGGCCGAGCTGTCGAAGGCGGTCGAGCCGTCCACCGCCGCCGAGCTGACCCGGATGATGGTCGAGACCGTCAACACCGGCACGGCGACCAACGCGCAGATCCCCGGAATCGAGGTGGCCGGCAAGACCGGGACCGCGCAGAGCACCCCGGACCGGCCGCCGTACGCCTGGTTCGTGTCGTTCGCCCCGGCCATCGACCCGCAGGTGGCCGTGGCGGTGCTGGTCGAGGCGAGCGCGACCCCCCGTGAGGAGATCGGCGGCAACGTGCTCGGCGCCCCGATCGCGAAGTCCGTGATGGAGGCGGTGCTCCGATGACCGACCGCGAGCCCACGGTGGTGGGCGGGCGCTACGAGCTCGGCGAGCTGCTCGGCCGGGGCGGGATGGCCGAGGTCCGCAAGGGGGTCGACAAGCGGCTGGGCCGCTCGGTGGCCGTCAAGCGGCTGCGCACCGACCTGGCCAGCGACGCGACGTTCCAGGCCCGGTTCCGCCGCGAGGCACAGTCGTCGGCCTCGCTGAACCACCCCTCGATCGTCGCCGTCTACGACACCGGCGAGGAGTGGTCGGAGAAGGACGGCCCCGACGGCCTGGGCGTCGCGCAGCCCTACATCGTGATGGAGTACGTCGCCGGGCGGACCCTGCGCGAGATCCTCAAGGAGGGCCGCAAGATCCTCCCCGAGCGCGCCCTCGAGCTCACCTCCGGCGTGCTCGCGGCCCTCGACTACAGCCACCGGGCGGGGATCATCCACCGCGACATCAAGCCGGGCAACGTGATGCTCACGCCCTCGGGCGACGTGAAGGTCATGGACTTCGGCATCGCCCGTGCCGTCTCCGACGCCTCGGCCTCGATGACGCAGACCGCCGCGGTCGTCGGCACGGCGCAGTACCTCTCCCCCGAGCAGGCCCGCGGCGAGACCGTCGACTCCCGGTCCGACGTCTACTCCACCGGCTGCCTGCTCTACGAGCTGCTCACCGGCCGGCCGCCGTTCATCGGCGACTCGCCCGTCGCCGTCGCCTACCAGCACGTGCGCGAGCCCGCCCAGCCGCCCTCGGACTTCGACACCGAGATCACCCCCGAGATGGACGCCATCGTGATGAAGGCGCTCGCCAAGCGGGTCGAGGACCGCTACCAGTCGGCGGCAGCGATGCGCAGCGACATCGAGCGGTACCTCACCGGACGCCCGGTGCAGGCGCCGGTCCTGCCGACGTCGATGACCACGATGCTGCCGACCACCGACCCCGACGAGCACCGCACCAGCCAGGCGCCGGTCGTGGCGCCGTACGACCCGCTCGCCGGCGACGACCGCGACGACCGCGACGACCGCGACGACCGTTCCGGCAGTCGCGCGCCGCTCTACTTCCTCATCGGCTTCCTCCTCATCGCCGTGCTGGGCGGCGGGGCGTACCTGATGCAGAACTACCTGTTCGAGCAGCCGCCCGACGAGGTGCGCGTGCCCAACCTGATCGGCCTGAGCGAGAACCAGGCTCGCGACGCCGTCGTCGACGCCGGCCTCCGGGTCGGGGACGTGAGCTACGAGCCCAGTGACGACGCCGAGCAGGACCGGGTGATCGAGCAGGATCCCAACCGCGACGAGTTCGTCGAGGACGCCTCCGCCGTCGACTTCGTCGTCAGCAGCGGCAAGCCGATGGTGAGCGTGCCGTCGGTGGTCGGCCAGCAGCGCGACGCCGCCCGATCCGCCCTGACCGGCGCGGGGTTGCGCTTCGTCGGCGAGGAGCGGGAGTCCGACGAGCCTGCGGGCCAGGTGCTCGAGACCGACCCCGCCGCCGGCGAGAGCGTGCCCGAGGGCACCCAGGTGCGCGTGTTCTTCTCCGACGGCCCCGAGCAGGTGCCCGACGTGGTGGGCATGACCGAGCAGCAGGCCACCCGGGCGCTGCGCGACGCCGGCTTCGAGGTGTTCACCACCTCCACGACCGACACCACCGAGCCCCGGGGCACCGTCGTACGCCAGAACCCGCCCGCGGGCTCCGAGCAGCCCGAGGGCACCTCGATCACGATCGAGGTCTCGGCCTTCGAACCCGAGCCGACCCCCTCCAAGACCCCCACCGAGACCCCCACGAGACGCCCCCGACCGAGCCCACCGAGAGCCCGACGCCCGCCGCCTCACCCTCGTGACCCCAGGTCCAGTTCCACAGCTGTGAGGAAGTCTGTGGAGGAGTTACACGCGTGTAGTTCTCCACAGGTGAGTGCACAGGTGTGGAAACTCAGAGGTTGCGGGCGTCAACGGACGGTGACCAGAGACAGAGCCGAGTCGGCGGAAAGTCGCCGGAGGAGCGCAGCGGGGGAGTCGACTTTGCGCCGACTCGGCTCTGTCTGGGGTTACCGTGCGTTGACGTCCGCCTTCTCTACTCCCAGCGGGTCGCGTAGGTGAAGCCGACGGCCATCAGGGCGATGCCGACGACCAGGTTGTACTGCTCGAGGTCGTTCATGACCGGGATCGCCGAGGGGTCGTCGCTGACGACGTAGTAGGTGCAGATCCAGAGCAGGCCGATGAGGAAGCAGCCGAGCATGCCGACGACGACGCCCCGGCCGCGGCCCAGGGGCGTGGAGGGGTGCGCCGCGATGGCCAGACCCAGGAGGGCCAGCAGGAACCCACCGACGTAGTTCCAGTTGATGCCCTTCCAGTCGGTGAGCGTCTCGAACACCTTGGGGCCGCCGGCCTTGGGCTCGGGGAGGATCGTCGGGTCGACCCGGACGACGAGGTAGAAGTAGGCGATCCAGGCGATGCCCAGCGCGATCAGCACGAGCGAGATCACGAACCGCGGGGAGAAGATCGGTCCCGCGGTGGGATCGCGGAACTCCTTCTTCGAGTCGGTCTTGGCCACGTGCGCTCCTGCTCGTCGATAATGCAGCCCGGCTTCGGGGCCCGCACTAGCCTAAAGGGCGTGTCGATGAGCCCTGAGCCCCGGTCGGGCTTCGGGGTGCCCAGACCCTGGCGGGTCGGCACGGCCGTGGTGCTGCTGATCGGCTCGGTGCTGCTCATCATCAGCCAGGAGAGCAGCGGCGGCACCGACCTGCGGCCGGGCCGCTACAACGACCTGGCGTCGCTGGTCGCCAACGAGAGCAAGCGGGTCAAGGACCAGCAGGCCGAGGTCGCAGCGCTGGCCGCCGAGGTCGAGAAGCTCGGCACGTCGGTCGACGACGAGCGCGCCGACCAGGTACGCCGCCAGGCACGGGCCCTCCGCGACGACGCCGGACTCGCGCCGGTCGCCGGCGCGGGCATCAGCGTCACGCTGTCCGACGCGGCGGTCGACGACATCAACAGCTCGACGACGGTCGACCTCGACCGTTTCGTCGTGCACCAGCAGGACATCCAGGCGGTCGTGAACGCCCTGTGGAGTGGCGGCGCACGCGCGGTCACGGTGCAGGGGCAGCGGATCATCTCGACCACCGGCATCAAGTGCGAGGGCAACTCGGTCACGCTGCAGGGCGTGCCCTACCCCCAGCCCTACGTCATCTCCGGCGTCGGCGACCAGACCGAGCTGCTGCTGGCGCTGCAGACCGACCCGGTGCTCGCCGGCTATCGCGACGACGCCGCCGACCCCGCCATCGGCGTCGGCTGGGACCTCGCGCTGGACAGCGGCCTCGTCGCGCCGGCGTACGACGGCCTGCTCGACCTGGCCTACGCGACCGTCGACCGCTGAGCCCGACCTCAGCCTGGGATCAGGCCAGCGTGAGGGTGCGCAGCCCGATCGCCAGCACCGTGAGCACCATGACGGCGCTCACGCCGGCGACCTGGAACGCCGTGCGTCTCTCCCGTGGGGCGTAGACGAGAGCCGCGGCGATCACGACGCCGCCGAGCAGCCCACCGAGGTGCCCCTGCCAGGAGATGCCGGGGAAGCTGAAGGTGATGACGACGTTGAGGCCGAGCCAGATCAGCACGCCGCGCACGTCACCTCCGACCTTGACCGCGATCACGAGCAGTCCACCCATCAGGCCGAAGATCGCACCCGAGGCGCCGCGGGTGCCGGCGGCGGGGTTGGAGAACCAGTAGACGCAGGCCGAGGCGGTCAGGGCCGACCCGAAGTAGAGCACCAGGAAGCGAGAGCGACCCAGCGCCGCCTCGAGCTGGGGTCCGAGGAACCACAGCGCGAGCATGTTGAAGCCGATGTGCCACACCTCGACGTGGGTGAACGCCGAGGTGATCAGCTGCCAGTAGGCGCCGTCGTCGACGCCGGGGACCCACGAGACGCTCGGCCCGCCCAGACGGCACTGGGCCTCGCTGGTCACCTGCGGGAAGTACGTCCCGTCCCCCGCCTCACAGCGCCCGTTGGGCG
The DNA here is from genome assembly GCA_963767095.1 of uncultured Actinomycetota bacterium. Lineage (GTDB taxonomy): Bacteria > Actinomycetota > Actinomycetes > Propionibacteriales > Nocardioidaceae > Nocardioides. The sequence continues at coordinate 30,303 of CAVYCK010000011.1, read as the reverse complement.
TCAGCGCCAGCGTGTTGACCAGTGAGCTGTTCCGGCCGCCGGTCGCCATGATGGCCAGCCAGACGAGCGCGTTGAGGCCGATCAGCACCAGCGAGGTGAGGCCGGGGTTGCCCGAGCGCAGACCGCCGTACGCCGTGCGCCCCGACGCGGGTCGTCTTCGCGCCCTCGGCGACGCACTGCGGGCACTGGAACCCCACCGCCGCGTCGCGCATGCAGTCGGGGCAGATGGGCCGCGAGCAGCGCTGGCAGGCGATGTAGGTCTCGCGGTCGGGGTGCCGGTAGCAGGTGGGCACCCCGACCGGCGGCTGGCTGCCCGGTGGGCTGGCGTCGCTCATCGGGCGCCGACAGCTCGTGCTGCGTCAGGCCCGGTCGACCTGGACGGACTCGATGACGACCGCGTCGCGCGGGCGGTCACCGGCACCGACCGGGGTCGTGGCGATCGCGTCGACGACGTCGCGCGAGGCCTGGTCGGCGACCTCGCCGAAGATGGTGTGCTTGCGGTCGAGCCACGGGGTCGCGCCGACGGTGATGAAGAACTGCGACCCGTTGGTGCCCGGGCCGGCGTTCGCCATCGCGAGCAGGTAGGGCTTGTCGAAGCGCAGCTCGGGGTGGATCTCGTCGGCGAAGGTGTAGCCGGGGCCGCCGCGACCCTCGCCGAGCGGGCAGCCGCCCTGGATCATGAAGCCGTTGATGACGCGGTGGAAGACCAGCCCGTCGTAGTAGGGCACGCCGGAGCGGCCCGCGTCGTCGGTGTAGTCCTTCGAGCCCTCGGCCAGGCCGACGAAGTTGTCGACGGTCTTGGGGGCGTGGTTCGGGAACAGGTTGACGACGATGTCTCCCCGGTTGGTCTTCAGGGTCGCCTTGAGGTCGGACATCTGGTGCCTTTCACAGTGGGCCGTCACGGCCTGGTCACGTCGGGACGATCCTCGCACGCCACCGAAGCCGCGCCGTCTCCGCACCTGCCCCCGTGGCTGCTCGGGATCCCCCACCCCTGGGGGTGACCTGCGGTTATGCGGCTGCGCTCGCGGTGGACGCGGCCCTGGCAGGCGTTGGGAGGACGTGGTGAGATGGAGGCGAGTCGGTCCCGTCGAGAGGAACCCGCATCATGCCCAGGCCCTTCGCCAAGAAGAAGACCTTCATCGACCACGCCGCGGACTTCGCCGAGTCCGCGATCGAGTCGCTGGAGTCCGCGTACGACCAGGCGAAGGAGGCGGCCAAGGAGGCGGGCACCAACGCCAAGGAGCGCCGCCGGCCCCGCGCTGGCCGACGCGCGCGAGCGCGCCGTACCCCTGCCTGCAGGAGGGTCGCGCCGTCGCCGCCGAGAAGGCCGCGGCCGGTGCCGCCGCCGCCAAGGTCGCCGCGCGCCGCCGGTCGCCGCCGCCGCGACCGAGCAGGCCGCCCAGGGCCGCGACGTCGCCGCCACCAAGCTGGCCGAGGTCAAGGGCGAGCCCGAGCCCAAGCGCGGCGGCAGGCTGAAGAAGTTCCTCTTCTTCGGCGCCCTGGCCGCGCTCGGTGGGCTGCGTCTTCAGCAAGCTGCGCAGCAGCTGCGGCGGAGGACAACTGGCAGTCGTCGTACGTCCCGCCCCCGCCGCCCGCTCCCGCCCCGTCGCCGACCGACGGCCTGGCCGACCCGCTCAACGACCCGCTGCCGGGCCAGGAGGCGACCGACGACCCGGGCGGCGCCGGCCCCGACGAGGCGCTCGCCGACGCGGCCGACGGCCCGCACGAGGTCTCCACGCCCGACGAGCCCGCCGAGGTCGTCGAGCTCGACGAGGGCGAGACCAGCAAGACGTAGCCATTCGGTCCTCGAGCAGCGCAGCGGCCCGTCGAGACCCTAGACCGTCTCCGCCGGACGCCGCTGGCATGCCGGCGGGGTACGTCGACGGGCGCGTTGTCGCTGATCCACGCGTCGATGTGCTCCCACCAGCCGAAGAGCCACTCGATGCGGTCCTCGCGGTCCTGGGGGATGTCGGCGCGCTTGACCGTCCACCAGCGCATGATGATGCGCTTGTCCATCGGCAGCTCGCGCCAGACGTCGCCGACGGTGAGCATGTGGTCGAGCCCGGTGTGGGCGACCAGCACGACGTCGGCGTCGGGGGCGCCGTCCAGCGCGGCGATGATGCCGCCGGGGCGGGGCGCCAGCACGTTGGTCATCTGCTCCGCCCGCTGCGCCATCCTCTCCAGGCCCAGCTTGCGCAGCCGCTGGATCCCGCGCTCGCGGCGCCTGGGCGTGAAGTTGCCGCCCTCGGGGAAGATCACGAACGCGTCGTTGTCGTCCAGGCCGCGTGGCCAGGGCGGTGATCTGGCTCTCGAGGTCCTCGCCGGCGGCGGGGTTGGGCGAGATGAACCGCGCGGGGATCCGGCTCAGGATCACCCCGATGGCGGGGTCCCAGGCCAGCGTGTCCTTGAGGACCACGCGCGGCTCGCGCGCGTAGTCGTGCATCAGGGCGTACATCAAGATGAACGAGTCGCCCGGCCCGGCGTGCCGGCAGCACACCAGGATCGGCCGGCCCGGGTGCGCGTCGGGGGTCGGGCCCGAGATCTCGATCGCGAGGTTGAGCACCCGCCGGGCCTCGCGGAAGAACACCCACAGCGTGCCCTGGACGAGGTCGTAGTGGACGCCCTCCCAGTACGGCGTGCGGATCCAGCGGCCGAACCCGGACGCCAGCCAGTAGCCGAACAGCACCACGAGCAGGACCGCCTCGATGGTGAGGTAGGCGATCATCAGCCACAGCAGGCGCAGCGCCCGCCACCGGCCGGGCAGCCGGGGCGAGACGGCCGCGGCGCCGATCAGCCACAGCGGCGCGGTCACCCAGAGCAGCAGCCGTCAGCGCCGATGGTCGCCGGCGCGACGACCAGCCGGCGGAACAGCAGCATTCTCACGCGCCGATCCCGTCGAGGTAGGCCAGCGAGGCGTCGTACGTCGCCTCGATCTTGGCCTGCACCCGGGTGAAGTCGCGGTAGGCGAAGATCGAGTCGTCGCGCGCCGACGTGCCCGCCGCGGGCAGCACGTGCACGTCGACGTCCGGGTGGTGCGCGGCGACCTCCTCGAGCTCGCGGTGGAACCGGTGCCGCCGGGCGATCTCGAAGGAGACCCGGGCGACCTGCAACGGCTTGGTGGGCACGGTCAGCGGTCGGTCGATGCGGCCGACCTGCAGCACGAAGACCCTGCGTCGCGCCGAGGCGCACGGCCCGGGCCAGGGGGATCGAGTTGACGATCCCGCCGTCCAGGTAGTGCTCGTCACCGACGCGGGCCGGCGGCAGCAGGCCGGGTACGGCGGCGCTCGCCACCACCGCCTCGACCACGGGACCGCTGTCGAACCAGTGCTCCGCGGCCCGCTCGATGCTCGCCGCACACACCTGGAACCGCACGGGCAGCTCCTCGAAGGTGACGTCGCCCAGCTCGTCGCTCAGCCGCGTCCTTCAGCGGCTCGGCGGAGTAGATGTGGGTGCGGGTCGAGACGGCCCGGCGGACCGTCGCGAGCGGCCGCTCGCCGTACACGTCCCCGGTCTGGCCGGCCTCGCGCCACAGCCCGACGAGCCGCTCGATGACCGCGGGCGTCGGGTCGCTGGCCACCATCGCGCCGTTCAGCGCCCCCACGCTGGTGCCGAGCACCAGGTCGGGCGTGACGCCGCGCTCGAAGAGCGCCTTGAGCATCCCGACCTCGACCGCGCCCAGCACCCCGCCGCCACCGAGCACGAGCGCCGTCGTCGTCGTCGTCACAGCCCCCATCCTTGGGTAGTCCCTCACGTTTGGCACCATCGGACGCGACCAACCGGTGCCATACGTGCGGGACTATCCGATGGCGGCCGTGGGTGCCGGAGCTGGGCTCGGGACGGGTCTCGGGGAAGTCGGCGCGGACCCGTCGGGTGGCCCGGCGCTCGGCCCAGAAGGACAGGATCGGGATGGTGCCGCGAGACGAGGGTGACCAGGGTGAAGGGCAGGTCCCAGCGGGCCTTGCGCGACAGCAGGAACGCCATCACCACGAAGATCATGTAGAGCCAGCCGTGGGCGACGCCGAGGTACTGCGAGATGTCGCGCGCCGACCTGCCAGGCGCGGCCGCCCTCGGGGACGGCGTCGGGGAAGAGCAGGTAGCCGTAGTGCAGCGGCAGCCCGACGAGGCACAGCACGATCAGGAGGACGCCGACGATCGTGGCCATCACGCGGTAGCGGAGGAGGGCGCCCTTCACGGCCCCGAGGGTACGGCGGGTCTCGACCCGGCCCGACCACCAGGGTCGTCCTCGTCGGTCGGCTCGTCGGTCGGCTCGTCGGGCCGGCTCCTCGTCGGCTCGTCGGGCACGTCGCGCACGTGCCGCCACCAGACGAACGCGGCGAAGAGCCCGAAGACCCACCACTCCAGGGCGTAGAGCAGGTTGCGCACCGCGGTGAAGCGCGACGGCGCCGGCAGCTGTTCGAGGGTGGCCTCGCCCAGCGACTCGGTGCCGGGCTGGCCGGGCAGCGCGACGGCGTACCCGGAGTAGACGTCGGCGTCGACGCGCTGCGCCACGTCGGGGATCCGCAGCGCAGGCAGCACGTCGTCGCCGGGGTCGGCGTCGGCGGCGGTGGACGCGTCGCTCGGCTGCAGCCGGGCCACGAGGGTGACCTCGCCGGCCGGGGCGTCGGGGGGTACGCCGTCGGCCGCGACCCACCCGCGCACGACGGGCAGCACCGAGCCGGTCTCGGTCGACGGTCACCGGCGTCACGACCCACGACCCGGTCGCTCCGCCGGGTCCGCCCAGCCGATCGGCGACCAGGAACGTCTCCTCGGGCAGCTAGCTGCCGGTCAGCTCGACAGGCCGGCCGAGCGCCGACTCGGGGAAGGCGTCGTCGGCGCCCAACACGTCGGCCAGCGGCGACCGGCGCCGCCTCGGTGAGATCGACCGCCTCGGCCGCCGCACGACGCTCCTGCCAGGCCTCGAGCTGCCACCAGCCGAGCAGCCCGGCCGACGACCACCAGCGACCAGCGCCAGCAGCGTGGACCCACCACTGCCGCGGCGCGAGCACGCGCCGTACGGGCGTGGTGGAGGCGGTGGGCACGGGTCCATCCTCCTCGACGCGCGTCGGATCGGTGGCTCAGCTCGGCGTGATCCCCGTCTGGGCGACGACCCACTCCCACATCAGCTCGCGCTCGCTGTCCCCGGTGCGGGTGCTCGGCAGCAGGTGCGTCGGGCGCGGCCGGCGGTCGTGCCAGAGCCGACCGGTCTCGGCCGGGTCCGCGCCGGCCAGCCACACCGTGGTCTCCGCACCGCCGTCGGCGTCGCGGAGCAGCGGGCCGGTGATCCGGCGGAACGTCGGCAGCGACGCCTGCACGCCCGGGGTGTCCGCCCAGCCGGGATGGGTGGCATCGACCCGCACCCCCTCGCCGCCCCAGCGGCGCAGCAGCACGGGCAGCAGCTCGACCTGGGCCCGCTTGCTGCGGGCGTACGCCGTCGTCGGCGAGTAGTCGCCCTGACGGAACTCCGGGTCGTCGGGCCGCAGCTTCTGCCCGTACATGCCACCCGAGGTGACCAGCACGACCCGCCCGCCGGCGAGCCGCGGCCGGAGCAGGTCGGTCATCAGCACCGGTCCGAGCACGTGCACGGCCATGCTCGTCTCGTGCCCCTGGGGCGAGGCGGTCCACTCCGGAGGCATCGCGCCGGCGTTGTGCACCAGCACGTCGAGGTGCTCCACGTCCGACTCGTCGGCGAAGCGGCGTACGTCGTCGAGGTCGGCCACGTCGCAGACCTGCGACGGCCACCTGCGCCCCCGGCACCCGCCGCTCGAGGTCGCGGGCGGTCGCGGCGCCCTTGCCCGCGTCGCGGACGACCAGCACGACCCGCGCGCCGAGACGGGCGAGCCCCTCCGCCGTGGCCGTGCCCAGCCCGGACGTCGCGCCGGTGACTGCCGCGGTCCGCCCCTCGAGCGCGTCCGGCGCGGGATCGGCCGGCCAGGTGGGCAGCCGACGCCGGACGGCCGGTCCCATCCTGCTGAACCCGGGCGCCACGGTGCGGTCGAGCAACGAGTCGATGCCGGCTGCCACGGTCCGCGAGAGGGTCATGCTCGCCACGTTAGACAATGGGCCATGGAGCAGCAGCCCGCCGTCGGCCAGGTCGTCACCGTCTTCCGCAACCGGCTGCGGCCCGAGGCGCTCGATGCGTACGCCGCCGACCTCGCCGAGGTGACCGCGCTGGCGCGGTCGATGCCGGGCTTCGTGGAGACCAAGACGTTCGTGGGCGAGGACGGCGAACGGGCCACGGTCGTGACCTTCGCCGATCCCGAGTCGCACCGCGCCTGGCGCGATCATCCCCGGCACCGGCAGGCCCAGCAGGCCGGGATCGCGGACTACTACGCGACGTACTCGATCGCGGTCGGCACGACGTCGTACGCCAGCTCGTTCGTGCGTGGCCCCGACTGAGCCCGACTCGCTCACAACCCGGTGGGCTCGTCGAGCGGGACCACCTCGTTGCAGACGGCGAACGGGAGCTGACCAGTCAGCGTCAGCGTCGCGGCGGCCCGTGGGTTCTCGACGATCAGGACCAGCTGGCCGGTGTCGGGGTTCCACGAGGGCGGCGCGCCGAACGCGTCGAGCGGTCCGATGCTGCCGGTGACGGGCCAGTCGGGCACGAGGTCGAGGCGGTCGGGGAGGTCGTCGCGATCCGGCCCGAGCCACGCCGTGCCGACGTCGTCGGCGTACGCCATGGCGAACGTCGTGAGCGGCCCCAGCGCGGCGATGTCGTGCTGGGAGAGCAGGGCGTCCAGGTCCTCGACGGTCGCGTCGGGGCCGAGTGCCTCGTTGAGCGGGAGGCAGCCGCGGTGGAGGTACGTCGTCTCCGCCGGGTCGGCCACGAGATCGCCGGCCAGCTCGGCCAGCGCCGGGTCGGACGACCACGTCGGGCCGGCTGAGCCGCCCTCGACGACCAGGTGATCGGCGGCGCGGACCGTGGCTCCGGCCAGCTCGCCCACCTCGGCGCCCACAGCTGCCTGCACCGCGGCCAGGTCGAGGTCGTCGCGGAACCGCAGTGCGTAGCCCGCCCCGTCCGGCCCGCTCCACCGCGCCTCCCAGTCGACGTCGTCCTGGGTGAAGCCGTGGTCGAGCATCAGCTCGCTGGTGTCCTCGAGGAGCAACCCGTCGGTCAGCAGGACCGCCTCCTGCGCGGCCTGCTCCCAGAACGCCGACCGGTCGCTCATCAGGTCGTCGCTGGTCAGGTCGGGTACGCCGAGGCGCGCCCTGATCGCGTCCCAGTCGGTCACCGTCACGACATCGGCCTCGATCGGCACCAGGGCCAGGACCTGCGCGACCGGATCATCGGTGGGGGTCGGGTCGGTCCGAGCGACGGACCGCGGCGTCGTACCGGCATCGTCGCCGCGGGTCAGCACCACCACCACGGCGATCGTGACCATGACGAGCGCCGCGACGGCAAGCACCTGGAGGCGTCGGGTCACGGGGTCACGGTAGGCGAGGACGCCGACAGCGTCGTCAGAACCGGCGCGCCGGCTGGCTGCCTGCGATGAGGTCGAGGACCATCCCGGCCGCGTCGGTGGCGGTGAGGGTCGTGGTGTCGAGAAGCCTTTCGCCGACCACCGGAGCCCTGGAGTCCTGCGCAAGGAGGGCCTGGTCGACCACCTGACGGAGGTGGTGCTCGTCCGCGCCGACGAGGTCGTCGCCTGCGAGCGGAGCCATCTCACCGCGCGCGCGAGAGCCGGCCCGCGCTGCCAGCTCGGCCGCCGACGCGGTGAGCCGGATGACGGTCAGCGGCGTGGGCTCGAGGCGATCGGCGTACCACTGGGTCTGGGCCGGATCGTCGGTGGTGCCGTTGAGCAGCAGCAGTCGGCTGCCCCATGCGTGGAAGACCGGCCACAGAGCCCCGGCCATGGCAGCCTGCAGCTCGTGGTCGACGGGCCCGCCGTCGCGTCCCTGGAAGCCCAGCTGCCGGAGGTCGACGAACGCCGTGGGGATCCTCCGTTCGCGCGCCCTCATGAAGGCCAGCCACCCGACACTGGACTTGCCGACCACGCGACATCCGGTGATCAGGGCGGCGCGACCGGGGCTGGCGCCGGTCGGCGTGGCGGGCTCCCCGGCGCTGCTCGACGGGACGACCGGGAGGGTGCGGGCCACGTCGCGAACCCGCCGCGCGACCTCCGACGGGCTCCCCTCATCGGTGCGGACGACCGGGAGGGAGTGCCCGGCCGCGTCGTGACGCCGTGCGTCGGCGAGCACCCCGGACCAGTCCTCGGCGTACTGACCACGCGCGGTCATCCGCCGCCTCAGCTCGTCCTCGCCAACGGCAAGCCGCACCAGGGCAAGGTCGAAGCCGGCGAGGGTGTCACGGGTGACGTCCAGCTGGTCGGGGTCCAACACCCCGGACACGACCAGGGTCGCGGCGCCTCGCTGAGCATGGAGGCGGCCGACCGTGGCCAGCGCCAGCGTCTTGCGCCTGTGCGCCTCGCCGTCGTCGCTGGGGTCCGGGTCGGCCATCGCCAGCTGGTCGATGTCGACGTACGCCGCGGACTCGTTGCGGCTGGCCAACAGGTTGAGCAGCTCCCACGCCGTCACGGACTTGCCGACGCCGGGCGGACCGAACAGCCACAAGATCCTCACGCCGAGAGACTCCACGTCGCTCCGGACAGGGGCAATCCGATTTCGGCGACCCCTCCGGCTCCGTCCCGGAGATCGGGGTGATGATGGCGTGATGGACGACGAGGAGTACGCCGCCGCCATGCTCGCGACCCTGGCCGACCCGAACCCCACCGGCATCGACCCCGAGGATCCGTACGGCCGGGCCGACGACGGCATCGACCGCTACGACGGGTTCGGACGGGGCGTGTGGGTCGAGTCCGTCCAGCTCACCCGCGGAGACCATGGAGCCGAGCTGGAGGTCGGCTTCGCGCTCGACCTTCCTGAGGACCTGGCGGCCGAAGGGATGCCGAGCCGCGGGTCGGTCCGGGTTCCCGTCGACCAGGAGTGGCGTGAGCTCAGCGGCTACCAGGAGCCAGGGTCCTACGCCCCTGCTGTCGCCACCAGGGTGGAATGGGCAGCCCACGCGATGGTCGAGCGGCACCGGTCCCGCATGCGGTCCGCTCCTTCCCCGGTGCCCGCCGAGCGGGGGACGCACTGGCCGAGGCTGCTGGCCGGGCTCGCGGAGCACGGCAACCCCGTCGAGGTCGGGCCCGGCCGCATCGAGCTCGGCGTGTCCACGGGCGCCGTGACGTTCCTGGTCACCCCCGACGAGTGGGAGCAGGTGGTCGCCCTGCACGCCGGCAACGACATCGAGCTGTACCTGGACGAGCTGCTGGTCCCCCGGCAGGAGGACGAGGTGTTCGTGGTCTTCTACGACGGCGACCTGGCTCGATCCACGCGGGCGACGCTTCCTCCGGTTCGCGGCCGGGCCCTGGCTCGCCGTCTGGCCGAGCAGCGGGCAGAGCACCCGGGCGCCACGTACGGATGGTTCGCCACCACCCCGCACGGAACGGACTGAGACCCGGCAATCCGATGTCGGCGATCGTCCGGCAAGTTCCGGACTCGCGGAGGATCGCTGTCACCTGCCGGTCGTGACGGCGACCTTGCCGCGGACCTGCCCTGTCTCGAGCTGCCGCATGGCCTGCGGCACCTCGTCGAGCGGGTAGGTGCGGTCGAGGCATGGAGTGACCTGACCGGTCTCGATGAGGTCGGTGAGCCGCTCATAGTCGCTGGCGCGCTCCTTGGCGGCGAGGAGGACGAGGCGCTGCTTCAGGAAGGGCGACACGAGCACCCCTCGTACCTGTCTGCCCATCCCGATAACCACGCCCGCCCCCTCGCCACCGACGAAGACGGCGGTCCCTCGGGGTTTGAGGGCCTGCCGGAGTCTGCCTGAGCGAGGGGTTGCCGGCGATGTCGAGCACCAGGTCGTAGGTGCGCGTTCCGTCGGCGAAGTCGTCGCGGGTGTAGTCGATGACGTGGTCGGCTCCCAGTGAGGCGACCAGGTCGGTCTTGGCGGTGCTGCAGACGCCCGTGACCTCGGCTCCGAACGCTTTCGCCAGCTGGACTGCGAAGGTGCCGACGCCGCCCGAGGCGCCGAGCACCAGGACCGACTGGCCGGACTGCACGCGACCGACGTCGACGAGCGCCCGCAGCGCGGTGGCGGCCGAGACAGGAACGACGGCGGCCTGGGCGAAGGAGAGGTTGGTCGGCTTGCGGGCGAGCTGGGTCTCGCGGGCCACGGCGTACTCGGCGAACGAACCCGGCGCGATGCCGTACACCTCGTCGCCGATCGCGAACCGAGTGACCGCGCTTCCGATCGCCGGCGACCACGCCGGCGACGTCGCGGCCGGGCACCGGGTTCTTCGGGCTGTCGGATCCCGAAGGCGAGCCGCATGGCGTAGGGCTTTCCGGTCATCAGGTGCTCGGTGCCACGGTCCAGCCCGGCCGCGCGTACCTCGACGAGCACGTCGTGCGTCGCCGATCACCGGAATGGCGACCCTCCCGAGCTGCAGGACGCTGGAGGTGCCGTAGCGGTCTTGGAGGACCGCGCGCATCGTGTGGTCGGTGGGGGTGGTCATCACAGGTTTCTCCTTGGGACGTGGGGACATGACTCAGATCGGGGGCATGGGGCTGTACTGGATGTCGCGGCGTACCTCGCGGGCGCGCTCGACGTTCGCGAGCCGGGCCACGAGGTGCAGCGCCATGTCGATGCCGGCGCTCACGCCGGCGCTCGTGATCAGGTCGCCGTCGTCGACGAAGCGCGCGTCGACGTCGGTGATGACGGTGGGATCCAGCTCGGAGAGCAGGTTCAACGACGCCCAGTGGGTGGTGGCCCGCCGACCGATCAGCAACCCGGCGGCCGCGTACACGAGGCTGCCGGTGCAGACCGAGGTCATCAGCGGGACCGATGCCCGCTGCTTGCGGACCCAGTCCAGGTGGGCCTGGTCGCGGAGCATCGGCCTGGTGCCCGGGCCGCCCGGGTGGATGAGCACGTCGAGGGCCGGGGCGTCGTCGATCGAGTGGTGCGCGCCGAGCACCAGGGTCTTGGCGCCGACGACGGGCGCACCGTCGGCCGAGAGGCAGAAGACGTCCCAGCCGTCCTCGGGATGTTCCTGCGTCCAGTGGGAGAGCACCTCCCAGGGACCGACGGCGTCCAGCTCCTCGACCCCGTCGAAGACGAGCAGGCCGATCTGACGGCGCTGCCCGCCGCGTGATCCTGGGTCGTCGACCATGGGGTCGGTGGGCGTGGGATCGTGCATGGCGGTGCCTCCTGGCGTGGTCGTGCTGCGTCGGCGCCCGGCCGACGCAATCGCCGGCCGGGCGGATCTGAAGCCTCGCTGCCCGCGGCCGCCGTCGCCCCGGTCAAAGCGCCAGGGTTCGCACGCGATCGGTGGGTCGAGTGAGCGTGTACGTTCGACGCGTGCTGGTCGGCCGTGAGCCCGAACGGGCACTCCTGGGAGCGCTCGTCGAGGAGGCGCGACACGGATCCGCCGGCAGCCTGGTGGTGCGTGGCGAGCCGGGTGTGGGGAAGTCGGCCCTGCTCGACGAGCTCGCCACCCAGGCCGGGGATGCGACGGTGCTGCGCACGCAGGGGCTCGAGGTCGAGGCGCCGTTGGCGTTCGCGGCGCTCCATCGTCTGCTGCGGCCACTGACGCGGCTGCGGGAGGAGCTCCCCGGTCCTCAGGCCCGAGCGCTGCGCGTGGCGTTCGGGGAGGACGACGGACCGTCGGTGGAGCCCTTCCTGGTGGGCGTGGCGACCTTGTCGCTGCTGACGGCCGCGGCCGAGGAGAACCTCGTGCTCTGCGTGGTCGACGACGCCCACTGGCTGGATCCCGCCACCGCGGGGGCCCTCCTGTTCTGCGCACGCCGTCTGGGCGCGGACCGGGTCGCCATGGTGTTCGCCGCCCGGGAGGGGGCCTGGGAGAACTTCGACCCGCAGGGGCTCGTCGAGATGCAGCTGACCGGCCTCGAGCCGGACGCAGCCCGCGCCCTCCTCGACCTCCACCTGGACGATGCGCCGGCCGAGGAGGTGACCCGGCGGCTCATCGACGAGACGCGCGGCAACCCGCTGGCCCTGCTGGAGCTGCCGGGCGAGCTCACCGCGGCCCAGCTCCGCGGGTCCGAGACCCTGCCCGCGCAGCTCCACCTCACCGCCCACGTCGAGCAGGTGTTCCTGGACCGGAGCCGCCGGTTGCCGCCATCTGTGCAGTCCGTGCTGTTGCTGGCCGCCGCGGACGACACCGGCGAGCTCGACGTGCTGCGACGCGCATCGGCCGGCCTCGGTGTGGAGGAGTCGGCCTTGGAGGCCGCCTTGGACTCCGGGCTCCTCGTCGGCGACACCGCGTCGTTCTCGGTGCGCCACCCGCTGGTGCGCTCGGCGGTCTACCAGGCCGCGACGGGGGAGGACCGGCGCCGTGCCCACCGGGCTCTGGCCGAGGCTCTGGCCGGCTCGGGCAACACCGACCGCGAGGCCTGGCATCGCGCCTTCGCCGCCGACGGACCTGACCCCGAGCTGGTGGTCGCGCTGGAGCTCGTCGGCTCACGGGCGCTGCGCCGTGGCGGCTACGTCGCCGCCCTCGCGGCCTACGAGCGGGCGACGGCTCTGTCCTCCGACCCGGCCCAACGTGCCGCGTCTCAACGTCGCGGCAGCCCGCAGCGCATGGGCGTGTGGACAAGCGGGCAAGGCGCAGGCTCTCCTCGCGGCGGCCCGCGAAGAGGCCACCGACCCTCTCCTGATCTGCGACATCGCGCGGCTGCGCGGACACATCGAGGTCAACCTCGGGTCGGCGGCGGAGGCCCACCGGATCTTCGTCGAGGCCGCCCACGCGGTGCAGCCCGTTCGACCCGGCCAGAGCCCTGGAGATCGCCGCCGCCGCCGCCGTCATGCGGACCTTCGGCGCCGACAGCGGCACTCCGCTGCCGTCCGTCGAGCTCCTGGCGGCAGCGACTGCCGGCGACTCGCCCCGGACGCTCTGCCTCCGCCACATGTTGGTCGCGATGACACCAGGTGGCCGAGGGCAACTGGTCCGCGGCCCGAGAGGCCCTGGACCTGGCACTCGCCGTCGGGGACCAGGTGGACGACCGCGACGTGCTGTGGAACCTCGCCAACGCCGCCCTGCAGCTCGGGGACGACCCTGCACAGCAGCACTTCTACTCGTACGCCCTGTCCCGTGCCCGGGAGGCCGGTGCTGTCACGGCGGTCATCTACTGCCTGCAGCGGCTCTGCTTCGGACACTTCCTCACCGGAGACCACGTCGCCGTGCGCAGCTGCGCCGAGGAGGCCGTCGCTCTCGGAACCAGCATCGGCCAACCCGCCATGACCGCGCTGCCGCTCGCCTGGCTCGCCGTGCTCGCAGCACTCCAGGACCGGGACGACTACGACGACGTCGTGCATCGTCTCGACGGCCTCGTCACCGCGCACCCGCTCGGCATCCTGACCGACCCCGTGCACGACGTCACCCGCTGGGCCAGGGGACTTCGCGCCGCTGGGACCGGGGACAACCCGGGTGCCCTGCACCACCTCAGCCGGTTCCGACTCCCCGTGCTGGCACGGATGGCAGCCCCCGAGCGGATCGAGGCAGCCGTTCGCGCGGGCGACGAGGGAGCGGCCCGCGCTTGGGTGGAGGAGCTGGCAGTGTTCGCGGAGGCGACCCGTCGCCCCTGGGCACTCGCCACGGTGGCCTTCGGGAAGGCGCTCACAACAGAGTCCGGCGACGCGGACCAGTGGTTCCTGCAGGCGCTCTCCCAGCACGAGCGGGCCGGTCGCCCGCTCGACGCCGCGCGCACTCAGCTGGCGTACGGCGAGTGGCTGCGGCGGAGTCATCGTCGCGTGGACGCACGCCAGCACCTGCGCAGCTCCCTCGACACCTTCCAGGACCTGCGGGCGCACGCGCTGGCCGCCCGGGCGAACCAGGAGCTGCGCGCCTCCGGCGAGACGGCGCGCAAGCGAGACCCCTCCACGCTGGTGAAGCTCACCCCGATGGAGCTGCAGGTCGCCCAGCTGGTGAGCTCGGGGATGTCGAACAAGGACGTCGCGGCGCAGTGCTGGATCTCGCCCAGGACGGTCGCGTTCCACCTGCGCAACGTGTTCGCCAAGGCCGGCGTCACCTCCCGCGGTGAGCTCGCCCGGCTCGAGCTCTCCTAGCACGATCTTCCGAGCACATCCCGGCCATCTGACCGGGGTGAGCAAACGGCGACGACGCCACGCTCGATCGCAGAGCAGGACCACCACTCCACTGCGAGAGCGAGACCGTCGTGAGCGTCGACACCACCACCACCCAGGGTCACCAGCACATCGACCCACCACTCGTGCCCGGGTCCGTTCCGGTAGGGCGTGTCGTCGCCGGCTCACTGGCGGTCGGTGTGGTGACCGCTCTGGTCCTGATCCTGGTCGTCGTCCCCGGCGCTCCGGAGAACGTCATCGACCGGATCCGCGCTCCTGGCCTTCGCGCTCGGCTGGGCGATGATGCGCGTCCTGTCGGCCCGGATGACCAGCCAGCCCCAGCGGTGGACCACCGTGCCTGCGGTCGCGATGGCGGCCGCCGGCGCCGGCCTCCTGGTCTTCTCCCCGCAGGACGCCGCCCTCTCCACCCTCAACTGGGTGTGGCCGCCGGCGATGCTGGCCCTCAGCGGGTGGATGCTCGTCTCGGTGCGCCGCACCTTGACCGGCTGGGGCCGCTGGCTGGTGACGCTGATCGTGGTCTTCCTGGCTGCCGCGTCCGTCGGCGCCACCGTGCAGAACGTGGTCGCCCGACGCATCGAGAGCGCCTACCCGGCCCCCGGGAAGACCTACGCCGTGGGCGACCACCGGCTGCACCTCGACTGCCACGGGACGGGCGGACCCACGGTCGTGCTCTTCAACGGCCTGGGTGAGTTCTCCGCCTCCTGGGCCAGGATCACCGGGCCGGTCAGTGCGACCACCCGGGTCTGCGCCTACGACCGCGCCGGGCAGGGCTGGAGCGACGACGTCGCGGGTCCCCAGGACGGCGAGACGGCCGCCCGGGACCTGCACGCCGTGCTGGCCGCGGCCGGCGAGCAGGGACCGTACGTGCTGGTCGGGCACTCGATCGGCGGTCCCTACGCCCTCGACTACGCGGCGGCGTACCCCCGTGACGTCGCCGGGATGGTCCTCCTGGACAGCTCCAGCCCCCGACAGCTCACCGACGTCGACGACTACGCCATCCAGTACCAGCTGATGCGGCGCGGACTCGCGCTCATGCCCACACTGGCGCGGCTCGGTCTCGGCCCGGTGGTCTCGGCAGGCTCGCACCTGCCGGCCGCGGACGCAGCAGTGGTGGACGCCATGAACTCGACCCCGCGGGCGGCCCGGGTCGGCCGCGACGAGCTGGCGATGATCCCGCTGGTCTTCGAGCAGGCGCAGGCTGTCACCTCGTTGGGTGATCGACCCGTGGCCGTGCTCGCGACGTCGGACTCACTGCAGACGGGGGGCTGGGCCGGCGCGCAGGACCGGCTCGCGGCTCTCTCCACCAACAGCATCCGCCGCGACGTCGAGTCGACCCATGCCGGCGTCGTCGAGGACGCCCACGGAGCGGACGCCTCGGTGCAGGCCATCACCGACGTCGTCCGCGCCGTCCGGACCGGCTCCGTGCTCACCACCCGCTGACCCCCCGCTTGCCCGAGACCCGTCACCAACACACCAGAGGAGCACCCATGTCCCACGCACCCGCCCACCACGCGAACCACACCGAGGAGCAGCACGAGCACAGGAAGTCCTGGGCCCTGCTCGGGGTCGCCCTGGCCGCCCAGATCCTGGTCGTCCTGGACATCTCGGTGGTCAACACCGCCCTGCCGACCATCGGACGCTCCTTGCGGCTGGATGGCACCGACCTGCAGTGGCTCGTCACGGCGTACGTGATGATGTCCGGCGGCGGCCTCCTCCTCGGAGGACGCATCTCCGACCTGCTGTCCCGACGAGGCGTCTTCCTGACCGGCCTCGCCCTCTTCAGCGTCGCCTCGCTGGTCAGCGGGTTCGCCGACAGCGGCGGGCAGCTCATCACCGCCCGCGCCGTCCAAGGCCTCAGCGCCGCGCTCCTGACCCCCTCTGCCCTCTCCCTGATCACGACCACCTACGCCGGCTCCCAGCGCAAGGCCGCACTCGCTCTCTGGGGCGTGGTCGGCAGCCTCGGCGTCGCGGCCGGCGTCCTCGTCGGCGGGGCCGTCACCACGTGGACCAGCTGGCAGTACATCTTCTGGATCAACGTCCCCGTCGGTGTGGTCGCCCTGGTGATCGGGCAGCGCGTCATCGCCAGGGAGAGCACGACCCGCCCGACGATGGTCGACTTCGACTTTCCCGGCGCCGCGACGGTCATCGCCGGTCTCGCCACGATGATCTACGCCCTCGGCGGCACCGCCACCCACGGCTGGTGGTCGGTCCGGACCATGACCGCGCTGATGGCGTCCGGGGTGCTGCTGCTCGCCTTCCTCACGCTCGAGAAGCGCGCATCCAAGCCGTTGTTCCCCCCGCACGTCTGGAAGCTGGGTCCCCTCGTGTCGGGCACGGCCGTGATGCTCGGCGTCACCGGGATCCTGGTCGGTGCCGTCTTCCTGACCTCGATCTTCCTGCAGACCGTTCTCGGCTACTCCGCCCTGCAGACCGGGGTCGCCTTCCTCCCGTTCGCGCTCGCCATCACGGCAGGCACGGTGCTGGCTCGCCACCTGCTCGGCCACCTCTCTCCGCGGACCGTGGCGACCGCCGGGCTCGTCGTGGTCGCCGCCTCGGGCCTCCTGTTGTCCGCTGCCACGAGCCAGGCGCACTACGCGATCGACGTGCTGCCGGGCCTGGTCGCGCTGGGAGTTGGCGTGGGCATGGTCTTCGTGCCGGTCTCCGTGACCTCCATGACGGGGATACCGGCCTCGCACGCCGGGGTGGCGTCCGGCTTCCTGATGACCGGTCACGAGGTCGGCGCAGCGTTGGGTGTCGCCGTCCTCTCCGCGGTCGCCAGCACGGCGGGTTCCCTGACCAGTCCGACCGGAGCGGCTGACGCGTTCTCCCGCGGATTCATCGCCGCCGCGGCGATCGCCGTTGTGTTCGCCGTCTTCGCCGCGGTCCGGATGCCTGCGACCCGAGCCACTGGTGGAGCCGGCGGCATGCACATGCACTGAGTCCCTCACCCGCGCGGGCCTCGATCGACGCGCCACAACCTGGCAATTCGGCCGGTGTGACCGACCTTCGTCGAGAGCACCGTGGACCTCGAAGGCAACCGAGCAGCACAACTTGTGAGGCGGTGAGGACGATGACCACGACTCCGACCAACCTGGTCGCCCCCTGGAAGGAGCCCTCCTCTGCGAGCAGCGCTCCTGCTCCTTCCTGCTGGTGCGGACAAGACGTCGCAGACGTTCACCGAGACCACTGCCCACGCTGTGGGCGGACCCTCGCGAAGCACGTGCACTCCGTCACCTTCTCGCCGGCTGCCTGACCAGCCACCAGACGACGAACGAGGAACCCGCTATGACGACAACGACCATCCCCCGGGTCACGCGTGAGCTGCCCGCCCCGGCCGACGGCAGCAAGGAGGACGAGCGCCAGGGCTTCCCCGGTCGGGGCCGCTGGCTCACCTTGGGGCTGCTCGTGTCAGCCCAGTTCGTCGTCATGCTGGACGCGTCGATCGTCAACGTGGCGCTGCCGTCCATCCAGGCCGATCTCGGCCTCGGCGCTGCCGACGCCACGTGGATCGTGAACGCGTACGTCGTCGCGTTCGGCGGCCTGCTGCTGCTGTCCGGACGCCTGGCGGACCTGTTCGGCCGACGCGGCATGTTCACAGCCGGCTCGGTCCTGTTCACCGTCGGCACGCTGCTGGCAGCCGTGGCCGCGGACCAGCGAATGCTGTTGGCGGGCCGCGTCGTCCAGGGCGTCGGCGCCGCCGCACTCAGCCCTGCCGCGATGTCACTGCTCCTGCTGGCCTTCCCCGGTCAATCGCGTGCCAGGGCCATGAGCATCTGGGGCGCCGCCTCCACGCTGGGCGGAGCCGCGGGCGTGGCGCTGGGCGGGATGCTCGCCGGCTCCCTGGGGTGGCGGTCGGTGTTCCTCGTGACCGTTCCGGTGTCCGCGGTCGCTGTCGCCCTGGCCCGTCGCGTCCTTCCGGCGAGCGGCCCGAGAATCCGGCGTCGGTTCGACTGGGGCGGTTCCACCGCCGTCACAGCGGCGGTCGTCGTCCTGGTGCACGGCGCCCTGTTCGCGGCAGACCTGGGATGGACGGCCCCGCCCGTCGTCGGAAGCCTGGCCGCCGCGGCAGCGCTGATGGCCATCTTCTTGATGGTCGAGCGTCGGACGCCTGACCCGCTCGTGCCGCTGGAGCTCTTCCGCTCCCGCACCCTCTCCGTCGGAGTCGCTCTGGCCGTCCTGGGCACGGCCGCCCGCGCGTCCTCGTTCGTCCTGGTGGCTCTCTACCTCCAGCAGGCCCTCGACATGGCTCCCGGACAGGCGGGGTTGGCGATGGTCCCCACGTCACTCACCGGGTTCGCCGTCTCCCTCGGCATCCTTCCCCGGATGCTGCGCACCCTGGGCCCGCGGCGCAGCCTGGTCATCGGGCTGGTCGTCCTCGCCGCCGGCCACCTGTGGCTGGCGCACGCACCGACGGGGTCCGGCTACCTGGTCGCCGTCCTGCCCGGCCTGCTGCTCGTGGCCACCGGCGTCGCACTCAGCTTCACGCCCACCACCATGGTCGTTACGTCCGCGGTGCCCGAGGCCCACACCGGCCTCGCGTCCGGTCTTGCGGGTTCGGCCAGCCAGGTGGGCGCCGCGCTCGGCACCGCTTCGTTCATCGCAGTCGGCCTCGCCTTCGGGACCCGTGATGCGGCCACCCTGACCTCCGCCGGTTTCAGTGCCGCCTTCACCGCCGCAGCCGTGGTGGCTCTCGCGACCGCGGCCCTGGGATTCACGATCGCTCGTGGGCAGGTGCACCTGCTCGGGAGACTCTGACCCCGGCTGAGGCGTCCCGACTGGACGCTGACCGCGGGCTTCGGGGCGGTTTCGGCCTACGCTGTTGCCGTGGACGGCTGTCCCGTCTGTGGTCACAACGCCAAGGTCCCTCGACTGCCTTTGGTCGACCGACTCTGGGGGCTGAGGCCCTATTGTCCCGTCCGCGTGGTGGATGCCGAGCTGCTCCGCCCGGTCTGCGGATGCAGCGACCCCTGGCACGTGGCCGGGACGTGACTCCACGTCCAGCCAATTCCAAGCCCGCCCGCGCGTGCCCCGATCCACTCGCTCTTGCTGAGTTCCGTGCGGTGGGCGCGCTGCCTCGATCGTCCTGCTTCCGCGCAACCGCTGGCGAGCTCAGTGTGGCAGTGGCCGTGGTCGTCGAAAGGAGCCACACTGAATGAGGGTTGAGTCGAGGAGGCGTCGATTGTCATGAACAACCTGAAGCGGTTCACCGTCTGCAAGTTGGCGGGCCACAAGTATGTGAAGGTCGCCTATCCCCCGGCTGCCGACGGGGAGGCCTCCGGTACCTTCCTGCGCTGTCAGCGGTGTGGCAAGGAAAACCACGAGGCAGGAACGGTTGGCCGTGGCGCGGGCGGCGCTTTCTAGCTCGGGCTCAGCCACCCGTCAGGCGGGCCAACAGGCATGAGCCGGGCGTCCTCGCGGGCGGATTGTCCACACATGCCGCGCTGCGGACGGAACAAGGTCACGCAGATCCGCCGCCGTCCCCTCCGCCGTCAGCATGGCCACCACCGTGTCTCCTGGCCTCCGGACCGCCGCGACGAGCGTTCTCGATGACCAACACGACGATCAGGACGACGAGTCCGACGAGAATGTAGATCACCGCGCTCGCCGCTCCCGCCAGGTTGCGCCGCCAAGTTTCAAGATGACTGGCACGGGGCGACTGTTGGCAATGCGGCAGACAGCGTAAGACTCGGCTTCCGGATCAGCCGCTATCCGTGCGGATCGTGAGGTGCGTATAGCCGCCGCCATCGACCCAGCCGCACCCCCGCCGTCCATGTGGGCAGACGGGTTCATTGCGGTGGCTCGTGCCTTGGATCAATGTCGTGGATTGCTCGCGGGCTGTACCCAGGCTGCACCATGTGAATCGAGACACCGGACGGCAGGGCTCAGTTCGGTAGCGCACTCTCGCCGTCGCGTTCAACGGCCGTCCGTTGCGTGCCGCGCCGGCCTCACATGACGGCCGCAGCATCTTGGCCGCCGCCCTCGACCAGTCGTTCCTCCGCGTGTTCCTCGTACGCCAAGGCGGAGACCGCCCTAGGGATCGTCGCTGCCCGTCACGGTCACCGATGCTGTTCGCGACCGCGACCGACTGGGTCACCCGGCTCACCGACGCCCACCGCGCCGGACGACTCCCCGGCGAACTGGCCAAGCTGCGTCGCTACGGGCTGATCATCGTCGACGAGGTCGGCTACCTGCCCTTCGAGCAAGACGCCGCGAACCTGTTCTTTCACTCGTCTCCTCACGCTACGAACACGCCTCGCTGATCCTCACCAGCAACCTCCCCTTCAGCGGCTGGGGAGGTGTCTTCGGAGACCAAGCCGTCGCTGCCGCGATGATCGACCGGATCGTCCACCACGCCGACGTACTCACCCTCAAAGGCGCCAGCTACAGGCTCCGCGGACGAGGCATCGACAGCTTCCGCAGCATCAGAACGACAACACCCGAAGCGGAGTCCTAGACTCCCTGAAACCGCTCACTTTTCAAGCGCCGAAACTGCGCAAAGTTCGAGCGCCGTCGTCACCGCCAGCGGGGTCACCAAGTGGGACAGCGCAGTCGGAGGGTTGCCTTTGCCCCCCCGAGGGGTGTCTCGTAGGAGGTGCGGGCTCTCTGCGCCGAAACCCTGCACGGTCGTCCGCATGGCGTGGCAGCGGTGCCCGTGGCCAAACCAATGTCCGCGAGCGTCGTCCGCCCGGCACCCCAGGGACGCCCACGGGAGCGGCTCGGAGGAAGCACATTCCGGTCCGACCCTCGTATTGGTCCCGCCCGAGAACGGGTGCCACATGGCGGGCTGGGGAACGTCCCCGTATGCCAAGGTCGTGGCGTCGCCCGGAAGGAATCCCCCTCCCCATGGACGGCGCACCCAGCCCTGGACGGTCGAGCGTTCCCCGGTTCGTCGCGATCCATCGTCCACCAGTCCTGCGTCCGCACCCGCGCGAACCTGCGCTTGAAAGGACACTAAAGTCGGTTTCCGGGGCCTCTCAGACAGGGGAGCGTTGACAATCCGTGGACCCCATGCCGCGGACATGTGAACAGTGCCCCATGAAGGTACGAGGGGTCGTAGCCTCTGCTGGTGCTGCGGCCCCGTTCACATACCCAGGGTGACTCACGCGTCGGCGTGTCCCAGCGCGGCGCACACCCTAACTAGAGCAGCCCGCCCCCCGCCGACGCGGGACGGGCTAGCGCCCGACGTGGAACCCAACAAGAGCAACTCTAGAAATATAAGAAACCGCAGGCTGGCCTGCGGTTTCTCTGGTGGAGCCTACGAGACTCGAACTCGCAACCCCCTGCTTGCAAAGCAGGTGCGCTACCAATTGCGCCAAGGCCCCTGGCAAAGAGGTGTCCGGGCCTGAACGAACGTTCGTCCAGGCCGCGGGAGGGTCGTGCGTCAGGTGCGGTCGACGGTATCGGTGGCCTCGGCCCACAGGGCCTGCTCCGCCTTGCCCTCGTCCATCTTCTTCTTGGCGAACGCGGCGGCGGCAGCGGCGAGTACGACGAGCAACAGCTTCTTCATGTGGGCCTAACAGGACTTGAACCTGTGACCTCTTCCTTATCAGGGAAGCGCTCTAACCGTCTGAGCTATAGGCCCCGGATGATGCGGGTGGGCGGCGCTGCCGCCGACGGGCGAGATTACCGCAGGCGCTCAGACCCGGACAAAATCCGGCCGAGTCGAGCCGATCGAGTGGTCTCGACTGATCGCGTCTTGGTGGTCGAGCCGAGTCGAGACCTCGCTGCTCGACCACCGGGAGGCCCGTGGTCTCGACTGATCGCTCACTTCGTTCGCTGCTCGACCACCGGGCGCAGCCCTAGCGGCCCTCCTCCGCGAGGGTGACCTCGACGCCGCCCAGCAGCGCCGCCGCCATGTTGTAGAGGAACGCCCCGAGGGTGGCGATCGCCGTCAGGAGCACGACGTCGATGACCGAGACCAGGAGGGTGAAGCCGAGGACGCGGGAGGTGCCGAGGTAGTTCTCGACGTCGAACTGCGTGGCCGACTCCTCGCCCAGCACGTTCTGCACCGTGGCGTTGATCGAGTCCCAGACGCCGGCGGCACCCAGCACCGACCACACCATCAGCACCGACACGACCGTGACGACACCGAAGGCGATCGAGAGCAGGAACGCGGTCTTCATCACCGACCACGGGTCGACCCGGGTGAGCCGCAGACGGGCCCGGCGGGCGGGACGGCGCGAGGGCTTGGCCGACGTACGGCGCGGCCGCTGCGTCGTCGGTGCGGTGGCGTTGGCCTTGTGCTCGTCGCGAGCCTTGGCCAGGCGTGACTGGAGCCGGTCGGAGAGGCTGGGCCCGGAGGGCTCCTGCGGTGCCGGAGGAGGCGGCAGCGGCCGCTCGGGCGCGCGCGTCGGCGCCGATCCCTGCGGCTGCTGAGGACCCGGCTGAGGACCCGGCTGACGCTGCGGCTGTTGAGGACCCGGCTGGAGTCCCGGCGGGACCGGTGGGCCCGCGGGTCCGGTGGCCACCGCGGGACGCTGGGCGGTCTCGTGGATCTCGTGGGCCGTCTCGTGGGCAGTCCCAGGCGCGGTCTCGTCGGGCGGCCAGTTGGTCCGCTGGCCGGTGGGGCCGTCGGTCATCAGGACTCACTCTCCGAGGGCTCGTCGGGGGCTGGATCGTCTTCGATTGTTGCATCCGAACCCTCATCCGACGACTCGACGACGTCCGCGCCCTCGATCGGCGCCCCAGCGGCCTCGTCCGTCGCCGCGCTCACTCCATCCCCTTCCTCACCTGTCCCGTCGGCGCCACCGACGGCCTCGACGACTCGCGCCTCGACGGAGCGCGCGACGACGGCCACGGCGTCGCCCTCCTTGGGCGTCACGAACTTCACGCCCATCGTGGAGCGGCCGGTCGGGCGGAAGTTCTCGTTGATCGGGCTGCGCACGACC
Organism: uncultured Actinomycetota bacterium; assembly: GCA_963767095.1. GTDB lineage: Bacteria > Actinomycetota > Actinomycetes > Propionibacteriales > Nocardioidaceae > Nocardioides. Next base: position 7,293 of record CAVYCK010000011.1, on the reverse strand, counting down.
TGGCCGCCCTGGGTGATGGACAGGATCTCGTCGCCGTCCTCGACGATGAAGCCGCCGACCAGCACACCTCGCTCCTCGTTGGCGAGCGTCATCGCCTTGACACCCTTGGTGCCGCGGTTGGTCAGGCGGTAGTCGCTGATCCGCGTGCGCTTGGCGAAGCCGCCGTCGGTCATCGTGAAGACGTACTGGACGTTGTCCTCGGACTCCTCGGTGGCGGCCTGCGCGGCGCGGATCACCGACATCGACAGCACCGAGTCGCCGGGGCCGGTGTTCATGCCGGTCACGCCGGACGTCGCCCGGCCCATCGGCCGCAGCTGGGCGTCGGTCGCGCGGAACCGCACCGCCTGTCCCTTGCGGGAGATCAGCAGGATCTCGTCCTCGGCGAAGACCATCTCGGCGCCGATCAGCTCGTCGTCGTCCTCGCGGAAGTTGATCGCGATGACGCCGGCCTGGCGCGGGCTGTTGTAGTCGCCCAGGCGAGTCTTCTTGACCAGCCCGTTGCGGGTGGCGAGCACGAGGTACGGCGCCTGCTCGTAGTCGCGGATCGCCAGCACCTGGGCGATCGACTCGTCCGGCTGGAACGACAGCAGCCCGGCGACGTGCCCGCCCTTGGCGTCGCGGGAGGCCTCGGGCAGGTTGTAGGCCTTGGTGCGGTAGACCCGGCCGGCGGTGGTGAAGAACAGCAGCCAGTGGTGGTTGGTGGTGGCGATGAAGTGCTGGACGACGTCGTCGCCACGCAGGGTCGCGCCGCGGACGCCCTTCCCGCCGCGCTTCTGGGTGCGGTACTGGTCGGCGCGGGTGCGCTTGGCGTAGCCGCCCCGCGTGATCGAGACGACCAGCTCCTCGTCGGGGATCAGGTCCTCCATCGACAGGTCGCCGTCGGCCGCGATGATCTGGGTACGCCGCTCGTTGCCGTACCTGTCGACGATCTCGGTGAGCTCGTCGGAGACGATCTGCCGCTGCCGGGCCTCGTTGGCCAAGATGTCCTCGAGGTCGGCGATGATCAGCTCGAGCTCGGCCAGGCGGTCGATGATCTTCTGCCGCTCCAGGGCAGCGAGTCGACGCAGCTGCATGTTGAGGATCGCCATCGCCTGCAGCTCGTCGATCTCGAGCAGGGCGATCAGGCCGTCACGGGCCTCGTCGACGTCCGGCGAACGCCGGATCAGCGCGATCACCTCGTCGAGCGCGTCGAGCGCCTTGACCAGGCCGCGCTGGATGTGGGCGTCCTCCTCGGCCTTGCGCAGCCGGAAGCGGGTACGCCGCTGGATGACGTCGAGCTGGTGGGCGACCCAGTTGCTGATGAACTGGTCGATCGAGAGGGTGCGCGGCACGCCGTCGACGAGCGCGAGCATGTTGGCCGAGAAGTTGGTCTGCAGCTCGGTGTGCTTGAGCAGGTTGTTGAGCACGACCCGCGCGACGGCGTCGCGCTTGAGGATGACCACCAGCCGCTGACCCGTGCGGCCCGAGGAGTCGTCGCGGACGTCGGAGATGCCCTGCACCTTGCCCGAGTCGGCGAGCTCGGCGATCTTGAGCGCGAGGTTGTCGGGGTTGACCATGTAGGGCAGCTCGGTGATCGAGAGCATGGTGCGCCCGCGGTTGTCCTCGTCGATCTCGATGACCGCGCGCTGGGTGATCGAGCCGCGGCCGGTGCGGTAGGCCTGCTCGATGCCCTCGCGGCCCACGATCAGCGCGCCGTTGGGGAAGTCGGGGCCCTTGACCCGCTCGACGAGGGCGTCCTGCAGCTCCGCGCGGGTGGCGTCGGGGTGCTCGAGCGCCCACCGGGCGCCGTCGGCGACCTCGCGCAGGTTGTGCGGCGGGATGCTGGTGGCCATGCCGACCGCGATGCCGGCCGACCCGTTGACGAGCAGGTTGGGGTAGCGCGAGGGCAGCACCGTCGGCTCTTGCGAGCGACCGTCGTAGTTGGGCTGGAAGTCGACGGTCTCCTCGTCGATGTCGCGCACCATCTCCATGGCCAGCGGTGCCATCCGGCACTCGGTGTAGCGCATCGCCGCGGCGGAGTCGTTGCCCGGCGAGCCGAAGTTGCCCTGGCCGTTGATCAGCGGCGCCCGCATCACCCACGGCTGCGCCAGCCGGACCAGGGTGTCGTAGATCGCCGTGTCGCCGTGCGGGTGGTACTGACCCATCACGTCGCCGACGACGCGCGAGCACTTCGAGAAGCCGCGGTCGGGCCGGTAGCCGCCGTCGAACATCGCGTAGAGCACGCGGCGGTGCACCGGCTTGAGCCCGTCGCGTACGTCGGGCAGCGCCCGGCCGACGATGACCGCCATCGCGTAGTCGATGTAGGACCGCTGCATCGAGGTCTGCAGCTCGATCGGCTCGATCCGGCCGCCCGGCGGCGGAGCCGACGGGGTGGTGGGCGTCTCGGTCACGCTTGCTCTCTCTCGTGGTCTCTAGTGCTGGTGCTAGACATCGCCATACGTCGCGATCAGATGTCGAGGAACCTGACGTCCTTGGCGTTGCGCTGGATGAAGGAGCGCCGCTGCTCGACGTCCTCGCCCATCAGGATCGAGAAGATCTCGTCGGCCTGGGCGGCGTCGTCGAGGGTGACCTGCAGCATCAGCCGGCCGTCGGGGTTCATCGTGGTGTCCCACAGCTCCTCGGCGTTCATCTCGCCAAGGCCCTTGTAGCGCTGGACGGGGTTCTCCTTCGGCAGCTTCTTGCCCTGCGCCAGCCCGTCGCGCATCAGGGCATCGCGCTCGGCGTCCGAGTAGACGAACTCGTGCTCGGCCGGCTTGTTCCACCGGAGGCGGTAGAGCGGCGGCTGCGCCATGAAGACGTAGCCGTGCTCGATCAGCGGCCGCATGAACCGGAACAGCAGCGTCAGCAGCAGGGTGTTGATGTGGTGGCCGTCGACGTCGGCGTCGGCCATCAGCACGACCTTGTGGTAGCGCAGCTTGGCGAGGTCGAACTCCTCGTGGATGCCGGTGCCGAGCGCGGAGATGATCGCCTGGACCTCGGTGTTGGCGAGCACCTTGTCGATGCGGGCCTTCTCGACGTTCAGGATCTTGCCGCGGATCGGCAGGATCGCCTGAACGCGCGGGTCGCGGCCCTGTCGCGCGGAGCCGCCGGCCGAGTCGCCCTCGACGATGAAGACCTCGCACTCGGCGGGGTTGGTCGACTGGCAGTCCGACAGCTTGCCGGGCAGGCCGCCGCCGCCGAGGAGTCCCTTGCGGCTGCGCGCCAGGTCGCGCGCCTTGCGGGCGGCGATGCGGGCCGACGCCGCAGCCTGCGACTTGCGGACGATGTCGCGCCCCTCGGCGGGGTTCTGCTCGAGCCACGCGCCGAGCTGGTCGTTCATGACCCGCTGCACGAAGCCCTTGGCCTCGGTGTTGCCCAGCTTGGTCTTGGTCTGGCCCTCGAACTGCGGCTCGCCGAGCTTGACCGAGATGATCGCGGTGAGTCCCTCGCGGATGTCGTCGCCGGAGACCCGGTCCTCGCGCTTCTTGATCAGGCCCCACTCCTCACCCCAATGGTTGACCAGCCCGGTGAGCGCCGCGCGGAAGCCCTCCTCGTGGGTGCCGCCCTCGTGGGTGTTGATCGTGTTGGCGAAGGTGTGGACCGACTCGGTGAACGAGGTGTTCCACTGCATCGCCACCTCCAGCGACATGTGGCTCTCGCTGGACACCGGCGTCTCGGCCTCGAAGGAGATGATGGTCGGGTTGGCCTTGTCCTTGCGGCGGTTGAGGTGCTCGACGTAGTCGACGAGGCCGCGGTCGTACTTGAACACCCGCTGCAGGCCGCCCTCGTGCTTGCGGATCGCGTCGGCGCCGGCCTGGTCGACCTCGGCGGCGACGGTCTCGTCGCCCACGGCGGCGAGCAGCTCCTCGGCCGCAGGGCGCTCGTCCTGCACCACGATCTCGAGACCCTTGTTGAGGAAGGCGTACTCGCGGATGCGCGTGGTGATCGTCTCGAGGTTGTACGTCGTGGTCTCGAAGATCTCCTGCGAGGCCCAGTAGGTCACCGTCGTACCCGTGCCCTCGCCGTCCGCGAGGGGGCGCACCTGCTCGAGCGGCGCGTCGGGGTCGCCGAGCTGGAAGCTCTGCCGCCACAGGTGGCCACGGTTGCGGACCTCGACGACCAGCCGGCTGCTCAGCGCGTTGACGACCGAGACGCCCACGCCGTGCAGACCGCCGGAGACCTTGTAGCCGCCCCCGCCGAACTTGCCACCGGCGTGCAGCATCGTCAGCGCCAGGGTGACCGCCGGCACGTCCTGGCCCGGCGCGGTGTCGGTGGGGATGCCGCGGCCGTTGTCCTCGACGCGGATGCCGCCGTCGGCCATCAGCGTGAGCACGATCCGGTCGCAGTGGCCGGCCAGCGCCTCGTCCACGGCGTTGTCGATGATCTCCCAGATCAGGTGGTGCAGGCCCCGCTCGCCGGTGGATCCGATGTACATGCCCGGGCGCTTGCGCACCGCCTCCAGGCCCTCGAGGACCTGGATCGCCGAGGCGTCGTAGTCGGCGGTGACGGCGGAGCTCCCGTTGGTGCCCGTGACGGGGACGGTGGTGTGGTCCTGGGAGGGGACGAAATCCTGGTCCGGGTTCTCCGACACGCGGGTCCTCTTCTTCTCGAACGGGTCTCGACATGCGCCGCTGGTCATGCCCGTCTGGACATGGTCAGGGTCGCTGCTCGAGGAGCCAGCGACCCGATCACCATGATAGCCCTCAGAAGGCCGGGATCCACGTGGGCACCCCGGCGCACGGGGGGATCTGTGGAGAAATGAGCCCCTCAGCGTCGCGGCAGGGGCTCGTGAGGCGACGTTCAGGGGGGCGGTGAGGTCCCTATACGGCGGCGACGGCCGCAGATCGGCAGATTCGGCTCCGCGGGCGGTCATGGTCGGAGTCCCCGCCTACGCGGGTACTCCGTCACTTCCCAACCGTTGCAACGGTATGGAAGTGCGGCAACGGGGTGGGAAGTCCCAGCTGCTCCTCAGCCGTAGGTGTCGCGGGGTCCGCGACCGTCGCGCGAGCTGAACCGGCCCTTCTTCCACGACGGCCCGTGCGGGCCCTCGACGTCGATGAGAGTGACCGTGCCGTGGCCCAGCTCCTCGTTGAGGCGGCGTACGACGGTGGGCGCGAGCAGGCGCAGCTGGACCGCCCAGGCGGTGGAGTCGGTGCGCACGACGAGCTTGCCGTCGGCGAACGCCTCCGGGGTGGTGTGCGCCGCCACCTCGGGGCCGACCAGCTCGGCCCAGCGCCCGAAGACGGCCTGGACCTTCAGGTCGACCTCCCAGCCGCGGTCGGAGACCAGCTTGTCGAGGGTCGGGCCGACCAGCTGCGGGTCACGGTCGTCGGGGCGCGCGCCCGAGAGCCCCCCTCGGCGCCGGTCCGCCGGCGACGCCGATGGGCCGGGCCGACCACGGCGGCGCGGCACCCGACCAGCCGCCTGGGCCAGCGACCTGCTGATCAGGCGCGCGAGGTCGAGGCCGTCGTCGTCGTGGCCCGGGACCTGGTGGTCGGGTGCGGCCTCCTGGCCGGGAGCCGGTACGTCGTCAGGCGCCGCGTCGTCTGGCGTCGACGGGTCAGGGATCCGCTCGTCAGGCATCGTCGTCGCTCCGGCTCACGGCGCCGTCCCGCACGTCGTACCGGACCCCGGCCAGGGCGGCGGGCACGTCGGCAGCGACCGCGGCGGTCACGAGCACCTGCTCGGCGCCGGCGACCAGCTCGCCGAGGTGGTCGCGACGTTCACTGTCGAGCTCGGCGAAGACGTCGTCCAGGATCAGGATCGGGTCGTCGCCGTCGGCGCGGAGCAGGTCGTAGGACGCCAGCCGCAACGCGAGTGCCAGCGACCACGACTCGCCGTGCGAGGCGTACCCGCGGACGGGCAGCCTGGCCTCGGCGTTGCCCAGCGACAGCGCCAGCTCGTCGCGGTGGGGGCCCACCAGCGAGATCCCCCGGTCGAGCTCGTCGCCGCGGCGCTCGGCCAACGCGGTCCGCAGCCCGGTCTCGAGGTCGTCGCCGTCGCCGACGTCGAAGGACGGCCGGTACTCCATCTCGGCATCCTCGCGCGAGGCCCCCCGGGCCACGGTCTCGTAGGCCTTGCCGACGTACGGGCGCAGCGCGTCGACCAGCGCGAGCCGCGCGGTGAGGAGCTCGGCGCCGGTGCGCGCGAGCTGCTCGTCCCAGACGTCCAAGGTCGCGAGCGCGGCCTCGCGACGCGATCCGGGTCCGGGGCGGGCGGTCTTGAGCAGGGAGTTGCGCTGCCTCAGGATGCGGTCGTAGTCGGCGCGGACGCCGGCCAGCCGCGGGGTGCGCAGCACGAGCAGGTCGTCGAGGAACCTGCGCCGCTCGGCCGGGTCGCCCTTGACCAGGGCGAGGTCCTCGGGCGAGAAGAGGACCGTCCGGACGAGCCCGACGAGCTCGCGGGCGCGCGGCAGCTGGGCGCGGTTGACGCGGGCGCGGTTGGATCGGCCGGGGTTGATCTCGACCTCGAGCAGGGCGTTGCGCCCGTCGCGGACGACATCGGCCCGCACGAGCGCCTGCTCGGCCCCGGCGCGCACGAGCGCCTGGTCACCCGCGACCCGGTGTGAGGCCAGCCGCGACAGGTAGTCGATCGCCTCCACGATGTTGGTCTTGCCCTGGCCGTTCCGCCCGACGAACGCCGTCGGGCCGGCCGACAGCGCGACGTCGAGGTCGGCGTACGAGCGGAAGTCGTGGAGGGTCAGGTGCGCGACGTGCACGGGCAGCAGGGCTCGAGACTGAGATCAGCCGGACGCGTCGTCGGCCGGCGCGTCCGCGGCCGAGGCGTCGCCGCCGGGCGGGGGAGCGGTCTGCGTCGCGTGCCCTCCGAACTGGTTGCGCATCGCGGCGATCGCCTTCATCGAGGGGGAGTCGTCCTGCCGCGACACGAAGCGGGCGTAGAGGGCGGCGGTGATCGCGGGGGTGGCGACCGCGTGCTCGATGCCGGCCTCCACGGTCCACCGACCCTCGCCGGAGTCCTCGGCGTACCCGCGGATCTTGGCCAGGCCCGGGTCGTCGTCGAGGGCCGCGACCAACAGGTCGAGCAGCCAGGAGCGGATCACGGTGCCCTCGCGCCACGAGCGGAAGACCTCGGTGACGTTCTCGACCATGTCGGCCGCCTCGAGCAGCTCCCAGCCCTCCGCGTAGGCCTGCATGACGGCGTACTCGATGCCGTTGTGGACCATCTTCGAGAAGTGCCCGGCGCCCACCGGGCCGGCGTGGACGGACCCGAAGTCGCCTTCGGGCTTCAACGCGTCGAACGCTGGCTGGACCTTGGCGACGTCCTCGGGCGAGCCGCCGTACATCAGGGCGTAGC
>CAVYCK010000010.1:0-31540 GCA_963767095.1 uncultured Actinomycetota bacterium | reverse complement strand
CCGACGCCGCAGCGGCGCCGGCGGGGCTGGTGGCGCGCGACTCCGAGCTCGACGCCATCAGGACCCGGCTGACCGGTGGGCAGCCCGGGCAGGCCGTGCTGCTCGACGGGGCACCCGGCGTCGGCAAGACGAGCCTGATGGAGCAGAGCGTCGCCGAGGCCCGGGAGCGTGGCTTCCGGGTGCTGGTCGCGCGGGGCAGCGGCGCCGAGGCCGAGTTCCCCTTCGCGGCGCTGATCGACCTCTTCGACGGCGTCACGAGTGAGGAGCTGGCGGCGGTCCCGGCGCCGCAGCTGCGCGCCCTCGAGGTCGCGCTCTACCGCGCCGAGCCGACCGGCGCTCCGCCGGAGCCGCAGGTGATCTCGCTCGCCGTCCTCTCCGCCCTGCGTGCGCTCGCCGAGCACGACCGGCTCGTGGTCGCGGTCGATGATGCGCAATGGCTGGACCTCGGCTCGAGCGAGGCGCTCGTGTACGCCGCCCGCCGGCTCGGCGCCGAGCCCGTCGGCTTCCTGCTCAGCCGGCGCCCCGGCCGGCGTACCGACCTGGAGCGGTCGTTCCCCGTCGAGCGGCTGCTGGAGATCTCCGTCGGCGCGTTGAGCCTCGGCGCGACCCGACAGCTGCTGGCGACCAGGCTGGGGCTCCGGCTGCCGCACCACGTGCTGCGCCGGGTCTACGACGTCACGACGGGCAACCCGCTGTTCGTGCTCGAGGTCGGGCGGACCCTGGTCTACCGCGACCTCGAATCCCTCGGTGAGGAGATCCCGCTGCCCGAGGACGTGGAGGACCTGCTGGGCTGGCGGGTCGCAGACCTCGACGACGACGTACGTCGCGTCCTGCTGGCGCTCGCGCTCGGGGCGGACCTCCGGGTGACCCAGCTGCGCGAGCTGGCGGGCCCGCAGCTGCTCGAGCGGGCGATCGAGGCCGGGGTGGTGACTGTCGACGGGGAGCGGGTGCGGCCGGCGCACCCGCTGCTGGCCGAGGCGGCCCGGCGGCGTGCGTCCGAGGAGGAGCGGAGCGCACTGCACCTCCGGCTCGCGGAGCTCGTCGCCGACGAGGAGCGCCGCGCGCTGCACCTCGCTCTCGCGACCGCCACTCCTGACGAACAGCTCGCGGCCCGGATCGAGAAGGCCGCCGACCAGGCCGCCGCGCGCGGGGCGACCCGGCTCGGCGTCGATCTCGCCACGCACTCGTGGCGGCTGACCCCGCCCGACGAGCCCGCCCACGACCGGCTCCTCGCCGTGGCCCGCCATCTCCACGACGCCGGCGAGAGGCAGCGGTTGACCGACCTGCTGGCCGACCGCGTGGAGGCCCTCCCGGCCGGAGGCCAGCGGGTGCTGGGCTACCACCTGCTGGCCAGCGGCGGGATCGTGCACGGCAACGACGAGATCACCGCGCTGCACGAGAAGGCGCTGGAGGAGGCCGGCGACATCCAACCCTGCCGGGCCCGCGCACAGTCGTTCCTCGCCGAGAACGTCGCGGTGATCCAGGTGCGCGACGTCGAGGTCTCCGACGAGAGGGCCGCCGAGGCGGTGGCGGACAGCGCGCAGGGCGACCCCGAGGACCAGCGGCTCGCGGTCTACACGCTGTCGTGGACGCACGCCCTGCGCGGACTACCGGTCGACGACCTGGTCGAGGCCTTCGAGGGCTTCTCGACGAAACGGGGCTACCTGGCCCGATACCCCCAGCGGGTGGCCGGCCAGCGCCACGTCTGGCGCGGCGAGATCCCCGAGGCGCGCGCCCTGCTCGAGTCCTTCATGGCCCGGACCGAGGAGTGGGGCGAGCCGTCGCCGCACGCCCTCGCGCGGCTGCACCTGTGCGAGATGGAGCTGCGCGTCGGCGACTGGGACGCGGTGCAGCGGCTGATGGACGAGTGGGCTGCCTCCACCGACAGCGACCTCTTGCACTGGCCGATGTACGAGCGCTGCCGGGCCCTCCTCGCCGCAGGATGCGGTGACGTCGAGGAGGCTCGGCGCTGGGGTGGCCGGGCGGCAACCCAGGCCGAGGAGATGGGCGTGGGCTGGGACCGGCTCGAGGCCACGCGCGCCCTCGGCGTCGCCGCGCTCCTCGCCAAGGACCCCGCCGAAGCGGCGCGCCTCCTCGGCGAGGTGTGGGAGCACACCGAGCGCGAGGGCGTCCTCGACCCGGGCGCCTTCCCGGCCGGGCCGGACCTCGTCGAGGCCCTCGTCGAGGTGCCGTCGTACGACGAGGCCCGGGTCGTCGCCGCACGGCTGGCCGAGCTCGCGACGATCCAGGACCATCCGTGGGCGCGGGTGGGGGCACGGCGTACGGCCGCCCTGATCGATGCCTACGCCGACGGATACACCGAGTTGTCCGGCGAAGAGCTCGCGGCGGCGGCCGCGTCGTACCGGGACCTGGGCCTGCCCTACGACGAGGCACGAACCCTGCTGGCGCTCGGGCGAGCGCAGCGGCGAGCCAAGAAGTGGGGAGCCGCCCGTGACGTCCTCGAGCGGGCAGGCGCGGCCTTCGACGCCATCGGCTCGCCCGGGTGGGCCGATGACTGCCGCGCCGAGCTGGAGCGGGTGGGCACTCGACGCTCCGCTTCGGCAGGCGGCCTCACTGCGACCGAGCGGAGGGTCGCCGACCTGGCCGTCGAGGGGCTCGCAAACAAGGAGATCGCCCGGGTCCTGGTCGTGACGGTGAACACCGTCGAGTTCCACCTGCGCAACACCTACGCCAAGCTCGGCATCCGCTCGCGCGTGCAGCTCGCGGCCGCGCTCGACGGCCTGGAGTAGGCGACGTCCCCACGTTCCTTCTGGGGTTCGTCCTGCGGTTCGTCCTGGGGTCGTCCTGGGGGTTCGACCTGGGGTTGGTCCTGGGGTCGCGCAGCCCCGGATCCTCGGGTCCTCCGTAGTTTCGGCGACCCCCTCCCGGGCCCGACCGTTGAGGCATGGCTGAGTACCTCATCGAGCTCTACGTCGCACACGGCGACCAGGACACCGCGCGGCAGTACGCCGCTCGCGCGGAGCTCACCGCGACCGAGCTGACCCGTGCGGGTCGGTCGGTGCGGTGTGTCCGGTCGATCTTCGTCCCCGAGGACGACACGTGCTTCCTGCTCTACGAGGCCGACTCGGCCGACCTCCTCGCCGAGGTGATGAGCCGCGCCGGCCTCCGGCACGAGCACATCTCGACGGCGATCTCCACACCCCACCCGAGCGCAGCCGCGACCCTCGCGGCTCGCCAACCAACGAAAGGCACCACCGTGACCATCACCACCAACCCTGACTACACCGAGCTCCGCGACAAGCAGCAGAAGGTCTGGAGCAGCGGCGACTACAACAAGATCGCCGCGCTGACGGTCCCCGTGTCCGAGCACCTCGTCGAGCACGCCGGCGTCGGACCCGGCGAGCGGGTGCTCGACGTGGCGACCGGCACCGGCCACGTCGCCCTCGCCGCCGCCCGCCGCTCCGCGGTCGCGACCGGCATGGACTACGTGCCGGAGCTGCTCGAGATCGCCAGCCGCCGGGCCATGGCCGAGGACCTCGTCATCGAGTTCGACGAGGCCGACGCCGAGGCGCTGCCGTACGCCGACTCGTCGTTCGACGTGGTGCTGTCCGCGATCGGCGTGATGTTCAGCGCCGACCACGCCCGGGCCGCCCGGGAGCTCGTGCGCGTCGCCCGTCCCGGTGGCCGGATCGCGCTCGCGAGCTGGACGCCGGAGGGCTTCGTCGGCGGGATCCTGCGGACCGTCGGCAAGCACGTCTCTCCGCCCGCGGGTGCCCAGCCGGCCACGCGGTGGGGCACCGAGGCCGTCGTCGCCGAGCTCCTGGGCGACCAGGTCGCAGAGGTCGCCTCGGTCGCCGCGACGGTGACCCAGCGGTTCGCGTCGGCGGAGCACTTCGCCGACCTGTTCCTCACCTACTACGGCCCGACGTACTCCGCCGCCGGCCGGCTCGACGACGAGGGCCGTGCGGCCCTGCGGGCCGACCTCGTGGCGCTCGCCGGGGCGTTCGACCGGGGCACCGGCACCGGCCTGGTCCTCGACTGGGAGTACCGCATCGTCACGGCCACCCGCCGCTGACCGTCCGCTCAACCACCACAGAGATCAAGGAATCGAACCATGAACAAGCTCCGCCTCGGCACCAGCACCCGGGTCGTCCTCGGGGTCGCGGCCGCCCTCGTCGTCGCCAGCACGGCCACGGCCGGCGCCGCGCAGCTGATCACCGGCAAGACCATCAAGAACGAGTCGATCACGGGCCGTGACGTCCGCAACGGCTCGCTGACCAAGGCCGACTTCTCCGGCAACCTCGCCGGTCCGCAGGGACCGGAAGGCCCGGAGGGTCCCCGCGGACCCGCCGGGCCCAAGGGCCCGACGGGGGCCGCGGGCGCCGAGGGCGCACCGGGTGCCCAGGGTCCGCAGGGCCCCCAGGGTCCCGCGGGAGGGTTGAACGGCCTGCAGTACGTCGTCATCGGCGAGGACGTCCCCAAGACCTCCTCGGCCGCCTGGTCCGCTCCCTGCCCGGCAGGCACGAAGGTGCTGGGCGGCGGCGTCTCGAGCTTCAACCCGTCCGTGATCTCGATCCAGGAGTCGGCACCCCTCAACGACGGGGCCGGCTGGGCGGTCCAGGTCCACAACGGCGGCGGCAGCACCCTCGGCATCTTCGCCTGGGCTGTCTGCGCGGCCGCCTGATCACCACGCACACACCACACCAACAAGGAGAACCATCATGTCCGCCATCAACAACCTGCGCTCCGCAGCGGCCGCTGCGCTGCTCGTGACGCTGGCCGCCACCGCGTGTGGCACGGCGTCTGCCACCTCGGAGGACGGCATCGACGTCACCGGCCAGGTCGACGAGCCGCGCATCTACCCGCCCACCGACGTCCCCGTGCGAGAGGTGCCTCCGCGCATCTACCCGCCGACGGACATTCCCGTCCGGGGGGTGCCGGCCGCCGACGTCGGCCGGTGAGCGCCCAGGAGAGGACCGGATCCGCATCGCGGATCCGGTCCTCGCCAATTTGGCTCCAGGGGGTCACACTGACCCCGTGACGTACGTCGTCGCCGTCCTGGTGGTGCTCCCGCTGCTCGCGCTGGTCTCCGGCGCGCTCCTCGGACGGGTGACGCTCCAGTCCTGCTGCGCCCCCGCCGACCCGCGGTGCGACCTGCGCATGCGGGCGGCGTTCGACGAGGATCCCGCCTTCGGCGACCGCGCCTTCCGCCCCTGAGGCCGAGCCCGGGGCGACCGACTGGTGCGGTGCTGTTGCCGGTTAGGGGGTGGCCGGCCGCGTCCTAACCGACCAGAGCGCCGCGGTAGTTGGCCGCCCGCCGCGACCGCCCGTCAGCCGGCCCGGTCAGCTGGCCAGGTAGCCGAGCTCCTGCAGCCGGGTGATCTCGGCGCGGAGCTCGGGGTGTGCGGCGCCGTCGGCTGCGCGGCCGCCCACGACGTACGACGCCGCGCCCGGCTCGTCGCCGCCGTCGAAGACCACGGTGAGCCTGTTGGACACCCGGGCGTTGATCAGCGAGCCCAGCAGCGCGACGGGATCGGCGCGGTCCTCCAGCGAGAGCACCCGGGTGCCCGGCGGGATCAGGTGCACGTGCGATCCCGGCGCCCCGGCGGTCACCACCTGGTCGACGACGAACGCCTCGGAGCGCGCGGTGGCGGCGACCTCGGCGGCTGTGACGCCACCTTGGGCCGAGCCCACGAGCATCACCTGCGCGACTCCGTCGTCGGTCGAGACGGCCCGCTCGATGGCGGACACCACCTGCGCGGCGTAGGGGGAGTGGTCGCCGCCCACGAGCCGCAATCGGTCTCCGTGAGCGCCGGCGGCGCCGGGCAGGTAGGCGATGTAGCGACGGCGTCCGACCTTGGTCACCGAGATGGTGCGGGTGGTCGACACCAGGGCGCTCATCAGCTCCTCGACGTTGCGCGGCGGGGCTGCGTCGGCGGGGGCTGCGGCCGGGGGTACGCCGCTGGGCGCAGCGGTGAAGGGTGCGGCGACGTCGCGCAGTGCGGCTCCTCCGTCAGCGGCGATCGCGTCGACGCCGACCGCGCGCAGCCCGCCGCGGCCCGCCGCTGCACCCGAGGCCCCGGCCAGGACGCCCGCGGTGAGGAGGGAGCGCATCTGGAGGCTGTCGAGCAACCCACCTCCCCCACTGGAGACGTGGTCGAGGAGCTCGGGGTTGTTCTCGGCCAGCTCGTTGAGGTACGCCGCCACCCCCTCCCGGTCGAGTGCGTCGGTCTCGATGAGCCCGGCCGACACGATCGCGCCGCCGAGGGCGACCTCGGGCGCCAGATAGCCGATCGCGCGACCGGCGATCGCGCCGAGCGTCTTGTAGGCAGCCTCCTGGAGATCGTCGATCCAGCGGTAGGTGAGCACCGTCGCCCGGATCATCAGAGCGTCGGCGTCCAGCTCGATGGACCTGGCCAGCAGACCACGCTTGCCCGTGGTCGCGTGCCGCACGTCCTCCTCCACCTGCGCGTAGGTCTTGGGGGAGAGCTCCTCGGACGCCGAGACCTCGGCGTCGTGCAGGATCGCCTCGCCGAGCTGGGCGCGGGCGCGCATCTCCTCGCCCGACGCGTCGAAGAGGCCGGCCAGCTGGAGCAGGCTGTCGTACTTGTCGGCGCCCGCCTGTCGTGACGGGGCCTGGGACTGGGGGGTGTCCACGTCGGTCTCCTCCGCGGTCTCGACGTCGGTCTCGTGGGGGACGGCACGCCGGTCACCGGGTGACCTCGGCCAGGACCGGCGCGAGCTCGGCGGCCAGGTCGCCGGGTTCGACGGCGCGTACCTCGACCCGTGGCTCGTCTCCGTCGTGGTGCGGGCGCAGAGCGCGCCACCCATCGGCGAGCAGCACCCAGGACACCACGCCGACGACGGTGGCCCCACCGCTCGACAGGTCGGTCACCAGGGCGCGCAGCCGCCCGCGGGTCTCGTCGTACAGGGCGGGCAGCAGGGCGCGCACGTCCAGGTCGGCGATCGGGGCCCCCTCACCGTCGACCACGCGGCCTGCGTGCTGGGTCACCAGCACCGGCAGGAGGTCCGAACGACCGGTGCGCACGGCCTCGGCGGCTCCGCTGGCCAGGTCGAAGGGCAGGTCGACGGACGACGGGACGGCCGAGGGCCCGGTCGCGGCGTCCTCGGGTACGACGGCGACGCGGCCCAGCTCGGCGGGCCACTGCGGCGCATCGAACCAGGCCAGCTCGAAGACGATCCCGTCGACGGTGGCCAGCGTCGCGACCGCGCCGAGGGCCTCCCGGTGCCAGGCCTTCGCCTGCACGTCGCCGACCCGGACGTCGAGATCCAGGGCGACGGCCGGCGTGGCGAGCAGGCCGACGGCGCCCGCCAGACCGGCGTCGACGGTGTCGCCGTCGAGCAGGCCGCGGCGGGCCAGCGAGTCGGTGGGATCGTGAAGGGAGCTCACTGCGGCGAGGTAGGCGGCGTCCTCCTCGGACACGCGGCTCTGGCCCATCCGGTCCTCCAGCGCGCCCGGTCGGGGCTCGGTCACGTCGAAGGGCAGCGGCGCGTCGCCGGCCAGCCGCGCAACGGTGCGCAGCTCCGGCAGCGTGAGAGCCACCCGGCGCGGGAGCCCGTCGAGCAGGCTCTCGGGCTGGCGAGGAGGGGTGGTCAGGTCGACGGTCGCCATCACAGCCCCGGGAGGTTCACGGTCAGCCAGTCCTTGTGGCCCGGCTTGGGCGCGACGAACGCCGCGAGCGTCTCGTCGGCCTCGCTGGTGCTCACGCGCACCTCACCGGCCGGGTCGGTCGCCTGGGACTCGTGGCGCGAGACACGGGTGCGGGCGTCGGCGACGAGCGAATCGACCCGCTGCTCCACCCCGGCGATGGACTCCTTGAGCCGGTCGATCTCGCCGAGGTGACGGGTCAGCGAGTCGGCGGCCGTCTCGTGCAGGGCGGCGGCCTCGCGCAGGTGCGTCGCCCGCTCGCGGACCCGGGCGCGCATCGCGTCGGCGGCGCGGCCGGACCAGGCGATCGCGTCCGAATGGGCCACCAGGTGGTCGGCGCTCATCGCGATGTCGGAGCCCTGGTCACGAAGCTCGCCGGCACGCTTGCGCATGACGGAGGTGTCGCCGTACATCGATCACTCCTCGCGGGGTTGCACGCGGGTCGGTGGCAGGGGGTCAGTCCAGACGCCTTCCCTCCCCGGCCGCCGCCCAAACCCCCGACCCTCGAAGGCTGCACCGACGTCCGGCTCCCGCACCATGCATGGCGATCTTCTCGGCGCGCGGCGTCAGGACGTCGGGGTCCGGGTCACCTGGAAGACCTGCGTGCGATCGGCGGAGCCGGCGTCGGCGAGGAAGCCGAGGTCGCGCAGCCGGGCCAGCTCGTCGACCAGCGAGGGATGCGTGGCGGCGTCGACGGCCGCCGCACCGGTGACGTAGCGGGCCAGGTCGTGGTTGCCGGCCAGGCTCGGACCGGCGTCGTCGAACGTCACCGTGACGTGGTTGCGCGCGTCGGGGTTGGCCTCGCCCTCGACGAGCGGGATGACGTCACCGCGGTTCTCCAGGGACAACACGTGCGTGCCCTCCGGGAACGGTCCGAGCCCGGCGACCGGCGACCCGGCCGTGACCACGGCACTGATCGGGTAGGTGTCCTGGTGCGACGCCAGCCACGCGGCCATGATCCCGCCCTGGGAGTGGCCGACCAGGGCGACGGGATCGCCGGGCGCGATGCCGGCCTGCTCCATCGCGGCCAGGATGCCCTCGGCGTACGTCGTGCTGGCGCCCCCGACCGCGGCGAAGTTGGTCGGCAGGTCGCGGGCGTCGTCGTCGCGGCTCGACGGGGTCGTGAGCATGTCGTCGGTGCCGGGCAGGAAGACGACATGACGAGGGCCGTCGGGCCCGGTTTCCGTCTGGACCTCGATCGTGCCGTTGTCAGGCGAGTCCGCGCCGACCGAGAGCAGGCTGACGCGGCGCAGGTGCGCCAGCAGCTCGGCGAGGGACGACGCGACCGGGGGGTCGTTCGGGCCGTGCGGCGCGAGGTCGTCCCGGCGGACGACGTGCGGCACCCCGTCGTCGGGGTAGAGCCCGGCGAGCAGCAGGGCTGCGTCCTCGGTGGTGGGGTGGAACAGCAGCCTGCCGTCCGGGCCCACGACCGGCTGGCCGCTCATCCCCGACCAGAAGCCGTCGACCAGGCCACCGCCACCGTTGGCGAGGCGCTCCAGGAGCCACGGATGCTCGGCCACCCAGGCCTCCAGCCCCGCGGCGCCGAGGGTCGCGGCGGCACGTGCCTCCTCCTGGAGGGCCGGCGGGAGCGACTGGTACGTCGCGTAGCCGAGCAGCCCGGTCGCCACCGCGGCCGGCAGCAGGACCGGCAGCAGCCCCGAGCCGATCCCGAAGCCCACGGCGCGTCCGACCGCGTAGTCGACGACCTCGAAGGTGGCCGCGATCACCTGGTCGGTGGTCTCGAAGGCTGCCACAGTCGCGCGGATGAGCACGGCGTCGGTCTCCCAGGCGACCGACTCGACCAGCACTCCGTCGGGTCCCGTGGTCGCGCCGAGCACGGTCAGCTCCGCCTCGGCGAACGAGCCCGGTGAGAGCAGCGCCGACTCGAGCAGGTCGCCGTTGCAGAGCACGCGGCCGCCGGTGCCGGCCCAGTCGCGCAGGCGGTTGCCGGCGCCGTCGTACGCCGACGCCAGGGCGCGCGCCTGCTCGTAGCCCACGGCGATGCCGTGGCTCCCACCGCGTACGTCGGTCAGCGGCACCGGGTCGGTCAGCGGCACCGGGTCAGGCAGCCCGAGGGGGTCGCTCACGCGGCCACCGCCGCTACGAGCCGGGCGACGATGCCGCCGAGCCTGGCCGGCTCGACCGATCGCACCACGACGACGGGCTCGCCGGCGTACGGCGCGGGTGCGAGCTCACGCCAGCCGTCGTCGAAGAGCACCCACGTGACCAGCCCGAGGCGACGGCCGGCACCAGCAACGCGCACCTGGAGCCGTCCGCGCTCACGGGTGTGCAGCAGCACCACCTGCTCGTGCGTCGACGACGGCGTCAGGGCGGTGCCGTCGGGGCCGATCACCCGGCCGCGGTGCCGCTCCAGCAGCTCGCCCAGCACGCCGGCACGCCGTTCCCGCACGGCCGGGCCCGAGGCGAGGAGCAGCTCGTAGGGCATCAGGAGGTACGCCGCCGGGGACTCGCCCCGGGTCGATGCCGATGGGCACGTCGTCGGCCGCGTGGGGGTGACCGTCCGGGCCAGCTCGGCGGGCCAACGGGCGCCGGGCCACCACGCGAGCTCGACGGAGTCGCCGGCAGCGGTGACGGCCGTGACGCCGGAGTCGTGGCGGCGCTGCCAGCTGGACAGCCGGCTCGTGCCTGCTGCGTGGCGCAGCACGAGGTCGAGGTCGACGTGGGCGACCGGGTCGGCGAACCCGGCGAGCGCCGCGACGAGGTCGGCGTGCACGGTGCCGTCGGTGAGCAGCGCTGACCGAGCGAGCTCACCCGCCGGGTCGTCGGCCGTGGCCGGGCGCCGAGCCGCGTCCTGGCCCAGCTTGCGCGCCAGGTGGGACGTCTCGTCCTGGCCGTGCCAGGGCAGCGGGGTGCCGGTCCGGCGAGCCAGGGTCTCGAGCGCGTCGACCGACATCGGAAAGCGCAGCACGGGTGCCGCCGGTGCGGACGTGCCGAGGTCGACCCGGATCACGCCGAGAGCCCCGGGATCTCGATCCGCAGCCAGTCGCGGTGTCCGGGTGGTGGTGGGATGAACCGCTCGACGAGGTCGCCCAGGTCACCCAGCAGCCGGCCGACCTTGCGCTCGGTGGCGGCGATCAGGTCCTTGACCCGGTCGACCTCGTCGGCGTGGTGCGCCAGCGCCTGCGCCGCATCGCGGTGCCGGCCGGCCGATCGATGCAGCGCGGCGGCGCGCAGCCGGCTGCGGCGACGCATCGCGTCGGCCGCCCAGCCCGACCAGGGGCACGCGTCGGCCAGGCCGACGAGGCCCACTGCCTCCAGGTCGATGTCGCGTGCCTGCTCACCCAGCAGCCGGGACAGTCCTCGGATCACGGTGGTGTCGCCGTACATCTGGCCTCCTGGCGGGTCGACGCGTCGTCCCGTCGTGATGCCCGACGCCGTAGGCCCACAAACGTCCGGGTCCGGCGGCTGTGGACAACGACTCCGTGCGGCGCGGATAGCATCAGCACACCCCGCCCGAACGAGACGAGGTGCGCGCCGTGACTTTCGACGCTGAGCAGCTCGACTCCTTCCTGCTGGTCGGCGCCGCCGTCACGTTCCTCGCGATCCTCGCCGTCCGCATCTCCACGCGCGCCGGCCTGCCGAGCCTGCTGATCTACCTGCTCATGGGGGTCGCCCTGGGAGAGGCCGGCCTGGGCATCCAGTTCGAGGACGCCGAGCTCGCCCACGCCCTGGGCTTCGCGGCGCTGGCCGTGATCCTCGCCGAAGGTGGTCTCACGACCACCTGGACCGAGGTGCGCCCGGCCATGCGGCTCGGCGTCTCGCTGGCGACGCTGGGCGTCGCGGTGTCCGTGTCGGTCGTGGCGATCGGGTCGCACTACCTGCTCGGGCTCCCCTGGGAGCTGGCGATCCTGCTCGGTGCGGTCACCTCACCCACCGACGCGGCCGCGGTGTTCTCGGTGCTGCGGACAGTGCCGTTGCCCCGGCGCCTCTCCGGTGCGTTGGAGGCCGAGTCCGGACTCAACGACGCCCCCACGGTCGTCCTGGTCACCCTGGTCTCCTCGGGCGCCCTGCAGGATCAGGGGGTCGCCCAGATGGTCGGCACGGTCGCCCTCGAGCTCGTCCTCGGCGTGGTGTCGGGCCTGGTGATCGGCTTCGGCGGCGCCTGGATCCTGCGCCGGATCGCGCTGCCCGCGTCGGGCCTCTACCCGATCGCCGTGATCTGCCTGGCCTTCCTCGCGTACGGCGGCGCGGCCGCCATCCACGGCAGCGGCTTCGCCGCGATCTACGTCGCCGCGCTCATCCTCGGCAACAGCGAGCTGCCGCACCGGGCAGCCTCGCGCTCCTTCGCCGAGGGCATCGCCTGGCTGGCCCAGATCGGCCTGTTCGTGATGCTCGGTCTGCTGCTCTCACCCGGCCGGATCACCTGGTCGACGATCGGGCTGGCCGTCGCAGCAGGCCTGATCCTCACGTTCGTCGCCCGGCCGCTCTCGGTGCTGGTCAGCAGCGTCGTCCAACCCATGCCGTGGCGCGAGCTCGCCTTCATCACGTGGGCCGGCCTGCGCGGCGCCGTCCCCATCGTGCTCACCACGATCCCGCTCGCCGCCGAGGTCGACGGTGCCACCCGGCTCTTCGACCTCGTCTTCGTGATGGTCGTGATCTACACGCTGCTGACGGGCCCGACGCTGCCCCTGGCCGCCCGGTGGCTGCGCGTGGCCCGGCGGTCCGAGCCGCGCAGTCTCGAGGTCGAGGCGGCTCCGCTCGAGAAGGTTGCGGCCGACCTGCTCCAAGTCACCATCGGCCCCCGCTCGCGGATGCACGGGGTCGAGGTCGGTGAGCTCAGGCTCCCGACCGGCGCCTCGGTCTCGCTGGTGATCCGCGAGGGGCGCGCTCTGGTGCCCGAGCCCCGGACCGCGCTGCGCACCGGCGACGACCTGGTCGTCGTCACTCCGCGCAAGCAACGCGAGGCGACCGAGAAGCGGCTGCGCCAGGTCGCCTCGGGGGGCCGGCTCGCGGCCTGGCTCGACGAGTAGGTCGCTGCCGGCCTCGAGGGTGGGTCGTGTGCTGAGTCGGTCGCCAGGACCGCCACTTCAGCACACGACCGGACGTGCGGACGCGCGGCTACTCGTCGACGCTGCCCGGCGGGCTGCAGATGAAGCCGGCCTGCTTCGCGGTGGTCGACTTCTTGCCCTTGGAGAGCTCCTCGAAGCCCTCGCCCACCACGACGACGACGCCCACTCCCAGCTGCTCGCCCTCGACCACGGTCGCGCGCGAGCCCAGGAAGCTCTTGACGAGCCGGACTGCCGGACTCATCGGGTCGCTGGTCCAGATCTGGGCGTACGTCACCGTCGTACCCCGCGGCGCGTTGCCGTCCTGACCCTCGGCGAAGCCCTCGTCGAGGAACAGCTGGGCCGTGCGGCCGGCCAGCCCCGTGCGCGAGCTGGCGTTGTAGACGCTGACGGTCACCTGGTCGGGATAGACCTTCTGGCCGACCTCGACGGGCTCGTCCTCGCAGAGCGGCAGGTCCTCGGCCTCGGGCAGCGGCTCCATCGCGGCGTCCCAGCCCCAGAAGGCGGCGCCCGCGAGCAGGGCGCACAGGAAGATCAGCGTGATCGTGGAGCGGATGCCGCGCAGCATCAGCCCACGTCCCGACCGCGGGACTCCCTCTCCCCGTGCATGAGCCGGAGTCTAGCCAGCCGTCCAGGGGCCCTTGCCCACCCGAAGGCCGGTGGCCTGAGCCACCCGAGCGGTCGCATCTAGGCTGCCCCCATGAGCGAGACCACGCCGCCCGCCGAGCCTGCCCCGCCGGTCGAGCCTGCCCCGCCCGCAGCGCCCGTAGAGCCCGAGGCCCCGGCGGAGCCCGAGGCGCCGCAGCCAGCAGCTCGACCCGATCGCGGCGGCCGTGGCAGCCGGCTACTCCTTCGAGGGGCCCGCGCTCGAGCTGGGTGGCCTGATGCTCGACGCGACCACGCTCGCCGACGTCCGCATCCGGATCCCGCTGGCCATGGTCAACCGGCACGGCCTCGTCGCCGGCGCCACGGGCACCGGCAAGACCAAGACGCTCCAGCTGCTCGCCGAGCAGCTCAGCGCCGCGGGCGTACCCGTCTTCGCCGCCGACATCAAAGGCGACCTCAGCGGGCTGAGCGTGCCCGGTGAGACCGGCGAGAAGATCACCGCCCGGGCGGCGTCGGTCGGTCAGACGTGGGCCGCGACCGGCTTCCCCACGGAGTTCTACGCACTCGGCGGGCAGGGCACGGGCATCCCGCTGCGGGTGACGATGAGCGCGTTCGGGCCAGTGCTGCTGAGCAAGGTGCTCGGCCTCAACGACACCCAGGAGTCCAGCCTCGGCCTGATCTTCCACTACGCGGACAAGAACGGACTTCCGCTGCTCGACCTCGCCGACCTCCGCGCGGTCGTCGGCTTCCTGACGTCCGCGGAGGGCAAGGCCGACCTGAAGACGCTGGGCGGCCTGTCGACCGCGACGGCAGGCGTGATCCTGCGCGAGCTGATCGCCTTCCAGGACCAGGGTGCCGAGGCGTTCTTCGGCGAGCCGGAGTTCGAGTCGGCCGACCTTCTCCAGGTCACCCCCGAGGGGAAGGGCCTCGATCTCGCTGGTCGAGCTGCCCAACCTCCAGGACCGTCCGGCCGTCTTCTCGACGTTCCTGATGTGGCTGCTCGCCGATCTCTTCCACGACCTGCCCGAGGTCGGGGACATCGACCGACCGAAGCTGGTCTTCTTCTTCGACGAGGCGCACCTGCTCTTCAACGATGCCTCCAAGGCCTTCCTCGACCAGATCGCCCAGACGGTGCGGCTGATCCGGTCGAAGGGCGTCGGCGTCTTCTTCGTCACCCAGAGCCCGACCGACGTGCCCGACGACGTGCTCGCGCAGCTCGGCTCCCGGGTGCAGCACCAGCTGCGCGCGCACACGCCCAACGACGCCAAGGCCCTCAAGGCCACGGTGAACACCTATCCCACGAGCGGGTACGACGACCTGGGTGAGGTCATCACCAGCCTCGGCATCGGCGAGGCCGTCGTCACCGTGATGAACGAGCGCGGCGCTCCCACCCCCGTCGCCTGGACGAGGCTGCGGGCTCCCGAGTCGCTGATGGGCCCGGCCGACGCCGCCGCGATGCAGCGGGCCGTCGAGGCCAGCCCGAGGTACGCGAAGTACGCCGAGACCGTCGACCGCGACTCGGCCCGCGAGAAGCTCGCGGCCAAGCTCGAGGAGGGCGCTCGCAAGGCGGCCGAGGACGCGGCGTACGCCGAGCAGCAGCGCCAGGCCAAGCTCGACCGCGCGGCGGCCGAGAAGGAGGCGAAGGCGGCGACCAAGAAGACCGCTCAGCAGAAGGACGACGGCGGCATCGTCAGCGACGTCGTCCAGTCCGGCGCCTTCAAGGACTTCATGCGCACCGCCGCCCGCGAGATCGCGCGCGGGATGTTCGGCTCCGGCCGCAGGTAACCGACAGCGGCGCCCCACCCGCTACAGCTTGGGGTCGGTCCAGGCGAGCTGCAGGCTGTCGACGCCGCGGGACCGGGACAGCATCCGGCCACGGCCCGGCGGCGCGTGCTGGGGGCGGAGCTTGCCGAGCAGCGGCCCCTCGTCGGGGCTGCCCGACAGCATGATGCCCGGCATGGCGAGGTCGCGCAGCGACTGGATCACCGGCTCGTACGACGCCCGCGAGGCGCCGCCCGAGCGGCGGGCCACCACGACGTGGAGTCCGACGTCGCGGGCCTGCGCCATCAGCGGCTGCAGAACGGCTACCGGTGAGCTCTGCTGGGTGGCGACGAGGTCGTAGTCGTCGACGAGCACGAACGCCTCGGCACCGGTCCACCAGGACCGGTTGCGGAGCTGCTCGGGGGTCACGTCCGGCCCGGGGATGCGGCTCTCCAGGTAGGTGCCGAGATCACGTAGGGCCGGGCCGGCCTGGGCGGCCGAGGTGAGGTAGTTGAGCTGGTACTCCTCGGGCACCTCGCCGAGCAGCGAGCGCCGGTAGTCGACCACGACCAGCTGGGCCTGCTTGGGCGAGCGCGTGCGGATGATCTCGCGGATCAGCGCGCGCAGCAGGGCGCTCTTGCCCGACTGGCTGTCGCCGTAGACCAGTAGGTGTGCCTCGACGTCCATGTCGAGCCCGAGCGGCGCGAGCTCCTTCTCGTCGACGCCGAGCAGCAGCAGGCGCTCGCCGAGCTGCTGCTCCTTCGCCTGCGCACGCACCGCGTCGAGGGTGATGAGCTCGGGCAGCAGTCGCAGCTTGGGGCCGCGCTGCCCGCGCCACGCGGTGTCGCTGCGCTTGACCAGGTCGTCGACGCCGTCGCCGACGGTGGCGGGGTCGGGGCTGCCGTCGACGCGTGGCAGCGCGCGCGAGGAAGTGCAGCTTGCCGGGCACCAGCCCGCGTCCAGGACGGCCGGTCGGCACCAGGGCGGCGATCTTGCGGTCGACCTCGGAGTCGACGGGGTCGCCGAGGCGCAGCTCGAGGCGGGTGCCGAAGACGTCGCGCATCGCGGCGCGGTAGTCGGCCCAGCGGCCCGCCGCGGCGACGATGTGCAGGCCGAAGGTGAGCCCGCGGGCAGCCAGCTGCTGCAGCTCGAGCTCGAGGTCGTCGAAGTCGGCGCGCAGGGTGCTCCAGCCGTCGACGACCAGGAACACGTCGCCGTAGCCGTCGTCGGCGCGACCCTGCCGGCGTCTGGACCGATAGGTCTCGATGGAGTCGATGCCCTGCGCCCGGAAGTAGGCCTCGCGACGGTCGACCACGCCGGTCACCTCGGCCAGGATGCGGCGTACGACGTCGGGCTCGGACCGGGTGCCCACCCCGGCGACGTGGGGAAGCCTGGCCAGCGGGGCGAACGTGCCGCCGCCGAAGTCGAGCACGAAGAACTGCGACTCCAGCGGCGTCGTGGTCAGCGACATGCTCGTGACGATGGTGCGCAGCAGCGTGCTCTTGCCGCTGCGCGGACCACCGACGACGGTGACGTGACCTCCCGCGCCGGTGAGGTTGATCGTGAGGGTGTCGCGGCGCTGCTCGCGAGGCCGGTCGACGGTGCCGAGCGGGATCACCAGTCCGCCCTGTGCGCGCCAGTGCGGCGAGACCAGCCCGAGCTCGGGGTCCTCGGCGAGGTCGCGGCATCAGCTCGTCGAGGGTGTCGGGGACGTCGAGCGGCGGCAGCCACACCTGGTGGGCCGGCGGCCCCTGCCCGACCATGTGGTCGACCGCCACCTCGAGGAGGCTGCGCTCCTCACCCTGCGGGGCGGCCGGTCCGGCCTCGGCCTCCGGCTCGGGGTCGACCGGTTCGACGGCCTGCACCTCGGCGATCGTGAAGGGCAGGATGCCCTGCACGTGGCCGCCCTCGTCGCGCCGGATCCGCGGTCGGGTCGTGGCCGGCGGCCCGGAGACGTAGGCCGCCTTGAACTTCATCAGCGTGGTCGGGTCGGGCTTGAGGTAGCCGAGGCCCGGAACGGGCGGCAGCTCGTAGGCGTCGGGAACGCCGAGCACCGAGCGCGACTCCTGGGCGCTGAAGGTGCGCAGCCCGACGCGGTACGACAGGTGCGACTCGAGCCCGCGCAGCCGCCCCTCCTCCAACCGCTGCGAGGCGAGCAGGAGGTGGAGGCCGAGCGACCGGCCCAGTCGGCCGATGGCGACGAAGAGGTCGATGAACTCCGGCTTCGCCGACAGCATCTCGGAGAACTCGTCGACGACGAGGAACAGCGACGGCATCGGGGTGAGTGGCTCACCCGCAGCCCTGGCCTTCTCGTAGTCGCGGATCGAGGCGTAGTTGCCGGCTTCTCGGAGCAGCTCCTGGCGGCGCACCATCTCGCCCGACAGCGCGTCCTGCATCCGGTCGACCAGGGTGAGCTCCTGGGCGAGGTTGGTGATCACGGCGGAGACGTGCGGCAGCTGCGACATCCCGGAGAAGGTCGCACCGCCCTTGAAGTCGACCAGCACCATGTTGAGCTGCTCGGGCGAGTGTGTCAGCGCGAGCCCGAGGACCAGGGTGCGCAGGAACTCCGACTTGCCCGAGCCGGTCGCCCCGATCACCAGACCGTGCGGGCCCATGCCCTGCTGGGCAGACTCCTTGATGTCGAGGTGCACCAGCCCGCCGCCCTCACCGAGCCCGATCGGCACGCGGAGCCGGTCGCGGGCGGGCCGCGGACGCCAGGAGGCCACGGGGTCGACGTGGTGGACGTCGCCGAGCCCGAGCAGGTCCATGAAGTCGGCCGGACCGGTGATCTCGTCGGCGGACTCGTCGGAGGTGCCGCTGCCTCCGGCGGCCACGGTGTGCAGCGGCGTCAGCCGACGGGCGAACGCCTCGGCGGTGGCGAGGTCGCACTGGTCGCCGAGTGCGACGACCGGCGCCTCACGCACGCGCAGCGCCTGGATCGGGACCTTGCCGGCGTACGCCGCCACGCGGGCCGCCGCGACGCGGTCGGTCTCGGGGTCGTCGATCTCGAGCCGGAGCCGCGAGGCGTCGTCGAGCTGGTCCCAGCGACTCGGGAGGTCGATGAGGGTGACGCCGTGCAGGCCGTCGGGTGGGATCACGTGGTTGCCGGGAGGGAGGTGCCCGCCGTCGACGACCAGGAGGATGTGCGGCGACGCCGGCCGCTCGTCGGCACCGAAGCGCGGTCGGTCACTCAGGTCGGGCGGCAGGATCGTGGCGAGGTCGGCGAGCGAGGTCGTGACCATGCGGGTCGGGCCGACGGCATCGCTCTGCTCGGCGCTCTGGGCGTGGGGCAGCCACTTGACCCAGTCCCACTGGGCGAGGTTCTGCTCGCTGCAGAGCACGGCGACGATCAGGTGGCTCGGGGAGTGGAACGCCGTGGCCGAGCAGACGAGCGCCCGGGCCATCGAACGCGCCTGCTCCTCGGGGCCGCACACCTCGATGCCGTCGAAGGCCCGCAGGTCGATGCTCGCGGGGAGGTTGGGCTGGATGCGGTGGACGACGAGCAGGCGGTGCAGCGCCGATGCGGCCGCGGGGTCGACCTGGTCGATCGGCGTGCTGTCCGGCGGCACCAGGTCGACCGAGAGCGGTTGTGCGCACAGGCCGTAGCGGACGTGCAGGAAGCCGGGGTCGCCGGTCGTGTGCTCCCAGACCCGGGAGCGCTCCTCGGCGAGGGCCGGGAGTGCCGCCGGCTCCGGGTGGTGCCAGGTGAGTGCGCGGCGCTGCTGGTCGGCCGACTCCCGGGCGATCTTGCGGACGCCGGCGAGGTAGCGGAGGTACTCGGTGCGCGATCCGGTCACCTGCTGCGCTCGCTGCTTCCGCTGCCGGTCCAGCTGGACGACGATGAACCCCAGGGTCGCGAAGAGGAACATGCCGGCCGCGATGTAGCTGCGCCCGCCGTTCTGGCCGCCGCCCATCGTCGCCACCAGGACGATCGACCCGAGGCTGCCGAGCATGGGGATGGCGTTCATGAGGACGCCACTGGCGCCCTCGTGCTGCTCCAGGGCCGGCGGCGGCTGCAGCTGGATGCGGCCGGAGGGGAGCTCAGGCTCGTCGTGGCGGGTGCCCCGCAGCGTCGTGCTCATGCGTCCCCTGTCCGTCCCGATCCGTCGGTCGATCCTACGGTGGCCCGACCCTGGCAGTGCCCGCCGACAGGGGCCGCTCCCGATCAACGACTACCCTGCTTGACCTGGGTCGAACCGCGACGAAGGGGACGAGGTGGCCGACCGCTCGGCACGATCACCGGGTCATCCGCCCGGCAGCGCGGTGGCGCTGAGCGTGCACGGACCCCTCGGCGTGCTCGACCTCCTCGTGCCGGCGGGAGCCTCGACGTGGGACGTCGCCCGGGAGTACGCCGAGCGATCGGGCCTCGGATCCGTGCCACTCCTCTTCACGCGCACCGGAGCGGCCCTCCCCCCGGATCTCGCGCTGGCCGACGGCGGCATCGAGACCGGGACGGTCCTCGTGGCGACGACGGGCGCCCAGCGCCCGCCCCGCCGGACCAGCGCCGCCCCTCGGCGTACGACGGCCGGCGAGCCGGGTCCGGTCGCGGTCGGGTGGTTCGCCGTTGCGGCAGCGGCGGCGGTGCTGGCCGGCTGGCTCACCGGTCCGACCGGGACCGCCGACCTGCGTACGCCGGTCGTGCTCGTCCTCCTCGGAGCCGCCATGGTCGGGGTGCTCCCCGTCGGGCGCTTCGCCCGCCTGCGCGCTGTCACGGCGCCGGCGTTCGCGGGCGCGGCGGCGTACGCCCTCCTCTGGGATCCCGACCCCCTGCACCTTCCCACGATCGTCGGCGGGGCAGCACTCGCGGCGGCGGTCACCGCCGGGCTCGCCCGGGCCCTCGCGGCCGGACCGGACGAAGGACTGGTCGTCTGGATCGTGGCCGGCAGCGTCGTCTTCGTGGTGCCGGCGCTGGCTGCGCTGGTCGGCGGAAGTCCCGCGCTGGTGTGGTCGGTGCTGCTGCTGACGGCGATGCTGGCCAGCCGCTTCGTGCCGATGCTGGCCGTCGACGTCCCCGACCACCACCTCGTCGACGTCGAGCGCCTCGCCGCCTCGGCGTGGTCGGCGCGCGAGCGGCCGCGAGGCCGGCGGGGCCGCACGGTGGTCTCCCTGGACGGCGTCGCCGCCGTGGCCCGGCACGGCGCCCGGACGACGACCGCGGCCTGCGCCGCCGTCGCCGGCGTCACGTTCGTCGTCGCTCCCCAGCTGCTCATCGCCGAGGCCGACGACGTCGACCGGATCGGTGCCCTCTGCATGGTCTTCCTCGTCGGCGCGTCGCTGCTGCTGGTGGCTCGCAGCTATCGGCACGTCGCAGCGCGTGCGCTCCTGAGGATCGCCGGTCTGTTCTGCTGGGCGGTGCTGACCCGCGAGCTGCTGGCCGGACCGGCCGCCGATCGACTCGTCCTGGTCGCCGCGGTGGCCGGCGGCCTGGCGGTGCTGGTGCTCGCGGCCGCGATCGCCACCGGCCGGGGCTGGCGCTCGGCCTGGTGGTCACGACGTGCCGAGGTCGCCGAGTCGGTGGCAGGTGCCGCCGCGATCGCCTCGATCGTGGTGACGTCGGGGCTCTTCCTGGCGCTGTGGGAGCTGACGTCCGCCAACGGTCCGGGCGGCTGAGCGGCGTCGGGCTTGCCCGTTGGTCTACCCGGGCGACCGGGACATCCACGGGAGTCCCCGCGTCCTGCGATTCCGACGTACGCTGGCCGGACCAGCGCCGGCTCGGGCGACGGTGCTCATCCACAGGGACGGACGTCCGAGGTTTGGCCGGTGCCGAGCCGGGTAGGTCTGTCGTTGTCCGGAGGTCGTGACCGTCAGCCGGATCGCTCAACGGCACAGGTCGGCGAAAGGGCAGGCGCCGTCAGGGCGGAGAAGGCAAGGGCAAGCGACATCGAGCACCTCGGGGAGCTACGAACCGGGGGACAGGAAGAGAGAACCTCATGAGCAACAACCGCGTGGGTTTCGGCGAAGGAACGATCAAGACAACCGGTCAGCTCCTCGCCGAGGCCAAGGTCGAGCTCCGGCGGCTGAGCAACGAGCTGCAGGGCGAGATCAACCAGATGCAGGGCAAGTGGGGCGGGGCGGGCGCGCAGGCGTTCGGCATCCTCAACACGGCATGGGACGAGAAGCAGGGCGCCATCGTGATGACCCTGGAGCGGTTCGAGGCGAGCCTCGACGAGACCGAGAAGTCCCTCACCACCTCCGACGAGACGGCGGCCTCCTCCGTCAACTCCATCCGCTCCCAGATGGAGGGCGTGCGCGACTTCTGAGTCCGCACCCACTCCACCAACCCACTGACCAAGAAAGCTGAAGACCATGACCTTTGACGGAAAGCTCGACGGACTCCGCGTCGACCACGCCGCCCTCGACAACGCAGCCGTCGGCGTGAAGCGCGTCGTCGACAAGATCGACCGCGTCCTCGACGACCTGATCGGCGACCTCACCCCGCTGGTCAACCAGTGGGACGGTGAGACCAAGCAGGCGTTCGCCGAGATGAAGCAGACCTGGGACTTCGCGATGACGGAGATGAAGGACCTGCTCGACAAGGCCGGCCAGGGCGTCCACCAGTCCAACGCGGAGTTCCGCGCGGTCGACCTGAAGAACGCCGCGAACTTCGACTTCTGATCCGATTGGGGTCGGCGCCGGGTGACCTCCCGGGCGCCGGCCCTGGTCGGGTCTCCAGACCCGATCCTGCGCAGGAGGAACCCGCGTGTTCGCCGACGAGATCCAGCTGAACATCGACGCGATGTCCCAGCTGCGGGCCGACCTGATCCGGCTCCGCGACTCGCTCGACACCGGCGACTTCGAGTCCATCGGAGGCTCGATGCCGGAGTTCGGCGCCTTCGACCACTCGCCGATGCTGCAGAGCCATCACCAGAAGGCACACGGCGTCATGCTCGAGACCGTCAAGGCGGTCATCGAGTGCATCGACACCTTCTACACCAACCTGGTGCGGGCCCAGGAGGCCTTCGACGACGTCGACGCGCTCAGCATGCGCGACTTCGTGGCCTACCGGCAGGCCGTCGAGAACCTCACGGCCCAGTCGCACCTTCCCGGGCTCGAGGAGCGGCGGCAGCACTACCGCGACGAGCACCGACGGCTTCGGCGCATCGGAGGGGGTGTGATGGGACCCAACGAGAAGAAGCTGCGCGAGGCGTTGACGCGCGCCGACTTCAACCCGGCCGTCGGCAAGGCGCTCGACTGGTCCTACCAGGGGCTCGACGTCAAGTGGGTCATGGAGGGCCTGCGCGAGGTGGCCCCTCGGCTGGGGGACTACGGCATCACGGGCTCGACGCCCAACGCGGCGCACGACGCGTTCCTGCGGCTGGCCGACAAGATGGACCAGCAGCAGCAGGACCTCGACAAGGCCGGTGAGGCGCTCTCGGCGGCAGCATCGGCGTTCTGGGACGCCGGGCAGGTCCTCGAGGACCACCCGCAGACGCAGCAGGACCCGGGCTCGTTCAGCTACGACCCGAACGCCGCGAAGTCCGAGGAGCAGCAGCGCCTGGACCACAACGGCAAGGCCGACCAGTACAACGCCGAGTTCACCGCCCGCGAGACGGCCTTCGCCAAGGCGCTGGCCGCGGTCGACAAGCAGTACTACCAGTCGTCGGTGACCCTGTCCCAGGTGCACGGCATGGAGCCCCCGCCCAACCCCTATGCCGACGACGGCGGCACTGGTGGTGGCGGCGGTGGCACGGGCGGGCCCGGCGGGGGCGTCGCCCCGCCGGGCGGAGGTCCGAGCGGAGGTCCGAGCGGAGGTGGCCCCGGCTGGGCGCCGAAGCCACCGGACGGCGACGTCCCGTGGGAGCCGCCGCGACCGCCTCCGCCCCCCGGTTGGCCGC
This sequence comes from uncultured Actinomycetota bacterium, assembly GCA_963767095.1. Classification (GTDB taxonomy): domain Bacteria; phylum Actinomycetota; class Actinomycetes; order Propionibacteriales; family Nocardioidaceae; genus Nocardioides. Next base: position 8,681 of record CAVYCK010000010.1, on the reverse strand, counting down.
CGACCGCGGAGCCGCCGCCGCGGGACTGGCCGCCCCCAGGTTCCGACCCGGACGACCCGACCTGGCCGACCACGCCGACCCACCCGACGCCGGGTCCGGGAGGGCCGCTGGGCCCGTCGGGGCCTCTGCCGGGGCCGACACCCGGAGGCGCCGCACCGTCAGGAGCCGGCCTGCCGCCGGGCTCGGTCACGACGCCCACAGCTCCTGGTCCGAGTGGCCCCGGTCCGATCACGGGCGCGCTGGCCGGCGGCCTGGTCGGCGGAGCCATGACCGGTGGGCTGACCGGCGCCATCAAGGGCGCCGTCGGCATCGGCGTACCTCGTGGTTCGGCTCCCAACGCCCTCGGGGCCACGGGGCGAACGAGCGCCTCGGGTGCCTTGGGCCGCGGCGCCGCCGGCGCCCCGGCCAGCGGCTCGACGGCTCGCGGCGGCGCCGCGGGAGCGACCGGTCGAGGCGGTGCCCGCGGCACGGGTGCCACGGCAGGACGTGCGGGAGGCCGCGGTGCGGCCGGCGGCCGTGGCGGGGCGACGAGCGCGGGCAAGGCGGCCGGTCGCGGAGCAGCCGGAGCCGGCGGGCGGCGTACCAAGGACGAGGCGGACGAGCGCCGTGACCGCCTGGACTCCATCGCGGAGACCAGCGACTGGATCGACGACGACGGGGCCGCGCCCGGAGTGATCGACTGACGAGGCCCGCGGCTGGTCGGGCACAGCCCTCGGACCAGCGCGGGCGGGAGGTAGCCTCGCGCCTGACGCCCACAGGGCACGACCGCCACTTCGGGAATGGATGGATTCGATGAGCCAAGCGCCGACGAGCGCGTCGGGCCCCTCGAGCCTGGTCAGGGTCACCGTCGCCTCGGGCTCGCGTCGGGTCGACCTCGTGCTCCCTGGCGCCGTCCCGGTGGCCGAGCTGGTCCCCGAGCTGGCCCGCAGCGTCGGCCTGCTCGACGGTGCGACGGTCTACGGCGGCTACCACCTCCTCACGGCCGAGGGCCGCGCGCTCGCGGGTGACGCCGGCCTGATCATCCAGGGTGTCGAGGACGGCGGGCTGATCACCGTGTCCGCCGGAGTCGACGAGCCGGTCCCGCGCGTCTACGACGACGTGGTCGAGGCGATGACCGACGTCGTCGAGCGCGACCTCAAACCCTGGCAGCCGGCGTCGGGTCGGCGTACGGCGCTCTGCGCAGCCGCCCTGCTGCTCGCCCTCGGAGCGGTGGCCCTGCTCATCCAGGACAGCAGGCTCGCCGCCGTCGCGGCCGCGCTGGTCGCCGGCGGGCTGGTCACCGGGGCCGTCGTCCTCTCGCGTGCGCAGCACGAGCCCGAGGCGGCTGTCGCCGTCGGCGTGGATGGGCTGCGGCTACGCCGTGGTCGCCGGGCTGATGCTCGCCCCCGACGGCGACCTGTTCGACCTCCCGCTCCTGTACGCCGCCACGGGAGTGATCCTCGCGGGGCTCGTCTGCCTCGTCGGGCTCGGCGAGGGACGCACCCTGATGATCCCGCCGGTGGTCGTCGGCGCCGTGTTCCTGACCACCGGGCTGGTGCTGCGCGCCGTCGACGTCGGCTACGCCGAGGTGCTGACGACGACGCTGGTGCTGGTCGTGATCGTCGGCAGCGTCTTCCCGTGGATGGCGCTGGGTGCCACCGGCACGCGGGTCGACCAGCTGTTCAGCGACGCCGACATCACCGCCGACCCCGACGACATCGACGCCGCCCAGGTCGCGGCCGACGCGCGCACCGCCCACGAGATCCTCGTCGCGATCTCCGCGACGGTCGGCCTCCTGCTCGTGCTGATCGGGCCGATCGCGGTGTCCCTCGGTCTCGCCGGCACGCTGCTGTCGGTCGTGTGCTGCCTGGTCGTCATGCTGCGGACCCGGCAGTACCGCACGGGGGCCGAGGTTCTCGTCGGGCCTGGTCTCCGGGTGTCCTGGGCCTGCGCGGCCACCGCTGTCGCCGTCCTGTGGCTGCACCCCGAGTGGCGGCCCACCACCGCGGTCGCCCTCGCGACGACCGGCGCCGTGCTGCTGGCCGTGACGCTGATGCCCTCGTCGCCCTCCATCCGGCGCGGCCGGCTCGGCGACGTCGCCGAGTCGATCTGCCTGCTGGCCCTGCTGCCCCTGGTCGTCGTGGCCACCGGCCTGTTCGAGTCGATCCGCGGCTAGCTCGGAAGACACGACATGGCAACCAAGCGCGACCTGGTCGAGGCCCACGCGTTCAGCCGTCGACGGCTGGTCACCGCGTTCGTCTCCGGCGCGCCCGGCGGACGCGAGGTCGAGCCGGCCCGACCGGCACGGGTCATCGTCGGCGGCGCGGCCCTCGCGGTGCTGCTCATCGCCGGCGCCGCGATCGCCGGGATCTTCACCACGAAGACCCCCGACGACTGGGCCAAGGTCGGTCTGTTCGTCTCCAAGGAGACCGCCGCCGACCTACGTCATCACCGACGACGAGCCGCCGATCGTCGTCCGTCCGGTCATCAACATCACCTCCGCGAAGCTCATCCTCGGCAGCGGGGTCGAGCCGACCATCATCGCCCAGTCGGCGCTCGAGGAGGAGGTCGTGGGCGGTGACATCGGCATCCTCGGCGCCCCGGCCAGCCCGCCTGACGCCGACCGACTGATCGAGGACGGCTGGACCGTCTGCACCGGCCCGACAACCGGTCTCCGCCTCGACGTCGCCGACGAGCCGGCGGTGCGGAGCACGGTCGCGGCGGGCTCGGTGGTCCGCGAGGGCGGCGTCCTACTACCTGATCGCGCAGGCCCGCCCGTCCGGCAGCGGCACTCCCAGCGCCTACCGCTACCTGCTGCCGCGAGACCCCGGCGCCCGCGACAACATGCTCACCGCGCTGGGGCTCCAGGCGGGCGCCTACGCCACCGAGGTGAGCGAGACCTTCCTGGGACTGTTCCCCACCGGCGGCGACCTGGCCATCGACTCGTTCGGCCTCGACGGGCGTCGGCGACCAGAGCGCCGTACGCCACCGCCTCCTCCAACCTTCCCGGCGGGCTCCCGGGTCGGCGACGTCGTGACGTACGACGGCGGGGCCCTGCTCCTGGGTCCGGACCAGCCGATCGACCTCGACCCGTTCTCCCTCGCCGTCTACCGCAGCCTTCCCGCGCCCGACACCCCGCGGAGCACGTCCGTCGACGGGTCCGTCAACGTCGAGCGTGGGCCTGCCACGTTCGGCGAGGCCCACTGGCCCGCCGGGCTGCTCGAGCCGCAGCTCGGCGAGCAGTGCGCCCAGCTCGACGTCGCCCCGGGCGAGACTCCGCGCGTGCAGCTGGTCGCCGACCCGACCGGCGACGCCTCGGCCGAGGCCGTCGCCGCAGGCACCACGTCGGTGCGCGTCGACGCCGGTCGGGGAGCCTACGTGCTCTCCGGCGACTGGGCCGACAGCACGGCGGGTTCGCCGTTCCTGATGGACGCCAAGGGGCAGTCCTACCAGCTCGTCGGGCCCGGTGCCGCGGGCCTGCTCGGCTATGCCGGAGTCGACGCACCCGTCGTGCCCGACACCTGGGTCGAGCTCTTCCGCGCCGGTGTGCCCCTCAGCCAGGACGCCGCTCTCTGCCCACCGACCCGCGACGCCGGGGCCGCGTCGTGCGAGTAGGCAGCCTCGTCGCCGCGGTGGTGCTCGCCGCGGGTGTGCTCGGCGCGGGTGTGCTGGCGCGGCGATGCGCCCGGCGACCGGGGCGGTCGCGCTGGCCGACGTCGACTGCGCGCAGGTCGGCCTCGACGACCAGCCGGTCGAGTCGGACGCCGCGAGCGCGCCGTACGACCTGCTCGGCATGCGTGACGCCTGGGCCCGCCTCGACCGGCGTGGGCAGGTCGCCGGCGCGGGCGTCCGCGTCGCGGTGGTCGACTCGGGTGTCGCCGACGGGGCGCGCGTGCCGGTGGCCGAGCGCGTGTCGTTCAGCACCGGCAAGGAGATCGCCGACTACCACGGCACGGCCGTGGCCGGTCTGGTCGCAGCCCCGCTGCGTGGCACCGGCCCGGAGCCGCTGCCCGTGGGCTTCGCACCGGGCGCCGAGGTGGTCGACGTGAGGGTCTACGACAGCGCCCGACCCGGCGAGGGACAGGTCGGGGTGGAGACCGAGCGGGTCGCAGCAGGGCTGCGATGGGTGGCCGGCAACGCCGTCCGGCTGGGCATCCGGGTGGCGACCGTGGCGCTGGTGGTCCCGCCCAGCGACGAGCTCGAGGCGGCCGTCCGCGCGGTGCTCGACCAGGACGTGGTGCTGGTCGCCGGCAGCGGCAACCGGCCTGCCGACGGCGAGCCGCTCTTCGACGAGTTCGGCGAGGTGCGCACGGGCGAGGACGCCGCGGACGCCGTCTTCCCGGCCGGGTACGACGGCGTGCTGGCCGTCAGCGCGACCACCGGTGGGGTGCCCGACGCCGACGACGAGACCGACGTGCGCGGGTCGGTCCTGCAGAGCTCGGCCATCGACGTGGCCGCGCCGACGTACGGCGCCGTGACGACCAGCGTCACCGGGGGCACCTGCGTGCTCCCGGCGGTCGCGACGTCGTGGGCGGCCGCCGAGGTGGCCGGCGTCGTGGCGATGCTGCGCGCGGCGTACCCCGGCCAGAACGCCCGCCAGGTCGTCGCCCGCCTCGTCCAGACCGCCGACGGCACCGCCGCCGTCCCGAACAGCCTCACCGGAGCCGGGGTGGTGCAACCCGACGAGGCCCTTGCGCGCCCGCTGCGGCCGGGGCCGGCGCGGACAGGTGCGCGCCAGCGCCGAGGAGCCCGACCGCAACCCGCGGGCCACGGCACCGGTCCCGCCCGCCGACCGCCTCGCCGAGACCCGGCGCAACGCCATCTGGCTCGGCCTGATCGGAGGCTCCGCCCTGGTCGTCGCCGCGCTGTTGCGGCCGCTCCTGGCGCGTCGCCGCGCGGCCGAGCACCCTTGACCTCATGGGCATGGTGACCTCATGACGCTCGCCCACCAGATCCGGACCGAGCGCGAGGCGCTGATCGACCTGCTGCTCACCCTCGACGACGAGCAGTGGGAGACAGCCTCGCTGTGCGAGGGCTGGAAGGTCATCGACGTCGCGGCGCACCTCGCCTGGGCGCCGGTGCTCGACCCCGTCGACATGGCCGCGTCGTTCGTGCGCGCCCGCGGGCTCGATCAACGGCTACATCGCCCAGACCGCCCGCCGCTGGTCCGGCGCGGGGCGGGAGTCGATCATCGACCAGCTGCGGGTCAATGCACGGCGCGGCGCAAAGCCCATCGGCGTCCCTCGCGTCGCCGCACTCTCTGACGCGATCGTGCACGGCTACGACATCCGCCGTCCGCTCGGCTTCGCCCGCGAGGTCCCGCCGCACGGCGTACGCCGTCGCGGCGACGTGGCACGCCCAGCTCGGTCCGCCACTGGCCTGGGCGCTGGGCGGCGGCGCACGCTCTCGCATCTCCGGGCTGCGACTGGTCGCCGACGACATGTCGTGGACCCACGGCGAGGGACCGGAGGTGCACGCCACCGGCGAGGCGATGCTCCTGATGATGACCGGACGTCACATCGAGCGCTCCGAGCTGTCCGGGCCCGCCGCCGAGGACCTGTGGACCCGGATCCGCAGCCGAATAAGGGCGCGACGCGCGCCGCTCCGCCTGTGAGGATCCACCTGTGCGCCCGACCCTCCACACCGCCGCCGAACGCCCCGACCTGTGGGAGCGCGGCATCGACTCGGCCGAGGTATGGCCGGAGTACAACCTCCACGGCGACGTCCTCAACGCGTTCTGGGGCCGCCTCGACACCGAGATTCCCGAGCTCCAGTTCGTGCTCTACGACGAGGAGGCCGACGAGGTCGTGGCTGAAGGCCACACCGGGGCGTTCCACTGGGACGGCGACGACGCGACCCTTCCCGACGGGATCGACGCGGCGCTGGCTCTCGTCTTCGGTGGCGCCGCGGACCGGCCGGCCGCCAACACGTTGTGCGCGCTGGCCGCCGAGACCCCGCGCGGGGGCCGGCTGAGGGGCCTGGCCGCCGAGATCCTCGGTGCGATGCGCACCATCGCCGGGCGCCAGGGCCTCACCCACCTGGTCGCCCCGGTGCGCCCCTCGTGGAAGGAGCGCTACCCGATCACCCCGATCGAGCAGTACGTCGCCTGGCGTCGCGCGGACGGTCAGCTCCTCGACCCGTGGATGCGGGTCCACGAGCGGCTCGGCGCCCGCGTCTCCGACGCCGCTGCCGCGGTCGATGGCGATCACCGGCACCGTCTCCGAGTGGGAGTCGTGGACCGGGATGGTCTTCCCCGAGTCGGGGTCCTACGTCTTCCCCGAGGGTCTCGCGCCGCTCCAGGTCGACCGCGAGGGTGACCACGCGGCGTACTGGGAGCCCAACGTGTGGATGGTGCACCCGGACCTCGACTGATCGTGGTCCGAGTGCGCGACTCGCCCGGAGTGCGACCACGAGCGCACTCGACCCGGGAGAATGGCGGAGGATAGGGGATTCGAACCCCTGAGGGCTGTTAACCCAACCCGCTTTCCAAGCGAGCGCCATAGGCCACTAGGCGAATCCTCCGCCGAGGAGAGTACCTGCGACCGTCGGGGCCGGTGAAATCGCCGGTGCCTGCGGGATGGGCGGAGGGTCGTGTGCTGAGGTGGCTGTCCGGGCCACCACCTCAGCACCCGACCTCGCGTTGGGCCGACGTACGACGCTCGCCTAGACTTCCGGCAACCCCCCGCGTGGCGACACCCAGCTGAATCCCCCAGGGCCGGAAGGCAGCAAGGGCAGGCAGGCTCTGTCGGGTACGCGGGGGGCCCTTCTGACTGCGCGGGGTGAGCCGGTAGGCGCGGCCAGCCCGGCACCAAGCGTCCACGGCACCGCACCAGTCGGTGCCCGCGACGCCCTGTCGGGGTGTCGGGGCGCGCTGGTTAGGGTGCAGAGGTGGAGTCACCCCTCGCGCTGTACCGCCGCTACCGGCCCGAGACGTTCGCCGAGGTGATCGGTCAGGACCACGTCACGGAGCCGCTGCGGGCCGCGCTGGCCAACAACCGGGTGAACCACGCCTACCTCTTCTCCGGCCCGCGCGGCTGCGGCAAGACCACCTCGGCCCGCATCCTGGCCCGGGCGCTCAACTGCGAGCTGGCTCCCGTGGCCGATCCGTGCGGCGAGTGCCGCAGCTGCCGCGACCTGGCCCGCGGCGGCCCGGGCTCGATCGACGTCATCGAGATCGACGCGGCCTCCCACGGCGGCGTCGACGACGCCCGCGACCTGCGCGAGAAGGCGTTCTTCGCGCCGGTGGCGAGCAAGTACAAGGTCTACATCATCGACGAGGCCCACATGGTCACGCCGCAGGGCTTCAACGCCCTGCTCAAGCTGGTCGAGGAGCCACCGCCGCACCTGCGGTTCATCTTCGCCACGACCGAGCCCGACAAGGTGCTGCCGACGATCAGGTCGCGCACGCACCACTACCCGTTCCGGCTGATCCCGCCGCGGCTGCTGTCGTCCTACCTCTCCGAGCTCTGCGAGCGCGAGGGCGTCCCGATCGAGCCGGCCGCGCTGCCGCTCGTGGTCCGCGCGGGGGGGGGCTCGGCGCGCGACACCCTCTCGGTCCTCGACCAGCTGATGGGCGGCTCCGGCCCCGACGGCGTCACCCACGGGCTGGCGACCGGGTCTGCTCGGCTACACCCCCGACGCGCTGCTCGACGAGGTCGTCGAGGCCTTCGCGGCCGGAGACGGCGCGGCGGTCTTCGGTGTCGTCGACAAGGTGATCGAGACCGGCCAGGACCCGCGCCGCTTCGCCGAGGACCTGCTGCGCCGCCTGCGCGACCTCGTCATCGTGGCCGCCGTCCCCGACGCCCCGGCGAGCGGCCTCATCGACGTGTCGGAGGACCAGGGCGAGCGCCTGGTCGCGCAGGCCGCGAGGTACGGCGGCGTCGAGCTGAGCCGGGCCGCCGACCTGGTGGCCACCGGCCTGACCGAGATGCGCGGAGCCACCGCACCCCGGCTGCTCCTCGAGCTCGTCTGCGCGCGCGTGCTGCTTCCCGGCGCCGACCACTCGACCGACGGCCTCCTCGCCCGGCTCGACCGGCTCGAGCGCCGGGTGGCGATCAGCGGCGCCCCGGCGACGGTCAACCCGCAGGTGGCGCCCCCGCCGACCGGCGGGCGCCGCCGGCGACACGGTTCAGCCGCCGCGGCAGCCCACCGCTGCCGACCCCGGCCGACGGCGCGCGCTCGCCGCCGGCGGCGGCGCAAGCCGAGCCGGGGGGGCGGCGCGGCGCCGGCGGCGGCGACCGCCCCGGCAACGGCGACGCGCAGCACCCACCGGCGCGCCCCGGACGCCCCAGCCCGCACCCACGGGCAGCCCGCCCCCCTCGGGCGCCCCGGCGGGCGGGCTGAGCCTGGTCGACGTACGCCGGCTCTGGCCCGACATCGTCGAGGCGACCAAGCTCCGCCGGCGGGTGGCGTGGATGCACCTGACCCAGAACTCCCAGGTCGTCTCCGTCGACGGCAACGTGCTCACGCTCGGGTTCAGCAACGCGGGCGCCCGCGACTCCTTCCTCAGCGGCGGCTGCGACGAGATCCTGCGTCAGGCCGCCATCGACGTCGTCGGCGCCGACTGGAGGATCGAGACGCTCGTCGACCCCGGCGCGCAGTCAGGGACGCCCCCGCGGCCCCGGCTCCCGCGTCGCCGGCCCCCGAGCGGGCGGCACCGGCCGTCGAGCAGCCCGGGGCCGCCTCCCGCCCCTCCCGACGGC
>CAVYCK010000009.1:0-92903 GCA_963767095.1 uncultured Actinomycetota bacterium | reverse complement strand
GCGCCGCGCGATTCCGTGCGGTTGAGCGCGGAATCCATCGTGACGACGGCCTGCACGATGAGATTGTCGAACTCCAGCGTCTCGACGAGATCCGAATTCCAGATCAGCGACCGATCGGTGACCTTGATGTCGTCCTTGCCGCTTCCAGACCTCGTGAATGCGCTCGTGGCCGCTCTCCAGCGTCTCGCCGGTGCGATAGACGGCGCAGTCCTCCTGCATCGTCTTCTGCATCGAGAGGCGCAGCTCGGCGGTCGGCGTGCCGCCGTCGGCGTAGCGGAACCGATCGAGGCGCGAGAGCGCGATATCGGCGGAATCCGCCGGCAGATCGGCGCCTGCTTGTCGCCCGGCGTCGAGGATCTCGGCGCAGCGCTGGCCGGCGGCGCGGCCGAACACGACGAGATCGATCAGCGAGTTGGAGCCGAGGCGGTTGGCGCCATGCACCGAAACGCAAGCCGCCTCGCCGATCGCCATCAGGCCGGGCACGATCACGTCGGGATCGCCGCCCTTCTTGGTCACGACCTCGCCGTGATAGTTCGTCGGCACGCCGCCCATGTTGTAGTGCACGGTCGGCAGCACCGGGATCGGCTCGCGCGTCACGTCGACGCCGGCGAAGATCTTGGCGGATTCCGAAATGCCGGGCAGGCGCTCATGCAGGATCGCCGGATCGAGATGATCGAGATGCAGATGGATGTGGTCCTTGCCCTTGCCGACGCCGCGTCCCTCGCGGATCTCCATCGTCATGGCGCGCGAGACCATGTCGCGCGGCGCGAGATCCTTCACTGACGGCGCATAGCGCTCCATGAAGCGCTCGCCTTCGGCGTTCGTGAGATAGCCGCCTTCGCCGCGCGCGCCTTCGGTGATCAGGCAGCCCGCGCCGTAGATGCCGGTCGGGTGGAACTGCACGAACTCCATGTCCTGCAGCGGCAGGCCGGCGCGCAGCGCCATGGCGTTGCCGTCGCCGGTGCAGGTATGCGCCGACGTCGCCGAGAAATAGGCGCGGCCATAGCCGCCGGTGGCGAGGATCGTCATGTTGGCGCGGAAGCGATGCAGCGTGCCGTCGTCGAGCTTCAGCGCGATCACGCCGCGGCAGCGCCCCTCCTGATCCATGATCAGGTCGATGGCGAAATATTCGATGAAGAACTCGGCGCGAGTTGCGCAGCGCCTGGCCGTAGAGCGTATGCAGGATCGCGTGGCCGGTGCGGTCGGCGGCGGCGCAGGTGCGCTGCGCCGGCGGGCCCTTGCCGTAGTCGGTCGTCATGCCGCCGAACGGGCGCTGATAGATCTTGCCGTCGGTGGTGCGCGAGAACGGCACGCCCCAGTGCTCGAGCTCATAGACGGCCGCCGGCGCGTTGCGGCAGAGATACTCGATCGCGTCCTGATCGCCGAGCCAGTCCGACCCCTTCACGGTGTCGTACATGTGCCATTTCCAGTCGTCCGGCGCCCATGTTGGCGAGCGCCGCGGCGACGCCGCCCTGGGCGGCGACCGTGTGCGAGCGCGTCGGAAAGACCTTGGTGATGCAGGCGGTGCGCAAGCCCGCCTGGGCGCAGCCGACGACGGCGCGCAATCCGGCGCCGCCGGCGCCGACGATGGCGACGTCGTAGGTGTGATCGGTGATCGGATAGGCCTTGCCGTTCTGCGCCGGCGCCGATTCGCCTGCCGCCATTCGCCTTGCCGTTCGCGTCCGCCATGACGTCAGTTCCCGAGTGCGAGCTTGAGGATTGCGAAGAAGCGATGCGGCGCCGACGCGCGATGGCGAAGAAACGTGTTCGCCATGCGCCGCGAGCACCTTCACGCCCTCGCCATGCACATAGTCCTCGATGATCACCTGCATGCCGATGCGCATGTGGATCGCGCCGGAAACGACGAACAGCGCCAGCAGCGAGCGCCACCAGCGGCTGCGCCAGCAGCGCGCGGGCGCCGGCGTAGTCCCGTGCCCGACAGCACGATGAGGATGGCGATGAAGGCGAAGGCGAGGAAGAGGTTGGCGACCGCGGTCAGGCGCTGGAGCCAGAAATGGCCGGTGCCGGACCTGGCCGGGCCGAGTCCGCGCACCTGGCGAGCGGCGTGCGGATGAGGAGCCGTGGCCATCGCGCCCTCCCTCAGCGCGCCGCGTAGCCGACGATCCAGGCGACGATCGTCAGCGCGCGCGGCGACGAACGGCGTCATGCGCGCGAGATTCATGCCGCGCCTCGGCTCGAAGCCGCGGCCCGTGTCCCAGATGAAGTGGCGGACGCCGCCGACCATGTGATGGAACAGAGCGTAGGTGTAGCCGAACAGCACGAGCCGGCCGAGCCAGCTTCCGGCCAGCCATTGCGCCGGTCGAACGCGGCCTGGCCGGAGGCGGCCGCGATCAGCCAGGCGGCGAGCAGCAGCGACGCCGCCATAGAGCGCAGCGCCGGTGACGCGGTGAGCGATGGACATGGCCATCGTCCATGTCCACCGATAGATCTGCAGATGCGGCGACAGGGGTCGCGCAACCGGCGCTCGCGTCTCGGCCATCCGTCACCTGTCTGGAACAGGTCAAAATACATGCGCTCCCCTAGCCAACTCGGCGTTCTTTCGCAATGCGGCAAAGGCGGGCCGCCCTGCGCTCGGCGCGCGAGGACTCGCCGGCCGTCCCGCGAACCCGCGCATCGGCCGTCGCGAATCGGCTCGTCAGCTCCGGTCCTCCGACGGTCGCTAAACAGTTTTGCGATTTCCGGCTCGGTCCGCTATGCACTCGTTGATTCACGCAGGACCCACTCATGAATTTCGATCCCGCGACGTTGACCGAGCGCCTCTTGCCGTGGGTCGCAGCGAATTGGGAATGGCTGCTCGCCGGCCTCGCCATCCTGATCTTCGCCATCGTCATCCGGCGCTGCTCGGCGCGCTCGCACGGCGCCGCGGCGCGGACGGCCATGCCGGCCCGGAGCGCCGGACACCCAGACGCTCGACGTCGCGACCGCGGCCGCGGCCGAGATCTCCGGCCGACATCGACGCCTACGCGCGCGCCCTGTTCACCGAGGACATGGCGGCCCAGGCCGAGCGGGCGGCCGCCAACGCGCCGCAGCTCCCTGCGCTTCGCCACAATCGCCGAGGCGCCCTTCATCTATGACGGCGTCATCATGCGCGACGTCGGCGCTGCTGCCGACCGCCGCTGATCGCCCCGGTCGAGCAACCATTTCCGCCAGGCCCAGCACATCCTCGACGCGCTGCGCCGGCAGGGCCCCTCACCGCCGCCGACGCCACCGCCGACGAGCGCGTCGCGGCGCTGCGAAGCGTCGCGCAGGCGCTGGCCAGCGGCATCGACAAGGCGATCGTCGCCGGCCGAGAAGCTCGATCAGTGGCTCGCGCAAGCAACGGCGGGGCGTTCGAGCCGCCGCGCGGCCTGGCGACCTGCCGATGCCGGCGCTCAAGGGCGTCGCCGTCGAGCGCGTCGGCCAGCGCGCCAAGGCGTTCCGTACCCTGCGCGAGCAGGCGCAGGCGCGCCTCGCCGAAATCGACGCTCTCATCGACGCGGCGCGGCGCGGACATCGCCTACCCGGCCGGGCGGCGCGCCGCGACCCCGCCGCCGCCGCGCCCTCGACCCGCCAGGCCGGTCCGAGCTCGACGGTGGTGAGAGCCGGACGAGAAGCGCGCCGCGGAATGAGCAGGGCCGAGCGACGCCGCCGACTTATCTTCTGGCGCGCGCATCGCGAGCGCCGGCGCCTTCGACAATCTTCCTGACGCGCTCGCGCCGGCGACGATCGATGAAGCCTACGATGCGCAGGAGGCGTTCCATCGGCTCGCGATCCCTCGCTCGGCCCGATCGCGGGCGTCAAGATCGCGACGACGACCAAGGTCATGCAGGCGCTGATGGGGATCGACCATCCCTGCGGCGGCGCGATTTTCGCTTCGCGCGTCTTTGCCTCGCCGGCGGAGCTGGCGACTGCGGCCTACGTCAATCCGCGCGGCGAATGCGAGATCGCCGTGCAGCCTCGGGCGCGACCTGTCCGGGACGGGCATCTCGGCCGAGGAGGCGATGGCGGCCGTCTCCGAGATCGCGCCGGCCTTCGAAATCATCGAGGACCGCCGCGCGGTCTATCGCGAGACGCGCGCCACGTCGCTCATCGCCGACAACGCCTGGAGCGGCGGCGTAGTCGCCCGGCGCCATGGCGGCCGTTCGATCCGGCGCGCGGCCTCGGCGACGTCGAAGGCGTGCTGACGATCAACGGCGCCGAGAAAGCCGCGCGGCCGGCCCGACGATCCATTCGGCGCGCTCGCCTGGCTCGCGAATCTGTCGGCACGCGCGGGCGGCCGCTGCGGCAGGGCATGTTCGTCATCACCGGCAGCCTGATTCCGACCTTCGATCTCGTGGCCGGCGACGATGTCCGATTTTCGCTTGGGCCGTGGGGCGAAGCGCGGCTTGCGGCCTCGCGTGATCGTCTCGCACGCTTCTTGCGGCGTCAACGCCCAGTAGTCGAAATCGAGAATCACCGCGGAGTCATAGGCGCCGTCCTCGCCCTTGTAAGGAAATTCCGCGCAGCTCCTGTCCCTCGCCGCGACAGTGCGGACGCGCAGCGCGCCGACGTCGTGGCGGCCGGGAAGGTCCGCCTTCTCGAGATTTCGCTCCATGCATAGACGGTGCCGCCGGCGAAGAGCGGCGCGACATGCCTGCCGCCGTTGATCGCCGCGATATGGAAGGCGTTGGCGAGGCCGTTGAAGGACAGGGCGCGGGCGAGCGAGATCACATGTCCGCCATAGATCAGCCGCCGCTTGAAGCGGCTCTGCGCCTGCAGCATGCTGGTCGAAATGCACCTTCGCCGTGTTCTGATAGAGGCGCGTCGCGAGCTGGTGCTCGGCCTCCTCCACCGTCACGCCGTCGACATGGTCGATCTTCTCGCCGACCTCGTAGTCGCCGAAGCGATGCGGCGAGCCGGCGAGCGCGAATCGTAGCGATGCGCGACGAAGGTGGGACAGCCGGCGCCGAGCTTGTCGGGATCGACGCGCGCCGGCAGGTCCGGAACGTCTCGCCTCGACCTTCGCGGCCGATCGCGCTTTCTGACCATCACCCAGCGCACGTAGGTCAGCACCGGCTCGCCGCTCGGCTTGAGGCCGGTCGTGCGGACGTAGACGGCGCCGGTCTCGCCGTTCGAATTCTGCTTCAGTCCGATCACTTCGCTGACGGCGCTACAGCGTGTCGCCGGGATAGACGGGCTCGCAGGAAGCGCCCGTCGGCGTAGCCGAGATTGGCGACGGCGTTGAGCGAGACGTCGGGCACGCTCTTGCCGAACACGATGTGGAAGGCGAGCAGATCGTCGATCGGCGCGCGCGGATGATTGAGCCGGTAGGCGAACTCGTCGGACGAATTGAACGGCGAAGCGCGAGCCGTAGAGCGCGATATAGAGGGCCGCGTCGCCGGTGGTCATCGTGCGCGGCGTCGCATGGCGCAAGGTTCTCGCCGAATGGCGAAGTCCTCGAAGAAGCGGCTGTCCGGCGCTGGCTCTCTTGCGGTCGTCGAATCCGACCGCGCCCTGACGCGCGCAACCATACAATGCAGCAATTCCGGCTGCGCGGATGCCTCCGTCGTAGCGAGGCCGGAAAGCGGCGCCTCAGAACACGTTGGGATAGATGTAGTAGATGATGACGCGCTGGAGGAAGAATACGAGCAGCAGCAGGATCAGCGGCGACAGGTCGAGGCCGCCGAGATTCGGCATCAGGTTCCTGATCGGCCGCAGCAGCGGTTCGGTCAGCTGATAGATGACGCGCACGATCATCGCGACGAACTCGTTGCGCGTGTTGATGACGTTGAACGCGATGAGCCAGCTCACGACGACGGCGGCGATCACCACCCAGGTGTAGAACTGCAGAAGGATCAGAACGACGTCGAGAATCGGCGCGCATGAAGAGCCTCGCTGGACCAGATCCGCCCCAGGCGCCGCCGATGAGGTCGAACGGGATCGTCTCGAAGTTCTTAGCCGACTCGTCGCTGCGTTTCAGCGCCGACCCGACGTCCTCATTAGCGAGCGCGGACGGCCGCCACAAGCGGTCACGCGTGCGCGGCCCGCAGCGCGGCGGCGAGATCGGCGTAGAGATCCTCGACATCCTCGATCCCCGCCAGAGAGCCGCAGAAGGTCCGGCGGGCAGGGCGAGCCCGGACCTTCGATCGAGGCGCGGTGCTCGATCAGGCTCTCGACCCCGCCGAGCGAGGTCGCGCGCTTCCACAGCTCCACCCGGCCGCTGCCGCGATCGCCGCCGCCTCGCCGCCGCGCGACGCGGATCGACAGCATATGGCCGAAGCCGCCCCTCATCTGCCGCGCCGCGAGGGCGTGGCCGGGATGGCTCGAGGCCCGGATAGAGCACCTCGCGCACGTCGGGTGATTGGCGAAGCGCTGGGCGAGTTCGTGCGCCGTCGGCCGACGCCGCGCGCACGCGCAGGTCGAGGGTGCGCATGCCGCGCATGAGCAGGTAGGCCTCGAACGGGCCGAGGATGCACGCCGAGCATGCTCGCGGTTGTCCTCGACGCGGCTCCAGAACTCGTCACTCCGCGCCGTCGCGAGCGCGCCGGCGACGACGTCGGAATGGCCGTTGAGCGCCTTGGTGGCGGCGTGCATCACGATGTCGGCGCCGAGGGTCAGCGGACGCGTGAAGACCGGCGTGGCGGCGGTCGAATCGACCGCGAGCCGCGCCCCCGCGGCGTGGGCGACGTCGGCCAGCGCCGGCGATATCCGCGATCGTCCAGAGCGGATTGGACGGCGTCTCGACCCAGATCAATTTGGTGCGTCCCGGCCTGATGCGCGGCGCGCGCCGCGGCGAGGTCGGACATATCGACGAAGCTCGTCTCAGCCCCCATCGCGCGCGCTTCGGTCGTCAGCCAGTTGCGCAACGCCCAGTACATCACGGTCGGCGCGACGATGTGGTCGCCGGGCGTCGAGCGCGAGGAACAGCGACGTCGCCGCCGACATGCCGGAGGAGAACAGCAGCGCCGCCGGCGCCTCCTCCAGCATGGCGATGACCGCCTCCGCCTCGCGCACGGTGGCGTTGTCGGGCCGGCCATAGACGAACCCGGCGCGGTACTGGTTGTCGGGATCGCGGACAAAGGTCGTCGCCACATGGATGGGCGGAACGACTGCGCCGGTGGCGGCGTCGCGGCCGCCCATGGCCTGCGCGGCAAGCGTGCGGCGCGACCAGCGGGGCGCGGTCTCAGGGGGCTCGGTCATGGCGGAAACTCCAGCGGACGGGCCGGCGGGGGCGCGCGGCCCGCTCGTAGCCGAACGGCGGCGCGGAACAAGGCCCGCTACGGCGAATTGGATTTCGCGCGAGGCTGGGTTTCCACAGGACTGGGTTCAATGGCGAGTTCAATCACGGAACAGCCCGGCGCGGAACGGCCCGGCGAACGGCGGGGCTCGCCCTGGCTGCTGGCGATCCTGGCGGCAGGGCCCGTGATCGCAGCCTCTCTCATCGGTTCGGCTGCGACGACGCCCAACCTCGCGCCGTGGTACGCCTCGCTGACCAAGCCGTGGCTCAACCCGCCGAACGCCGTGTTCGGGCCCGTCTGGACGCTGCTTTACGCCATGATGGCGTACGCCGTGTGGCGGGTGCTGTCGCACCCCGCGCGGACGCCGTGGCGATCGGAGGCGCTGTTCCTGCATCGAGCAGGCCGTGTTCGCCGAGCAGATGGGCTTCGACACCATCTGGATCGTCGAGCACCACTTCCTCGAGCAGTTCGCCCACTCGTCGGCGCCGGACGCGATGCTCGGGCGCGATCGCCGCACGCACGTCGCGCTCCGCATCGGCTTCGGCGTCACGCTGCTGCCCGGCCGACTGAACCACCCCATCCGTGTCGCCGAGCGTGCGGCGACGCTCGACATCGTGAGCAACGGCCGCCTCGAGGTGGGCACGGGGCGGTCGAGCAGCCCGTACCAGCTGCGCGCGTTCGGCGCCGACCCGGCGACGACAGCGACGAGTGGGAGGAGTCCATCCGGCTTAACGGCACGTTCTCGATGCCGCCGCGCCCGATCTGGCGGAACGAGTCGACCGGGTTGCCGGTGGCGGCGCCGCCGGTGAGGTAGCGGACCAGGCCCGCGAGGGCCAGCATCATGCCGAGGGTGACGATGAAGCTCGGCACCTTCAACAGCGTGGTCACCAGGCCGTTGATGACGCCGATGAGCACGCCGACCGCCACCATCAGGAGCATCACCGGGAGGATGCGGCCCTCGTCCTGGCCGATGAGGTTGCCGGCCATGACGACCTGCGCGGTGACGACGGCGCCCATCGAGAGGTCGAACTCGCCGGAGACGATCACGTAGTACTGCCCCATGGCGGCGATGGCGATCGCCGCGGTGCGGCCGGCGAAGCGGATCAGCGCGCCGGGGTCGCCGAAGTTGGGATTGGCGATGATCGTCGCCACCGTGAGCACGATCACCAGGACGAAGATCGCGCCGCCGGGCGTGGCGGCGCCGGCCGCGATCCGGCCTCCGAGGCCGGCGGTGTGCTCGGGCAGCGGGGGCGCCTGCTGCTGAGCGGACCTGTCAGGTCCGTCATCGCGCCTCCTGGAGGGCGGCTTCGAGGGCGCCGGGCCGCTCGAACCGGGCCGGTCGCTGTCGAGGTCGCGGCGGGAGTAGACCGCGACGGCGCGCGACGATCACCAGGCCGCGGATCACGTCCTGGAGGAACGAGTTGACCGACATCACGTCCATCACGTTGTCCATGACCGCGAAGATGCGCGACGCCGGCGAGGGTTCCGAGGATGTTGCCCTTGCCGCCCGCGAGCACCGTGCCGCCGAGGACGACGGCTGCGATCGACATCAGGTCGTAGCCGCCCTGGGCGCCGATCGTCGGGCTGCCGACGCTGAGCCGCGCCAGGAGCAGCAGCCCGGCGAAGCCGGCCAGCACCGAGCACAGCACGTGCGCGACGATGACCGGCACGGAGGTGCGGATGCCGGAGAGCCGCGCCACCTCGGCGTTGCCGCCGACGGCGTAGAGGCTGTGGCCGACGCGGGTACGCCGCAGCAGCACGATCGCGACGGCTGCGCAGCCAGCATGATCACCGTCGAGAGCGGCACCGGGCCGATCTGGGTCGCGCCGATCAGCCGGAAGACGCGCGGAGCGGATCCGTGGCTGCCCTTGTAGTTGATGGCGAGGTAGCCGCTGATGACCAGGCCCATGCCGAGCGTCGCGATGAAGCCGTGGACGTGCAGCAGCTGACGATCAGACCGTTGACGAGCCCGATCACGGCCGCGACGCCGAGAGCGGCCAGGACGCCGGGAACGACGTTGCCGCTCTGGCCGGCCATGATCCCGCCGGCGACCAGGCTGGTCAGGCTGACGACGTACGGCACCGACAGGTCGAGGCTGCCGACCAGGATCACCAGCGTCTGCCCGATCGCGATGAAGCCGAGCACGCTCGTGGCGGTGAGGATGTCGTGATGTTGCCGAGCTGAAGAAGTTGCGGCCCTGCATCGCCGTGAGGATCGCGGCGACGACCACGGAGAGCAGGACCAGCACGCAGACGATGCCGGTCGAGGTGAGCCGGGCGGCCGGTCGAGAGCTCATCGCGGCCAGCTCCTCGGACTCGTCGACGCCGGTGGCCATCCGGAGCACCTGCTCCTCGGTCGACCCGGCGGGCAGCTCGCCGGCGATGCGGCCGTCCTGCATCACCAGGATGCGGTCGGACATGCCGATCACCTCGGGCAGCTCGCTGGACACCATCAGCACCGCGACGCCTGCGCGGCGAGCGCGCGCATCAGCTCGTAGATCGCGTGCTTCGCGCCGACGTCGATGCCCCGCGTCGGCTCGTCCATGAGCACGACCCGCGGCTCGGTGGCGAGCCAGCGGGCGAGCACGACCTTCTGCTGGTTGCCGCCGGAGAGGAACTGCACCTCCTGGTCCATCGCCCGGGCGGAGACCGCGAGCGAGGAGAGCACCCCGGGCACCTCGCGGCGTGCGGCGCCGGTGCGACCGCGGGAAGACCGCGCGGACGACGGCGAGCGCGTTGTCGAGGATCGTCTGGTTGCAGGGCGAGCCCGGTGGCCTTGCGGTCCTCGGTGATCATCGCGAGCCCGGCTGCGGACCGCCGCGCGCGGGGAGCGGACGCGCACCTCGTCGCCGTCGACGACGCATGCTCGCCGCGGGTGAACGGGTTGACGCCGAAGACCGCCTCGAGCAGCTCGGTGCGGCCGGAGCCCTGAAGGCCGGCGACGCCGACGATCTCGCCGGCGCGGAGCGTGAGGTCGATGCCGTCGACGTACCCGTTGCCGGCGCCGCGGAGCTCGAGCCGCGGCTCACCGACCTCGGTGCCGGCAGCGGGTCGGGGAAGAACGACGAGATCGGGCGGCCGACCATCAGGCGCACGAGCGCGGCGTCGTCGAGCTCGGCGGCCGGCCGGGTGGCGACCAGGCGGCCGTCCTTGAGGACGGTGATCGTGTCGCAGAGGTCGAAGATCTCCTTGAGCCGGTGGGAGACGTAGAGGATCGCGACGCCCGCGACCGGTGAGCCGCTCGATGATCGCGTAGAGCAGCTCGACCTCGTGGTCGGCCAGCGCCGCGGTCGGCTCGTCCATGGAGATGATCCGGGCGTCGTAGCTGACCGCCTTGGCGATCTCGACGATCTGCTGCTCGGCGACCGAGAGGGCGCGCACGCGCGGCCGGCGCGTGAGGCCGGTCCACGCCGAGCCCGTCGAGCAGCGCCTGCGGTGTCGCGGCTGCATCCGGCCGGTGTCGACGAGGCCGCAGCGGCGCGGCTCGCGGCCGAGGTAGATGTTCTCGGCGACGGTGCGCTCGGGCAGGAGGTTGAACTCCTGGAAGACCGTGGAGACGCCGGCGTGCTGGGCCTGGACCGGGTGGCGTGAAGCGACACTCCTCGCCGTCGATCTCGACGCGTGCCCGCGTCGGCGCTGGTGGACGCCGGCCAGGATCTTCATCAGCGTCGACTTGCCGGCGCCGTTCTCGCCGACCAGGCCGTGCACCTGGCCGGCGTGCAGGTCGAGGTCCACGTCGGCCAGCACCGTGTTGCCGAAGAAGCGCTTCGTCAGGCCGCGGGCGCGCAGCACCGGCGTGGCGGCAGGTCCGGCGTGCGGCCGTCGTCACGTCGCTGCACGGCGCACTGTGGCACGCGTCACCCACTTTTGTCGAGTATCCACCAAAAGTTGCTTGCTGGACGTGGAGAAGCCGTCGTGGTTCACTCCTGCGCGTGCGAACCAGCGACGTCTTCGACCTGCTGCGCGACGGCCGCCCGTGGACGCGCGCCGCAGCTCGCCGAGGCGACCGGCCTCGCCAGGTCGACGATCGCCGCCCGGATCGACGTGCTGATGCGGCTCGGCCTGGTCGCGCCGTTCGGCGGCGCGCCGTCGACCGGCGGCCGGCCACCATCGCTGTTCGCGCTCAACCCGGCGGCCCGGGTGGTCGTCGGCGTCGACATCGGCGCCACCCACGCGCGCGCCGCGCTCGCCGACCTCGCCGGCGGCGTGCTCGGCGAGGTCAGCGCCCAGCTCGACGTCGCCGACGGGCCCGAGCGGGTGCTCGGCTGGGTCGGGACGTGGTCGCGCGCGCTGCTGCGCAAGCACCGCCGCAAGGCCGCCGAGCTCGCCGCCATCGGCATCGGCCTGCCCGGCCCGGTCGAGCACTCGACCGGCCGTCCGATCAACCCGCCGATCATGCCGGGGTGGGACCGCTACGACGTGCCCGGGCACGTCCAGCGCAACTACGCCGTCCCGGTGCTCATCGACAACGACGTGAACATCATGGCGCTGGGCGAGCGGCACGCCCACCTGCGCCGACGTCGACGACCTCGTGCTATCAAGGTCGCCACCGGCATCGGCGCCGGCATCGTCTCCGGCGGTCAGCTGCAGCGCGGGGCCCAGGGCACCGCCGGCGACCTCGGCCACGTGCGGGTCGCCCGGGCCGGCGACGTCCAGTGCCGCTGCGGCAACCTCGGCTGCCTCGAGGCGGTCGCGGCAGGTCCGGCGCTGGCCACTGCCCTGCGCGCTCGCGGCATCGACGCCCGCAACGGCCAGGACGTGGTCGACCTCGTCCGGGCCGGTGACGGCGACGCCGATCGCGGTTGTGCGCGAGGCAGGCCGCGACATCGGCGACGTCGTCGCCACGATGGTCAACCTGATCAACCCGTCGGTCGTCGTCATCGGCGGCCAGCTCGCCGCGGCCGGCGAGCACCTGCTGGCCGGCATCCGCGAGGTCGTCTACCAGCGCTCCCTGCCCCTGGCGACCGAGCACCTCAGCATCGTCCCCTCGCGGGCCGGCGGGGAGGCCGGCGTCCTCGGCGCTGCTGCCATGGCCATCGAGCACGTGCTGTCCCCCGAGGCGATCGAGGCCGCCAGCCTCGCGATCACGGCGTCGTGAGCGTGAGTTGCCGGGCCTGTCCGAGGCGTCAGACCTTGAACGTCCACCTCAGCGTCTGGACGCCCTTCGCCGCCTTCCCGTCGAAGGAGTTGCCGGCGAGGTCGGTGACCTTCGTGGACACGGTGACCTGGTAGGACCCCGCCGCAAGTCGCTTCCTCGGCGTGAGCACGACGATCCGTCCTCGCTTGAGCGCGACCGTCGCCTTGACCTTCGTCGAGCCCCTCGCGAGCAGCACGGTGCGTGGAGTCACCGACGCGGGCGCGAGCTGCTCGCTCGCCACCACCGTGACCTTGGCCGTGGCGGTGACTCCCACGGCGTTCCTGCGCGGCGTGAGCTTCTTGGCCGTCGGCGGGGTGGTGTCGTGGCTGACGGGGGGCGGGGGGACGATGACAGCCGGAGGCGCCGGCGCCACACCGTCGTCCACCTCGATGTCCAGTGACCAGCCGCCGAGGATCTCGTTGAAGTCGTTGGGGCTGTCATCGACCGCGTAGAGCGACCACACGCCGTTGGGATCGGTGCCGTTGAACACCGCGAGGCTGGCCAGGCCCCCGGGGCCCGACGTGAGGCCGGGGTAGGTGTCCTCGACGGCCACGAAGAAGTCGGTGGGATGGAACCGTCCCGAGCTCAGCACGGCTCTCTCGGGAAGACCCTGGGTGACGCTGTCGTCGAACACGAGGTCGACTCCGGTGACGTCGTGCTCGCCGCTCGTGTCGGACATCAGCGTCGCCCGCTGGCCCTGCGGACCGACCAGCAGCACGTCCAGATCGCCGGGGAACGTGCTCCCGATGTCGAGGAGCGAGACGTTGAGATCGGTGATCCGGCCGGCCACGCCGGCGACCGACAGGGTCGAGGGGTACGGCGTCGTGCCGAGCTGGAACTGCAGACCCCAGCCGGCGATCTCGCCGACGACCCCTCGTGCGTTGTGGACATAGAGGTGCCACTCCCCCGACGCGTCGGTGCCGTCGAAGACGCTGAGGTTGCCGGGGGACTCGACGGGAGGCGCCGGAAACGGCATCTGGGGGTCACCTGAGACGCCCTCGGTCTGGTAGAACGTCCCGTTCGACAGCGGTGTCGCGTCGTTGAAGAGCACCTCGCTCTCGTCGTCGAAGCCGATGCTGATGCCGCTGACCCCCCCGCTCGGGCTCGGCGGGTCCGACATCAGCAGCGACTGCTCCCCGCCGGGGCCGACCAGCAACAGCTGCAGGTCGTACGGCGCGGCGTGGGTGAGGCCCGTGATGACGACATCGACGTCGAGCACGACACCCGGACGGCCGAACGTCGCCGTCGAGTCGACCGACTCTTCCTCCATCCCGGCGGGAAGCACCACGCCGGCCGCCGAGCTCGCGACACCCGCATGGAAGTCGCCGACGTAGACGGGGGCGGGCTGGGCAAACGTCGCGCGGACCGGCGCGGCACTCGCGGGAGCCTGGGCGGTAGCGATCGAGGCCGCCAGGAGGAGGGCCAGAAGGAGTGGCACTGCACGGGGGCAGGCGGCAAAGGCCATGCTGAGCAGGCTACGAACCAACACCCCTGCCCACACGGGACCTGAGTCGCCTCGTCACGCCACCCAGGGAATTGCCCTTCACAAGGGCGCACCCCGCCGCCCTCCAGCCAGGGCGACGGGGTGCTGGTGACGCACGGCGCGCGTCAGTCTGTGGAGTCGGTGCCGGCCCGGTCGATGGCGTCAGGATCGCCTGCGACATCAGCTGCGACATCAACTGGCATCACTGGGACATCAGCTGCGACGTCGACTGGGACGTCGACTGGGACATCGTCGGCGTCGCGCAGGTAGCCCAGCCACAGACCGTGCCGGGCACGCGTGATGCCGACGTACTGCAGCCGCCGCAGGCGTTCGCTGCGCTCGAGGAAGGCGGCGTCGTGCTCGCCGGCCAACCGCTTCGGCGTCGCGCGCAGGCCAGGCATCAGGACGTGGTCGAAGGAGAGGCCCTTGGCCTCGGCGAAGGTGCCGAGCACGATCCGGTCTCCTGCGAGTGCCACCCCGGCGATGTCGACGACCGGCAGCGCTGCCCGCATGAGCACCGTGCGCAGGTGGTCGACGTCCGTCGCCGTGGCGACCAGCACGGCGGCCTCGCCCTGCCACGTGTCGCTGTCGGTGATCTCGGTCAGCCGGACGACCAGGGCGCGCTCGAGCTCGCCGAGGTCGGTGGCGTCGACCACGGTGGGCACGGCGCCCCGACGACGGACGGGGGTCGCCGACACGTGCGCCGACTGCAGCCCCTCGACGTCGAGGTGGGTGTCGGTGCCGATCATCCGGGTCGCCAGGCGCAGCACGTCGCCGCTGCTCCGGTGATCGTCGGCCAGCTGCGAGGCGGGTGCCGAGAGCGTGATCCCCGCAGCGGCCAGCGTGTCGGCGCCGGCGTACGACGCCTGCTGTCCGTCGTCGATCAGGAGGAGGCGGTCCGGGCCGTCACCGGCGAGAAGGTGCACGAGCTCGAGGGCGACGAGCGGGAGGTCCTCGACGTTGTCGACGACGACCGCGCTGTAGCTCGGGCGGACGACACCGCCCCGCACGAGGTCGCGGGCGAGGATCAGCACGTCGTTGAGGTCGTGGACCTTCGACTTGGTCAGCCGGCGCTTGTACTCGACCAGCACGCGCCACACGGCCGTCCGCTGGCCCTCATCCAGCGGGATCCTGCGCGGGTCGCGCTCGAGGGCCAGGTAGTCGTCGAGCTCGGTGATCCCCCGCGCCTTCACGACGTGGTCGATCTCCTCCTGCCAGTAGCCGGGGCGCTCGTCGAGCTGGCTCAGCGCGCCGCCGCGACCTGACGCCATCCAGGCCGAGACGAACGCGATCGCGGACTGACGGTCGTCGAGGTTCACGTGCACGGAGCCCTGCTGCACGATGGCCACCGCGAGGTCGCGCAGGCACACGGACACGACGTTGTCGCGCGCCTGGGGCGTCAGCCGGTCGATCAGCGTCGCGGCGATCCCGGGCATCGCGGCGGTCGCGGCGACGTACAGGACCGGCTCGGAGTTGCGCTCCGCGAGGTACGCCGCGCGGTGCAGCCCCACGACGGTCTTGCCGGTGCCCGCAGGGCCCGTGAGTCGTGCCGGCCCGTCCCAGCTCGTCGTGATCAGGGCGAGCTGCGCCTCGTCGAGGAACGTCATCCACCGCTCCACCGGCCGCGCCGTGGCGGTGCGGAAGAGAGCCGTCGTGAGCTTCTGGACGTCGAGCGGCGCGGCGGACGCCGGCCAGCGGCCCACCAGCAGGTTGGCCGGCTCGTCGGCCGGCTCCGCAGCGGGAAGCTCGCGGTCGAGGACCGCGACCAAGGCCTGGATCTCCGAGTCCTCCAGGCGAGCCGGTCGCGACGCCACCCAGGCCGCGAGGTTGTGCTCGCCCACGAGATGCACCTGCTGGCTCGTCGCCTCGTGGTGGCGACCTGCCAGCACCACGACGGACCAGAGAGCCTGCCGGGTCACGCCGAACTCGGTGAGGGCGTCGTGCACCTTGTCGGTGATCGCGCGGACCGCCGAGGCGTCGGCCTCCTTGCAGTCGTCTCCGTCGAACACGGTGCCCTCGCGCTGGGTGACCGCCGCCCACGCGTGCGCGTCGAGCACCACGACACCGCCCGGTCCGACCAGCACGGCATCGATCCGCGAACGGCCCGAGTGGAGCCAGCGACGGTCGGTGAGGACGCGCCAGCCGAACAGCTCGAGGGCGGACAGCCGGTCGGTGAGCGTCGCACGGACGCCGACAGCGTCGACGTACCGCGCAGCAAGCTCACGCGCCTGCTTCGCCTGGTGGTCGTGGGACGACTGCGCGGTGACAAGCGCTTCGCTCGCGACATAGGGCGCCACGGTCATACGCGCGTTTCACCCCCCATGGTGGTCGGCGGCGTAGATGTCGACGGTAGGTCGCCGTCGAGCGCAGTCGCAGGCGAATCCGCGATTCTTTGCCTTACCGCCCGCGTGTCACGCGTGGCACGCTGCTCCCATGACGGAGCGCAACGTCCTCGGCGGACCGCTCGAGCCCTGTGGCACGGATCCGCTCACCGGCTTCTACCGCGACGGCGACTGCGCGTGCGGTCCCGAGGACGTCGGCCTGCACGCGGTCTGCGCGGTCATGACCGAGGAGTTCCTCGCCCACCAGCGCTCGGTCGGCAACGACCTGTCCACCCCGCGCCCCGAGTGGACTTCTCCGGCCTCACCGCCGGCGACCGGTGGTGCGTCGTCGCCGCGCGCTGGCTGCAGTCGTACGACGCCGGCGCCGCCGCACCCGTCATCCTCGCCGCCACCAACGCCCGCGCCCTCGAGATCGTCCCCATCGAGCTCCTCCGCGAGCAGTCCGTCGACGTCCCCGAGGATCCCGGCTCGCTCGTGTGAGGGCAGCCGGCGGATCTCGGGGTCGATCCCCGATCCTTCCCTGAACCTTCACATCCCCTGAGGCGGCCGAGCGGGTCGCGCGGCTAGCCTGACCGACGTGACCTCCGCCGTACGCACCGAAGGGCTGACCAAGGACTACGGTCCGGTGCTCGCCCTCGACGCGCTGACGGTCGACGATCGGCGACGGGATCACCGGCCTGGTCGGGCGCCAACGGCGCCGGCAAGTCGACGCTGATCAAGATCCTGCTCGGCCTGGTGCCGCCCACCGGCGGCAGCGCGCAGGTGCTCGGCCACGACATCGCCACCGAGGGCGAGGCGATCCGGGCGGCGGTCGGCTACCTGCCCGAGCACGACTGCCTGCCACCCGACGTGAGCGCGAGCGACTTCGTCGTCCACCTCGCGATGATGTCGGGGCTGCCGCGCGTCGCCGCCCGCGAGCGCGCGGCCGAGGTGCTGCGCCACGTGGGGCTCGCCGAGGAGCGCTACCGGCCGATGGGCGGCTACTCCACCGGCATGAAGCAGAAGGCCAAGCTCGCGCAGGCGCTCGTCCACGACCCCCGGCTGGTCTTCCTCGACGAGCCCACCAACGGCCTCGACCCGGCCGCCCGCGACGAGATGCTCGGGCTGGTGCAGCGCATCGGCCGCGACTTCGGCATCGCGGTGGTCGTCACCAGCCACCTGCTCGGCGAGCTCGAGCGGGTCAGCGACCACGTCGTCGTCCTCGACGGCGGCCGGCTGCTCCGGGCCTCGCGCACCGACGAGTTCCTCGACGCCACCGGCAACCTCCTCGTCGAGGTGCTCGGCGACGACGGCACCGGAGAGGATGGTCGCCGGCGCTCGTCGCGCGCCGGGGTCGCGGCAGCGCCGCAGCGGCGCGCATGCTCACCGTCGACGGCCGACCGACGGGCGCGCGCCGACGTCCACGACCTGATCCGCGACACCGCCGCCGACCTCGGGCTCGGGCCTGGTGCGCCTCCAGGTCGACCACCGCCGCATCGAGGACGTGTTCGCCGATGAGTGACCTGACGCCAGCGGGTGTCGACCCCGCCGCGATGACCCCGCCGGGCCGCAGCGTCATCCACGACCTCGGCTACCGCCCCTACACCGGTCCGCGGCTCGGCGAGGCCGCGATCGCGCGCGCCCTGATCTTCACCGGGCTTCCGCAACGCCTTCGGGCTCGGCCGCTCCGGCGAAGTCCAAGGTGCTGCCGTTCATCCTGCTCGGCCTCAACCTCCTCCCGGCGGTCATCCTCGTCGGGCCCTGATCGTGCTGTCGGCGCTCGACCGAGCTCCCGATCGGCTACGCGCAGTACGCCTCCACCACGCAGGTGCTGCTCAGCATCTTCGTGGCCGCCCAGGCGCCGGTGCTGTTCTCCCGCGACCTGCGACACGGCAGCATCACGCTCTACCTCGCCCGGCCGCTCAGGGCGAGCACCTACGCGCTGGCCCGGTGGACCTCGCTGCTGCTCGCCACGCTGGTCTTCGTGTGGCTGCCGCTCGCTGATCATGTACGTCGGCGCGCTGCTCGGCGAGCTCGACTTCGGCGAGCAGACCAAGGACGCGTCGATCGCCGTCGCTCCTCGGCCTCGCTGCTCGCCCTCACCCTGACCGGCATCGGCGGCGCTGCTCTCCAGCTGGTCGACCCGACGCGGCTTCGCGATCGTGGCGACGATCGCCGTGCTGCTGATCGCCAACGGCATCGTCACCGCCGTGCAGGGCATCGCCTACGAGTTCGCGTCCGACGACACGGTCGGCGAGGTCGCCGGGCTGTTCTCGCCGTACTCCCTCTACCGGGGGCTCGCCTTCGCCTGGGGCGACGCCGACGAGCCGCTCAGCCCGCCGACGAGCACGGGCATGGAGGCGGCGTACCTCGTGGTGTTCCTCGGCCTTGCCGCCGCCTGCCTCGGCGGGCTGCTGTGGCGCTACCGCAAGCTGGCGGGGCGGTGAGGCGCCGATGAGCACGATCGTCCTCGACACCACGTCGCGCTGGTACGGCAACGTCGTCGCCGTCAACGGCATCTCGATGACCGTCGGTCCCGGCATCACCGGCCTGCTCGGGCCCAACGGCGCCGGCAAGACCACGCTGATCGCGCTGATGTCCGGCTTCCTCTCGCCGTCGGCGGGCAGCGTCACCCTCGACGGGCAGCCGATCTGGCGCAACACCGAGGCCTACCGCACGATCGGGCTGGTGCCCGAGCGGGAGGTGAGCTTCGGCTACCTCACCGGCCGGCAGTTCGTCCGCGCCAACGCCGAGCTCCAGGGGCTGGCCGACCCCGGGGCGGCCACCGACCGGGCCCTCGCGATCGTCGACATGGTCGAGCCCGCCGAGCGCCGGATCGGCACCTACTCCAAGGGCATGCGCCAGCGGGTCAAGCTCGCCTCGGCGCTGGTGCACGACCCGGGCGTGCTGCTGCTCGACGAGCCGTTCAACGGCGTCGACCCGCGCCAGCGCCTGCACCTGATGACGCTGCTGCGCCAGATGGGCGCCGAGGGGCGCACCGTGCTGTTCAGCTCGCACATCCTCGAGGAGGTCGAGCAGGTCGCCCGCCAGATCGAGGTGGTGGTCTCCGGGCGGCACGCCGCCTCCGGCGACTTCGGCCAGATCCGGCGCCTGATGACCGACCGCCCGGTGCAGTACGTCGTCGTCAGCGACGACGACCGGGCCCTCGCCAGCTCGCTGATCGCCGAGGCCTCCGTCGTCGCGGTGTCGCTGCGCGGCCAGGGCGGGGTCGACGTCTCGGTCTCCGACTTCGGCGACTTCGCCCACCGGCTCCCCGTCCTGAGCCGTGAGCACGGCGTGCGCATCCTCGAGCTCACCCCGACCGACGAGTCGCTCGAGAGCGTCTTCGCCTACCTGGTAGGAGGCTGAGCAGCCGATGAACTCCACGATCATGCGGCTCTCTGCGCAGGCCCTCTTCGGCCGCCGACGCGGCGTCGTGCTGCTGGTCATCCCCGTCCTGCTCGTCGCGCTGTCCGCCGTCGTGCGCGCGCTGACCGAGGCCGGCGCGGGCTACGAGGCGATCTTGTCGCTCGGCTTCACCCTCGCCCTGCCGATCGTCGCCCTGCTCGCGGCGGCGGCCGTCCTCGGGCCCGAGATCGACGACGGCTCGGTCGTCTACCTGCTGGCCAAGCCGATCAGCCGGCACACCATCGCGCGCAGCAAGTACGCCGTCGCGTGGGCCGCCACGATGGGCCTCGGCGTGCTGCCTCTCGTGGTCAGCGGCCTGGTCATCGACGCGGGCGACGCCCGTCAGGCCCTCGCCTGGGGCATCGGCGGCGTCATCGCCGGGACGACGTACACCGCTCTCTTCCTCGGCCTGGCGGCGCTGACCCGGCACGCCGTGGTGATCGGGCTGCTGTTCGCGCTGCTGTGGGAGAGCGTGCTCGGCAACGTGCTCAACGGCATCCGCTGGCTGGCCATCGGCTCATGGGGTCGCGAGGTCGCCGGCGAGATCAGCCCCCGCGTGCCGGTGCCGGACACCGGGCTCGTCTACGCCCTCGTCGCCTCCGCGCTCATCAGCCTCGCGACGGTGTGGTTCGCGGGCGACCGCCTTCGGTCCTTCACCCTGCGCGGCGACGAGTAGGCCGATCCACCCATCGCGCCCGTCCCTCGGATGGGTAGATCGCCCGACGCGGCAAGGGTTCTCCGACTCCTAGCGTCACGGCCATGACCACACAACCCAACCCCGGCCACGTCGAGACCGTCGTCGTCGGCGCCGGCCAGGCCGGCCTCTCGACCGGCCACCACCTCCAGCGGCTCGGCCGGACGTTCGTCATCCTCGACGGCGCCGCGCGCGTCGGAGACCAGTGGCGCCAGCAGTGGGACACCCTGCGGCTCTACTCCCCCGCCGGGTACGACGGCCTGCCGGGCCTGCCGTTCCCCGGCGACCGCTGGTCCTTCCCCGGCAAGGAGGAGGTGGCGTCCTATCTCGAGCAGTACGCCGCGCACCACGACCTCCCGATCCGGCTCGGCGTCCGCGTCGAGTCGCTCGACGCCGAGGCCGAGGGGGGATACCGGCTCGTCACCAACGCCGGCACGTGGACCTGCGACAACGTCGTGGTGGCCACCGGGACCTTCGGCCGCACGCCCGCCGATCCCCGACTTCGCCGCCGAGCTCGACCCCCGGATCGTGCAGCTGCACTCGAGCGAGTACCGCCGCCCGGGCCAGCTGCCCGAGGGCGGCGTGCTGGTGGTCGGTGCGTCGCACTCGGGCACCGACATCGCCTACGACGTCGCGCAGACGCACCCGACCACCCTGTGCGGCCGCGACTGCGGCGAGATCCCGATCGACTTCGACTCCTGGCTCGGTCACCGGGTCTTCCCGCTGATCGTCTTCGCCTGGAGGCATGTCATCACCCGGCGTACCCCGATCGGGCGCAAGGAGATGAGCCACGTCCGCACCAGCGGCGGGCCCATGATCCGCGTCAAGCGACGCCACCTCGCCGAGCGGGGCGTCGAGCGCATCACCGACCGCGCCACCGGCGTGCGCGACGGGCGGCCGGTCGTCGGGACGAGGCCCTCGACGTCGCCACCGTCGTGTGGGCCACGGGCTTCCGCCAGCAGTTCGGCTGGATCCACCTGCCCGTGATCGGCGATGACGGCTGGCCCCGCGAGTACCGCGGTGTCGTCGAGGACGCCCCCGGCCTCTACTTCTGCGGCCTGTCCTTCCAGTTCGCGTTCAGCTCCATGGTGTTCGCCGGCGTCGGCCGCGACGCGGCGTACGTCGCCGAGCACCTCGACCGCCGGATGCGCCGAGGCTCCGCAGGTCCCGAGCCGGGACGCCGTCCGGCTGCGAGCGTCGCTGGTTGAGGAGCCCGCCAGGGCCGTCTCGAGACCACCGACGCAGCAACGGTTCTATGCTCGCCTGAGGAGGTCCGCATGGGCGTCGTCGACGAGCTGCTCCGCGCGCGTGAGACCTTCGAGCGCGGTGACTGGGCGGCGGCGTACGCCGTGTGGACCGACGTCCCGCCCGAGGAGCCGGCCGACCTGATCAAGCTCGCGATGGCCGCCCAGCTGTGCGGACGGCACGCCGAGTGCGTCGAGACCCTGCAGCGGGGCTTCCACGTGGCCGTCGGGGCGGGCGACCGCGAGCACGCCTGTCGCTGCGCCTTCCATCTCGGCATGCTCTTCACCGAGGTCGGCGAGCACGGCCTCGGCTCGGGCTGGGCCGGCCGGGCGCAACGGCTGCTGGAGGAGATCGGGCCGGACACCCTCGAAGCGGGCTACGTCGCGCACCTGCTGATGTTCCGCCGCCTGTCGAGGACGACTATCCCGCGGCCGTGGCGTACGCCGACGAGGTGCTGGCCGTCGCTCGCCGGTTCGGCGACCCCGACCTGACCGCGATCGGACTCGCCGCAGTCGGGCGGCTGGGCGCTCTACTCGGGCCGGGTGACCGAAGGGCTGGCGCTCTTCGACGAGGCGCTGGCCGCGGTCGCGGCCGGCGAGGTCTCGCCGGTCTTCGCCGGCCACGTCTACTGCGTGATGATCGAGGGCTGCCAGGACGTCTCCGACCTCGGGCGGGCGGCCGCGTGGACGAGCGCCCTGAGCCGCTGGGCCGAGGCGCAGCCGGCGCTGGTCGCCTTCACCGGCCAGTGCGCGGTGCACCGCGGCCAGATCTTCCGGCTGCACGGCGCCTTCCGCGAAGCGGTCGACGAGTACGACGCCGCCATCGCGCGCTACCTGGCCGCGACCACGTACGGCGGCGGCCGGGCTGGCCTACGCCGAGCGCGGCGACGTGCTGCGGATCCTCGGCGAGCTCGACGCGGCCGACGCGAGCTATGAGCAGGCGGCCGACCACGGCTTCGAGCCGCAGCCCGGGCTCGCCCTCCTCTGGCTCGCCCGCGGCCGGGTGGTCGCCGCCGTGGCCGCGGTGCGCCGGCTGCTCTCGGAGAAGCCCGACCCCGTCGGCCGGTCCAAGCTGCTGCCCGCGGCGGCCGAGATCCTGCTGGCGGCGGGCGAGGCGGCCGACTCCCGCGAGGCCGCCCGCGAGCTGGAGGAGATCGCCCGCGACTTCGGCTCCGAGCCGCTGCGCGCCGCCGCGGCGTACGCCGCCGGAGCCGTCGAGCTGGCCGAGGGCGACCCGGCCGGGGCGCTGCCCTACCTGCGCACGGCCGTGGCGGGCTGGTCCGGTCTCCCGGCGCCGTACGACGTCGCGCGGGCCAAGGTCCTGATCGGCCGCTGCCTGCGCGACCTGGGCGACGAGGAGTCGGCGACCCGCGAGCTGGCCGCCGCCCAGCGGACCTTCCGCGAGCTCGGCGCCGCGCCGGCCGCGCGCGAGCTGGACGCGGCTGCTGAGCCCGGGCGACGCCTTCCCCGACGGCCTCACCGCCCGCGAGGTCGAGGTGCTGCGGCTGGTCGCGACCGGGCGGAGCAACCCGCAGATCGCCGCCGACCTGGTGCTCAGCGAGAAGACGGTCGCCCGGCACCTGAGCAACATCTTCGCCAAGCTCGACGTCGGCTCGCGCACCGCCGCGGCGGCGTACGCCTTCGAGCACGGCCTGGTCTGACGCGCTCGCCCCTGCGGCCCTGGTCGGCCATCCGGTCGCTGCGTTCGGTCACAGGACCGCGGCGCTTCGGTAACGGCGCGGTCTCGACGACGCCGCCGATCGCTGACCACCAGCCGCCGCTGACCTGCGCTGACGCTGCGTCGGGCCGCGCTTTCGGCCGCCCCCGAAATGATTGTGGGCCATGCCACACGCGGGCGACGTTGGGCCTCGGGTGGTGCCACCGGCGAGGCGCACGACGGTGGCGCCACCCGACATCGACGGCGATGACGACCCGACGAAGGGACCGGCATGAAGAGGACGGGCATGACGAAGACGGGCACGACGAGACGCAGCAGGTCCAACGTGCTGCTCGGAGCAACGACGGCTGCGGCCCTGATCGGCCTCGCGGCCTGCGGTGGCGGCGGCGACGAGGGCGGTGGCGGCGGACAGGAACGCGACTTCGAGGAGTCCGAGTTCGGCGTCGTCAAGGACCCGGAGCGCCAGGGCCCCGCGCCCGAGCTCGAGGGTGCCCAGACGGGCGGGACCGTCACGGTCTACTTCCCCGGCGACCCCGGCCCGGACTCGCTCGACCCGGCCGAGGGCTGGTCGGTGACCGGCAACTCGATCCAGCAGGCGCTGACCAACCGCTCGCTGACCCAGTTCGCCCGCGACCCCGAGTCCGGCCAGATGGTGCTCGTGCCCGACCTCGCCGTCGACCTCGGCCAGTCCAACGAGGACTACACCGAGTGGACCTTCCAGCTCCGCGACGACGCGACGTGGGAGACCGGCGACCCGGTGACGGCCGAGGAGGTCGCGTTCGGGATCACCCGGACCCTCGACGCCTCGACCCTGCCGGGCCCGGGCACGGCGTACTCCACGCCGTACTTCCTCGGTGGCGAGGACTACCAGGGCCCCTACACCGACGAGGGCAAGCCCTACGACGGCGTCACCTTCGACAACGAGGCCAACACCATCACGATCAAGATGGCGAAGCCGTTCCCCGACATGGACTACTGGGGATCCTTCATGGCGATGGGTCCGGCGCCGCTCGGCGACGCGGCCGACCCGCCGGACTACGGTCGCGCACCCGCTGTCGACCGGCCCCTACAAGATCGAGTCGTTCACGCCGAACGAGGAGCTGGTCCTGGTCAAGAACGACCAGTGGGTCCCGGAGTCCGACCCGGCCCGGCACCAGTACGTCGACCGGTGGGAGCTGCTCTACAACCAGGACCAGGCGCAGGTCGACGAGATCATGCTGAGCGGCAACACCAAGTCGCGCACGGCGATCTCCGACAGCCTCGGCTCCGACAACTACACGCGGGCCAACGAGGAGCTGGGCGACCGGCTCGTACCAGCAGTCCACGCAGTGCATCACCGCGCTGGCGCCGGACTACGAGCAGATCACCGACATCAACGTGCGCAAGGCGATCGCCTACGCCTACCCCTACGAGAGCAACTGGCTCGCGATCGGTGAGGTGCCCGGCGTCACGCGCGTCCCGGCCAACTCGATCATGCCGCCCGGCATGGCCGGCAAGCCCGACTACTTCGCCGACGGCGAGCAGTTCACCTTCAACCCGGAGAAGTCCAAGGAGCTGCTGGCCGAGGCCGGCTACGAGCCCGGCGAGTACGAGCTCACCGTCTCCTACTACGAGCCCGACTCGCTGGCGATCAACGGCTTCAACCAGGTCAAGAAGGGCTACGAGGAAGGCGGCTTCAAGGTCCGCGGCATCCCGATCCAGGACTCGCCGTTCGACCTGTACGCCGACCCGGACAACCGGATCAACAAGGAGCTCAACATGCGCCACGTCAACTGGTGCTCCGACTGGCCGTCCGGGCTGACCATGTTCCTGCCGATCTTCTACACGGACGCGGAGTACAACTTCGCCCGGTTCTCCGAGCCGGCCGTCGACGAGGAGATCGACCGGATCCAGACGCTCCCGCTGGAGGACCAGCCCGGAGCCTGGGGCGAGCTCGACGAGATGATCGGCACCGAGTACCTGCCTGTCATCCCGACGGCCTTCCTCAACGACCTGTATGTCTTCGGTGAGTCCATCGGCAACCCCACGGGCGACGGGGCGATGGGAGCACCGAACTTCAAGGATGTCTACGTCACCGAGTGATCCTTGGCCCGGCCACCCGCCCCGACGAGCCCAGCCTCTCGTCAGGGCGGGTGGCCCTCGTGGGCGAGCACGCGTCGATCGGCTGACGGCTAGGCGGCTAGCGCTGCGGCATGATCAGCGCGTGGCCGAGCGAGGTGCGCTCGTAGAGCACCTCGCGACCGCGGCGCGACGACTGCAGCAGCCCGGCGCGCTGCATCGCGGTGAGGTGCTCGCTGACGGTGCCGTTGCTCAGCCGCAGCATCCGGGCGAGCCGCGTGGTCGTGCTGGGTGCGTCGAGATGGGCGAGGATCGCGACCCGGGACCGGCCGAGCACCGGGTCGAGGCCCTTGGCCTCCACCGGAGGGCACCGACTCCCACAGCCGCCCCGCTCCCCGTGCGGCATAGCTGACCACCGGCGGTGCCGAGTCGAGCTCGGCCACCAGGCACGGCCAGCGGAAGACCGACGGCACCAGCCGGACGCCCGCGCCGCCCATCTGGCGGTGCTCGTGGTGGCCGGGCATCTGGAGCCGCAGCCGCCCCTCGGCGTACGTCAGCCGCTCGTGGAGCTCGCCGAGGGTCACGCCGACCCCGTCGGAGGCCAGCGAGCTGGACCGGTAGGCGATGTCGGACTGGGTGATGTCGTCGACCCGCTCCCACAACGGCGCCAGCACCGGTCGAAGTAGCCGACCAGGGCGGTCGCGGTGTCCTCGAGGAGCCGCGGCACGCTGTACGCTGCGCCAGCGCGGCTGGTCGGGGAACGTACGCCGCAACGTCTCCAGGTCGGTGCCGGCGATGTCCTCGTCGGTCTCGGCGACGGCCTCCAACGACCGGATCGGGTCGGCGGGCGTGCGCAGCGGGCACCGGCGCGAGGGTGGTCGGGTACCACCGGTCCGAGGCCATCATCGCGACGAGCAGGTCGTGGTCCCAGTCGGGGCTCGCGGACCCGGTCGAGCAGGTCACGGTGGAGCGGGTGCTTGGCGGGATGGGCCAGCACGCCGAGGCTGGCGACGGTCTCCCACACCGGGTCGGGGTGGAACTGGATGGCCGCCAGGTCGGCCGGCGCCAGCTCGAGGTCGATGACCGAGCTGTCGCCGCACGAGCAGGGCGCGCCACCAGGAGGCGTCGACACGTCGCCCGACGTGGTCACGATGTTCCCAGCCCTCATCGTGTGACCTCCTGTGGAGGTCATCAAACCGTCGATCGGCAACGCTGGGACCTCGCCACGGTCACTGTCTGATAACGGTACGGCGACGGCAGCCGTCGTTTCGGGCAGAGCCGAATCGGCGGACCCTGCCGACCCCCTGAGACGGCCGAAGCGCCTGGCGTATGACGCGGTTTCCCCGGAATCGAGCCGATCGGTCAGGGTTCGGCCAGACGCCGTACGGCCGGTGCCCGGGTCGCCTACCGTTCGCAGCACGGCGGATGTTCCCGCCGGATCCGTCAGCATCCATCCCCCCGGAGATCGCCCTCGTGACCAGTCCGCAGACGCCCCCGCGCACCACGACGTGGGACAACCCGTTCCTCGAGCCGCCCCGTAGCACCTGGCGGGTCGTGGCCGCGATCGGCACCGCCGTCATCCTGCTGCTCGGCGTCGCGTCAGCGCTGTTCCTGTCGCTCTGAGGTCAGCCCGGTTCTGGCAACGGGCTGGGCTCAGGGGCTGGGCTCGTCCGGTTCAGGGGCTGGGCTCCCACGTGATGGTGCCGGCCTGGTCGCCGCCGAGGTACGCGGACTCGCCGAACTCGTTGGTGGCGTAGGCCGAGATCCAGGTTCCGTTGTCGAAGTCGTCGTCGGGCTGGCGCACGATGGCGTACCACGACGTCGGGTCCTCGACCCGTGACCGCGCCTCGTCGACGAGGCCGACGATCACGTCGGGGTCGACGTCGCGCAGGTCGAAGCGCGTGTAGTCGGTGGTGCTCTTGCTGCTCGCCTCGTCGAGGCTGCCGTCCCAGTAGCGGTACTCGTATCGGTTGGTCGTCTCGTCGACGGGCACCTGCATCACGGCGTACCCCGGATAGAGCACCGCCTCGAACACCACCGACGAGCCGGTCTCGTCCTCCAGGTCAGCGATCAGCTCGGCGTACCCTTCCTCGCTCATCGTGTTGACCTGTCCGATCCCGGGGTCCTCGCCTGGCTCGAGCGTGTCGTCGGCGTTCACCGACGAGACGACCGCAGCGATGATGCCGATGACGGCCCCGATGAGGCCGAGCGGGATGAGCAGCATCAGGCCGCAGGCGAGCTTGCTGCCCGCGCCGGTGGTGGTCTTGACCGGAACCGCGATGTCGGGCCTGACGGTGGCGACCGTCGTGGCGGTGCCGTACGCCGGCCGCGGCACACCGCTCGGGTCGGGCTCGGGCGGCTGCAGGTCCTGGGTGTAGGTCCTGATCTCCGACAGGGTCTGCGCGCGCAGCAGCTCCTCGACGCGCTTGTCGCGGTCTGCCTCGACGATCTGCCCGTCCGCCCACGCCGCCTCGACCACCTCGATGGCCGCGTCGCGGTCGCCGTCCCGCGCGCGCTTGCTGTTCCACGCCACGCCCCGCACCGTAGTGGAAAACCCGCCGTCCTACGGCGGATGACGCCAACCCCTGCCGCTGGTTTGAGGACGCGCGCCGGCGACGCTGCCGCCGGTCGATGACCCGCGCGCCAACGCCGCTGCCGCCGCCGCTGCCGCTGGTTGAGGAGGGCCGCCAGGCCCGTCTCGAAACCCTGGCACCCCGACGCTGCCGCCGCCGGTCGAGGACGGCGCGCCAGCCCGCGCCGCCACTGGTTGAGGAGGCGCGCTAGCGCCGTCTCGAAACTCGGCGGGTTTCGAGACAGGACTTCGTCCTTCCTCAACCAGCGGGGGTTCGGTGGTTGAGGAGGCGCGCCAGCGCCGGCGCCGCTGCCGCTGGTTGAGGAGGGCCGCCAGGCCCGTCTCGAAACCACGGCACCCGAGCGCCGTGCCCGCCGCTCACGTCCTTCGGTGGTAGCGGAGGTCGCCGTTGGGCGTGCGGGTGGTGGTGTAGCGGGGGTCGTGGGCGCGTTGGTGGTGCCAGTAGCACAGCAGGACACCCTCGGTGAGGTCGGTCTTGCCGCCGTGGGACCAGGGGGTGGCGTGGTGGGCCTCGCACCAGGGTGCGGGGACGTCACAGTCCTCGGCCCGGCAGTGGGGGTGGCGCAGGGCGAGGGCTTTGCGTTGGGCGGGGGTGAACAGCCGGGCGGTGCGGCCCAGGTCGAGGACCTCGGACTCGGGTGCCCAGCACGGCGGGGACGAGTCCGGCGGTGCAGGCCAGCCGGCGGGCGTGGCCGGCGGTGATGGTCTCGCCGGTGCCGAGCTGGGCGGTGCCCAGCCCCGTCGTCAGGGTCTCCAGCGGGATGGTGAGGATCATCGTGGTGGCCAGGCCGCCGTGGTCGGGCAGCCGACCGGGGTCCAGGCGCTCCAGCAGGGCGCAGAACGCCAGGCCGCGGTGCCGGTCGGCCGGGATGCGGACGCCGGTGGCCGGGTCCGTGGCGGGGTCGACACTCGTCTCCTGCTGACGGTGGCGTGGGGAGGTGAACGCCTCCAGGTAGGTCTTCAGCCGGGCGGCGACGGCGTCGGGCACGGTGGCGGCGATGTGCGTGGACCCGTCGCCGCGACGGGTGAAGTCCAGCCGGGTCAGGGCGTCGGCCCTGTGTTCGGCCCGCTCCACCGCCCGGCGTTCCTGGTCCTCGCCGACCTCGGGCGCGACCAGGTCGAGGACCCGCCGGCCGAGCCGGGCCAGGTCGGCGGGCCCGAACTGGTCGGCGTGCTCGACCAGCCGCCGCTCGGCCAGGTGGGTGACCTCCACACCGACGTCGGCGGGCAGAGCGTCCAGGGCGGTGAGGATGACCCGGGCCTGGTCCAGGTGCAGGCGCCCGTCGGCCACCGCGGCCCCCACCCGGGGCCACCTGGCGTCCAGGGCGTGGGCCAGCCTCTCCTGGGCATGGGCGGTGCGGCGGTCGGTGTGGGTGCGGGGGGCGAGCCAGTCCGCGACCCGGCGGCAGCCGTGCTCGGCGGCGAGGTCGCCGGCGGCGGCGACCGTGCGGAGGCGGAGGGCTTCTTGTTGGGAGAGGAGCCGGGTCAGCCGGAGCAGCAGCTCGGCCTTGTCGTCGGCCTCGAGGTAGGCCGGGTCGCAGTCCAGCACCGCGGCCAGTGCCTTCTCGATGGTGTCCGCGCAGGCCAGCAGCGGGTGCCGGGGGGTGCTGGTCGGGTGGCTCATCGGGGTCCACGCTAGAGGCGACCACCGACACCCGCCCGGCCCGGAACCCCCGTTCTCCACAGGGGTGCCGAGCAGGCCGGGCGGCTGGGGCGCCGGGGGTTTCGAGACGGCGCTAGCGCGCCTCCTCAACCACCGGCGGCGCGCGGCGTGGCTGGGTCGCCTCGCTGTTTCGAGACGGTCGCTAGCGCGACCTCCTCAACCACCGGCACGTGCACACCTCCCGGTGGTTGAGGAAGGACGAAGTCCTGTCTCGAAACCTCCGGGAACTGTAGTGAGACCGGCCTGGCGGCCCTCCTCGGCCAGCGGCGCCGGCGTTCGGGTGCATGGGTTTCGAGACGGGACTTCGTCCCTCAACCAGCGGCGGCGTCGCGGTGGGTCGCCGCACGTTTCTCGCGGGCGGGGTGCGCGGACGGCCGCGTCTGGGTACGGGCGTTCCATGGCTGCTACCACCTTCCAAGACCTTCCGCTCGCCGACCGCGACCGCGCGTGGGACGGCGACGCCGCCGAGAAGCGGGTCCGTGCGTGGGCCGACGCCGAGGACGAGCCCAACGCGAAGTACCGCGACGCCCATGCCTGGTACGACGCCGACAACAAGGACAACTTCACGGCGTACAAGCTGCTGATCGCCGACGTGGTCGACGGCCGCCTCAAGGCCGTGCCGCGTGGCGTCATGGCGGCCGCCGGGGTCATGCAGGGCGCGCGCGGTGGCGTCGACATCCCGGCCGAGGACGTCGACCGGGTGAAGAGCCACCTGGCGAAGTACTACAAGAAGATGGACGACACCGCACCCTGGGACGACTGACGCCCCCAGCTCAGCCGGCGGGCTGCTGCTCCTGCTGTTGCTGCTGCTTGTTCTTGTTCTTCTTGCCGTTCTTCTTCGGCTTGTCGTCGGCCGGCGGCGCCGGGTTGCTCTCGTCGGGGAAGAACACGCCGGTGATCGAGTCGGTGACGTCGCCGGCCGGGTCCACGATCAGGCTCGGCTTGAAGAACAACACGGAGGCGACCGCGAGGCCTGCGGCTGCGACGATGGCCAGACCCTTGCGGGACGTCCCGGTGCTCGTGCCGCTTCCGCTGGGCGCGGCGGCCTTGTGGTCCTTCAGGTGCGCGCGGCGCGCTCGCCACGACACCTTGGGTGCCTTGACCTCCGGCGGAGCCTCGGGGTGGAGCTGGACGGGCGGCGCCGGCGCGGCCTGGTCGCGCAGGGCCTCCTCGAGCTGGCGGACCAGGTCGTTGTGCAGGTAGTCGGGGCCCTTCTCGGGCGGCGTCTCGACGACCGCGACGAGGTTGATGCTCGAGCAGATCCACACATCGCCGAAGCGCTCGTTGACCCACTCGTCCTTCTCGACGCACAGGATCGGGTGGAACGTCGCGCGCGGGAGCATCGGTGAGAGCGAGGCGATGGCCTGCGTCTGCTCGGCGACCTCGGCGACGTACTTCTGGCGCGAGCGGCCGTTCTCCTTCAGGACCCCGCCGGTCACGGTCACCGAGCCGACCCACTTCTTCGCGGAGATGACCCACACCTGGCCGCCGCCGATGACGACGTGGTCGATCTTCCCGAAGCGCTTGCCTGGCCACTTCACGTCGTGGAGGACGGCGTAGCCGAGCTGCTCGACCGCGTGCAGCTCGGAGGCGGTGATGGTCTCGCGGCGGCCACCCGGCGTCCACCGGGCCGACGACTCGATCAGCCGACCCGCGGTCTCCGACTGCGGCTCGGCCGTGGCATGCGCCGACTCTCCCACCATGTGAAGCCCCCCTACTTTGGTCCAATCACGGTACGCCGCGCGCGCTCTTCGCGTTGGTCGTTCGCGACATCTGGTGGTGAGACGGGCTGCCAGCGACTTCCTGACGCCGTCGGGCGGGCACGCTCAGCCGCCTTGGTTCTTCTCGTTGCCTGCCTGGCTGCCAGCCGTGCCTGCTTGCCGTCTGGTCGCCGGCCTGCTTGTCGGTCCGCTGCTTGCCGGCCTGCTTCTCGCTCGCCTTGCCGGCCTTGCCCGGCTTCGCCTTGGCTGTCGGCTCGGTGGTCGAGTCGCCGTTGTCGGCGTCCGCCTCCTGCACCAGCAGGTCGGACACGAAGCTGCCCACCGGCTGCAGCGCATCGGGGCGCAGCGCCACCACGGCGAGCAGGCCGAGCCCGCCGATCACCTGCGTGACGCGCGACCGGCGCGCGAACCGGCGCCGCCTCGCGCGGCCGTGCCGACCGGCGACCGGGGCTCGCCGCCGGCACGTGCCGCCGACACGTCCGCCGACACGCGGGCTCGGCCCGGTGGCTCGGGCTCGGGTTCGACGTGCTCGGCCTCGGGCTCGAGCTCGGCCTGGTGCTCGGCTCGGTGGCTCTGGCTCGGCCTGGAGCTCCGGCTCGGGCTCGGCTCCTGCCGGCCGGGCCTCCTCGAAGCCGGTCAGCTCGGCGGCGAGCCGCTCGACGGTGGCGTGGTCGAGGACGTGGCGCCGCGTCTTGAGCTGGGCGACGACGTTCTGGCTCGAGCAGATCAGCACG
Source organism: uncultured Actinomycetota bacterium (assembly GCA_963767095.1). Classification (GTDB taxonomy): domain Bacteria; phylum Actinomycetota; class Actinomycetes; order Propionibacteriales; family Nocardioidaceae; genus Nocardioides. The sequence goes on along the minus strand of CAVYCK010000009.1, from coordinate 60,953 downwards.
TCGCCGATCCGCTCGGACACCCATTCGTCGCGGGCGAAGCAGAGCACCGGCTGCACCAGCCCCGGACCCAGCCCCTCAGGCAGCGCGCACGGCCAGTGCCTGGGCGGCCGTGGCCGCGCGGCCGCACCGCGTCGGCGCGGCTCCAGCCGTTGGCCCGCAGCTCCTCGCCCTCGACGGTGATCTCGCCGGCCCAGTTCTTCGCGTCGATGACGAACACCCCGCTCGGCCCGATCACGACGTGGTCGAACGTATGCCTGCTGCGGCCCGGGCCACGGTACGTCGTGCAGCACCGTCCACCCGGGACTCGCCCTGAGCTCCTCCAGCGCGCGGCCGATCGAGGCCTCGCTGTCGGCGCTCCTGTCCCACAGCGCTCCGGACGGCGTCGCCGTCCCGCCCGCTGTCGTTCGCGCTTGCTCGCGTGCAGATTCCCCCGCCATGACGTCCCCCATTCGTCGATGTGCTATTGACGGTAAGCACCGCAGCGCCTCCCGTCAGAAGAATCCTGACTTTGCCTACCTTCGGCGGGGAGGTGAGATCACACCCTGATGACGTCGAGCAGCCCCAGTCGGCCAGCGCGTCGAAGTCGTCGTCCTGCGTGACGACGGGCAAGCCGTTGGCCAGGGCGGTCGCCGCGACCCACAGGTCGTTCACGTTGAGCCGCCGCCCTGCGTCGTACAGCTGCACCCGCAGCTTCGCCCACTGCCGCGCCACGGCTTCGTCGATCGGCAACGCGGCCATCGCCGCGACCGCGTCGGACGTGGCGAGCCTGCGCGCCCGTGTCTCCAGGTCACCTAGCGGCGAGCACGCCGGCCTGCAGCTCGGCCACGGTGACGACGCAGACGAAGCCCCGCGCCGGCAGCCGCTCCTGGCGCAGCTCTCGACCGGACTCCGAGGCGATGAAGACGCTGGTGTCGAGCAGCCCCTCGTCGGTCACGGCTCGCCAAGACTGTCGGTGGACTCGTCGAGCTCGCCCAGCAGCCCCCGCAGACCGGCATCAGCCTGCGTGATCCTCGTGACCTGACCTGGCGTGAGGTACGTCGGCCGCCGGTCCGCCGGCGGCGACAGCTCGGCCACCACCTCGCCGTGCACCGTCACGCTGACCCGCTCGCCCGGCCGCCACCCGCCGCAGCACCTCGGCGGTGTGGTTGCGGAGATCGCGCGAGGCGACGGCTGCCATGTAGCAAAGTGTAGCAATCTACGCACAGTCCGGGCCGCTCGCGCGTCAGGAGGCGATCGCGCAGGTCCTCGCAAACCGCCGCGGCCGGGTGCGGCAGGAGCTCGGCGAGGGCAACCAGCGTGGGGAGATCCGCCGTCGCGAGGGCGCCTCTCGAACCCATCCAGCACGAACGGGTCGAGCACGGCGGCGAAGACGCAGGGCCACAGCTCCACCGCGTCCGGTCGCGCGGAGACTGGGCGCCGTCTCGACCAGCTCCGCCGAGACGCGGTCCAGCAGCACGCGAGCAACAGCGACCGGGTCGAGGCCACGTCGGCACCTCTCGGTCTTCGAGCAGGACGTGCAGCCAGACCACCCTCGGCACGTCCGTGAGCATCGCGAACTCGAACCCGGCCTGGCTCATCGGGCGTCCTCGCCGCTGCACGCCCGCAGTCACGAGCTCCAGCCAGTCCGCCGGCGCTCCGGCAACGGCCTGCGCCACCGACTCGGCGACGACGAGCGGTGCTGACTCGAACATCCACGCGCAGTCGCGTGGAGACCGGCACGAGGCGCCCGACCACGCACTCGCCGAGCACCGCCAGCGCCGCCGAGCCGATGTTGTCGACGTGACAGTCGCTCCCCTGTCGCGAGGTCCTCCCACATGACGTCCGCGAGCTGCGAGACACCAGCCGCAACCCCGACATCGGCGCAGCGAGCCCACTCCGCGGATCCGGTCCGCACCCGACACCAGATCGGCCGGCGCCGACCGGAGGAATGCCGCCAGGCCGCCGAGCTCGTAGAGCGCGAGCTGCCGGAAGATCCAGTCGCCGTCGACGACCCTCGCCCTCGCGTCAGCACGGTCGATCCCCGGCAGCGCGCCCTCGCCACCGCGAGCGGCGACGGCCACCTCGAGCGCGCGCGTCATCCGCTAGTTCGTCGCCCCACCCCATTGCTGCAGGGCCTGGGCCAGGATCCACCGCGAATGGACCCAGGGAGGAAGCACCGGTCCCAGTTGCGCCAGCTGGACCAACCGGGTCACGCGCTCACGTCGCCAGAACAGCTTGCCGTCCGGGCCGAACGGCCGCTGATCGAGAGCCTCCAGTGCGCCCAGGGCGTCACCGCGACGTTCGGCAGCATCAGCGCGAACCATGAGCTCGAGGTACGGCCGGAGCTCCTCTGGAGCCGATGATCCGGGGGCCGGAACCTGACGACCCATGGCGACGATGAGTTCTGCGTTTGCGCGGCTTCGGCATGGCGACACTGAACCCAGGCAGTCCGGGTGACGCCAGCGCGCACGTGGGCCCTGTGGAAACAGGCGTGCACGGCGTGTCCCCTCACGCGTTCTCCGTGTGAACGCGACGAGGTTCGAGCAGTTCCCGGCCGGTCAGTCACCACCGCAGGCGAGGCCACCGCCGTCGGCGTCGACCAGGCAAGACAGGCCGAGGGCCGGCCACCACTGGTGACCGGCCCTCGGGAGCTCGTCAGATCAGCTGCAGCCGGAGGTGCTGCCGCAGCCCTCGCAGACGTAGCAGGAGCCGGCGGGGCGCATCTTGGTGCCGCAGGTGAAGCAGAGCGGGGAGTCGACGGCGGTGCCGGTGATCTTCTCCAGGAGCTCGGCCGAGGTGTGGGCCTCCTGGTGCGGGCCTCCTGGGCGGCTCGGCTTGGCCGCGACGTCCTCGACCACCGGGGAGTCCTCCACGTCGATCACCGGGTCGGCCTTGAGGCGGCTCCGTGATCAAGGACTCGGCCTCGCTGACCTCGATCGGGCTCGTAGGAGCCGGTCTCGAGGTGGCGCTGGCGCTCCTCGGCGGAGTAGATGCCGAGCATCGAGCGGTCGTCGAAGGACAGGTAGTCCAGGGCCAGGCGGCGGAAGATGTAGTCCATGATCGACTGCGCCATCCGGACGTCGGGGTCGTCGGTGAGGCCGGCGGGCTCGAAGCGCAGGTTGGTGAACTTCGAGACGTAGGTCTCCAGCGGGACGCCGTACTGCAGGCCGACCGAGACCGCGATCGAGAAGGCGTCCATCACGCCCGGCCAGGGTCGAGCCCTGCTTGCCGAGCTTGAGGAAGATCTCGCCGAGCTCGCCGTCCTCGTGGGCACCGGAGGTCATGTAGCCCTCGGCGCCACCGACGGTGAACGACGTGGTGCGCGAGACGCGGGACTTCGGCAGCCGCTTGCGGGCCGGGGCGTAGACGATCTTCTCGATCACCTTGGCGGCCTCGGCCGCAGCGCGCCGGCGCGCCGCTGCCCGGCTTGACCGCCTTGTCGGCGCCCTTGGCCTTGGCGTCGGCCAGCGGCTGGCCCACCTTGCAGTTGTCGCGGTAGACGGCCGTCGCCTTGAGGCCGAGCTTCCACGACTGCAGGTAGATGTCCTCGATCTCCTCGACCGTGGCGTCCTCCGGCAGGTTGACCGTCTTGGAGATCGCGCCGGAGAGGAACGGCTGGGCCGCGGCCATCATCCGCACGTGGCCCATCGGCTTCAGCGCCCGCGCACCCATCGCGCAGTCGAAGACGTCGTAGTGCTCGGTCTTGAGGCCCGGGGCGTCGATCACGTGGCCGTGCTCGGCGATGAAGGCGACGATCGCCTCGATCTTCTCCTCGTCGTAGCCGAGCTTCTTCAGCGCCCGCGGGATCGTCTGGTTGACGATCTGCATCGAGCCGCCGCCGACGAGCTTCTTGAACTTCACCAGCGAGAAGTCCGGCTCGATGCCGGTGGTGTCGCAGTCCATCATGAAGCCGATGGTGCCGGTGGGCGCGAGCACCGAGGCCTGCGCGTTGCGGAAGCCGTTCGTCGCGCCCAGCGTGACGCACGTCGGCCCACGCCTTCGTGGCCAGCTTGTGCACCGCGCCGTCGACCGAGCCCATCGTGCGGACGGTGTCGTTGGCGGCCTGGTGCTTGCGCATCACCCGCTGGTGCGCCTCGGCGTTGCGGGCGTAGCCGGCGTACGGGCCGACGATCGCGGCGAGCTCGGCCGAGCGCTTGTACGACGTGCCGGTCATCAGCGAGGTGATGGCGGCGGCCATCGCGCGGCCGCCGTCGGAGTCGTAGCCGAGGCCCATCGCCATCAGCAGCGCGCCGAGGTTGGCGTAGCCGATGCCGAGCTGGCGGTAGTCGCGGGTCGTGTCGCCGATCGCCTCGGTCGGGAAGTCGGCGAAGCAGATGGAGATGTCCATCGCGGTGATGATCACCTCGACGGCCTGGGCGAACAGCGCGGCGTCGAAGGTGTCGTCGTCCTTGAGGAACTTCAGCAGGTTCAGCGACGCGAGGTTGCACGAGGAGTTGTCGAGCGACATGTACTCCGAGCACGGGTTGGACGCGGTGATCCGGCCGGTCTCGGGGTTGGTGTGCCAGTCGTTGATCGTGTCGTCGTACTGCAGGCCCGGGTCGGCGCACTCCCACGCGGCCTCGGCGATCTTGCGCCACAGCTCGCGGGCGTCGACGGTCTCGATGACCTCGCCGGTCCGGCGGGCCGCGCAGCCCGAAGGTCGGTGCCGTCCTCGACCGCGCGCATGAACTCGTCGGTGACGCGGACGGAGTTGTTGGCGTTCTGGTACTGGACCGAGGTGATGTCGACGCCGCCGAGGTCCATGTCGAAGCCGGCGTCGCGCAGCGCGCGGATCTTGTCCTCCTCGCGCGCCTTGGTCATCACGAACTCCTCGATGTCGGGGTGGTCGACGTCGAGCACGACCATCTTCGCCGCGCGGCGGGTGGCGCCGCCGGACTTGATGGTGCCGGCGGACGCGTCGGCGCCGCGCATGAAGGAGACCGGACCGGAGGCGGTGCCGCCGGAGGACAGCAGCTCCTTGGAGGAGCGGATCCGCGAGAGGTTGAGGCCGGCGCCGGAGCCGCCCTTGAAGATGAAGCCCTCCTCCTTGTACCAGTTCAGGATCGAGTCCATCGAGTCGTCGACGGAGAGGATGAAGCAGGCGGAGACCTGCTGCGGCGACTGGGTGCCGACGTTGAACCAGACGGGGCTGTTGAAGGAGAAGTACTGGTGCACGAGCAGCCAGGTCAGCTCGTGCTCGAAGACCTCGGCGTCGGCGGCGGTCGCGAAGTAGCCGTGCTCGAGTCCGGCCTTGGTGTACGTCTACACGACCCGGTCGATGAGCTGCTTGAGGCTCCACTCGCGGACGTCGGTGCCGACCGCGCCGCGGAAGTACTTGGTCGTCACGATGGTCGAGGCGTTGACCGACCAGAAGTCGGGGAACTCCACGCCGCGCTGCTCGAAGACGGTCTCGCCGGTCTTCCAGTTGGTCTGGACGACGTCGCGACGCTCCCAGGTGATCTCGTCGTAGGGGTGCACGCCCTCGGTGCTGAACACGCGCTCCAGCGTCAGGCCCTTGCCCGCCGCGCCTTGGGCGTGCCGCGGCGACCTGCTTCGGGGCGACCGTCTCGGTCATGAGATCTCCGTTTCTCGAGCGTACTGCTCGTGGGGGCGGTGCTGCTGTGCGTCGGCTGCTGGTGCTGCCGCTGGTGGCGCCTGAGGTGGTGCGCCCGGCGCGCGCAGCTTCCCCACTACGCAGCCGGGCAGTCTGGGTCAGCCCGTGGGGACTGGTTCTGCCCGGTGGTCTCGAGACGGTCGCTCGCGACGTCCTCGACCAGCGGGCGGCGCGCTCGGCGCGGAGCACGGCGATCTCGGCCTCGAAGTCGTCGGCGGACTCGAAGGCGCGGTAGACGCTGGCGAAGCGCAGGTAGGCGACCTCGTCGAGCTCGCGGAGCGGGCCCAGGATGGCCATGCCGATCTCGTGGGCGGGCACCTCGGCCCAGCCCTCGACGCGCAGCGGTCCTCGACCTCCTGGCCCAGGCAGGCCAGCTGGTCCTCGGTGACCGGGCGGCCCTTGCAGGCCTTGCGGACGCCGGCCATCGCCTTCTCGCGGGTGAACGGCTCGGTCGCGCCCGAGCGCTTGAGCACGGTCAGCTGCATCAGCTCGACGGTCGTGAACCGCTTGCCGCAGCCGCCGGGTCGACAGGCAGGTACGCCGCCGGCGGATCGAGCCGCCGTCGTCGGCCACCCGCGAGTCGAGCACCCGGGTGTCGGTGTGCCGGCAGTAGGGGCAGTGCATCGGGGTCTCCTCTCGGGTCCGGGCGCGCCTCGAGAGCGCCCTGTCGGCGCTGCCTGAGACAGTGATGGGGAAGTGGGGCTGTGCAGAAGAAGCCACTCGGCTGTGGGTAACTCTGCTCCTGGCTGTGCACCAGATGTGGAGAACTACATCCGTGTAACTACTACATGTAGTGCCTACCGTAGTTCGTGAGAAGTCCTGTGGCAAGGCTTCTGGAGAACAACGGCCACGAGGTTTCGAAAAGTCCCAGGTCAGCGGCTGTTTCAGTGGTCCAGACGCCGCGTGTCGCGCGGCCCCCGACGGGCCCGAGCCGGGTCGGTCGGCGGCGGCGTACCTGTGGAGGACCCGTCACGCCGCGCGCACATCCGGCCCCGTCAGGGTGTGTCGTTCGGCGCTCCCGCCCAGGGCCCATCGGTCACAATGACCCGGTGACTGACGGCCGGCATGCGGGATCGCGGAAAGGCCCCCGCCAGTCGCCCTCGTTCCGGCCGAAAGTCTTCCTGCTGGCGCTCGCGACGACCGCTCGCGATCGTGGCGTGGGGCTACCTCGTCTACCTCGCCATCGACTTCGGCACCTCCGCCCGCGGCGGCGAGAGCCGGGCCTGGTGGTTCCTCGGACTGTCCTCGCTCGGCGCCGTGCTCTGCCTGTTCCTCGGGCTGGTGCTCGTGGCGCGGCTGCTGCGTGCGCTCGGGATCACCGCGCCGCCCGGCGACGACGCACGCTCCCGACGCCCCCGCGCACCCCCGGTGGGCGACGGGCCTCGAGATAGTCCCGATGCGGGCCCGATGAGCGAGCCCTGGTCCGCCGCGCCGCCGGCGTCGACCAGCGAGTCCCGGGGCTCAGGGCGAGTCGTCGGGCGAGTGGCTGGGCGAGTCCGTGGAGTCGCTCGGCTTCGACCCGCGGCGCGCCCGCAGGTGCCGCGACGTACCGCCCTGATCGGCGTCGGCCGTGACCCTGCTGGTGGCGGTCGGCGGCGTCCTCGGCTGGACCCAGTGGCAGGGCCGGTCGGCCGACCAGGACCTGCTCCTCGCGCTGCCGCAGACCGGTGTCGGAGACGCCGACGCTGGCCTGGTCGTGGCAGGCCGACGGGAAGGCCCAGGCCGTGTACGCCGTCGGCGAGGCCACGCTGGTCGAGCACGGCTTCGACACCCTGACGGCGCTCGACGCCGAGGGAGAGGAGCTGTGGACCTCCGAGATCGGGCCCGACGCCTTCGTCACCGAGCGCAGCCGGCCGACGACGACGTGTTCGTCGAGGCCTCGCTCGGGCGTCTCGCCGTGCGCTCGCTCGAGGACGGCGCAGAGCTCTGGGCGAGCGACGGTCGGCTGCTGCGGACCGCTGAGGAGTGGGTGCTGCTCCACGACGACGACCGGATCCGCGAGGTCGACCTGGCGTCCGGCCGCGAGCTGTGGTCGGCCGAGGCCAGCAGCACCGCGGCGGTGGACTCGACCGGCGTGTACGCCGTCGAGAACCGCCGCCTGACCAAGTGGTCGCACGGCGGTGAGCGGCTCTGGGTCGCCGCCGAGCCGGAGACCACGTCGACGTCGTTCGGCCAGGTCGTGCCGGCCGAGGGCTTCGTCGTGCTCGGCGGCGAGGGGATCGTCACGGCGTACGACAGCGATGACGGGAAGGTCCTGTGGACCGCCGAGCTCGGCGACGACGACGTGCAGTCGGCCTGTTCACTGCCGGGCCTGGTCTACGCCTACGCGCTCGACTCCTCTCCCGAGGACGCCGAGATCGACGCCCCCGCGGGGTGACGGTGCTCGGGCTCGACGGCGAGGTGGGCTCGCTCGACGCCGACGGCTCGTTCTTCTACGGCCTACCCCGTCGCGGTCGGGCGACGAGCACTACGCCCTCGACGGCGTGTCCGGTCGCTTCTACGACTCGACGCTGCAGCCTCGGGGAGAGGCGCTGGGGCCGGTGATCCAGCCCGTCGAGGGAGGCGCCTACGTGCAGAACGGCCACGACCTCGTGTTCGTCACACCACCGGATGCCGACGGAGCAGTGGCGGGTGCCCCTCGGGGCCGGCCGGTTCCCGCCGGTCGCCGTCGGCGACGAGCGGCTGGTGCTGGTCGTGGACCGGACGGTTCGCGGCTACGAGTAGAGCATCGTCAGCGGTCGGCGAGGCGGCGGACGAACTTCAGGGCCGACCAGGTGTCGTCGATCGCGGCCACCTTGACGTCGACCCAGCCGAGCTCGAGGCCGAGCTCGCGGATCACGTTCTCGTCGAGGTCGACCACGACGCCGCCGGTGGCGAGCGCCTTGTGGGCGGACTTCTTCGGCCAGCAGACCCAGACCATGCCGTTGGGCACCGTCTTGTCGAACAGGTCCGGCAGGCGGCCCGCGAGAGTCGCGTACGCCGTGTGGAACGTCATCGTCACGTCCAGCCCGGTGCGCAGGCGGTGGACGACGTGCGCGCCACCGAGGTCGCCGAGGGCGAGGCCGGCCGGGAGCCGGTCGAGGAGGACGACATGGTCGTCCTTGATGCCGAGCTTGCGGGGCAGCGGGGTGCCGGAGTAGCCGGCCAACGGCGCCATGTCCGCATGGTCGCAGGTATCGGGAGTGTCAGGACCTTCTGGATTCTCCACCCGGACGACGAGCGCGAGGGGCGGGCCGCATGGTGTGCGGACCGCCCCTCGTCTTCCCCTTGGTGTATTCAGTTGTGGCCGCCGGTCCGGGGTCGAATCGGCCGGCGGCAGATCGGTGGGGTGCTACTCGGCGGGCACCCGGATCCGCTGGCCCGCGTCGAGCGCGGAGCTGCTCGACGCGTTGAGGCGTTTGATGTCGTACATCGTGTCGCGCACGTCGTCACCCGCCGGCGTGAGCCGGCTCGCGATGTCCCACAGGGTCTCCCCCGGCGCCACCATGACCACCTCGGTGGCCGGGGAGGTGCCGCGCTCCTGGGTGGCGACCGAGCCTGCCCCCAGAAGACGCCCACGGCCAGCACCGTGAACAGCGCGACGAGGAAGAGCACGACGCGGCCCCGCCTGGTGAGCCGGACCCGACCCTGCGAGCCCGCACGGCGCACGGCGGGACGAGGGCGGCCGGCCGCCAGATCGGACGGGTGCAGAACGATCGTGCTCATCGGGACCTCCTGGGGAAGTGGCGATGACTCTCATCGCCCGTCGGCTCCTGGTTCGATCCCTGTCTAACCGCGACCACCGACAACGCCTCCAGTGATCGCTCGATCAGACGTTCGATCGAACATATGTACGACGGTAGAGCACCTGTTCGAACGGGTCAAGCACCGATTCGAACAATTGTTCCCAGCCAGGCGTGGCTCCTACGGCACGACCACGACCTTGCCGCGAGCGTGACCCGCGGCGAGGTGATCCATCGCCTGGCCGGCCTCGCCCAGCGGCTCGCCGATGAGTCCGGCGGGCCGGTCCGGGTCATAGCAGCACCACACCCGACCCGAGGGGCACGATGACCACCATGGCGAGCCAGCAGACCACCACCAAGACCGTCGGCACCGGAACCGAGACCGTGACCTACGACGTGCACGGCGACCTCGCCGAGGTCACCGCCGACAACCCGGCGCTGTTCATGCTCGCCTCGCCGATGGACGCCGTCGGGTTCACGACGTTGCGCGGTCACTTCACCGACCGCGTCGTGGTCACCTACGACCCTCGGGGGGCGGCCCGCAACCCGGTCGACACGACGCCGATCCCGCCGGAGGAGCACGCGAAGGACCTGCACGCCGTGATCGCCGACCTCGGCGTCGGGCCCGTCGACGTCTTCGCGAGCAGCGGCGGCGCGGTCAACGTCCTGGCCCTGGCCGCCGCTCACCCCGAGGACGTGCGCACCGTGGTCGCGCACGAGCCGCCGACCTTCGTCTTCCTGCCCGACCGTGACAACGCCATCGCGCTCTGCCACGCCATGAAGGCGACGTACGAGGCCGAGGGCTCCCCCGCCGCCATGGCCATGTTCATCACCACGGTGATGCTGCAGGGCGAGATCACCCAGGAGCAGCTCGACGCACCCGCTCCCGACCCTGCCGCCTTCGGCATGACCGGCGAGGACGACGGGAGCCGCACCGATCCCCTGATGCGCAACATGCCCTCCTGCAACGAGTACGAGCCCGACCTCGACGCACTGCGAGCGCTGGGCGACCGGCTGGTCATCGGCGTCGGCGCGGAGTCCGGTGAGGAGCTCGCCGCCCGCGGAGGTCGCAGCGTGGCCGCCCGGGTCGGCATCGAGCCCGTCGTGTTCCCGAGCAACCACGGCGGCTTCCTCGGTGGCGAGTACGGCCAGCAGGGCGACCCCGACGCCTTCGCCGCCAGGCTGAGGGACGTGCTCGGCCGACATCGGGACACGCCCGTTCGAACGTATGTTTGAGAAATGGGGGTCGGGAGGGCTACCGTGACGGACACCAGTCTTCGCACTGGTCACTCACGCCCCAGCTCGACGGAAGGCAGCCCACCATGGCGCGTACACCCGGCAAGGCGGCCCCCGGGAAACTGGTCCCCGGGAAGGTGGCCGAGTTCCCGGACGGTCCTCCCGACGCGACCGGACTCACCCCGCGCCAGCAGAAGGTGCTGGCGACGATCAAGGACTCCATCGAGCTGCGCGGCTACCCGCCCAGCATGCGCGAGATCGGCAGCGCCGTCGGCCTGACCAGCTCCTCGAGCGTCGCCCATCAGCTCAAGACGCTGGAGGAGAAGGGGTTCCTGCGTCGCGATCCCAACCGGCCTCGCGCGCTGGAGGTCTTCCTGCCCGAGGTGATGGCCGCGCGCCGGTCGATCTCCGGCACCGACGAGTCGTCCTACGACGAGACCGACATCGGCGACTCCGCGCCGCCGGCGTCCTACGTGCCGCTGCTGGGCCGGATCGCGGCCGGTGGCCCGATCCTCGCCGAGGAGCAGGTGACCGAGGTGTTCCCGCTTCCCAAGCAGCTGGTCGGCGAGGGCCAGCTCTTCCTCCTCGAGGTCTCCGGCGACTCGATGATCGACGCCGCGATCTGCAGTGGCGACTACGTCGTGATCCGCCAGGAGCAGACGGCGGACAACGGCACCATCGTGGCCGCGTTGATCGAGGGCGAGGCCACGGTCAAGACGCTGCAGCGCAAGGACGGCAAGGTCTGGCTGTTGCCGCACAACGACGCCTACGACCCGATCGACGGCACCGACGCCACGATCCTCGGCGTCGTCACAGCCGTGCTGCGCCGCATGTGAGGACGACGGCTCTCAGGGGTGACCCCCACACAGTCCCCACACAATATTCAGGGTTGGTCTCGGGGGATCTCCGTCTAGCCTGGAGCAATGGCGGGGGGGAGTCTGGAGAGGTGACGACCAGCCCGCTTCTCGCACCGGAAGCAGCGCGCCGCCAGGACAGGCATCGCGCTCGACTGCGGCGGCTGCGGGCCGGGCTCACCGAGCTGGTGCTCGTGATCGGCGTGTACGTCGGCTACAGCCTGACCCGGCTGGTCGCCGACGAGTCGCCAGGACCCGCGGCGGGCCGCGCCCGCGACCTCCTCGACGTCGAGCGCTCGTGGGGTCTCGACCTCGAGACGCGGCTCAACGGACTGTTCGTCCACCACGACTGGCTCGGCGTCGCCGGCAGCTTCTACTACGCGACCGCCCACTACGTCGTCACCGGGGTCGTCCTGGTCTGGCTCTGGCGCCGCGGGCCGGAGGCCTACCTCCCGGCCCGTCGGGCGCTGGTGCTGGCCACCGCCGTGGCGCTCGTGCTCTACGTCGTGGTGCCGATGGCGCCGCCGCGGCTGATGGACGGCTACGTGGACGTGCTCCAGCTCTCGTCCGCCCACGGGTGGTGGGGTGGCGAGGCCTCGGCTCCCCGCGGGCTCGGCGGCTACACCAACCAGCTCGCGGCGTTCCCGTCGATGCACGCCGGCTGGGCGTTGTGGGTCGCATGGGTGCTGCACCGTGAGGTCCGCCGGCGTCCGGGCCGCCTGCTCGCACGTCCGGTGCTCGGCTGGACGCACGCGGTCATCACCGCGCTGGTCATCGTCGGCACCGGCAACCACTGGGTGCTCGACGCGGTCGGCGGCTGGGTGGTCGTCGCCGCGGCGTTCGTGGCGGTCAGGCCGACAGCCGTCCCAGTGCCTTTCGCACCAGTGCCGGGTCGGTCGTCGCCCACATCGGCGGCAGGCTCGCCTTGAGGAACGTGCCGTAGCGGGCGGTGACCAGCCGAGGGTCGAGGACCGCCACCACGCCGCGGTCCTCGGTCGTGCGGATCAGGCGGCCGGCTCCCTGGGCGAGGAGCAGCGCCGCGTGGGTGGCGGCGACCTGCATGAACCCGTTGCCGCCGGCCTGGTCGACGGCACGCTGCCGAGCCGACATGAGCGGATCGTCGGGACGCGGGAAGGGGATCCGGTCGATGATCACCAGCTGGCAGGTGTCGCCCGGGACGTCGAGCCCCTGCCACAGCGACAGGGTGCCGAACAGACAGGTGTGCGGGTCGCCCACGAACTGCTTGGCCAGCTCGGGCAGCTGGGCCTCTCCCTGCGCCAGGGTCGTCAGGTGCGGGAGCCGCGCGCGCACCTCCTCGGCCGCCCGCTCGGCCGCCCGGCGCGAGGAGAACAGCCCGAGCGTGCGGCCCTGCGCCGCGTCGACCAGCTCGACGATCTCGGCCAGCGTGCGCTCGGCCAGCCCGTCGCGGCCCGGTTGGGGGAGGTGGCGGGCGACGTAGAGGATCGCCTGCCTGCCGTAGTCGAAGGGTGAGCCGACGTCGATGCCGCGCCACGGCAGGGTGTCGTCGCCGGCCGGACCCGGTGCGGCGCCGGTCACCCGCTCCGCGGGCTTCAGCCCGACGGAGGTCGCGAGGGCCGAGAAGTCGCCGCCGAGCATCAGGGTCGCCGAGGTCATCACGGCCGTCTTGTCGGTCGAGCAGCTTGTCGCGCATCTGGCTCCACACCTGGAGCGGCGCGACGTGCAGCCTGGCGGGGACTCGCTCGCCCGCCTCGCTGAGCCAGAGGACGTCGGAGTCGTGAGCCGCGGCCATCCGCTCGGCGGTCACGAAGACCTCCTGGGCCAGCCCCTTGGCCTGGGTGAGACCCGCGTCGGGCTCGCTCGAGCCGGACTCCTTGGGGTACGCCGAGACACACGCGCGGGCGGCATCGCGCACGAGGGCGAGCGCGTCGGCCAGCTGCTCGGGCATCGTGTCGACACGACCCGGCGACGTGGCCGCGACGGCGTCCTCCAGAGCGTCGGCAGCCTCGGCCAGCCGGTCGGCCTGCTCGTCGACGTGCCGCTGGGAGCGGCGGGCGGCCCGCTCGACGTCGGCGACCGACAGCTCGTCGGTCGCCGCCTGGGTCACCCGCGCGACGACCTCGTGCGCCTCGTCGATCACGACGGCGTCGTAGTCGGGGATCATCGGGACGCCCTCGACCGCGTCGATCGCCAGCAGCGAGTGGTTGGTGATGATCAGGTGCGACCGGAACGCCTTCTCCTTGGCCCGCTCGGCGAAGCACTCCTGCGCGAACGGGCACTTCGTCGCGCCCAGGCACTCGCGATGGTTGACGCTGACCTGGCGCCACGTGCGGTCGGTGTGCCGCGGGGCGTTGTCGCGCTCGCCGCTGCCCCCGCCCTCGGCCTCCTGCTCGGCCCAGGCGCGGAGCTTGAGCACCTCGGCCCCCTGGGAGCCGGTCGGCATCTCGACCAGCACGCCCTGGTCGTCGGGCACGCCCTCACGGATGCGGTGCAGGCACGCGTAGTTGGAGCGGCCCTTCAAGACGGCGTACGACGTGTCGACGCCGGGCATCGAGCCGACCGCCTCCACCAGCCGCGGGATGTCGCGCTCGACGAGCTGGTGCTGGAGCGCCAGCGTCGCGGTCGCGACGACGACCCGGGAGTCGTGGAGGAGCGCGGGGACGAGGTAGGCCAACGACTTGCCGGTGCCGGTGCCGGCCTGCACGAGGAGGTGCTCCCCGTCCGCGAACGACGCGCCGACCGCCTCGGCCATGGCCACCTGGCCCGCGCGCTCCTGACCGCCGAGGGCCGCCACCGCCGTCGCCAGGACGTCGCGGAGCGGCGTCGAGGCGAGGCCGGCTTGCCAGGCTCTGCGGCGGGCTCGGTGTCGGGCACCCGCGGGAGTGTAGCCACGGGCGCCGACTGCTCCCCCCGAAGCAATCGGCGCCCGTCGGCTGTCCGCTCTGCCGACATGGGGTTCGGCGGACGGACGTCTGGTGGGGTCTCCCCCTGGTCTCCCCTAGAAGGTGTGCACCTCGCCGGCGTCGAGCGGCTCCCCGTGGTCACCGAGCTCGGCGAAGGTCACGGTCCAGCCCCGGCCGGTCGGCGACTCGGCGAAGCGCATCGTGCGGCCACGGCCCGGCGTCAGCGTGGTGGTGAGGCGGACGTCGTAGGTCCAGGTGACGCCGGCGCCGATGTGGGCGAAGTCGCCCGGCAGGGCCGGCAGCCGGCCCTCGGAGGAGAACCGGTCGATGACGACGAGGTCCATCCAGTCCGACACCGCGACGTCGGCGGGAGCCGCGTCGGGCGAGCGGGTGATGGTCATCCGGAAGGTGAAGCCCGACGGGAGCACCACGCCCGAGGCGCGAGGCGCCGTGACGCGAGCGCAGAAGGACTGAGAGTCCAGCCGCGTCGCGCCGTACCGGGCAACCGAACCGTTGGCCCCGGGCGTGGTGATGGCCTCGCTCGCAGGCTCGGCCGGTGCGGTCAGGAGCTCGAGCTGAGTCGGCGAACATGGGTCCGCCGACCTCGACGACCTCGTCGACCGCGGACGCCCGCCCCCCGACGGACGTGTCTGCGTGCGCACGGAACCTCTCGGCGATGCGCGACATCATGTGGTTGCTCATGGTCCCCCCGGTTGATGAGCCAGACGGCTCCCCCCGGATCCGTCTGAGTGACCATCATGCGCCACGTTTCGGGCATCCGATGCCGCGAGAGGCCAGATCGAACGATCCTTTACGAACTGGTCCAGACAAGTGGCCCACTAGGCTCCGCGGGTGCCGATCCATCGCGCCGACGGCTCCGGAGAACCCGATCGGGCGCTCATCAGCCGCGTGCGCGACGAAATGCGCAGCACCGGAGATCCGGTTCGCGCGGTCGCCCAGCAGGCCTACATGAAGTCCGCTCTGCCCTACCACGGGCTCGACGCCCCGGCGCTCCGGGCGCTGCTGCGACCGCACCTGGCGACGTACTCCCCCGCCTCCCGGCGCGGCCACGAGGCGACCCTGCTGGCGCTGTGGGACGAGGCCACGCACCGGGAGGAGTGGTACGTCGCCATCGCGCTCGCCCGGCACCGGGTGGCCCGCCCCTGGCGCGACGTCCCCTCGCTCGCGACCTGGCGGCACCTGGTCGTCTCAGGCGCCTGGTGGGACGTCGTCGACGAGACCGCCTCGCACCTCGTCGGCGACGTGCTCGCCCGCCACCGGGAGGGAGCGACACCGGTCGTCCGCGGCTGGGCCACCGACGAGGACCTCTGGCTGCGGCGTACGGCGGTCATCGCGCAGCTCGGCCACCGCGAGCGCACCGACGTCGCGCTGCTGGCGCACGCGATCGAGGCCAACCTCGACGACCGGTCGTTCTGGCTGCGCAAGGCGATCGGCTGGGCGCTGCGCGACTACGCCCGCACCGATCCCGACTGGGTGCGCAGCAGGGTCGAGACCTATGGCGACCGGCTGTCCGCCCTGTCCCGTCGCGAAGCAACCAAGTACCTCTAGATCCCTCCGGACTTCGGGGACCTGAGTCCCTTATTGCCCGCGGGATCCGTGCGTAGGTTTACGCCCGAAGTCGAGGCCTGGTGGGCGTCGAGCAGGTTCTCCCCGGTACCTGTCTCGGCCCTCCAGGCTTTTCGGCTTTCCACTCCGTGACGGGCTCTCGCCGGGCCCGGACGGGTCGCTCAGATCACGGCACCGGAGTCGTCGGCAGCGAGCCTCTGGCGCTTGGTGCCTGCCGAGCGTGCCAGCGGGGAGACCTGTTGGAGGTAGGTCAGGATCGGCGTCGCGGTGAAGACCGAGGAGTACGTGCCGATGACCAGGCCCAGCAACAGCGCGATCGAGAAGTCGCGCAGCGAGTCGCCGCCCAGCACCGCGAGCGCCGCCAGGATGAACATGGCGCCCAGGCCGGTGTTGACGGTGCGGGGCATCGTCTCCACGGCCGCCTTGTTGGCCAGCTCGGCGAACGGCTCGCGCTGGGAGCCGTACCAGCGCTCGCGGATGCGGTCGAAGACCACCACCGTGTCGTTGACCGACAACCCGATGATCGTCATCGCGGCGGCCAGGAAGACCCCGTCGATCGGCTTGTCGAGCCACGCGAAGACCCCGGTGACGATGACGACGTCGTGGAACATCGCGAGCACGGCCGCGAGGCCGAAGGTCCACTTGAAGCGCACCGCGAGGTAGAGCAGCTGGGCCAGGAAGGCGATGGCGAAGGCGATCAGCGCCTTGTTGCGCAGCTCCTCGCCCAGGGACGCGCCGATCTTCTCGTCGCGTTCCTTGGTGGCCCCGCCGCCGGCGTCGGCGATCGCCTCCTCGATCTCGACGGCCTCGTCGTCGCTGATCTGCCCGACGCGCACGGAGATCTTGTCGTCGTCGCTCTCCTGGACCGTCGCCTCGGGGAAGCCGGCGTCGGCCACGACCTCGCGAGCCTGGTCGGCGCTGAGGGTCTGGGTGGTGGAGTACTCCAGCACCCGGCCGCCGGTGAACTCCACGCCGAGGTTGAGGCCGTTGCCGAAGATGCCGACCAGCGCAGCGACCAGGGCGGCGCCCGAGAGCGCGAGCCACAGCTTTCGCCGCGACATCAGGTCGGGGTTGCGTCGCTCGAGATAGGTGCGGACGCGCCCCACCGTCGCGAGTCCGGTGATGGCCGGGCGGCGCTCGACGAACCTCGTCGAGACGGCCAGCTCGGTCAGCACGCGCGCGATGACCAGCGCGGAGATCATCGACGCGATGACCCCGATCGACAGCGTCACGCCGAAGCCCTTGATCGGGCCCGAGCCCAGGAAGAACAACAGCCCGGCCGCGAGCAGGGTGGTGACGTTGGAGTCGATGATCGCGGTCCACGCCTTGTTGAAGCCGGTCATCAGCGCCCGCCGCATGCCGGCCGAGGGATGGGCGGCGTACTCCTCGCGCGCTCGCTCGAAGACCAGCACGTTGGCGTCGATGGCCAGACCGATGGCGAGCACGAAGCCGGCCAGCCCCGGCAGGGTCAGGGTCGAGCCGAGGCCGACGAGGATCGCGTAGGCGAGCAGGGCGTACGACGAGAGCGCGAGGGTCGCGAGGAAGCCGACCAGCCGGTAGACGATGGCGATGAACAGCGCCGTCAGGGCCAGGCCGACCAGGGCGGCCTGCCAGGACGCCTTGATCGCGGCGGCGCCCAGCGTGGGCCCGACCGTGCGCTGCTCGATGACCTCGACCGGGACGGGCAGGGCGCCGCCCTCGATGAGGATGGCCAGGTCGGCGGCCTGCTGGACGCTGAAGTTGCCGGAGATCTCGGTGGAGCCGGTGATCCGGCCGCCGCACGGCACCTGCACCTCGGGTGAGGAGATGATCTCGTCGTCCAGGACGATCGCGATGCGGCGCTGGTCGCCCTCGGCACAGGCGGCGGTGGCCGAGAGCTCGCCGAACTCGCGGGACCCGTTGCCGTCGAACTCCACGACGACGACGCGGTCGACGCGGTTGGGGCTCTGCGACGACTCGGCGCTGGTGATGTCCTCGCCCTCCAGGGCCACCGGCCCCAGCTCGAGGAAGCCACCCTGGTCGACGTCGGGCAGCACCACGTTGCCCTCCGCCGTGGGCTCGGCGTCGGCCGCGGCGACCGTCCCGACGACCGGGTGCATGGTCAGCTGCGCCGTACGTCCGATCGTCTCGACCGCCTCACGCGGGTCCTGCACGTCGGGCAGCTCGACGATGATCCGGTCGTCGCCGGCACGGGTCAGCGTCGGCTCGGAGATGCCCAGTGCGTCGACGCGTCCGCGGAGCACCTCGATCGCGCGGTCGGTCGACTCGGCGTTGGCCTCGACCCGATCGGTCGAGCTCGCCTGCAGCGTGATCTGGGTGCCACCGCGCAGGTCGAGACCCAGCCGGGGCTCCTGGGTCAGGGCGAGTGCGGCGCAACCGCCGAGGAGTCCCAGCACCAGCAGGAGACGGAACCACACGCCGCGCGACATGCGGTGCATCCTCCCCCAGCGGCTACGAGGCGCCCAAAACGAGCGGGACCCTCCGGCCTCGGCTTCGAGACGGGCCCGGCGGCCGTCCTCAACCGGCGGCAGGCGAACGTCCGAACCCCCCCGACATGCGGAAAACGTGACTCGAATGTGCTTGTCGCGACGATTCCCGCTCCCCTACGTTGCCTGGACGACGGCTGTCGTCAGCCGTCGACGAGGACCGAGGCGCGGATGAGCGGTGAGCAGGATCCAGGCGCGGCCCGCGCGGCCGTGCGGCTGGTCGGCGTCACCAAGCGGTTCGGGAGCGTGACCGCGGTCGACGGGCTCGACCTGGAGATCCGCGACGGCGAGTTCTTCTCGATGCTCGGGCCGTCCGGCTCGGGCAAGACCACCGTGCTGCGGATGATCGCCGGCTTCGAGGAGCCGTCCGAGGGCCGTGTCTTCCTCGGCGAGCGAGGACGTCACCCGGCAGGCGCCGTTCAACCGTGACGTCAACACCGTCTTCCAGGACTACGCGCTCTTCCCGCACATGGACGTGCTCACCAACGTGGAGTACGGGCTGCGGGTCAAGAAGGTGCCTCGCGCCGAACGCCGGGACCGGGCGATGGCGGCGCTCGACACCGTCCGCCTGACCGGGTACGGCGACCGTCGGCCGACCCAGCTCTCCGGCGGGCAGCGACAGCGGGTCGCGCTGGCGCGAGCGCTCGTGAACCGGCCGAAGGTGCTGCTGCTCGACGAGCCCCTCGGCGCGCTCGACCTCAAGCTGCGTCGCGAGATGCAGATCGAGCTCAAGCAGATCCAGCGCGAGGTCGGCATCACGTTCTGCTTCGTGACCCACGACCAGGAGGAGGCGCTCACGATGAGCGACCGGATCGCGGTCTTCAACGACGGTCGCGTCGATCAGGTCGCATCGCCGACCGCCCTCTACGAGTCGCCGTCGTCGTCGTTCGTCGCCGGCTTCGTCGGCACGTCGAACCTGCTCACCGGCGCCGACGCGAAGGCCGTGATCGGCCGCGAGGGCACGTTCAGCATCCGGCCCGAGAAGATCCACTTCGGGGAGGACGTCACCGGGCCGGCCAAGGCGTCGGGCGTGGTGCAGACGATCGTCTACCTCGGCTCGGTCAACCACTACCTCGTCGAGCTCGACGGGGGCAGCACCCTCACCGTGCTGCGCCAGAACCTCCACGGCACCGCCGACCAGGCACTCGGCCGCCGTGGTGAACGCGTCGAGCTCACCTGGGCCGACGAGCACGTCATCGACCTCGGGAACGATGCGGATGCCCTGACCGACAGGGCCTCCGCAGGAGAAGGAGGCACTCCATGAGGATCACCAGATCGGCGCATTTGGGCGTCGCGGCCGTCGTGCTCGCCCTGGTCGCCGCTGGCTGCGGCACCGAGGACAGCGGTGGCGACGACGGCGGCAACGGCGACGACGCCACCCAGGCCGCCGAGGAGCAGGGTGGCTTCGTCCCACCCGACCTGCCGATGGCCGAGGAGCTCGGCGACAACGAGGGCTCGCTCAGCGTCCTCGCCTGGCCCGGGTACGCCGAGGACGGGTCGAGCGACAAGAGCGTCGACTGGGTCACCCCGTTCGAGGAGGAGACGGGCTGCGACGTCAGCGTCAAGTACTTCGGCACCTCCGACGAGGCCGTCAGCCTGATGAAGACCGGCGAGTACGACGTGGTGTCGGCCTCCGGCGACGCGACGCTGCGGCTCATCGCCGGCGGCGACGTCGTGCCGGTCAACATGGACCTGATCCCCAACTACGCGGACGTCTGGCCGTTCCTCAAGGACCGGCTGTGGAACACCGTCGGCGACGTCAACTACGGCACGCCGCACGGCTACGGCGCCAACCTGCTCATGTACAACACCGAGGAGGTCAGCCCCGCCCCGACCGACTGGAGCCCGGTGTTCGACGGTGCGGCCGACTACTCCGGCAAGGTGACGTCGTACGACTCGCCGATCTACATCGCCGACGCGGCGCTGTACCTGATGAACACCCAGCCCGACCTCGGCATCGAGAACCCCTACGCCCTCGACGAGGACCAGCTGGCCGCGGCCGTCGACCTGCTCAAGGCGCAGCGCGAGCACGTCGGGGAGTACTGGTCGGACTACCTCAAGGAGATCCAGGCCTTCAGCACCGGTGACTCCGTCATCGGCACGACCTGGCAGGTGATCGTCAACGTCGCCCAGTCCGAGGACGTGCCGGTCGAGGCGATCCTGCCGGAGAGCGGGTCCACCGGCTGGTCGGACACCTGGATGATCGGGTCGAAGACCGAGGCGCCCAACTGCGCCTACGCGTGGCTGAACCACATCGTCAGCCCGGAGGCGAACGCCGCCGTGGCCGAGTGGTTCGGCGAGGCGCCGGCCAACTCCAAGGCGTGCGACCTGACCAGCGAGGGGTTCTGCGAGAGCTACCACGCCGGCGACGAGGCGTACGCCGAGGGCATCTGGTACTGGACGACGCCCATCGCTGAGTGCCTCGACGGGCGCACCGACGTCGAGTGCTCGACGTACCAGGACTGGACCACGGCCTGGACCGAGATCAAGGGCTAGGTCCTGACCGCCAGCACTCTCCACCGCCACCCCCGGCTACGGCTGGGGCTCCTCCTGGGGCCTCCGATGCTGTGGCTGGGGGTGGCGTACCTGGGCGCGCTCGCGGCGCTGTTCATCACCTCGCTGTGGACCGTCGACGGCTTCACCGGCGTCATCCAACGTGAGTGGACCCTGGACAACTACCGGGACCTCTTCACGACCGAGGTCTACCGGACGATCACGATCCGCACGGTGCTCACGGCGGTCGCGGTGACCCTCATCGATACCGTGATCGCCCTTCCGATCGCGCTGTACATGGCGAAGGTGGCCTCGCCCCGGCTCCAGCGGATCCTGGTGATCGCGGTGCTCACGCCGCTGTGGGCGTCGTACCTCGTCAAGGCCTACGCCTGGCGCGGCATGCTCTCCGAGAGCGGCCCGGTCGCCTGGATCGCGGCGCCCTTCGGTCTGCACTCGCCCGGCTACGGACTGGCCGCCACGGTGATCACGCTGTCCTACCTCTGGCTGCCCTACATGATCCTGCCGATGTACGCCGGACTCGAGCGGCTGCCCAACTCGCTGCTCGAGGCATCGGCCGACCTCGGGGCCTCGACAGCCACGACGATGCGCCGGATCGTGCTGCCGGTGCTCTTCCCGGCGGCGGTGGCCGGGTCGATCTTCGCGTTCTCGCTGACGCTCGGCGACTACATCGCGGTGAAGATCGTCGGCGGCGCCAACCAGATGCTCGGCAACGTCGTCTACGACAACTTCCTGACCGGCAACAACATGCCGTTCGCCGCGGCGGTCTCGACGATCCCGGTCGTCATCATGCTGGTCTACCTGGCGGCCGTGCGGCGGACGGGAGCCCTGGAGAACCTATGAGCTTCTCGCGCCTCACCCGTTCGCTGCTCGGCGTCCTCAGTGCCTTCGTGCTCGTGTTCATCTACGCGCCGCTGGCGCTGGTCCTGCTCAACTCGTTCAACACCTCGCGCACCTTCGCCTGGCCGCCGCCTGGCCTGACCACGCAGTGGTGGTCGCTGGCGGTGCAGTCGGAAGGCGCCCGCTCGGCGATCATCGTGTCCCTCGAGGTGGCCGCCATCGCGACCGTCATCGCGCTCGTCCTCGGCACGATGGCAGCCCTCGCGCTGCAGCGCTTCCAGTTCTTCGGACGCGACGCGGTGTCGCTGCTCATCATCTTGCCGATCGCCCTGCCCGGCGTCGTCACCGGCATCGCGCTGGCCAACGCGTTCCTGACGATGTTCGGCATCCGGCTCGGCTTCTTCACCCTCGTCGTCTCGCACGCGACGTTCTGCGTCGTCGTCGGTGTTCAACAACGCCGTGGCCCGGCTGCGACGTCTCGGCGGCAACCTGGAGGAGGCGTCGATGGACCTCGGCGCCGGCACCTTCGTGACCTTCCGGCTGATCACGATGCCGATGCTGCGCTCCGCCCTGCTGGCCGGCGCCCTGCTGGCCTTCGCCCTGAGCTTCGACGAGATCATCGTCACGACCTTCACCGCCGGCTCCGGCATCCAGACCCTGCCGATCTGGATCTACCAGAACCTCTTCCGCCCCAACCAGGCCCCGGTCGTCAACGTCGTCGCCGCCGCCCTCATCATGTTGTCGATCATCCCGATCTGGCTGGCCCAGAAGCTCGCCGGCACCGACGAGAGCGTCGCCGCCGCGAGGTAGGCGCGACGACGCCACCGCTGGTTGAGGAGGTCGCGCAGCGACCGTCTCGAAACCTGCGGGGGAACTATTGCCGCGTCGTGCTCACCACGCCGGTGGCGCCACCGCCACGGCGGTCGCGCTCGGCGACGGCGGTCATGAAGCCCTTCTTGCCCAGCTCGATGGCAGTGGCCGCGCCGATGAACGGGTCGGTGGTGAGGCCGTCGCCGGCCGGCACCAGCTTGTGCCCCAGCGCGGTGAGGCCGACGCCGTACGCGTCGATGAACGCCTGCTCCGCCAGGGTGTCCGGGCCGTTGCGCTGAGTGGCACGAGGGGCCGCCATCGCCTCCTCGACCGGCAGGCCGAGGTCGATCCGGTTCACCAGCATCTGCAGGACCGTGGTGATGATCGTGGAGCCGCCTGGGCGTGCCGAGGGCGAGCCACGGCTTCCCCTTCTTGAGCACGATCGTCGGCGCGATCGACGAGCGCGGGCGCTTGCCGGGCTGGATCCGGTTCGGGTCGGTCGCGACGTAGGTCGCCGAGAAGTCCGTCAGCTCGTTGTTGAGCAGGAAGCCCCGGCCAGGCACCACGATGCCTGAGCCGCCGGTCTGCTCGATGGTGAGCGTGTACTCCACGACGTTGCCCCACCGGTCGGCCACCGTGAGGTTGGTCGTCGAGACGTTCTCGGTGTCCTCGGCAGGTGCGGGGGCGCCGGCGGCCGTCGGGCAGGCGCCGTCGTACGCCGTCACCGAGCCGGCCACGACCGGCTTCTTCGCGGCGGCGGCCGGGTTGATGGCGCAGGCCCGCTCGGCCGCGAACGTGTCGTCGAGCAGGGTCTTCGTGGGCACGTCGACGTACGCCGGGTCGCCGACGTAGGCGCCGCGGTCGGCGTACGCGAGCGCCGACGCCTCGAGGTAGAGGTGCATCGCCGACAGGGCCGGCAGAGCGCCGAGGTCGTAGCGCTCCAGGATGTTCAGGGCCTCGCCGACGGTCGTGCCACCGCTCGACGACGGGGCGATGCCGTAGACGTCGTAGCCACGATAGGCGACCTTCGTGGGCTTCTGCTCGAGCACGCGGTAGTGGCGGAGGTCGCGCTTCTTCAGGTACCCCGGCGGGACCGGCAGATCGGTGGAGGCGGTCGTCGGCGGCTTGCGCACGGCGTCGACGATCTCCCGGGCGAGGCTGCCCTCGTAGAGCGGCCGGACGCCCTTGTCGCCGAGCAGGCCGTAGGTGTCGGCGAGGTCCTTGTTCCTGAACAGCGAGCCGACCGACGGCGCGTCTCCACCCTTGAAGTACAGCTTCTTCGTCGACGTGAACGCCTTGAAGCGCACCTCGTTGTCGAGGGTCTGCTGGCGGAAGGTCCTGTCGACCTTGAAGCCCTTGCGCGCCAGGTCGATCGAGGGCTGGAGGGTGTCGCCGAGCGACCAGGTCCCCCACTTCTCCAGGGCCCGCTCCCACGTCGCGGGAGTGCCTGGCACGCCGACGCCCACGCCGCTGGTCACCAGCTCTGGAGTGAAGGTGTAGGGCATGCCGGTCGCCGGGTCGATGAACGCGTCGTTCGGCATCGCCTTCGGCGCGGTCTCCCGGCCGTCGAGCGTCCGCACCTTCCCCGACTTCGCGTGGTAGACGACGAAGTAGCCGCCGCCACCGATGCCGGCCGAGAACGGCTCGGTGAGCCCGAGGGCGGCGGCGGTCGCGACAGCGGCATCGACGGCGTTGCCGCCGCGCTTGAGGACCTTCAGGCCGATCTTGGTGGCGGCCGGGTCGACGCTGCTGACGGCGCCCCCGTAGCCCTCGCTCGTCGCCTTCTTCGGCGCCTTCTTCGGGGCCTTCGCCGCCGGTTGGTGGGCCACGCGCGTGTCAGCCGGGGGCGAGTCCGAGGCGGTGCCCGGCGGGGCCGTGAGGGCGGCGACGACAGCGGCCGCCGCCGCCGCGCCGACGGTGCTGGTGGCAAGACGAGTACTGCGCATGGGTCCTCCCGAGTAGGCGGTCTGCCCCTCCACCCTCACCCGTCACTGGCGCTTTTGTCGACCCGCCTTGGGGGGTGGTGGCTCGCCGCGATCGGGTCTAACGTCACGAGATCCGTTAGTTGTAGGTACCCGTCCGCTCCCCCCTACCAAGGAGAGGAAGCCTCCATGACCCAGCAGTCGGTCGACCGTCGCACCATCCTCAAGACCAGCGCCGCCGTGGCCGCCGCCGGACCGTTCGCCGGCCTGCTCGCCGCCCCGGCCTCGGCCCGCAAGCCACCCAACGCGGGCGCCCTGGTCGCGATCCCCGATGCGCGCGACGGCAAGGTGCGGCTGCACCTGCCGCAAGGCTTCTCCTACCGCTCGTTCCACGACACGGAGGCGACCGTCACCCTGAACGACGGCACCGTGCTGCCCGGACGACACGACGGCATGGGCGCCTTCAAGGGCCCTGACGGCACGGTGATCCTGGTGCGCAACCACGAGGTCAACAACCCGGTGGCGGCGGCGTTCGGACCCGGGACGCCGTACGACACCAGGGCCGGCGGTGGCACGACGACGATCCACTGCACGCCGGACGGGCAGGTGATCAACGCCTTCACCAGCCTCAACGGCACGATGATGAACTGCTCGGGCGGGATCATGCCGTGGGGCTCGTGGGTCACCTGCGAGGAGACGGTGAACGGACCGGACGTCGGCGCGGACTTCACGGGCGCTTCCAACGTGCCGCTGACCAGACCCCATGGCTTCGTGTTCGAGGTGCCGGCGAGGGGCACCGCGGCCGAGGGCCAGTCGACCCGGCAGCCGATCAAGAGCGCGGGCCGGTTCGCCCACGAGGCCGTGTCGTTCGACCCGAAGGGCGGCCACCTCTACCTCACCGAGGACAACTTCGCGTTCGCGTCCGGCTTCTACCGCTACACCCCGCCGGCGGACCCCCAGCAGGTCGGTGAGCTCCGCGACGGCGGCTGGCTGCACATGCTGCGGGTCAAGGGCGTCACGAACGCCCACCTGGAGGGCAACCAGGTCGCCGGCACGGAGTACGACGTCGACTGGGTGGAGATCAAGGTCCCGTACGAGGACTACCCCTTCACCCCCGGGCAGCCCGCGCCCACCTCGAACGACACCGCTCTGACGGCGGTCAGCCTGCAGGGCTGGAACCAAGGGGCGGCGTTCTTCTCGCGGCTCGAGGGGCAGGTCTACAGCAAGGGCGAGATCTTCTTCACCAGCACCCAGGGCGGCGGCGCGGCCGAGCCCGGCCACGGTCCCGACTCGGCCGCCGGGTTCGGCAACGGCTCCGGCCAGGTCTGGGCCTACGACCCGAAGCGGGAGAAGCTGCGCGTGGTCTACCAGTCGCCCGACCGCGCCACGCTCGACTTCCCCGACAACATCACGACCTCCAACCGCGGCACGCTGGTGGTCTGCGAGGACAACACCCAGGACAACTTCATCCGCGGGCTCTCCCCCGAGGGCGACCTGTGGGACATCGCGCTCAACCGGCTCACGAGCTCGACCGGCGCGGACCGCTCCGGCGACGAGTTCGCCGGCTCGACGTTCAGTCACACGGGACAGACGCTGTTCGTGAACATCCAGGCCTCGCGGGGCATGACGTTCGCGATCTGGGGTCCCTGGGGTCAGATCGGGGTCTAGGGGCGGACGCTGCTCGATCCGCCGCGTCGCTATCGTCGCGGGATGACCAGCTCGTCGGCCGTCCCGCTCGCGCGGCACCTGCTGCGGGTGCGCGACCTGATGGACAGGGCGTACGCCGCCCCGCTCGACGTCCCGGCGCTGGCCCGGTCGGCGCACGTGTCGGAGTCGCACTTCAGCCGGTCGTTCAGGGCAGCGTTCGGTGAGACCCCGCACCGCTACCTGCTGACCCGGCGGATCGAGCGAGCCAAGGCGCTGCTGCGCGCGGGCGATCTCACGGTCACCGAGGTGTGCCTCGCTGTCGGCTTCACCAGCCTCGGGTCGTTCAGCGCGACGTTCACCCGTCTCGTCGGCGAGAGCCCGTCGGCGTACCGCCAGCGGATCGACCACGAGGAGCTCGCGAAGATCCCCGGCTGCCTGGTCAAGCGCCACACACGACCCGTCGCCTGACCTCCGCTCCGGTCGTCGAGCAGCGAGCGATCAGTCGAGACCACCCCAACGCGGTCGTTCGCCTCACCGGGTTTCGAGACAGGACTTCGTCCTTCCTCAACCAGCGGCAGGTACCGGTGGTCGAGCAGCGAGCGAAGCGAGCGATCAGTCGAGACCACCCCACGCGGTCGTTCGCCTCACCGGGTTTCGAGACAGGACTTCGTCCTTCCTCAACCAGCGGCAGGTACCGGTGGTCGAGCAGCGAGCGAAGCGAGCGATCAGTCGAGACCACCACCACGCGGTCGTTCGCCTCACCGGGTTTCGAGACAGGACTTCGTCCTTCCTCAACCAGCGGCATGGTACCGGTGGTCGAGCAGCGAGCGGAGCGAGCGATCAGTCGAGACCCCGAGCGGTCGTCGCGACCGGTCGAGACGACTTCGTCCTCAACCAGCGCGTCCCCGTGGTCGAGCAGCGAGCGGACGACGATCAGTCGAGACACCCCCGCGGTCGTTCGCCTCACCGGGTTCGAGCAGGACTTCGTCCTTCCTCAACCAGCGGCTGGTACCGGTGGTCGAGCAGCGAGCGGAGCGAGCGATCAGTCGAGACCACCCCACGCGGTCGTTCGCCTCACCGGGTTTCGAGACAGGACTTCGTCCTTCCTCAACCAGCGGCAGGTACCGGTGGTCGAGCAGCGAGGTCTCGACTCGGCTCGACCACCAAGACGCGATCAGTCGAGACCACCCCACCGCGGTCGTTCGCCTCACCGGGTTTCGAGACAGGACTCGTCCTTCCTCAACCAGCAGGAGGTACCGGTGGCCGGAGCCAGTCAGCACACAGCGGTTTTGGAGAAGCGCCCGGGCAGGCAGGGTCCGTAGCGTCGGCGTCATGGAGACAGTCACCTCAGCCGACGGGACCACGATCGCCTTCGACCAGCTCGGGTCGGGCCCGCCCCTCATCCTCGTCGCCGGTGCCTCGTGCGACCGCGGCCAGGACCAGCCGATCGCCGACGCCCTCGCGCGCGACTTCACGGTGCTCAACCACGACCGGCGTGGGCGCGGGGACAGCTCCGACGCGACCTCTCCGGCGACGTACGCCGTCGAGCGCGAGCTGGAGGATCTCGCCGTCCTTCTCGACGCGGCCGGCGGAAGTGGCGTGCTGGTGGGCCTGTCGTCCGGCGGAGCCCTCGCCGGACTCGCCGCGACCGCGGGTCTGCCCGTGCGGCAGCTGGTGATGTGGGAGCCGCCGTTCCAGGTCGACCCGGCCGGGCAGCAGGGGTCCCGCGACTACCAGGAGCGCCTCAACTCCCTGCTCGCGGAGGACCGCCGTGGCGACGCGCTCGCGTTGTTCATGTCGATCGCCGGGGTGCCGGAGGAGATGGTGGCGGGCGCGCGGCAGTCTCCGTGGTGGCCCGTCGGCGAAGGGCTGGCGCACACCCTCGCGTACGACGCCGCCGTGATGGGCGACGCATCGGTGCCGACGGCGTACGCCGACATCCGCTGCCCGGCGCTGGTCCTGACCGGCGGCGACAGCCCGCCGTTCTTCGCGGCCGGCGCGGCGGTGGCCGCCGCCGCCATCCCGGGCGGTCGCGCCGGCGTGCTCGCCGCCCAGACGCACAACGTCGACCCCGACGTGCTCGCCGCGACTGTGCGCGACTTCGTCCAGGAGACAGCCTCGTGATCACCGGGTTCGCGCTGGTCTGTCTCCAGGTGCCCGACCTCGACGAGGCCAAGAGCTTCTACGTCGACACCCTCGGGTTCGAGGTGGGCATCGACCAGGAGCTCGACGGCTTCCGCTGGCTCACGGTGCATCCGCCCACCGCGCCCGAGACGCCGATGATGCTCGTGGTCCCCGGGCCGCCCGGCGTCGACGCGGACACGGCCGCCGTGCTGCGGGACCTGATCGCCCGCGGAGTCATCGGGATCGGCGCGCTGCGCACCGACGACTGCTGGGCGACGTACCGGGAGCTGAGCGCGAAGGGCGTGGAGTTCACCGAGCAGCCCGAGGAGCGGTTCTACGGCGTCGACGCGTCCTTCCGCGACCCGTTCGGCCACCACTGGCGGCTGACCCAGCCCAAGGAGCTGGACCGGATCCGGGCCGACGTCAGTCGCTGACGGGGACGACGGCGTACTGCCCCAGCTCGCCCGCGAGGTCCTCGTGGGCGCGACCCCGGACGATGGTGCCGTCGGCCGTGTGGTCCTGCGAGTCGATCTCGCCCTCGCGGTGCAGCCGGTCGATGAGGTCGCCGCGCCCGTAGGGCAGCAGCACGGTGAACTCGACGCCGGGTCGCGGCAGCTCGCCCTCGACGATCCGCAGCGCCTCGGCGATGCCCTCGCCGGTGCGCGCCGACACGACGACCGAGTGTGGCTCGCGCTGGCGAAGGCGCGCGATGACCATCGGGTCGGCGACGTCGGCCTTGTTGATCACGATCAGCTCGGGAACCTTGTCGGCGCCGATCTCTGCGAAGACCTCACGAACAGCGGTGATCTGACCCTCGGGGTCGGGGTGCGACCCGTCCACGACGTGCAGCACCAGGTCGGCGTCGGCGACCTCCTCGAGCGTCGACCGGAAGGCCTCGACGATCTGGTGCGGCAGGTGTCGGACGAAGCCGACGGTGTCCGTCATCGTGAAGACTCGGCCGTCGACGGTCTGCGTACGCCGCGTGGTCGGGTCGAGTGTGGCGAAGAGGGAGTCCTCGACGAGCGCGCCGGCGCCGGTGAGCTTGTTGAGCAGCGAGGACTTGCCGGCGTTCGTGTAGCCGGCGATCGCGACGCTGGGCACCTGGTGGCGGCGGCGCTCCTGGCGCTTGGTCTCGCGGGTGCCTCTCATCGCGCTCAGCTCGCGGCGGAGCTTGGCGATCTTCGTGTTGATGCGCCGCCGGTCGGTCTCGATCTTGGTCTCACCGGGACCACGGCCACCGATGCCGCCACCGTCGGCGCCGACTCGACCACCTGCCTGGCGGGAGAGGTTGCCACCCCAGCCGCGCAGGCGCTGCTTCATGTAGCTGAGCTGGGCCAGCTCGACCTGCGCCTGGCCCTCCTTCGACTTCGCGTGCTGGGCGAAGATGTCGAGGATCAACGCGGTGCGGTCGACGACCTTGACCTTGAGCCGGTCCTCCAGGTTGCGCAGCTGGCTCGGCGCGAGCTCACCGTCGCAGATCACCGTGTCGGCCCCGCTGGCGGCGACGATCTCGCGCAGGCCGTCGACCTTGCCGCGACCTATGAACGTCGCCGGGTCGGGCTTGCTGCGGCGCTGGTAGATCGCGTCGAGCACCTCGGAGCCGGCCGTCTCGGCCAGCAGCGCCAGCTCGGCCATGGAGTTCTCGGCGTCCGCGACCGAGCCGTCGGTCCAGACGCCGACGAGGACGACCTTCTCCAGCCGGAGCTGGCGGTACTCGACCTCGGAGATGTCTTCGAGCTCGGTGGACAGGCCGACGACCCGCCGCAGCAGGTAGCGCTCGGCGAGGTCCTGCTCGCCCGTCGTGAGCTCAGGGTCGGGCTCGTCGGCGTAGCCGCTGCGGAAGTCGTCACCACCCTCGTGACCGCCCTCGCCGTCGTCGGTGTCGAGGTCGTCGTCGAGGTCCCAGCCCGTCGTCTCGTCGAGCTCTGGCCTGGAGGTTGAAGTCGCGTGCGTTCGTCATACGACTTCCCAGGGTAGGCCGCGGCACCCAGCGACGGCGAACCCTTTCCCCGGATCCGCTGCTCCCGACGTCGTCGAGCGCGCTTCGTGCCGCCCGAGACGTCGACGAAGGCGTCGTACCCGGTGACGACTAGGTTGTCGGCGTGATCGAGCCTCCTGAGCGCGCCCGCGTGGTCGTCATCGGGGGCGGGGTGATCGGCTGCTCGGTGGCCTATCACCTGGCCCATGCCGGATGGTCCGACGTCGTCGTGCTCGAACGCGACAAGCTCACCTCGGGGACGACGTGGCACGCGGCGGGCCTGATGACCTGCTTCGGGTCCACGTCGGAGACCAACACCGGCATCCGGCTCTACAGCCGTGATCTCTACGCACGTCTGGAGGCGGAGACCGGCGTCGCCACCGGCTTCCGACCCGTCGGGATGATCGAGGCGGCCGCCGACCACGACCGGCTCGAGGAGTACCGCCGCGTCGCGGCGTTCCAGCGCCAGTTCGGCCTGGACGTCGAGGAGATCGGTCCCGGTGACATGGCGGAGCTCTTCCCCTGGGCGCGCACCGACGACCTGCTCGCCGGCTTCCACATCACCGGCGACGGCCGGGTGAACCCGGTCGACCTCACCCAGTCGCTGGCTCGTGGCGCCAAGAACCTCGGCGTCCGAGTCGTCGAGAACGCGTTCGTCGACGAGGTCCTCGTGGCCGAGGGGCGGCACGCCGGACGGGTGACGGGCGTGCGGGTCTCGACGGCCTCGACCACCGAGCGCCAGGTGATCGAGTGCGAGTACGTCGTCAACTGCACCGGCATGTGGGCGCGCGAGCTCGGCGAGCGCAACGGCCTGGTGATCCCCAACCAGGCGGCCGAGCACTACTACCTGATCACCGACACCATCGAGGGGCTGGGTCAGGACACCCCGATCTTCGAGGACCCCTCCTCCTTCGGCTACTACCGCGAGGAGGGCGGCGGCATGATGGTCGGCCTCTTCGAGCCCGACGCGGCCGCGTGGCGGGTCGAGGGGATCCCGCGGGACGCCTCGTTCCTCACCCTGCCCCCCGACTGGGACCGGATGGCCCCCTTCCTCGAGACGGCGATGGACCGGGTGCCGATCACCCACGAGGTCGGCATCCGCACGTTCTTCTGCGGCCCCGAGTCGTTCACCCCCGACCTGGCGCCGGCCGTCGGCGAGGCCCCCGGCATCAGCGGCTACTTCGTCGCCGCCGGGATGAACTCGGTGGGCGTGCTGTCAGCGGGTGGTCTCGGCCGGGTGCTCGCCGAGTGGATCGTGTCGGGGCGTCCCGACGTCGACGTGACCGGCTTCGACGTCGCACGGTTCCGGCCCGACCAGCTCGCGCCGGCGTACCGAGCGACCCGGACGACCGAGATCCTCGGCACCGTCTACGCCGCGCACACGCCCGGCAAGCAGCTGCGCACCGCCCGCGAGGCGATCCTCTCGCCGGTGCACCAGCGCCTGGCCGAGCAGGGCGGCTATCTCCGCGAGGTGTCCGGGTGGGAGGGCGCCGACTGGTTCGCCGGCTACGGCGTCGTACCGCACGCCGACCCGACCTGGGGTCACGCCCCGTGGTTCGAGGCGTGGAGCCAGGAGCACCAGGCCGTTCGCGAGGCTGTCGGGCTGATGGACATGTCGTTCATGGCCAAGCTGTCCGTCAACGGGCCCGACGCGGGCGCACTGCTCGACCACGTGTCGGCCGGCGCGGTCGACGGCGACCGCGGTGTCATCACCTACACGCAGTGGCTCAACGAGGGAGGCCTCATCGAGGCCGACCTGACCGTGACCAAGCTCGGCCCGAGCCGCTTCCTCGTCGTGGTCTCCGACACCGCGCACGGGCACGCGCTCGACTGGCTGCGGAAGGCTGCCCAACGGCTCGACGCCGACGTCACCATCGCCGACGTGACGCGCGACCTCGCCCAGCTCAACCTGCAGGGGCCGCGGTCGCGCGAGGTGCTGTCCGGCCTGACCACGACCGACCTGTCGACCGCGGCCTACCCGTTCCGCACGGCGCGAGAGATCGAGGTCGGCGGCGTCGAGGTCGTCTGCGCGCGGATCACCTACGTCGGCGAGCTGGGCTACGAGCTCTACGTGCCCGCGGGTCGCGCGCTCGAGGTCTACGACGCGCTGATGGCCTTCGGCGAGCCGCACGGCATCCGGCCGGTCGGCCTGAAGTCGCTGGCCTCGCTGCGGATGGAGAAGGGCTACCGGGACTTCGGTCACGACATCGACAACACCGACGACCCGCGTGTCCGTGGGTCTCGGGTTCGCGGTCGGCTGGGACAAGCCCGACTTCGTCGGGCGCACGTCCGCTCGTTGCTCGTCAAGCAGGCGGGGACGCCGTCGAAGCGGCTCGTGCAGATCCGGCTGCTCGATCCGGCACCGTTGCTCTACCACGCCGAGCCGGTGCTCAGGAGCGGCGTCGTCGTCGGCTACGTGCGCGCGGCGTCGTACGGCTGGACGCTGGGATCGGCCGTCGGCCTGGCCTTCGTGACGGCCGACGGGCCGGTCACCGCCGACTGGCTGGCGACCGGCTCGTGGCAGCTCGACGTCGCCGGCACGCTCTACGATGCCGAGGTGTCCCTGCGGCCGATGTACGACCCGCGTTCGGAGCGGGTGCGGGTCTGAGCCTCGATGAGCACTACTTCGGGGGCATCCTGATGCCGCCGTCGACGCGGACGACCGAGCCGTTCATGTAGGGGTTGGTCAGGCACTCCAGGACCATCTGCGCGAGCTCGTCGGGCCGGCCCAGCCGTTTGGGGAAGAGCACGGACTCGCCGAGCTTGGCCTTGAACTCCTCGGCCTTCTCGCCCTCGCCGTAGATCGGGGTGTCGACCAGGCCGGGCGCGACCGTGGTCAGGCGGATGCCGCTGGCCGAGAGGTCGCGGGCGACGGGGAGGGTGAGGCCGACGATGCCGCCCTTGGACGAGGCGTACGCCGCCTGGCCGATCTGGCCGTCGAACGCTGCCACGCTCGCCAGTGCCACGATCGCGCCGCGCTCGCCGTCGGCGTCCGTCTCGTTGCGGCTCATCGCCGTGGCGGCGAGCCGGATCGTGTCGAAGGTGCCGATCAGGTTGATCTCGATGACGCGCCGGTAGAGCGCGAGGTCGTGCGCCGAGGCGAACTCCCCGTCGCGCCCGATCGTGCGCGGCCGCGGGGCCGATGCCGGCCGAGCAGACCACCGCCCGCAGCGAGCCCAGCTCGACGGCTGTCTCGACAGCCGCCTGGATCTGCTCGGTGCGGGTGACGTCGACCTCGACGAACACGCCGCCGATCTCGTCGGCCAGCGCGCCGCCCTTGTCGGCCTGGAGATCCGCGACGACGACTCGTGCCCCAGCCGCGCCGAGCTGTCGTGCGGCGGCGGCGCCGATGCCCGATGCGGCGCCGGTGACGAGGGCAGAGACTCCCTGGAGATCCATGCGGCCGAGCCTAGGACTTGCCGGCCTGGTCAGAACAACCTGGTCAGAGCGAGGTGGTCCCGGTCGCGACGATGACGGCCGGACCGGCCAGCAGCACCCGGTCGTCGGCGGTCCACGTGACCTGCAGCCGGCCGCCGGGGACGTCGACGTCGTAGGTCGCGTCCGTGCCCGGCTCGCGGCCGTCGGCCACCGCGGTCGCGACGCAGACGGCGCCCGCGCCGGTGCCGCACGACCGTGTCTCACCGACGCCCCGCTCGTGCACGCGCATCGCGACCTGGCCCCCGCCCCGCCGGGCCACGAACTCCACGTTGACCCCGGCCGGATAGGTCGCTGCGTCGTACGCCGGCGGGTCGAGGAGGCGCCCGGCATCGGCGAGGTCGTCGACGAACGCGACTGCGTGCGGGTTGCCCATGTCGACGTGGGTCGCGGGCCAGGTGCGGTCGTCGACGACCACCTTGGTCTCGCCCAGGACCTGCGGTGAGCCGAGGTCGACGGTGATCGTGTCGCCCTCGATGGTCACGGTCTTGATGCCGTCGCGCGTCGCGATCGGCACAGGGGCGCCGGGCTCGGCCAACCCCTCGCGGGTCAGGTGGAGCGCGAAGACCCGGATACCGTTGCCGCACATCTCCGACGCGCCACCGTCGGCGTTGCGGTAGTCCATGAACCACTCGGCGTGCGCCGCCAGCGCCGGATCGAGGTGCTGGGTGCGGATCACGCGCAGCACGCCGTCGCCGCCGATCCCCGCGCGACGGTCGCAGAGGCGGCGTACCCGCTCGGCGGCCAGGTCGCCGTGGACCGTGCCGTCGTGGTCGGGCAGCAGCACGAAGTCGTTCTCGGTGCCGTGGCCCTTGAGGAAGGCGTACGTGGAGTGGGCCATCGCTAGCCGTACAGACCCTTCTCGTACGACGGGCCGTAGTAGTCGTCGAGCTGCTCGACGGTCATCCCGTTGGGCTCGACCTGGCTCGCGATCACCGACCGGCGCGGCACGTGCGCGTCGGGCTCCCAGGTCTCGGGCTTCCAGAGGCCCGAGCGCAGGAACGCCTTGGCGCAGTGGAAGAAGATGTCCTCGATCTCCACGACGACCGCCAGGATCGGGCGGTGGCCCTTGACGACCAGGTCGTCGAAGAACGGGGCGTCGGTCACCAGGCGCGCCCGGCCGTTGACCCGCAGTGTGTCGCCTCGCCCCGGGATGAAGAAGCTCAGGCCGACATGTGGGTTGGACAGGATGTTGCGATAGCCGTCGGCCCGCTTGTTGCCCGGCCGCTCCGCCAGCGCGATCGTCGTGTCGTCGACGACGTGCACGAGCTGCCCCGCCGGGTCGCCCTTCGGGCTGGCGTCGCAGGTGCCGTCGGCGGCCGCGGTCGCCAGCACGCAGAACGGCGTCGCCGCCAGCCACTGCCGGTCGACGTCGAGCAGCGCCGTACGCCCTTTGGTGCGGGCCCGCTCGCCGGGCATGCCGAGCAGTGCCTCGAGCTCCTCGACGGTCGTGATGCTCGGCCAGGCAGTGTCGGTGGCCCGTGGCTCCGTCGTCGTCACGGGCCCCATCGTCCCACGCCCCCGAATTCGGGATAGTCCCTCACGTTTGGCACCGACTTCACCCCGGATCGGGTGCCATACGTGAGGGACTATCCCGATGCCAGGGGGCCGACGACCTCGTAGCGGGCAGCGATGAAGGCCTTGTTCTGCGCGAGCTCGGCGAGGCGCAGGTCGAAGCGGCGGGGGAAGATCGGCCGGCCGGCGCCGAGGGTGACCGGCGCGATGCAGGCGATGATCTCGTCGAGATGGCCGGCCTCGGCGAACTGCGCCGCGAGGTCTCCCCCGCCGACCACCCACACGTCGCGCTCGCCCGCGGCAGCCGACAGGTCGGCCCAGACGGAGTCGACCGGGCCGGAGACGAACCGGATGTCCGCGCCCTCGATGCCGGGCAGGTCGCGGTGCGTGAAGACCCAGCTGGGCTGGGTGTAGGGCCAGGTGTCGCCCAGCCCCTCGATGCCCGTGCCCAACCGGTCCCGCACCCAGAGGTACGTCGTGGCGCCCATCGCGATCGTCCCGACACCCTTGATGAAGTCGGCGTAGTTGAGCGGCCCGGCCTCGTCCTGCTCCTGCTTGAAGAGCCAGTCCAGCGAGTCGTTCTCGTCGGCGATGTACCCGTCCAGCGTCGTCGCGGTGAAGAAGACAGAGCGCGCCATCACGCCACCCCCTGCTGCGCGCGCAGCCACTCGATCGGGTCGCCGTGGTCGACGTCGTGCCCCGCCATCCTCAGCATCTGCCGCACCAGCTGGCGGCGGTGTGCCGAGAAGGTCAGCACGTGCGCGACCACGCTGGCGAGCACGAAGCTCTCCGGCGGCTCACAGAGCGCGTCGATGATCCGGTCCTCCCACGCACCGCGCCGGTCGATGTCGCGTACGACGCCGAGCCAGGCCCCGGACACGCTCTCGTGCCGGGCGATCAGCTCGGCGGGCGACGTACCCTCTCGTGGCGGGATGTCGTGGCCCTCGATCGCGGCGACCCAGACCTCCTTGGTCCAGACCAGGTGCTCCAGCACCGCCTGGATCGAGTCGTCGGCACCATCCCACCGCAGCACGCTCGCCCCGGGGAACCAGGCGGTGGTGTAGTCGGCGTCGGACAGCTGCTTGGCGCGGTCCAGGAGCGCCGCGGGTGTCGTCCACGTCGTGCTGGACCAGCTGCTCGGTCAGGGGGTTCATCGGCTCCTCCGTGGTGTGCACCCACAGCGAGAACGGCGGGTGGAAGTGGATCCCGTTGGGCGCGGACAGCCAATGGCCGCGGTCGGTCGCGACCGTCTCGCTCGGCGGGTGCCCGAAGGCGCGTGCGAACGCTCGGGCGAACCCGTCCACCGACTCGTACCCGGCCCCGAACGCCGCGTCGGTCACCGTCGATCCCCGCTTGAGCTGCCAGGCGGCGCGCTCGAGCATCACCCGCCGCCGCATCGCCACCGGCGGCTCGCCGGCGTCGCGGGAGAGCAGACGGTTGAAGTGGTACGGCGACGAGTACGCGTCGCCCGCCATGTCACCGAGCGTCCGGTTGCCCTCGTCGAGCACGGCGTCGAGCAGCTCGCGCAGCCGATCCCGTGCGTGCGGACCCTCAGTCATGGCACCAGTGTGCTGCGCGGAGGCTCAGCGCGCCCGACCGATCTTGCGCACCGCCTCGACGGCGCGGTCGACGCGCTCGGGGTCGTCCCAGCGCACCCACACGATCCGCGGGTCCTTGCGGAACCACGCGTCCTGACGCCGGGCGAAGCGCCGGGTGGCCGTGACCGTCCGCTCGACCGCCTCATCGAGGCTGAGGTCTCCGCGCAGGTACGCCGCCACCTCGGGGTAGCCGATCGCCCGCGCCGCCGTACGTCCCTCGGCCAGGCCCTCGGCCAGCAGCGCGCGCACCTCGTCGACGAAGCCGGCCTCGAACATGGCGGCCACCCGCTCCTCGATCCGCGCGTGCAGGGCTGGCCGGTCGATGTCGACGCCGACCTGCACGGTGGCGGGGTCGACGTACTCCTGTGCGGGCAGGGACGCCGAGAACGGCCTGCCCGGTGATCTCGACGACCTCGAGCGCGCGCACGATGCGGCGGCCGTTGTCGCGCTCGATCCGGGCGGCCGCCTCGGGGTCGACGGCCTCGAGGCGCGCGTACAGCGCCGGCGTACCGACGGAGGCGAGCTCACCCTCCAGCCTCGCCCGGACGGCCTCGTCGGTGCCCGGGAACTCGAAGCGGTCGACGACCGCCCGCGTGTAGAGGGCCGATCCCCCCGCGAGAACCGGCACCCGGCCCCGGCCGCGCACCTCCGCGATGGCGGCCCGCGCCCAGACCTGGAACTGCGCGACCGTCGCGGGATCCCGCACCGACAGCGTGTCGAGCAGGTGGTGCGCGACCCGCGCCCGCTCGGCGGGCGTCGGCTTGGCGGTGCCGATGTCCATGCCGCGGTAGAGCGCCATCGCATCGGTGTTGACCACCTCGCCGCCGAGCCGCTCGGCCAGGTCGAGAGCGAGCCCGGTCTTGCCCGACGCGGTCGCCCCGACGACGGCGACGATCGGCGGGACAGGACCTGCCTCCGTCGACGGCACGGCACTAGTGTGGCGGCCAGCGGACGGGACCGGCCGACCGCATCCGGGAAGAGGACCGCCGATGAGCTTTCTCGACAAGGCCAAGGCCGCGCTGACCGACGCCGTGGACAAGCACGGCGGCAAGATCGCCGACGGCATCGACAAGGCCGCGGACGTGGTCGACAAGAAGACCAAGGGCAAGCACCAGGACAAGATCCAGGGAGCGACGTCCAAGGCGCGCCAGGCCCTCGACAAGCTCGACGGCAAGAACGACGACGACCTCGGCCCGGAGGCGCCGCGCCCGTGACGGGTGCGCCGGACCCCCACGGCCGGTTCGTGGTGGTCCCGGCCTCCTACGTCTTCCTGCTGCGCGGCGACGGTCCGCCCACCGGTGCCACCGAGGTGCTGCTGCAGCTGCGGCAGAACACCGGCTACATGGACGGCCACTGGGCGGCCGCGGCGGCCGGGCACGTCGAGCGCGGCGAGACGGCGTACGACGCCGCGCGGCGCGAGGCGGCGGAGGAGCTCGACATCCGCGACCTGGCCCTGGAGTTCGTCACGTCGATGCAGCGGACCCAGCACGCCGATCCGATCGACGAGCGGATCGACTTCTTCTTCACCGCTCGCTCGTGGTCGGGCGAGCCCCGTATCGTCGAGCCCGCCAAGTGCGCCGAGCTGCGCTGGTGCCGCCTCGACGGGATCGACTCGCTGCCCGGCCCTGTCGTCCCGCACGAGCGCGAGGTACTACTGAGGTTGCGGGAGGGGTACGTGCCGTCGTACACCAGCTTCGGATTCGCTGGCGCCGCACGAGCGGCCCAGAGGGAGGGATTCCATGCCTGAGGACCTCGGCGACCTGCCCGAACCCAGCGTCCAGCCGCCGGAGCGCTTCCCCGGAGGCGCCGACGCGCTTGGACGACGAGGAGAAGTACGGCGACATCCCGGACGAGCCGCTCACCCCCGACCTGCCCACGTCGTCGAACCCCGCCACCGACAAGGAGGTTCCCGACGAGATCAGCCAGTCCGACGAGGCCGACGACGCGGATGCCGAGGAGGAGTCCGCGGAGACGGGCGGCAAGTCCGACGCGCTCGGCAAGGACACCCCCGTCTAGTGGTCGCCGTCTAGTCCGCTCGGCATCGGGTACCTCGAGGACATGACCCGCGAACACGACGTGCCCGAGCTCCGCGAGTCCCAGCCGAACGCAAGCGGCCCCGACGCCGCAGCAGGCGGCATGGGGGTCAGCAGCGAGCGCACCGGTCCCACCGGGCCGGGCCAGCACGCGCACCGACGGCACCCGCGACACCTCGCCGGTCGACCTCGGCGAGGACGTCCCGCCGGAGCAGGCGCCCGGTCAGGTCGAGCAGAACGCCGACGGCCTTGCGCCGAAGGCGGGCTACCCGCGCCTCGACCCGCGCTCCGGCTCCTAACGGGGAACAGCGGCGAAGGCGCGGACCGGGAACGTCCCGAAGCCCTCGACCAGCGGAGGCGCAGCGGTGAAGCGGGCCCCGCGCGGTGGCAGCTGCTCCAGGCCGCGCAGGTGCTCGACGATGGGGATCCCGGCCGCCAGCAGCTGGGTGTGGGCCGGCCGCTGCCCGTCTCTCATGTCGTCGATGTTCGCCGCGTCGATCCCGACCAGGACGGCGCCCTGCGCCACCAGCCAGTCGGCGCCCGCCCTGGTGAGGTACGCCGGGTCGACGACGTACTCCGGCGTCCCGAACCGCGCGGCGTCGCCCGTGTGCAGCAGCACGGCCTTGCCAGGCACGTCATCGGCGCTCACTGGGTGAGCAGCGTCTCGGCGTCGATCGCGCGCACGGCGGACCCGGCCACCCGGACCACCACGGTGTCGAGGTCCGCGAGCTTCTCCAGCGGCAGCCGGGCCAGGTCGTCGCCGTCGGCGAACCGGTGGAGCGGCGCGTCGAGGTAGGTCCCCGTGTTGGCCACCATCGAGATCCGCCCGATCTCGAACGTCGTCCCCTCGGCGTACTTCGCCGTGGACGCCTCGCGGGTCAGGTGCAGCGAGATCTCCGGACCCGGCAGCCCCGGCAGCGTCACCATGCCCGCGCGGATCGGGTGGCTCAGCTCGACGAGTCTGCGGGTGGCCGTCCCGGACCCTGCGCCGGCGGCGGCGTCCGAGGGTCCGCCGCGCGTTCCCTTGTGCGGCTCCTCGACGACCTCCAACGACGACAGGTCGACCTCGTCGGCCATCAGCAGGCCCAGCGACCTGACGAGCAGCTGCGCGACCGCCTCGCGGTCCGGCGCGGGCTCGGCCACGTCCAGCCGGAAGCCCTCCACGGTGATCGAGCCGCCGTTGCCGAATCGGATCACCCCGTCGACGACGGCCCTGTACTGAGTCCCTGGTTGCGTCATGGTCGCCATCGTTCAAGATCTCGGACCCGGACACCAGAGGCCTTCCTTCCTCGAGGACGAAGCGCAGGGGACCTGGGTCCCTCGGAAGGAGGCCCCTTGATGCGTAGCGTCACAACGCATCGAGCCGACGTCGCGACCCTCAGGAGAGTCATGCAGCAGCGCAGGTTGGCGTACGTCGGCGCGGCGGCCGCCACCCTTGTGGCCGCGGTCCTGGTGCCCACCCCGTCCGCGCTCGCCTCCGCCGACATCTTCACCCAGACGTCACCCATCACCGTCTCGCACGAGGCCGGCGGCCAAGTCTGGCGCTTTCGAGACAGCGGACTTCGACATCGGCGACGGCGCCGACCTCCGTGCTGAGCCTGACGGCGGCACCCGAGGGCGCCGTGGTCACTTCTGTCTAACGTTGCCGTCGGGGTCGAGCACCCTCACCTGGATGACGTGGACCTGGTGCTCGTCGCCCCCGGCGGTCGGGCGATGACGCTCGCCAGCGACGTCGGCGGGGCCGCCAGTGGGGAGCGCTACCTCGTCTTCGACCACACGGCACCGCCCTATCCAGGACGGCGACATCGGCGATGGGCTCGTCAGGGTGCTCCCGTCGACTACGACACGGCCGACGACGTCGACGCCTACCCGGGCAGCGCGCCCGCCTCCTTCGGCGCGCTCGGCGGCGGTGTGGTCAACGGCGACTGGACACTCTTCGTCGACGACGACACCGGCGAGAACTCGGGAAGGTGGTCCACTGGATGCTGACCGTCTCCTACGGGCTGCCCGCTTCGCCTAGCGCCTCGGAGCTCGTCGTGAGCGGACTGCCCTCGACTGTCTCCGACGTGAACCTCGAGCTCCTCGACGTGAACGGCTACCTCGGCAACACCGAGCTGCTGCTGGAGAGCCCGGACGGTCGCTATGCGCACGTGCTCAGCGACGCCGGCCGATCTAACCCACGGACATCTGTGGCGCACGCCGACCTGGTCCTGAACGACGAGGCCGGGGTCGACATACCGGCTCTCGCGACACCGGACACCGGTGTTTACCGACCCCGCAACTACGACCTACCGGAACAGTCCGAACCGGTCGGCGGCGTCGAGACGATCGACATGGACGCGAAGCTGTCGGCCTTCGACGGAGGCAGCGCCAACGGCACCTGGAAGCTGTGGGTCTTCCAAGAGGCGTGCTGCGCCAAAGTCAGCATCGGCGGCTGGGCCCTCGGGATCAGGGCCACCGACCCGCCTCCTCCACCGCCGCCTCCGCCTCCTCCGCCTGCCCTCGCCAGCAGCGCCATCGCCGGCACGCCATCGCCATCGACACCTTCCCTGCCGGCGCCCGCGTCACCCGCCCACGACCTGACCGCTCCGAGGGTCGTCACGACGACGCCCCGGCACAACGCCAAGGGCGTGCGGACCCAAGCCGCGCTGAAGGTCACCTTCAGCGAGGCGATGAGCCCGCCGTCACTGTCCGCGCGCACCATCAAGCTCGCCACTGCGGCTGGCAACCAGGTCAGGGCCACGCTGACCTGGAAGGCCGCCAGGAAGCAGCTCGTGGTGAACCCGAAGAGACCCCTCGCCCCCCACACGGCGTACCTCCTCACCGTCAAGAGGGGCGTGCACGACCTCGCCGGCAACCGGCTCGCCATGACCAAGCGTGCCGCCTTCACCACCGGCTGATCTCTCGGTCAGCGGCCCTACGCGCTGCGCGGGAGCCGCGCGGCGACCTCGACCAGCCTGGCGAGGCGGTCGGACTCCAACGGGACGCCGAGCTCGCCGAGCAGGTCGGCCAGCTCGCCGTCGCGGAGCGGGCGGAGCTCGGTCGGCCGGCCCGGACGTCGCGTCGTCACGTGCTCGTGGGTGACGGTGACGTGCCGGTCGCCCAGGTGCCGGGTGACCATCAGCGTCGAGCCGGAAGTGCGAGCTGGGGAACGTGCTGGTCATGTGGTGCCCCATCACCAGGTCGACGGGCCGCACGGGCAGCTCGTCGGTGGTGTGCATCAGCTCCCAGCCCTCCGTCGCGGAGCCGGTGCAGCTCCCAGGTCGGGCCGCCCTCGCCGCCCTCGACGCGCACCATCCGGTGCGGCCAGCCGCCGGCGTCGTCCTCGGCCCCGTCGCGCAGCGGGATCGGCCGCAGCGGGCTCATCCCGAAGCCCGCGTCGGCCAGCCACCGCTGGCCGTCGAGGGTCACGATCGTGACGGCGTGCGTGCGCGGCGCCGCGAGCGGGTCGCCGACGCGGCCGAGCTGGCGTACGGCGTCGTACCCCAGCCGCTGCGCCGCGGCCGCGAACAGCGTCGTGTGCTCGAAGCAGTAGCCGCCCCGGCCCCGGCCCACGAACTTCGCCTGCACCGCCGGAGCCCGACGCCGGCGTGGTCCTCGAGCAGCACGTCGATGTTGTCGAAGGTGAAGGCCCGCACGTGCGCCTCCTGCAGCTCCCCGAGCGCCTCGATGCTCGGCTCGCGCACGGCGACTCCGCCCACGCGCTGGAGATAGGCGTCGAGGTCGAGCTGCTCGGTGAGCCAGGGGTCAGCCACAGGCGGGTGCCGCCTCGGGCAGCGGAGCGGGTACGCCGACGGCCGGCATGCCCAGCCCGACCGTCGGCCCGCCGGCGGAGCGGCTGCGTTGCGGGCCTCCCAGGCGTCACCCGAGCGGGTCCGGCGCACCGACGGCACCGGCCCGTCGGCGACCAGGTGGTGCGGCGCGGCGTAGGTGACCTCGACCTCGACCATGTCGCCCGGGCGCACGTCGACCGGCCGCCGTCGCGCCGGCGGCTGAAGTGCACGAGCCGGTTGTCGGGGGCGCGGCCGGAGAGCCGGTGCGGTGGCGGCGTCCTTGCGGCCCTCCCCCTCGGCGACCATCAGCTCGACGCGTGCGGCCGACCAGCGCGCTTGTTCTCCTCCCAGGCGATCGTCGTTGACGAGCTCGACCAGCCGCTCGTAGCGCTCCTGACGACCTCGGGCGGGCACCTGCTCCTCCAGCGTCGCGGCGGGCGTGCCGGGTCGCTTGGAGTACTGGAACGTGAACGCGCCGGCGAACCGCGCCCGCTCGCGCACGACGTCCATCGTCTCGAGGAAGTCCTCCTCGGTCTCGCCGGGGAAGCCGACGATGATGTCGGTGGTGATCGCGGCGTCCGGCATCGCGGCGCGGACCCGGTCGATGATGCCGAGGTACTGCTCCTGCCGGTAGGAGCGGCGCATCGCCCTCAGCACCCGGTCGGAGCCGGACTGCAGCGGCATGTGCAGCTGCGGCATCACGTTGGGCGTCTCGGCCATCGCCGCGATCACGTCGTCGGTGAACTCCGCCGGGTGCGGGCTGGTGAACCGCACCCGCTCGAGCCCGTCGATCTCGCCGCAGGCGCGCAGCAGCTTGCCGAACGCCTGCCGGTCGCCGAACTCGACGCCGTAGGCGTTGACGTTCTGCCCCAGCAGCGTCACCTCGCTGACGCCCTCGGCGACCAGCGCCTCGACCTCGGCGAGGATCTCGCCCGGCCGGCGGTCCTTCTCCTTGCCGCGCAGCGCCGGGACGATGCAGAACGTGCAGGTGTTGTTGCAGCCCGACCGAGATCGACACCCAGGCGGCGTACGCCGACTCGCGCTTGGTCGGCAGCGTCGAGGGGAAGACCTCGAGCGACTCGAGGATCTCGACCTGGGCCTCCTGCTGCACCCGCGCCCGCTCGAGCAGCACCGGCAGCGAGCCGATGTTGTGGGTGCCGAAGACCACGTCGACCCACGGCGCCTTCGCGGTGATCTCGCCGCGGTCCTTCTGCGCCAGGCAGCCGCCGACGGCGATCTGCATGCCCGGGTTGCGCCGCCTTGACCGGCGCGAGGTGGCCGAGGTTGCCGTAGAGCTTGTTGTCGGCGTTCTCCCGGACCGCGCAGGTGTTGAAGACGACGACGTCGGCCTGGTCGCCGGCGGCGCGACGGCGACGTAGCCCGCGTCCTCCAGCAGGCCGGTGAGCCGCTCGGAGTCGTGGACGTTCATCTGGCAGCCGTAGGTGCGGACCTCGTAGGTGCGGGCGGCGGCGCGTGGGTGCTCAGGGTGCAGCGCCGTACGGCATCAGGAGCACCGAGTCTGCAGGTCGGCTGCGCACCGGTCCGGCACGGTCGCTGCTCAGTCGGGGCCGTGCGATCCGCTGCCGCGCCGCGGTCGAGCCGCGGCGCTCCGCCCGTGTCGCCGGCGTCGCTCGACGGGTCGCCTGCGAGCGGCTCGTGCGGCCTCGCGGGTGGCCTCGCCGCGGCAGCGCCGCGTCGCGGCGCCGGCTCGACGGCCGGTCGCGGCAGTCCGGCGCGTCGGCGCGGCCGGCGACGCGGCCTCGTCGGCGGCGATGTCCGCGTGGCGCGGTCGCCGAGCCGAGCGCGACGTGCGCTCGGCCTCGGCGGTCGCTCGACGTCGCCGGCGCACCTCGCTGGGTCGGCGATGTCCGTCGCCGGGCGGTCGACTCGTGCCGGCGTCGCTCGTCCGGTCGGCCTCGGCCGGCCAGCCTTCTCGGCACCGGACGTCCGTCAGGCGGCGCGAGCGTCTTCGACCAGCGGGTCCGCCGCGGTCGGCTCCTTCGCGGCGGCGCCGACCTT
The DNA here is from genome assembly GCA_963767095.1 of uncultured Actinomycetota bacterium. Taxonomy (GTDB): domain Bacteria; phylum Actinomycetota; class Actinomycetes; order Propionibacteriales; family Nocardioidaceae; genus Nocardioides. Next base: position 16,388 of record CAVYCK010000009.1, on the reverse strand, counting down.
CGCTGCGAGGCGTCGCGACGGACCTCCGTGCGCCGTCGGTCAGCGGGGCGCCAGCTCCGCGCGCAGCGCCGGCTGCGCCGCGCGGTCGTCGCTCGACCGAGGCCGCCGTCGGTAGCCGGCGCTCGGCGAGCAGCGTCGTTGGCCGGCGTCGGCGTCTCGGTCGCGCCGCTCCGCGGCCTGGTGGCGGTGGTACTTCGCTTGGCGATGCCGGCCTGTCTTTACGACGGTCGCCGACGGCCTCTGCCGTGCGCGACGCTCGGCGCCTGCGCGGCGAGCCGGCGGCTCGTGCAGCCGCGCGGCGCGGGCGCTGCGCGGAGCGGCGCCGCCGTCTTCGGGACCGTGGCCGACGAGGTCACGCTGCGACGGGCGCCTCGGGCGTCCTTGGCCGGCGTCGCTCGGGCGACTGGGTCTCGGCGACCGGCGCGTCCGGATGCCGCCGTCCTGCGACGGCTCGGGTCGGCCACGCCGTGGCACGCCGCGGCACGTCGTCGGCGCCGCGCCCGGGTGGCCGGGCCACGGCGCGCGCAGGCTGACCGGGCCTGACGCGCCGGCTGACCGCGCGCTCGAGCGGACGGCCACCGTCGGCGCGCCGCCCGGTCGACCGGACGCCGACGTCGACGGCCGTGCGCGGCCGAGTCTGCGTCGAGCCTCGGCGCTGGCGGTCGAGCAGCCGCGCCGGCACGACGTCGACTCCGCCGACGCGGACGTGACCGCGACCTCGGGCCGACGGCTGACGGCTCGACGCGTCGACCGCGGGGGTCGGCTGCGACGACGGGCCATCGGCGGCCGGGTCCGCGTCGACGAGGCGACGATCGGCGGCGCCTCGGCGTGCGCCCACGACCGGCTGGTCCAGCGCCTGGTGACCGCGTCGTCCGACGTGCCGGACGACTCGCCACGCGACCCGCTCCCGCGGCGGACCACGCGCGTTCCGGCGTCCGGAGCGTGCCGGACGTGCCTCGCACGTCGGTCCGATGGTCCGCGCGCACGAGTAGCCAGACCGATACCGCGGTCGACGACTGGTCGCGGCCGTGTCGTGGTCGGCCTCGGAGTCGCAGTGGTCAGTCGCGGACATGAGCGCCCCTCGCATGGACAGGTCGCCGGCATGACCGCGTCCGGCGCCGCGAGCCGCACGCGGGCGAGCCGCTGGTCGTGCTCGACCACGTCGACAAGTGGTTCGGCGACCTGCACGTGCTGCAGGACATCAACCTGTCGATCAGCCGCGGCGAGGTCGTCGTGGTGATCGGGCCGTCCGGCTCCGGCAAGTCCACGCTGTGCCGGGCCATCAACCGGCTCGAGACCATCGACAAGGGCTCCATCACCCTCGACGGCCAGCCGCTGCCCGCAGGAGGGCAAGGCGCTGGCCAACCTGCGCGCCGAGGTCGGCATGGTCTTCCAGAGCTTCAACCTCTTCGCCCACAAGACGATCCTCGAGAACGTCACCCTCGGCCCGATCAAGGTGCGCAAGCATGACGAAGGCCGAGGCGGAGAAGCGCGCCAAGGAGCTGCTCGACCGGGTCGGCGTCGGCCACCAGGCCGACGAAGTACCCCGCCCAGCTCTCCGGCGGCCAGCAGCAGCGCGTCGCGATCGCCCGGGCGCTGGCCATGGAGCCCGAAGGTGATGCTCTTCGACGAGCCGACCTCGGCGCTGGACCCCGAGATGATCAAGGAGGTCCTCGACGTGATGGTCGACCTCGCCAAGGGCGGCATGACGATGGTCGTGGTCACCCACGAGATGGGCTTCGCCCGTACGGCGGCCGACCGGGTCGTCTTCATGGCCGACGGCGCAGATCGTCGAGGAGAACACCCCCGAGGAGTTCTTCACCAACCCGCGCTCCGACCGCGCCAAGGACTTCCTCGGCAAGATCCTCAAGCACTGACCGACCCGCACACGCCCGGGTCACCACTGCCGAGACGAAGGAGATGAATCATGCGACTCAAGCCGCACCGAAGGCGGTGCTCGCCGCGGCCGGGCTGGCCTCGCATGAGCGCCTCGCCGCCTGCGGCGACGCCGGCAGCGACGACGAGGACAGCGTCGAGGTCGAGGCCGAGGAGGACGCCGCCGGCAAGTTCGAGGAGGGCACCCGGATGGCCGAGCTCGCCGACGCCGGCAAGATCACCATCGGCGTGAAGTTCGACCAGCCCGGCCTCGGCTTCAAGGACGCCTCGGACGACGTCCCGACCGGCTTCGACCTCGAGATGGCCAAGCTCCTCGTCGCCGACCTCGGCATCGACCCCGAGTCGACAGGTCACGTGGAAGGAGACGATCTCCGACAACCGCGAGCCGTTCCTCGCAGGACGGCGAGTCGACCTGGTGCTCGCGTCGTACTCCATCACCGACGAGCGTCGCGAGGTCGTCGGCCAGGCCGGGCCGTACTTCGTCACCGGCCAGCAGGTGCTGGTCGCCGAAGACAGCGACATCAAGAGCATCGACGACCTCAAGGGCAAGGAGGTCTGCTCGGTGACCGGCTCCACCTCGCTGGAGAACGTCGAGGCCGAGGGCGCCAAGCCGCGCCGGCCGACACCTACTCCCAGTGCGCCGAGGACGTCCTCAACGGCTCGGTCGACGGCGATGTCGACCGACGGCTCGATCCTGCTCGGCCTACGCCGCGCAGAACGAGGGACGAGCTCAAGGTCGTCGGCGACGCGTTCTCCGAGGAGCGCATCGGGGTCGGCTACTCCAAGGACCACCCGGAGATGTGCCAGTGGATCAACGACGTGCTCGACCGAGGCCTACGACGACGGCTCCTGGGCCGAGGCCTTCGAGGCCACGCTCGGCGGTCGAGGACGTCGAGACGCCCGAGCCGCCCGCGCTCGACGAGTGCGCCTGCCTGACGTGAGGCTGACCGGTCACGGCGGTCAGCCGCCGCAGCCACGGCCGGCCACCGCCAGAGCCAGACCGGAAGGGAAGGCCACCGGTGCAAGCCGTCCTCGACAACTCGACCTGGTGCTCCGCGCGTTCACCTACACGATCCTGCTCTTCCTCATCTCGGGGGTCCTGTCGCTGGTGTTCGGCACGCTGCTCGCGGCCTTCCGCGTCGGCCCGGTCGCGGTGCTCGCGAAGGCGACGTCGGTCTACGTCACGGCCATCCGCAACACCCCGCTGCTGATCGTCCTGATCTTCTTCCGGATCGCCGGTCCCAAGGTCGGCATCAACTTCAACTTCATCGACATCCAGATCGGCCAGTCAACCTCAACAACCTCTTCTCCGCCTGCGTCGTCGGACTGACCGTCTACACCTCGACCTTCGTCTGCGAGGCGATCCGTTCCGGGGTCAACGCCGTGCCGCTGGGGCAGGCCGAGGCGGCCCGCGCGATCGGGCTGCCTTCTCCGGGGTGATGCGCAACGTCGTGCTGCCCCAGGCCTTTCGGGCCTCGGTGCCGCCGCTGGCCAGCGTCCAGATCGCGCTGCTCAAGAACACCACCGTCGCGGGCACCCTCGGGGTGTTCGAGGCGTTCGCCCGGATGCGCGCTGATCAACGACGACGCCGACCCAGCGGGTCGGCATCTTCCTCACGTTCGCGTTATCTTCGTGGTGCTGGTCGAGATCGTCTCGTTCGGCGCCAACCGGCTCGAGCGCCGTTGGAGGGTCGCCCGATGAGCACCGAGCGTCCTCTTCGACGCCCCCGGGCCGAGGACCATCGCCCGGCACCGGGTCTACACGATCTCGCGCGCGGTCGCCCTGCTCGGCGTGCTGGCCTGCGTGGTGTGGCGGCTCTACGCCCGCGACCAGCTCGAGTACGCCAAGTGGGAGCCGTTCCTCACGCCCGAGCTACCTCCGGGCACTGATCGTCGACGGGGTGCTGATCACGCTGCAGATGGCCTTCAGCGCCATCATCGGCGCCGTCGTGTTCGGGCTGGTGCTCGGCTCCGGCAAGCTCTCCGACCATGCCAGCGGTGCGATGGGTGAGCTGGGCGGTGGTGGAGTTCTTCCGGGCCGTGCCGGTGCTGCTGCTGATGATCTTCGTCTTCTTCTCCTACGGCATCAGCCGCGGCGAGAGCGGGGCCTACTGGAGCGTGGTCATCGCCCTGACGCTCTACAACGGTGCCGTGCTGGCCGAGGTCTTCCGCGCCGGGGTGCTGGCGGTGCCCGCCGGGCAGGCGGAGGCGGCGTACGCCATCGGGATGCGCAAGTCGCCAGGTGATGAACATCGTGCTGCTCCCGCAGGCGGTCAAGATCATGCTGCCGGCGATCATCAGCCAGTGCGTCGTGGCGCTCAAGGACACCAGCCTCGGCTATGCCGTGGCGGCCCCGGGTCTGACCCTGGTGGGCAAGCCGATCTACCAGCAGTTCGGCAATCAGGTGCCCACGGTCATCGTGCTGGCCGCGATCTACATCGCCATCAACCTGGCGCTGACCTGACCTCGCGACGTGGGTGCAGAAGCGCTTCGTCGGCGAGAAGAAGCCGCTGGAGGTGCTCGATGGTCGGCAACCTCAACGGCGGCCAGAGCCAGGGCCTGTGATCAGCTCTGCCCTGGCAGCTCCGCTCGGCCGGTGCCCGGTCGGGACCGTGCCCTCGACGATGGGCCAGCGGCGCGCCGGATCGGCGCCGTCGCGCTGCGGGATATCAGCCAGGGTTGGTCTGCGGTCGCATCCTCACGCGAGCGGGGCGAGGACCTCCACCCGGTTGCCGTGCGCGTCGAAGGTGTGGAAGCGCAGGTGCCCGGGGAACGTCGCGCGCTCCCGCCGGTCGACCTCGAAGCCCAGGCCGGCCAGGCGGGCGGCGAGGCGCGTCGAGCGCCGCCTCGTCGTCGACCACCAGCGCCGGGTGCGCCTTGCGCGCCGGCAGCGAACGGCTCCTCGACCCCGACGTGGATCTCGGCGGCGACGGCGCCGTCGGCGTCGTACGCCCGGAACCAGGCGCCGCCGCGAGCCGCCAGGTCGGCCGGCTTCTCGACCTCGGTCATCCCGAGCCCGTCGGCGTAGAAGCGCCGGGCCTCGGCCTCGCCGCCGCGCGGGCATGCGACCTGGACGTGGTGGAGCCTCATGCCGGCACCTGCGCGACGGCGAAGACCCGGCGGAAGGGCAGCACGACGCCGTACGGCTGCTGGCGGGTACGCCGCCGCGCAGCCGGCGCTTGAACTCCGCCTCGAACCGGTCGCGCAGGTCGCCTCGGGCAGCGCCTGGAGCGTCGGGCCGGCGCCGGTGCCGGAGACCCAGGTGAACACGGGGTCCTCGCCCGGTGAGGACGTGGAGGTACGTCGTCTCCCAGACGTCGACCGCGCAGCCGGCGGCGGCGAGCGCGTCGAGGTAGGCCGCCGGCTCGTGCGCTGCCGTGGACGGCGGCGTCCGGCGGTGTGCTCGGCGTACGGCGGCTCCGCGGCCAGCTCGGCGCGGATCGTGTGGCTGGGCTCGTCGAAGTTGCCGGGCACCTGGAAGGCGAGCCAGCCGCCCGGCGCGACCTGGGCCACCGAGCGACGGCAGCAGGTCGAGGTGGTCGGGCACCCACTGCAGCGTGGCGTTGGAGACGAGCACGTCGACGCCGCCCTCGGGGGCGGCCCAGGCGCGCAGGTCGCCGACGTCGAAGCTCGCGACGTCGCCGTGGTCCCGGATGGCCGCCTCGACCATCTCGGCGCTGGAGTCGACCCCGCGGACGTCGGCGCCCGGCCAGCGCTCGGGCGAGCAGCGCGGTGAGGTTGCCGGGGCCGCAGCCGAGGTCGACGACGGTGCGCGGGCTCGGTGGCGCCGATCCGCGCGACCAGCTCGACGAACGGCCGGCCGCGCTCGTCGGCGTACGTCAGGTAGTGCGTCGGGGTCCCAGGTGTGCGCATCGCTGCCTCCAAGTGTCTTGACGTCAAGATACCGCCATCGTGGCGCCGACCTTCTCGATGTCAAGATTCTTGACGGGCGCTAGACTGCCGCCCATGCGGGACGAGGTCGACGAGCTGGTCGAGGCATGGGCGCGCGAGCGGCCCGACCTCGACCTCGGGCCCGTCGAGGTCTTCAGCCGGATCAGCCGGCTCGCCCGCCACCTCGACCTGGCCCGGCGCGGCGGCCTTCGCCGCGCACGGCATCGAGTCGTGGGAGTTCGACGTGCTCGCGGCGCTGCGCCGGGCCGGCGAGCCGTACGAGCTCTCGCCCGGGCGGCTGCTGCGCGCGACGCTCGTGACCAGCGGCACGATGACCAACCGCGTCGACCGGCTCGACCGCGCGGGGGCTAGTCGAGCGGCTCGCCGACCCGGCCGACCGCCGCGGCGTGCTCGTCCGGCTCACCCCCGACGGCAAGCGCACCGTCGACGGCGCCTTCGCCGCCCTCCTCGACGCCGAGCGGGAGCTGCTCGCCGGCCTCCCGCCAAGGACCGCGTCCGGCTCGCCGACCTGCTCGGCCGCTGCTCGCCCCCTTCACCTGACCGCCAGCCGACCGGACGCACCTTCACCGCCGAGCGGGCGCAACTTTGACACATCTGCGTCCGCTCGGCGGTGAAGTTGCGCCCGCTCGGCGGTGAAGTTGCGCCCGCTCGGCGGTGAAGTTGCGCCGCGTCCGGCTAGTCGAGGATCTCGGCGGCCGTCGAGCCACTCGGTCTCGAGCACCTCGCGCTCGGCGGCGACGAGAGCATGCTCGGCGGCGAGCTCGGCAAGGCGCTCGTAGTCGTCCGAGGCCGCTGCCATCGCCGCGCTGATCTCCGCCTCGCGCTCGGCGACCCGGGCGAGCTGGCGGTCGAGGCGGGCCAGGGTCTTGCGGGCCTCGCGTTCGGCGGCGCTGCCGCGGGTGGCCTTCGCGTCCGTCGACGGCTGCGGCCGAGGCCGCCGACGACGATGCTGCCGCCTCCGCCGCGGCGCGGTCGGCGGCCAGGCTGGCGGCACGGCGCTCGAGGTACTCGTCGACCCCGCGCGGCAGCAGCGAGACCTGCCCGTCGCCGAGCAGCGCCCAGGTCGTGTCGCAGACACGCTCGAGGAAGTAGCGGTCGTGCGAGACGACGACGAGCGTGCCGGGCCAGCCGTCGAGGAAGTCCTCCAGGACGTTGAGCGTCTCGATGTCCAGGTCGTTGGTCGGCTCGTCGAGGAGCAGCACGTTGGGCTCGGTGAGCAGCAGCATGAGCAGCTGGAAGCGCCGTCGCTCGCCACCGGACAGATCGCCGAGACGGGCCGTCAGGCGGTCTCCGGTGAAGCCGAACCGCTCGAGCAACGCCGACGCGGACACCTCGCCGTCGAGGGTCCGGGTGACCCGGCGCACGGACTCGACGGTGGCGAGCACGCGCGACTCCGGGTCGAGGGCGGCCTCCTCCGGGCCGGAGTCGACGGCCTGGGTGAGGTGCTGGAGCGCCAGGGTGCGGCCGTGCTTGACCTTGCCGGCCGTGGGCGCGAGCTCGCCGGCGAGCAGGGCGAGCACCGAGGTCTTGCCGGCGCCGTTGACGCCGACCAGGCCGACGCGGTCGCCGGGCCCGAGACGCCAGGTGGCGCGCGAGAGCAGGGTCCGCTCGCCCCGCACGAGGTCGACGTCGACGAGGTCGACGACGTCCTTGCCGAGCCGCTGGGTGGCGAACCGCTCCAGGGCGAGGCGGTCCCGCGGCGGGGGCACGTCGTCGATGAGCGAGTTGGCGGCGTCGATGCGGAACTTCGGCTTCGACGTGCGCGCGGGAGGGCCGCGCCGGAGCCAGGCCAGCTCCTTGCGCACGAGGTTCTGCCGACGTACCTCCGAGGCCGCGGCCTGCCGCTGACGCTCGGCCTTGGCCAGGACGAAGGCGGCGTAGCCGCCCTCGTAGGCGTCGACGACGCCGTCGTGCACCTCCCACGTCAGCTGGCAGACCGCGTCGAGGAACCACCGGTCGTGGGTGACGACGACCAGCGCGGAGGCTCGCGACGCCAGGTGGGCGGCGAGCCAGGCCACGGCCTCGACGTCCAGGTGGTTGGTCGGCTCGTCGAGCACGAGCAGGTCGTGGTCGTCCAGCAGCAGCGCGGCGAGCGAGCAGCGGCGGCGCTCGCCACCGGACAGGCCGAGCACCGCCCGGTCCAGGGAGATGCCGGCCAGGAGCTCCTCGACGACCTCACGCGTGCGCGGGTCGGCCGCCCACTCGTGGTCGGCGCGACCGCCGAGCACGGCCTCGCGGACCGTGTGGGTGTCCTGGAGCTGGTCCTGCTGGTGGAGGTAGCCGAGGTGCAGCCCGCGCGCCCTGCGACACCCGCCCGCCGTCGGGCTCGAGCGCGCCGGTGAGCACCTCCAGCAGGGTGGTCTTGCCGTCGCCGTTGCGGCCGACGATGCCGATCCGCTCGCCCTCGCCGACGCCGAGGGAGACCTCGCTGAGCAGCGGCCGGACGCCGTAGGACTTCGAGACGCGCTCGAGGTTGACGAGGTTCGGCCACCGGTCAGGCCCTCCGCACCAGATGGGCGCCGGCGACCGGCGCCGGGGCGACCAGCACGACGGCGTACGACGCCGCGAGGTCGGTCGCGACCGCCCGCGCCTCGCCGGCCGACCCGACCAGGAAGACGCACCGTCGGGCCGGAGCCGGAGACCAGCCCCCGCAGGGCGCCGGCGTCCTCGCCCGCGGCGATCAGGTCCCCAGCTCCGGGCGCAGGTCGAGGCGCGGCGTCCTGCAGGTCGTTGTGGAGCGCCCGGCCGAGCGCGACGACGTCGCCGCTCGTGCAGGCGCGTTCAGCACTGCGAGCGGACCTGCGGGCGCGGCAGGAGCGTCGGGGTTGAGCTCGTCGAAGCGCCGGTAGACCGCCGGGGTCGACAGCCCTTCTCCGCGCGGGAACCACCACCCACCACCAGGACCCCTCGTCGTCCACGCGATGCACCACCTCGCCGCGGCCGGTGCCGTGGGCGCTGCCCCCGACGAGTGCGAACGGCACGTCGCTGCCGAGCTCGGCCGCCAGGCGCAGCAGGTCGTCGTCGGAGGTGTCGACGCCCCAGAGCCGGTCGAGGGCGACCAGCGCGCCGGCCGCGTCGGCGGAGCCGCCGGCCATGCCGCCGGCGACCGGGATGTCCTTGTCGACCACGACCTCGCCGCGCACGCTCGACACCGTGCAGGTCGGCCAGCAGCCGCGCCGCGCGGTCGACGATGTTGTCGCCCGCCGCCGGCAGCGCCGGCCGTCGCGACGTGACCGGCCGGCCGCACCGTCGACCGACCAGCCATCGGCCGGCGCGGGCCGTGACGTCGTCGTAGAGCCCGACGGCCTGGTAGACGGTGTCGAGCGGGTGGAAGCCGTCGGGTCGTGGCGCGCCGACCCCGAGATGGAGGTTGACCTTCGCGGGAACCCGGACGGTGACGCCGGCGTCGTGGGTCATCCGGTGGCCACCGCGTCCAACGCCTCCGCGATCGCGGACGAAGGCGTCGATGTCGAGCACCTCGCCGCGCGCCTCGGGGTCCACGCCGGCGGCCACGAGGGCCGCCTGCGAGGCCTGCGTCGACCCGGCCATGGCCCGCAACGCCGCCCGCAGGGTCTTGCGGCGCTGGGCGAAGGCCGCGTCGACCACGGCGAAGACCTGCTCGCGGGTGGCCGTCGTGGCCGGCGGGTCGCGGCGGGTCCAGGCGACCAGCCCCGAGTCGACGTTGGGCGCGGCCAGAAGACGTGCCGGCCGATCGCGCCGGCGCGGCGTACGTCGGCGAACCAGGCCGCCTTGACCGACGGGATGCCGTAGACCTTGCTCCCCGGCGAGGCGGCCAGCCGGTCGGCGACCTCGGACTGCACCATCACCAGTCCTCGCTCGAGCGACGGCAGCAGCGCCAGCAGGTGCAGCAGGACCGGCACGGACGACGTTGTAGGGCAGGTTGGCCACCAGCGCCGTCGGAGCGGCGCCGGGCAGCGCGGTGATGCGCAGGGCGTCGGCCGCGACGACCTCGAGGCGGTCGACGTGGTCGGGGGCGTACGTCGCCACGGTCTCCGGCAGCAGCGCCGCGAGCCGCTCGTCGACCTCGACGGCCACCACGCGGTCGACCGCCTCGAGCAGTCCCAGCGTCAGCGAGCCGAGCCCGGGGCCGACCTCGAGCGACGACGTCGGCGGGGCCGACACCGGACGCGCGCACGATCCGCCGGACGGTGTTGGGGTCGATGACGAAGTTCTGCCCGCGCTGCTTGGTCGGGCGCAGGTCCAGCCGCCGCCGCGAGCGACCGCACCTCCGCCGGGCCGAGCAGCCTCGGGCCGACGGGTGCGCTCATGCCGGCAAGGCTATGCGGTGGCTCGGTGCGGGCTGGTCAGCGGGATGCAGGCGACCACGAGGCGCCGCCCGGTCAGCGAGGCAGGCCGAGCTTGGCGGAGCAGGCCGGCCAGGCGCCGTAGCCACCGGAGGCGTCGCGGAGCTTGGTGGCGATGGCGATCTGGTCTCACGGCTGTGCCTGGCTCGGGCAGGCCGACGCCGCCGTAGGCACGCCAGGTGCCGAGCGAGAACTGCAGCCCGCCGTAGTAGCCGTTGCCGGTGTTGATCGCCCAGTTGCCGCCGGACTCGCACTGCGGCGAGGGCGTCCCAGACGGTGTTGCCGCCGGCGAAGTTGGTGGTGGCGACCTCGCGGGTGCCGACCTCGACGACGCTGCGCCACGGGCGCGCGGAGCACCTTCTGCCGCACGACCTTGCGGGCGGTGAGCTCGCCGTTGCGGTAGGTCAGCTCGTAGGTCACGTCCCGCAGACCGTCGCGCCCGGCCGTGACGACGGTCGTCCTCGCCCTCGAACGCCGAGGAGTCCTCGCGCTCGACGGTCTCGAAGTCGACGACCTCGCCGGCGACCTTGCGGGTGACGACGCGGATGCGGGTGACGACCGACCTTGTCGCCGTCGGAGATCTCGGTGTCGAGTCGCGGCTTCACGGCGTCGTCGTCGTCGACGCTCACGCCGAGCTCGTCGAGGACGTCGCCCACGGTGAGCGCGGCGACGCGTGCCTGCGCGACCTTCTTCGGGCCGACCTTGATCTTGACCGTCTTCGGGGTGACGACCTCGAGGGAGAGCCCGCCGCGGGAGATGTCGGAGCCTCGGCTGACCGACATCGCGGCGCTGCCGAACGTCAGGCCCAGCTCGGCGAGCGCCGCGTCGACCGTGGTGGAGGTGACCCAGTGGGTCTGCGTCTCACCGTCGACGCTCAGCTCGAGCGGGCGGCCGTAGGCCACCGCGATGCGGCTGCCGTCGGTCACCTTCTCGTCGAGACCGGGAGCGACCTCGTCGTGGGCACCGACGTCGATGCCCTCGGACTCCAGCACCTCGCCGACGGTGTCGCCGAGGGCGGTCACCTGCTTCTCCTGCCCGTCGACCGACAGGGTCACCGAGGAGGACAGGGCGGCGTACCCGTAGGTGCTGCCGGCGACAGCCAGGACCACCGCGGCCACGAGGGCGGCGAGGAGGGTCTTGCTGCGGACGAGGGTGTCGAGACGGTTGTGCACACTGCTCCGAACGTCGTGCTCTCCGGTTCTCGGGCGGCGCACCCACACACCGGTGCTTCGTGGAGGTGTGTGGCGGGCCGACTCACGCAGGCGCCTCATACGCGCCGGTCAGACCCGTGCGCCGGTGGGAGATCTGGACCCGATTCCGGCCAACAGTCACAAGACGATAACGGTGATCGGGGGTCGTGCAAACTCGAACGACCAAAGTCGGTCGAAACCCTGTTCGACTACCACGCCCCGCCGAAGGCCCGCTCGGTGTTGGCGTCGATCGCCCGGCAGAGGCTCTCCAGGCCCTCGTGGAGCACCTCGGCCATGGCGCGGACGGTGTGCGGGACGAGGTACGACGCGTTGGGCCGCCCGCGGTAGGGCACCGGCGTCAGGAAGGGCGCGTCGGTCTCGACCAGCACCCGGTCGAGCGGTGTCACGGCGCAGCGCGTCGCGCAGCGGGGCGGCGTTCTTGAAGGTCACCGTGCCGGCGTACGACAGGAACGCCCCGCGCTCGACACACGCACGGGCGAACGCTGCGTCGCCGGAGAAGCAGTGCATCACCCAGCGCTCGGGCGCACCCTCCTCGTCGATCACGCGGAGCACGTCGTCGTGGGCGTCGCGGTCGTGGATGACGAGGGTCTTGTCGAGGCGCTTGGCCATCGCGATGTGGCGCGCGGAACGAGTGCTCCTGCGCCTCGCGGCCTTCCGGCCCGGTGCGGAAGTGGTCGAGGCCGGTCTCCCCGACGGCGCGCACCCTCGCGTGGGCCCGGGCCAGCGCCTCGATCTCGGCGAGCGCCTCGTCGAGGGTGCCGGCGTCGGCCTGCCGGGGCGCCTCGTTGGGGTGCAGGGCGACGCCGGCGACCAGGGCGTCGTACGTCGCCGCGGCCTCGACCGCCCACCGCGCGCCCGGGCAGGTCGCAGCCGATCTGCACGATCCGCGCGACCCCGACCTCGGCCGCGCGGGCGAGGGCCGCCTCGGTGGCCAGCCAGTCGCCGTCGGCGATGTCGAGGTGGCAGTGGCTGTCGACGACCGGGTGCGGCAGCGGCTCCGGGCTCGGGGGCCGCTCCTGGTCGCGCCGGGCGCCGGACTCATCCTGTGCAGACCGCAACCTCGTCGGACCTTCCACTCGCCAGATCCTATGTACCGAAGAGCCGGCAGGCGGAAGTTCACCGGAGGAGCGAACGGGGCGGTGAACTTCGCGCTCGGCACCCGCGTGCTTCTAGGACGGTGGAGAGCGGACCAGGTTGTAGACGTCGCGCTTGGGTATGCCGGCCGCGCCGGGCCGCCGTGGCGATGGCGTCCTTGCGCGAGCAGCCCGCCCGCCTCCGCGCGGCGACAGCAGCGAGGACGTCGTCGGGCTCGGTGGAGGCCGCCGGCGCCGGGCGCCGGCCACGACGATGGTCACCTCGCCCCGCACGCCCTCCGCCGCCCATGCGACCAGGTCGCCGAGCGGGCCGCGGGCGACCTCCTCGTGGGTCTTGGTCAGCTCGCGGCAGACCGCGGCGGGTCGGTCGGCGCCGAACGCCTCCGCCATCGCCTCAAGGCGGCCGGCGTGCGGTGCGGCGCCTCGAAGAAGACCAGCGTGCGCTCGTCGTCGGCCACCGCGGCGAGCCGACGGGACCGCTCCCCCGCCTTGCGGGGCAGGAAGCCCTCGAAGGCGAACCGGTCCACCGGCAGGCCCGACACCGCCAGGGCCGTCAGGACCGCCGACGGTCCGGGCACGGCCGTCACCCGGACGCCGGCCTCGACCGCCGCGGCCACGAGGCGGTAGCCCGGGTCGGACACGCTCGGCATCCCCGCGTCGGTCACCAGCACGACCCGCTCCCCCGCGAGCAGCGCGTCGACCAGGGCCGGCGTACGCGCCGCCTCGTTGCCCTCGAAGTACGACACCACCCGGCCGCTCGACGGTGACGGACAGGTCGGCAGCACAGCCGGCGTAGCCGGCGGGTGTCCTCGGCCGCCACGACGTCGGCGGCCGCGAGCTCGTCGGCGAGCCGCGGCGGACGCGTCGGCGGCCCGCCCGATCGGCGTCGCCGCCAGGACCAGCACGCCCGCGTCGTCCGCCATGCTCCCGATCATCCTCCGAGCGAGCGAGAGGTCGACCGATCATCTCCGAGCGGAGCGAGGAGTCGAGCCGAGTCGAGACGCATCCCTGGCCCGGACCGTAGAGTTCCGGTCGTGAGCGCCACCCTCGAGACTCCGCCCACGAGGCGGACCCGACGGGTGAGCCTCTCCCGGACGGCGTCGGGCGAGGTGTTCCCGGACGCGACGACGCGGGCCCGTCGGCAACCTCGACCTCGAGGACCCGTTCGTCGGCTGGAGCGCGGCGATCGGCATCGCCCTGCTGGGCCTCTTCCTCAGGCTGTGGCACCTCGGCGAGCCGAAGGTCTTCAGCTTCGACGAGACCTACTACGCCAAGGACGCGTGGTCGCTGCTCAACAACGGCTACGCGCGCGACCACGTGGAGGACGCCGACAAGCTGATCCTCTCCGGACAGACCACCGGCCTCTGGCAGGACACCCCGTCGATCGCGGTGCACCCCGACGTGGGCAAGTGGCTGATCGCGCTCGGCGAGAAGGCGTTCGGGATGGACCCGTTCGGCTGGCGTGTCTCCGCGGCGGTGGTCGGCTCGCTGATGATCCTGGTGATGTGCCGTTTCGTCCGGCGGCTCACCGGCTCCACCCTCCTCGGCTGCGTCGGCGGGCTGCTGCTCGGTCTCGACGGCCTGCACCTGGTGCTGTCGCGGCTGGCGCTGCTCGACATCTTCCTGGCGTTCTTCCTGCTCTGCGCGGTCCATTGCCTGGTCGCCGACCGCGACTGGTTGCGGCGGCGGCTGGCCGCGACCGCCGACCTCGACGACTCGGGTCACGTCGCAGCGCCCAGCCGTGGGGCCCGGTGCGGCCACTCCTCTTCCGGCCCTGGCTGGTCGCCGGAGGGGTCTGCTTCGGGCTCGCCGTGGGCACGAAGTGGGTCGCGCTCTACCCGCTCGCGGCGTTCGGGATCCTGGTGTGGGCCTGGAGCGCCGGCGCCCGACGGTCCTTCGGCGTGCGGCAGCCCGTGCTCCGCTCGGCGCTCACCGACGGCGTGCCGGCCTTCGTGTCCCTGATCGGCGTCGGCCTCGTCGTCTACGTCGTCACGTGGACCGGCTGGCTGGTGCACGCCGAGGAGTACGAGGAGCACCGCTCCGAGACCCAGTACACGACGTACGACGGCGGCCAGCGCTGGCCGACCGCCACCGAGCCCGACGCCGACGGCCTGGCGAGGTCGTGCAGTCCCTGCGGTCGCTGTGGTCCTACCACCAGGACGTCTACGTCTTCCACACCCAGTTCCTCAACGACTCCGACCACCCCTATAAGTCCAAGCCCTCGGGCTGGCTGCTGATGAACCGCCCCGTCGGCGTCGACGCCCAGAACGACATCAAGGTCGGCACGCAGGGCTGCGACGCTCCGCCGGACAGCAACTGCATGCGCCAGGTCCTGCTGCTCGGCAACCCGGTCATCTGGTGGGCCGGCTGCCTCGCGCTGGTGTGGGGGCTGGTGATGTGGGTCGGCGCGCGCGACTGGCGCTACGGCGTCGCCGTCACGGGTGTCGCCACCACCTGGCTGCCGTGGCTGCTGTACGACGACCGGCCGATCTTCATCTTCTACGCCATCGCCACGCTGCCGTTCCTGGTGCTCGCCCTCACGCTCGCCCTGGGGCAGATCATCGGTCCCGACCGCGGCCCGTCGCCGCGGCGTACCTTCGGGGTGATCGTCGCCGGCTCCTTCGTCGTCCTGGCGATGCTGACCTTCGCCTGGTTCTGGCCGCTGTGGACCGACCAGCTGATCACCCGCAGCGAGTGGCTCGACCGGATGTGGTTCCACCGCTGGATCTGAGCAGTCTCGACCAGGCTCGACCACCGGGACGCGATCGGTCGACAACCTGACTAGGGTCGAGCCATGGGCCGCAGCGTCTACGTCGCGACCGTCGAGGGATTCACGGGCAAGTCCGCGGTGGCCCTGGGCCTGCTGGACGTGCTGTCCAGACGCGTCGAGCGGGTCGGCGTGTTCCGTCCGGTCGTCCGGTCCGATCCCGACGGCGAGCGTGACTACGTGCTCGACCTGCTGGTCTCCCACGAGGCCGTCCCTGACCTACGACGAGTGCGCCGGCGTGACCTACGACGACGTCCACACCGACCCGAGGGGCGATGGATCGGATCGTCGACCGCTACCACCGGGTCGCCGAGCAGTGCGACGCCGTGGTCGTGGGCAGCGACTACACCGACGTCGGCGCGCCTGCCGAGTTCGCGCCTTCAACGCACGAGTCGCGGCCAACCTCGGCTCGCCGGTCCTGCTCGTGCTGAACGGCACGCCGCGGCCTCGCGCAGCTGCGCACCGCCGCCGACCTCGCCACCGCCGAGCTCGCGGCCCACCACGGCACCCTGTTCGCGATCGTCGCGAACCGCGTGACGGCCGGGCCCGAGATGGCGCCCACGCATTGTCGCGCCACGGGTCCGGCGTACGCCATCCCCGAGCAGCCGCTGCTCGCAGCGCCGTCGGTGGCGGCGCTCATGGCCGCCTGCGACGGAAGCTTCGCCAGGGCGACGAGTCCCTGCTGGCGCGCGAGGTCCCGGCCTGGTCGTCGCGGCGATGACGCTGCCGCATGCTCGACCACCTCTTCGAGGGTGCGCTGGTCGTCACGCCGGGTGATCGGCGGAGATCGTGCTCGGCGTGCTGACGGCGCACGTGTCGGCGAGCTTCCCGCAGATGTCGGGCATCGTGCTCAACGGCGGCCTGCCCCTGCCCGAGCCAGTGCAGCGCCTGCTCGACGGCCTCGGGGTACGCTGCCGATCATCACCACCGCCCTGGACACGCACGCCACCTCGACGGCTCTGACCAACCAGGCGCGGTCGCCTCGACAAGGACTCGCCCCCGCAAGATCGCGACCGCACTCGCGCTCTTCGCCGAGCACGTCGACGGCGACGCTCTCCTCGACCGGCTCGAGGTCGCGAGGACCCAGGCGGTGACGCCGCTGATGTTCGAGCACCACTGATCGACACCGCGATCCTCCGACCGTCGTCACATCGTGCTGCCCGAGGGCGAGGAGGAGCGGATCC
>CAVYCK010000008.1:0-32506 GCA_963767095.1 uncultured Actinomycetota bacterium | reverse complement strand
ACCAGCACGGCGCCGGCGATGGAGCCGATGATCCCGCTGGGCCGCAGCTCGAGGCCGTCGCCGGCCAGCAGGCTGATGAGGAGCCCGCCGACGAAGGAGCCGACGAGACCCGCCACGATGGCGGTCGTCCAGTTGATGCCGCCGCGCGAGCCCAACAGGAGCTGGGCCGCCGCTCCGACGAGCATTCCGAACAACATGATTCCGATGATGAGCATGGGCTGACGCTACGGCCCCGGGCAGCCGACGTCGCCGGAACCCACCGAGCGACAGCCCACCAATTCAGGTCGGCTCGACATTCGCGGCCCCCTTCCGCCGCTGGTGACGGACGGTGAAGAAGATCACCGTGATCGCGACGGTGGTCACGAGGCCAGAGATCACGAACGACGCCAGCGGGTAGTCGCCCAGGGCCACGCCGATCTCGTAGGCCAGCACGGTGGTGTAGGTGCTCCAGAGGATCCCGCTGATCACCGACCACAGCAGGAAGCGCCGGTAGGCGATGTCCGAGAGACCCATGGTCCCGTTGACGACGAACCGCATGCCGGGCACGTAGCGGCCGCCGATGATGAGCACCGCCGCGCTCGAGTCCATCAGGTCGAAGGCCTGACGCACCGCGGGTTGCCCTTGGCTCGGGTGACCTGGCCCTCGACCCTGTGGGCGAGCGCGCGCCAGCCAGAAGAGCGAGGAGTCACCGACGATCGCGCCCAACGCTCCCGCGACGATGATCGGCACGAGATCCAGCTTCCCCTGGGCCGCGAAGGTCGCGGCGGCGTTCAGGGTCGTCTCGCCCGGGAAGATCGGGCAGACGGCGTCCAGGGCGATCAGCAGGAAGACCGTGAAGTAGGAGAACGCCGGTGTTCTCCGGGTCGACGGGCTCGAGACCGTCGCTGGTCGCCATGTAGCTCACCGCGGCCACCACGAAGGGCAGCGTCGCGAGAGCGACGACCAGCACCTTGGCCCGGCGTCGAGCGGCGTTGCCACCAGGCACCCAGGGAGCTGGCCACTACGCGGGCCCGTCGCCGCGCCTGGGCCGCCACCCGACTCGCGTTCACCGGGTACCACCGGTCGTGCAGCGTCGTCAGCAGGCTGATCAGGGTCAGGAAGAACAGCGTGGGAGCCACGCTGATCTCACCGTCGCCGCGCGGGAGCAGCCACGCCGCGACCGCGACCAGCGCGACGTTGGCCACGGTACGCGCGACGAACGCCAGGGCGAGCGACGCCAGGCTCCCGAGCGCGTCGCCATGGCCAGGGTGAACGCCGCGTTGACCACCACCACGACCGCCACCCCGACGAAGAGCTGGAGGTTCGACGCCTCGAGCCCCGGGAGCGTCTGCGCGAAGATGACCGAGAGCAGGCCGAGCAGCACGACCTTCTCGAGGGTGGCGACCGACCAGACGGCGCCGCTGTCGGCGTACGCCCTCGCCTGCTCGGCCCCGGTGTCCATCGCCTCCGGGAGCGGGTCGGCGGCGAAGCGCCACGCGTGGTCGGCCGGCAGCAGCCGCGGTCGGCCCCAGACCCAGAACGCACCGGCCGCGGCCAGCAGCAGCACCACGATGGTCGGCCCGGCCCAGGCGTTGTCGGCGAGGAAGTCGGTGAAGTCGAGCTGCGCCACGTGGATCCACCACTCCTGCGGGAGCTTGATGAAGATCCAGATGAAGGCCGCGACGCCGATCCACCACCGCAGCCCCCACCGCGTGGTCGCCCACCGTGAGCGGATGGCCTCGTAGGCCATGAAGAAGTACTCGAAGGTGTTCGGGAAGATCAGCAGCAGCGCGCGGACCTGGGTCAGCTCGAACGCGACCACACCGACCAGCCGGTAGAAGTAGAGGAACCTGCGCGACCCGGTACGCCGGCACGCTCGACCAGTTGCGCAGGGTCGAGAGGTAGGCGATGGCCAGGTAGTAGACGTCCATGGCCTTGTCGTAGCCCTGGTAGCCCGGCGGGTCGTAGCCGAAGGCCTGGAAGATCGACTGGTCGAGCGGCATCGAGCACCAGGCACGCGAAGATCGCCGGCAGCGGGAACCGTGGGATCAGCAGCGGGACGAGGAACCTGGCGCCGACGACGGCCAGGAACACGAGGGTCTCGCCAGTGCTCATCCGGGCCTCTTCCGTGTGTTCGTTGGTGCGGCCACCGAGTCTCGCCCGGGCACGGCACGTACGGCATCCTCCGCCGCGGGCGAGGAGCGAGGGGTCCCGGCGTGCAGAGGGCCCGGCCTCACGAGCCCTTGCGCAGTGTGGTGGCCGCGCGCATCCGGGGCTCACCTCGGGGCTCACTCGGGGCTCACTCGGGGATGGTGACGATCTCGACCACCGTGATGCCGAGGGCGTTGAGCAGGTTGAGGACGCCCTGGAGCTCCTCCTGGTCGGCGAGGTGTCCGGTCAGGGTCGTCGTCGCCCGCTGGGTCGTAGGAGTGAGGTGGGGGAAGGCACTCGCCAGCTCGTCGGAGAGCTCTGCGTCGACCCGGATCATCATCCTCGTCATCACATGAGCACCTCGGCTGGTGTGCGAACGGTCCGTGGTCAGGGCCGTGGTCAGGTCCGTGGTCAGGTCCGCTGCCACTGGTTGCCCAAGGCCCAGATCACGAGGATGTTCATGGCGATCAGCAGAAGGGCCCAGAACGGGTAGAACGGCATGAACAGGAACTGCGAGAGGGCCGAGAGGACAGCCAGCCCCATGCCGGCCACGAGTGCCCAGGAGCGTCCGCCCAGGATGCCCACCCCGACCGCCAGGGCGAGCGCACCGATGACCAGATGGATCCAGCCCCACGTGGTCACGTCGAGCTTGTAGAGGTAGTCGATGCCGGAGACGAACACCTCGTCCTCCGCGATGGCGGCCACGCCTTCGAGCATCTGGAAGACCGCCAGCGTGGCGAGCAGGACGCCGGCGAACACCGCGACCCCACGCGCGAACGGACCGTCCTCGCCTTGCGAGCCTGGCATCCGGGGATCGGCGGTCATGGTCGTGTCCTTCCGTGGCAAGGGGCGCGGGCCGGGCCACCTGCCCGCTCGGCCTGCCTGGAGGCTAGGGGGCCGACCGCGCCGGTGGGTCACCCCTTCCGGGGGAACTCGCCGTGCGAGTGCCGCTCGCAGCGTCGGGGCGCGCACGCGAAGTCTGCTGGCGTGCGCGTTCAGGGGCACCGCTGCTACGACGCATGGACCCGCCACCGCAGCCGGACCGCACCATCACCCCGTCCGGGTGAGGCCGGGGAGCCAGGCGCACCGTCAGTCTAGGAAGGGCGGTCGCCCAGGCCTCGACACGAAGGAGCAGCGATGCCGACGCTCACGGTGTGGAAGTTCGAGTCGACCGACGGCGCGGAACGGGCGGAGCAGAAGCTCCTGGCGCTCGAGAAGCAGCAGGTCATCGTCGTCCACGACGCCGCCACCGTCACGTGGGAGGTCGGCAAGAAGAAGCCCAAGACCCGACAGCTCGCCAGCACGACCGGCGCCGGTGCGCTCGGCGGCTCCTTCTGGGGGCTGCTCTTCGGGCTGATCTTCTTCGTGCCGCTGCTCGGCGCCGCGGTCGGCGCCGCCACCGGTGCCCTCGCTGGATCGTTGACCGACGTCGGCATCGACGACACCTTCATCAACCAGGTGCGTGACCAGGTGACGCCGGGCACGTCCGCGCTCTTCGTGATGAGCTCCGACGCGGTCGTCGACAAGATCCGCGACGCCTTCGCCGACGACGAGAAGGCCGACCTCATCTTCACCAACCTCGACAACGACCAGGAGGCCGCGCTCCGCGAGGTCTTCGCCGACTGAGGCGACGAAGCCGATGCCTTCGCTGACGGTCTGGCTCTACCCCACGGCGTTCGGCGCCGGCACCGGCGAGCTGCACCTGCGCGCCCTGGCCGAGCACGACGCGATCCGCGTCCACGACGCGGCCACGATCATGTGGATGCCGCACGATCCTGAGCCTCGCATCCGCCCGGTCGAGCACCTGGCCGCGAAGGCCGCGGGCCGCGGCGCGCATCTGGGGCGCGCTGGTCGGGCTGGTCCTTCTCAACCCCGTCGCCGGCGCCGCCGTCGGCGCCGGGGCCGGCGCCGCCGCCCAGCGGCTGCGGCGTACCGGGCTCGACCCGGACTTCGTCGAGAAGATGCGCGACCGGCTGGCGCCCGGCACCTCTGCCCTGCTGGTGCTGTCGAGCGGCGCAGATCCCCTGGCCGTACGCCGCGTCCTCCACGGCAGCGAGGCCGTCCTGCTGCACGCCGAGCTCAGCGAGGAGGGTCGCCGGGTCCTGGCCGAGATGGCCCCGGAGCCGGGCGCCACCGAGCCGTCCGACGAGCCCCGCGATGACGAGGGCGACGGCTGAGCCGTCCGGGCCCGGTCCAGGGCCCGGTCTGGATCCGCAGAAGCCAGGCGAGGACCCCGGATGAGGTGAGCCCTGGGACAGGCGCGGAAGGACTGCCGATGGGGCCGACGAGCCGTTAGGCTCCCCGTCAGGAGGCGAGTTCGTCAGTCGCCTCCGTGCCCCCCGTGCTCGGCCGAGGTGTCACCTCGACTCCCCGGACCGATGTGGGGTGCATCCGATCTGGTACGTCGGCGGAGCGCACCACCTTCCTCGGGTCCGACGCACTTTTCCTCGGGGAGGGGCGCTGCCGATGAGGCGCACGAACACGGGAACGAGCACGGAGACGCCGGGGTCCGGCGTTCACGAGTGGCCCGACTCCGGACCTGCCGCGGCTGCCCCGGACGTTCGTGCCCCGACCTACGGCTCGCCGACCAGCTCGACCGGACCGTCCAGGCGCCCGTGACGCTGCTCGTGGCGCCCGCCGGTGCCGGCAAGTCGCTCGGCGTCTCGGCCTGGCTGCAGGGGGTTCGTGGTCTCGGCGCCGACCTGCCCCGCCCGGAGCTCGACGAGGCCACGTGGGTGCACGCCGACCGGTCCTGGGACGTCGATCGGCTGCACGCGCTGCTCGACCGCGCCGCCGACCGCGAGGCGGCCACCCCGGCTCGTCGTGATCGACGACGCGCACGCCTTGCCGCCGTCGTCGCTCCGCCTCATCGACCAGCGCCTGACCGCGAGCCCCTCAGGGCCTGCGCGTGCTCATGCTCAGCCGCTGGGACCTCCCCCTGACCCGGTTCGTCCCCGAGCTGCTCGGGCACATCACCGTGCTTCGCGGCGACGTCGTGCGGATGGACCGCGACGAGGCCGCCGCCCTCATCGCTCACCACGCGCGCACGACCTCGGCCGAGGTCTTCGAGGCGATCAACGCGCAGACCCAGGGGTGGTGCGCGGCGATCGTGCTCACCGCTCGTGCCGTCGGCGCGGCGCCCGACCCCGTCGCCGCAGCCCGCCACTTCGCGCGCGGCGACGCCAAGATCGCCGACCAGGTGGCGAGTGAGGTGTTCGCAACCCTGCAGCCCGCCGAACGGCACCTGCTGCTCTGCACCGCCGGTGAGGAGGTCGTCGCGGTGTCGACCGCGGCGTTGCTCACGAACAACCCGCGTGCCGGCGAGGTCCTGGCCGGGCTCGAGGTCACCGGCCTCCTGGTCAGCCGGGTCGGGAGCCAGGAGCATCCGGACGGTCTGGAGCCTGCGCAGTCCCCCGCAGACGTGCGCTACCGGATCCACCCGCTGCTGGCCGAGGTCGTGCGACGCCGGCATGTCGCCGGCGGGGTCGACGTCGCGCAGGCCCGGGCCACGGTGGCGCGGGCCGTCCGCCTGGACCTGAGCCGTGGCGACACGACGCGCGCCTTCGACCGTCTCGTCGCGGTCCACGAGCCCGACCTGGCTGCCGAGGTGCTGGCGACCGAGGGTGTGCGGCTGGTCATGGGTGGGCAGGGTCCGCGCATCGCGGCCTTCGTCCGCCAGTACGGCGACGTCATCGACACCCATCCGGCGGCGTGGTTCGCCGTCGCGCTGGAACGGTGGCAGGTCAACGACGTCGAGACGGCCCTGCGCTGGATGCACCGCCTGCTCGCCCAGGCCAAGACCTCGCTGGCCCAGGCGCCCCCCGTCGGCGGCCAGGACGGGTACGCCCCGGGTCGCGCGGTGGTCGCCTGCATCCGCCTGATGAGGGCCCGGCTCGGGCTCGAGCCGCTGGCGGCCGCGGTGCGCGACGCGCGTCAGGACGCGGCCCAGCTGCAGGAGGACCCTCACCTGCGCGGCGCGGAGGACGCCGTCCTGCCCATCCTGCTCGATGGAGCTCGGCATCGGCCAGAACTGGCTCGGCGAGCTCGCCGATGCCGAGGTGAGCCTCACCGCGGCCGTGACCCTCGGCCGCTTCCGCGACCTCCCCGTCGTCGCCGCGGCGGCCGCGTCCCACCTCGCGTTCACCGAGTACATGGCGGGTCGCGAACGGGCCTGCGTGCAGGTCGCCACCGACGCCCTCGACACGCTGGCGGCCGTCACCTGGCGCTCACCGTTCACCGAAGACCGCGCCCGCCTGGCGCTGTTGCTCGCCCAGCTCGTCGACCTGCCCGGCTCCGGGGCGCAGGACGCACCGCACCGCAGGAGCCGTGGCAGTGCATGCGGCCGACCTGCCGACGACGTTCTGGCTGCGCCTGCGCGACGCACGACTCCACCTCATGACGCGCTCGGTGGCTGCCGCCGAGCAGACGCTGGCGGCGCCTCTCGAGCTGCCGGTGTCCGGGCCCCTGCCCGCGCACCTCGCGGTGGTCCTGCTCGTCGAGAAGGCGTTCCTCGCCGCCCTCGCTGCCGACGACGCGACCCTGTCGGCAGTCGAGATCCAGCTGCGGGCCCTGGTCGCCGACGGCGAGTCCGCGCTGGCGGCCGGGCTGCGAGCCGACGCTCGCCGGTGACCGTCGCGCCGCGGTTGAGCACCTCGCCCTCGCCGCCGACACGGTCGTCTACGAGCAGCCGGCCAGCCGCGCGCTCGCGCTCACCTGCCTCGCTCAGCTGCTCGACGCCCTCGGGCAGCACGACGCCGCCCTGGACCGCCTGCGCGAGGCGGCAGCGGCGACGGAGGTACGCCGCAACGCCGTCCCGTTCCTCGGCTGGAGCCGGCAGGGCACGCCGATCGCGACGCTCCTCGAACGACTCGCCCGGCGAGACGAGGTCGCCTTCGCCGGCTGGGCGGCGTGAGCTGGCCGCGGCCGTCGCAGGGCCGTCCCGACGTCGCCGCCCTCTTCGCGCCGACGACCGCGACCGCGCGTGAGCGCGCCGTCGACGTGACCGACCTCGTCCAGCCCCGGTTGAGCCCGCGCGAACGTGAGGTCCTCAACGAGCTGGCCCGCGGAGCGACGTACGCCGACATCGCCGCGCAAGCTCTTCGTCTCCGAGAACACCGTGAAGACGCACGTCTCCAGCCTCTACGGCAAGCTCGCCGCCTCGCGGCGCAGCGAGGCGCTCCTGGCGGCGCGCAACCTCAACCTCTTGTAGGCGCGTCCTGCACGGCCCCGACCCGTTCTCGGTGATGTACTGGGCCGACGTCAGCCGCCGAGCTGACTCGTCCGGCAGGAGGGGCGACGTGGTGGGAACCGCGCGCTGGGTGCGCCTGGCACTCGGGCTCGGCTTGCTCGTCGCGATGTACGCACTCGTGCCCGTGCACACGCAGCCAACCGGGACGGTCCTCGCCCGTGCCCTGGGAGTCCTGGCGCTCCTCGCCGCCCTGACCCTCGGCATGGTCCGCCAGCTGCGACTGGCGACAGTCGACGGTGATCGCCACATCGACGGGCTGGTGATGGCGATCGTCGCGGTGACGTTGGGGTTCGCGCTCGCCTTCTACGTCGTCGACGTGCGCGACCCGGGCCAGCTCGCGGGGCTCGAGACGCGACTGGACGCGGTGTACTTCACCGCCTCGACGATGCTCACCATCGGCTACGGCGACGTGCACGCCACGGGCCAGGCGGCCCGCGGGCTGGTGCTGTTGCAGATGATGTTCAACGTCATCTTCGTGGCCGCCGCCGCCGGGTTGCTCACCTCCCGGGTCCGCCGGGTCGCGACGGCGCGCGTCGAGGCCGCCCGGTCCCGCACCCAGCCGCCCCGGCCTCCGCAGATCTGAGCCCGCGACCATCGCCGGGGCTGCCCGTCGGCGGTGTCACCGCAGGTGCTGGCCGTCCTGCGCTCGGCGCCTGCGCTTCCTCACAATCGAGTACAGACTTTGGTCTAGCGACGTGCCACGCTGAGCGCCATGGACTCCGGCCTCTGTCCCGTCTGCGAGGTCGAGTTCGACGGGATCGAGGTCATCAAGCGGGGTCGGGGCGAGGGCCCGCACCTGTGCCTGCTGACCTGTGGTCACGAGGTCGTCGCGATGTTCCCGCGCGGCGGCGAATCGAGCTGCGGGCACGTCCCCGGCGCCGGCGTCCACCGAGCGCAGCCTGGGAGTGGTCGCTCGTAGCGTGGAGGCATGACGATCGAGGTCCGTCCGGCCACGCGCTTCGCCGACGTCGCCACGATGCTCGGCCCCAAGAAGAGCCCCGACGGCAACGTCTGCTGGTGCCTCAGCCACCGTCTCGACGCGAAGACCAACCAGTCCCTCGTGGGGCGCGCGCGTGGCGACCACGTCCGCAAGCTGTGCCGTCGCACGATCCCGCCGGGTGTCCTCGCCTACGACGGAGACGAGGTCGTCGGCTGGGCCGGCGTCGCGCCCCGGGCCGGCCTCCCGGTCGCTCGCTCCACCAAGATCCCCACGGTCGACGACGCTCGCCGTCTGGTCGATCTTCTGCGTGCGGGTGCGCCCCGGCTTCCGCGGGCGCGGCATCTCGCTCGACCTCGTCGACGGTGCTGTCGACCTCGCCCGCACGCATGGCGCACCCGGCGTCGAGGCGGTCCCGGTCGACAACGGCGGACGAGAAGGTCGACCTCACGATGGCCTTCGTCGGCACCCGCGGTCTGTTCGAGCGCGCCGGGTTCCGCAAGGTCGCCGACACCGACTCGGTCACGGCAGGGTTCCCCCGCGTCGTGATGCGGCTCCCACTCTCCGCTCGACTAGCGCTGGACTCGGGGAGCGCTGAAGATTCAAGCGACTCACGGTCTGCAAGCTTCAACCACAAGTGGGCTGGATCGCCTACCGGATGGAGTCCGGGACGTCTTCCTGCGCTGTAGCGCGCAAGGTGACCACGACGTCACCGGCCGCCCTGGCGTCCGCGCGACCGCGATCCGAGGAGACGGGCGCGCCCGCGTAGGGCACGCTGCTGCGGTGTCCACCCACCCGCTGACGCTCCCTGACCTGGGTCCGACCCTGGCTGTGTGGGCCCACCCCGACGACGAGACCTACCTCTCCGGCGCCCTGCTGGCCGCCCTGCGCGACCGCGGCGAACGGGTCGTCTGCGTCACCGCCACGCGCGGCGAGGCGGCCGATCCTGGTGCGACCGACGAGCAGCGTCGCGCCCTCGCCGAGCTGCGCACTCGCGAGCTCGAGGCCGCGGCCGCGGTCCTCGGGATCGAGGAGCACATCTGGCTCGACCTGCCCGACGGCGGCTGCGCCGACGTCGACCCGGATCCGGTGGTGGCACGCCTGGTCGACATCGCCGACGGCATGGATGCGCGGACGATCCTCACCTTCGGCCCCGACGGCGTCACCGGGCACCCGGACCACTGCACCGTCAGCGCCTGGGTGTCGGCCGCGGCGCCGCTGATGCGCACCCGTCCCCGGGTGCTGCACGCGGCGTTCACGCCCGAGGAGATGGAGGAGTTCCGCGACCTCAACGAGTCGTTCGACATCTACACCTACGGCCAGCCGCGCCTGTGCCCCGCCGAGGAGCTCGTGGTCTTCCTCCAGCTCGAGGGCGCCGCACTTGAGCGCAAGGTCGAGGCTCTCCTCGCCCAGGCGAGCCAGACGACCGGCATCGTCGAGGCGATCGGTCGGGAGCGGTACGCCGCCTGGGTGTCCCGCGAGGGCTTTGCCGACCCAGCACCTGAGCCGGCGTCCCCGGGATCTGACGCCCGCGCGTCACAACCCGACGCGCACGGGGCCCGCGATCTCAGCCCACGAGGCGGAAGGTCACCCTGCGCGTCGCGAGGTCGGCCGCGACCAGCTCGGCGGACACCTCCGTGCCGAGCGGCAGCTCGCCGTCGGCGCTGACCAGCGGCGCCTCCACCGCCGGGTCGGCGAGGGTCAGCGTGCCCCGCCGTGGGTCCTTCTCGGCCACCTCGACCACGACCCCGTCGAACCGCTCGCCCACGTGCGCCGTGAGCAGCGCGGTCTCGACGAGGTCGACCACCGCCCCTTCGTACGCCGACGCCTTCGACCGGAGTCGCGCATGATGGCGGGCAGGTCGTCGAGCCGGTCGAGCACCCACTGCGGCACCTCGCTGCCCGAGCAGAGGGCGACGCAGATCTCGCCGGCATAGCGGTCGACGAGGCGACGCAGAGGCGCCGTCACGTGGGCGTACTCCGAGGCGAGAGCGGCGTGCATCGGCTGCTCGGGGACCTCCCCGTCGAACGCGGCGTACCCACTGCCACGCAGCAGCCGGGTGCAGGCGACGACCATCGCGGCCTGGGCCGGCTGCGCAGGGTCGAGCGTGCGGATGAAGTCCGGGTAGAGCTGCTCCGCGGGCCACTCGATGTGCAGGCACGCGCCGTGCGGTGCAGCCGTTGCACGTCCCGGGGGTCGGGTGGAGGCAACGTGCGCAGGACCCCGATCGCGCCGTACACCATGAGCGAGGCGGCGGCGAAGCCGGTCAGCAGCGAGATCTGGGCGTTCCAGAGCTCGACGTCGAGCAGGGGGCGGAACTCCAGGTCCCAGGTGTCGCCCTCGCACGTCGACCTCCTGCTCCGGGATCGGCAGGGACACCCCGCCACGGGAGGCTTCGCGCGCCTGCCGAAGCATCCCGACCTCCTTGAGCAGTCGCAGCGACTCGTCGGCGTCGCCGTCGTCGAGCATCCGCTGGACGCGCCCGTAGTCGAGCTGGGCGCGCGAGCGCACCAGCGCGCGCTCGACGACGACGTCGGTGCCCTCACCGGTGGCATCGACGTCGATCGTCCACAGCAGCGCCGGGCGCACCTGCTCGGGCAGCAGCGAGCCGGCGTCCTCGGAGATGACCGCCGGGTGCAGCCGGATCTTGGAGTCGGCGCCGTAGAGCGTCTGGCCGCGGCGGTGTGCCTCCTCGTCGACGGCGTCCCTGGGCGTCACGAACGCAGCGACGTCGGCGATCGCGTAGTAGACGCGGTAGCCGTCACCCACCCGCTCGAGGAACAGGGCCTGGTCGAGGTCGCGCGCACCGGGCGGGTCGATCGTGACGAGGTCGAGATCGGTCCGGTCCAGCTCGGGAAGGCGCGGCGCCGCAGCCGACGCGGCGGCCACCTCTTCGACCCCTGCCGGAAACTCGGGGTCGACGTCGAGCTCGGCCTGGATCTGGGCGATGCCCTTCCGCAGGGTCCGAGCGGCCACCCCGTCGTCGGCGGTCCGGACGTGCACCGTTCGGTTGCTCGGCATGGCCATCACCCTAGACATCACTCACCGGGGTGAGAATAACGCCCCGTAGGGTGGCCGCCGTGCTGATCCTGTTGCCGCCGAGTGAGGGCAAGGCAGTCCCGACGCGCGGCAGGCCGCTCGACCTGGACGCCCTGTCGTTCCCGGACCTGTCGCCGGCCCGGGAGCAGGTCCTCGACGCCCTCGTCGACCTGGCCCACCGCGACGACGCGGCACAGGTGCTGGGCCTGGGCGGCACCCAGGGAGACCTCGTCGAGCTCGACCGCCGGCTGCGCACCACCGCCACCGCCCGCGCGGACCGCATCTACACCGGCGTCCTGTACGACGCGCTCGACCTCACGTCCCTCCCGCCCGTCGCTCGGCGGCGGGCGACGTCGCGGCTCGCCGTCACGTCGTCGCTGTTCGGGCTGGTCCGGCCGGACGACCGGATCCCGCCGTACCGGCTCTCCGGCGACGTCTCACTTCCCGGCCTGGGCCCGGTGGCCGGCATCTGGCGCGGCGCCCTCGACCCGGCGGTGCGAGAAGCCGTGGGCGGCGGACTGCTCGTCGACCTCCGGTCGTCGACGTACGCCGCGTTCTGGCGCCCCCACGCCGACCTGGCGTCCCGGGTGGCGACCGTGCGCGTCCTGCACGAGGTCGACGGGAGACGCCAGGTGGTCAGCCACTTCAACAAGGCCACCAAGGGACGTCTCACCCGCGTGCTGCTCGAGGACGGTCGCACTCCCCGCCGACCGGCCGCCCTGGCCGACCTGCTGCGCGACCTCGGCTGGAAGGTCGAGGTCGGCGAGCCCACCAGGTCGGGCACCCGCCTCGACGTCGTCGTCGACAGCCGAGTCTGAACGCTGCAGCAGGCAGACGTCAGCCGGGAGCCGCCGGCGGGGCCGCCGAACGTGCTCGCCGCGGGCGGCTGGGCGTTGTAGAGCCGCAGCGAGGCCATCGGGACGGCCGGGTCGGGGCCGCCGCCGAAGAAGGTCAGCACGGTGACCGAGGCCGGGGTCAGCTCCATCCGGAAGACGGACTCGAGGGGCGCGCGCAGGGCATGGGCCACCAGCGTCTTGATCGGCGTGACGTGGCTGACGACCACCACGGTCTGGCCCGCCCGCTCGGCGAGCACCCGGTCGAGGGCGCCGAGGACCCGCTTCTCGACCGTGCGGAACGACTCGCCGTCACCGCCCGGCACCCCGTCGAGGGAGCTGACCCAGCCGTCGAGGTCGGCCTTGTGCGCCGCCGCGACCTCCGCGAACGTCAGCCCGTCCCAGGCGCCGAACTCCATCTCGGCGAAGCCTGGCTCTTCCTCGACGGGCAGCCCGAACCGTTCGGCGAGGATGTCGGCCGACTCCCTGGCGCGGCGTACCGGCGACGAGACCAGCGCGTCGACGCGCTCCGTAGCGGGGCGAGCCAGTCGGCGGTCGCCCGCACCTGGTCGCGCCCCTCGTCGCTGAGGCCGGGGTTGGCGCTCGCCAGCCCGCCCGAGAAGCGCTTCTCGGCCGTCAGCGGGGTCACCCCGTGACGGACCAGCAGGAGCGTCGTCCGGACGTCGGCGTCTGGTGACCAGCCCCGGAAACCCACCCCCGAGCTCGCCTCCTGAGCCGCCTCCTGGACCGCCTCCTGGGCCGTCTCGGGCTCCTCGTCGCCCGGGACGGTTCCCTGCTGCTCCTCGGCGCGTCGCCGTAGTACGTCACGCCGCTCCGCAGCCCGTCGAGCGCCTCGTTGGCAAGCCGGTCGGCGTGCTGGTTCTGCTCGCGGGCATCCAGGTGTACGTCGTCCCGAACGGCGCGAGCCGGTTGGCCTCCAGCGCCAGCGGCTTCATGTCCGGATGCTTGATCTTCCAGCGGCCCGACATCTGCTCGACGACGAGCTTGGAGTCCATCCGGACCTCGATCTCGGCGTGCGGAGCGAGCTCCGCGGCGAGCTCGCAAACCAGCCGATCAGGCCGCTGTACTCCGCGACGTTGTTCGTGGCGACGCCGATCGTCGAGCCGTCCTCGGCGATCACCTCGCCGGTGTCGGCGTCCTTGAGCACCGCGCCGTACGCCGCTGGGCCCGGGTTGCCCCGCGAGCCCCCGTCGGCCTCGATCACGACCCGTTGGTGACGGAACGGGTCGGTCACAGCCCCGACTCGGGCGTCCGCACCAGGATCCGTTGACACTCCGCGCACCGGACGACCTCGTCGTCGCCCGAGGCCTTGATGGCGGCCAGCTCGCCCGCGTCCAGACTCAGCCGGCAACCTCCGCACTGCCGGGCCCGCAGCGCCGCGGCCCCGACGCCGTCCTTGTTGGCCCGCAGCTTGTCGTAGAGCGCGAGCAGGTCGGCGGGGAGATCGGCGACGGCGGGCGCACGCTCAGCCTGCGATCGTCGCCAGCTCGGCCTCGATCTCGGCGGTCTTGCTCGTCGCGGGAGGCGAGCAGCGCCACCCCTTTCTCGACGGGCGGCCTGGGCCTGCTGGCTGAAGTCGGCGAGCTCGGCCTGGGCCTCCTCGAGCCGCTCCATCACCTCGATCTCCTCGTCCTCGAGGGTGTTGATGCGGCGTTCGAGGGAGACGAGCTCCTGCTGCATCCGCTCGAGGTCCTTGGGGTTGGAGACCAGCCCCTGGTCCATCCGGTCGCGGTCGCGCGTGCGCCGGGCCTTGACGACCTCCACGTCGGCGTCGACCTTCTCCTGCTCGGCGGTGAGGTCCTCGACGCGGGTGCGTGCGTCGATCGGCGAGGTTGTCGAGGTCCTGCACCTGGGCCCGCGCGGCCTGGAGGTCGGCATGCTCGGGCATCGTGGCCGAGCCGATGCCGAGCTGGTCGGAGCGTGCGTCGAGCTCTTGGACGTCGAGCAGCTTCAGTTGGGCTTTCGGATCGGCTTTCAGCGGGTGCTCCTAGATCTGACTCTCGATGCGGGCGTGCCACGGGTCGGTGCACGATCCGGCTCACGCGAGCCTCCACCGTATCGCCCAGCGCCTCAGCCAGCCGCGCCCGCACCACCGGCAGCCAGGTCCACTCGGCCGCCCAGTGCGAGACGTCGACCAACGCGGGCCCGCCCTTCTCCAGGAACTCCGACGCCGGGTGGTGCCGCAGGTCGCTGGTGACGTAGACGTCGACGTCGGCGAGCGGCGAGCTCGTCGAGCATGAAGTCGCCCGCTCCCCGCACACCGCCACCCGGCGTACGACCCGGTCGGGATCGCCGCCGAAGCGGACCCCGTGCGGCGTGGCCGGCAACACGGCCGCGACGTGCGCGGCGAAGGCCGCGAGCGTCGTCCCGGCCACCGACCCCACTCGTCCGGTGCCGGTCGGGGCCAGCCCGGCATCGGCCAGCTCGACGAGGTCCCAGGCCGGCTCCTCGTAGGGATGGGCTGCGAGCATCGCCCTGACCACCCGTCCACGCAGCCCGCGCGGGACGACGCACTCGACGCGCAGCTCGTCGACGACCTCGAGCCTCCCCACCTCACCGATGGTCGGGTCGGCGCCGTCGAGCGGCCGGAAGCGGCCCTCGCCCGCGCTGGTGAACGACGCGCTGTCGTAGTCGCCGATCCTGCCTGCGCCGGCGTCGGTCATCGCCGTCCGGACCCGGTCGGCGTCGCTCCCGGGCACGTAGACGACGAGCTTGTCGAGCGCCGTGGCCGGTGCGGGCCGGATCGGCTGTTGCTCGGTGAGGCCGAGGGCCGTGGCCAGGGCCTCGGAGACTCCGTCACGCGCCTGGTCGGCGTTCGTGTGAGCCGTGTGCAGGGCGCAGCCGGCAGCGTTCAGGGTGGCCAGTGTGCGGCCCTTGGCCGTCGTCGCCGCCACGCTGTGGACGGCTTTGAGGAAGAGCGGATGATGCACGACGAGCAGGTCGGCGCCCCAGCTCGCGGCCTCGTCGGCGACCGGCTGCGCGGGGTCGACCGCCAGCAGCACCTTCTCGACGGGCGCGTCCGGGTCGCCGGCGACCAGGCCGACGGCATCCCACGCGTCGGCTGTGGCGGGCGGGTACCACGCGTCGAGCAGTCCCACCACGTCCCGCACCACGCTGACGCTTCCGGACCTGGGCATGACCGCAGGCTAGTGGTCCGCGCCGAGATGACCGCGGGGCCGGCCGCGGTTCATGAGAGGGCTCTCATCTGCCTCTCACGGGTGGCACACCGGCGGGCTGGACGCGGGGAGGAGAGCCGGACGTTGGACGGGCAGTCCGAGATGGCTCGGACGTGCCGTGCCTGCCAAGACGGGAGTCGGGGTTAGACCGGCGTCGCGGTCAGCACCACGTTGTTGTCGAAGTGGCCGGTGGTCGGGTCGTAGCCCTCGCAGGTCACCACCACCAGCCGGTGCTCTCCGCTCTGGTTGAACAGGTGTGCGGCCCGTTTGGCGAGCGCCGCCTTGCTGATCACCTTGTTCGCGGTGACCCGGTAGTCGTGCCCGTCCACCTTGGCGACGGTGCCGACCCGCACGTGTTCGAGGTCGTCCAGGTCGCCGCCTCCGGTGTGCACCGTGTGCCCGACCAGCAGGGTCACCCCGTGTCGGGCTCCGGCCTTGCGCCCCCACCAGCCCAGCACGGTCGGGTCGGCGGGCGGCAGCAGGGTGCTGCCGCTCAGGTCCAGGGGCACCACCGGGGCATCGATCCACGCCATTCGCAGGTGGTCCGGTCGGGAGGGTGCCTGGGCGGCCGGGGCCACCGGGGCGGACGAGGCCGCCACCCGGTGGTCCCGCTGCGGCTCCGACGATGAGTGCGCCTCCGTCACGGCCGAGCCGCATCCGGTCAGGGCGGCCACAGTGACCAGGCCGATCAGGAGTCGCTTCATCTCACAGTCCCGCGTCGATGACGGTCGGCACCGCCGCGGCGGTGGACCCGTGGTGGTGGACGTGGTGGGCACGGTGGCCGTGAGTCCGCCCGCCGGTCGAGGCGTGGAGGACGGCGGGCGTCGGGTGGAACGTGGTCTCGTTGTCGGTGGTCGGCGAGGTGCCGGTCGGGGCGGCAGGCGTCACAGGGGTTCGGGGTATCACCCGGCGTGTCCGGCGCGCCCCTCGGCGGAGTCTTCGGCTGCTCGTCGGTGCCCGGCGTCTCGCCACCCGGGGTCTCGTCGCCCGGCTGCTCGGTCCCGCACAGCACCGCCTCGGTGCCCTCGCTGGTGGTCCGGCTTTCGATCACCCAGCGGTACTCGGTGACACCTGGCGAGGTCCGCTGGTAGCGGTACTCGTTGTGCGTCACGGCGTCGTGGTGCACCGTCTTGTACACCCCTGGGACCTCTGCCGAGCCGACCAACTTGTAGAACCACGACCCGTGGGCGGTGCCGTTGCCCTGCTGGTAGACCCCGTCCGGCTCGTCGGCGTGACCACCCGGAATCTGGTCGTGGACCTGCCATGTGCCACGCGAGTCGGTGGGGTAGGTCGGCGGGCCGTCGAACGGACCGGTGTCCTTGTTCGGCGAGAAGTTGGCCCACACGGACTCGACAGCCGGGACGGCAGGGGTCACGAGGACTCGCTCGTCGAACGCCTTGGTGTCGATGACGACCTTGTTATCGACCTGAACCCAGCCCGCGCCCTCGGGAGCGGTGCGGACCCAGTCGGAGTCCTCGGGGACGGCAGTCCCGGAAGGCCGGGTCTCCTGCGCGACGATCCGAACGTTGTTCAGCGGGTTTTCGTCACCGGACTGGCCGTCCGGGTCCGCAGGCATGGATGAGGCCTTCGTCCACGGGGTGTAGTCGATCTTGGTCCAGTGGCCGAAGGTCGCGGGCGTGCCCTCGGACGGGGTGCAGTCGGCTGCGGTCGCGGCGGTGACGCCGGTCACGGTGAGCATGGTGGTCACTGCCGCCGTGGCGAGGCCGCGCATCGTGGTCTTGTTCATTTCTCTCTTTGCTATGTGGGGGGTGGGTAGTGGCGGAGAGCTGGAACGCGTCGAACCGGACCGGTATCAGAGATGCCTCCGGCTCGACGACGCGTTGGCGATGTCGTCTGGAGGGTCTCCGTCATACTGTGTTGACGAAACGCTAGCAGAGTGTTGACGAAACGCCAATTTGCGAGGCGTCAGGGAAGCGTCGCGGGGTGTCAAAGGCGTCCCGCACGAGTCCTACGGAGCAGAATGCGGGCCGTCGGTCGTCGAAGCAGCGCCGAAGGTGCGCAGGGCGTGTTCCAGGGTCGAGGCCAGCACCTCGTGTGTCGCCTCGCGGGTGGCATCGCCGCGAAGCCAGCGCCGGGTCGCGGCTCGGTTCAAGCCGGTCCAGCACTCCAGCGCGTAGCGCAGCCTCGGGGAGTCCTGCGCGATGTCAGCGTGGAAGGTCGCGAGCAGCGCAACAGCGCGACCTCGGAGGTGGCCGACGACGCGTCTTACCTCGGGATCGGCTATGTCGTCTCCGGGGGCGAGCGTGCCGAGATAGAGACTGCGGTTCGCCTCGGTCCAGTCCAGCCACCGTGAGACGGAGTCCGCCACGCGGGCGCGGGCGCTTCGCCCCTCGGGCGGGCGCAGACCCTCCTCGCTGAAGCCGGCGAGCCGTTCGAGCAGCCCGAGGTAGACCTCTGTGCGTCCGCCGAAGTAGTGATGCACCAAGCCGCGCGTGACGCCCGCCGCTCGCGCGATGTCCTCGACCGTGACTTCTTCGTAACCCCGCTCCGCGATCAGGTCGTTGGCAGCGTCGAGCATCTGCTCGCGTCGCTGCTCAGGTTTGAGTCGCCTGCGCTTCGGTTGCGTGGTCACCAGAGCAGTGTGCCAGGAATTGGCGATCCGTCAAAACGCTGTTAGCGTTTCGCCTACGTCCTCATCCGTCTAGCCGGAGGACCACCTGACCTGCGGGTTTACGGTGGGCGCAGAGGGGATCGAACCCCCGACCGCTGGTTTGTAAGACCAGAGCTCTACCGCTGAGCTATACGCCCGGTGCTCGACCGAGCGGGCCGCTCGGAAGCGGCCACACCCTACGGCAGCGAAGCGCAGACATCGCATTCGAGACCCCGGTGGTCGAGCTGAGTCGAGACCGGGCCCGAAATAGAGTTGAACCGCTGGCGTCTCGGGTCACCAGCGGTTCAACAAGAGAGACGATACAGATGGCGTACTCGGATCCCAAGCCGACAAGTGAAATCGGCGTCAACGGTCTAGACGGGTGCCGGAATGGCCTGGCAGAACCCCCTGGAGCACGCGGATGTGCTCATCGAGGTCGCGTCCGTTCGGCGAGGCGTTGTGCACCGACCAGCGAACGATCCCGCCGGCGTCGATGACGTACGACGACCGTTGCGGGCAGCCCCGGGTCTCGTCGAAGACGTCGTAGGCCCGCGCGACCTCGCCGTGCGGCCAGTAGTCGGAGAGCAGGGGGAAGTTGAGCCCGTCGGCGTCGGCGAAGGCCCGCAGCGTGTAGACCGGGTCGCAGGAGATCGCCAGCACCTCGGTGTCGAAGGTCAGGAAGGACTCGAGGCGGGCCTTGATGCCGCTCATCTCGCTGGTGCAGACACCCGAGAACGCGAACGGGTAGAAGACCAGGGCGACAGCCTTGTGTCCCCGGAACGACGACAACCGCACGTCCTGGCCGAATTGGTCGCGCAGCTCGAAGTCGGGCGCCGGCGTGCCCAGGGCGAGGCCCCCTTGGGTTGCGGCGTCGGTGGTGATCACCCCTCAATTGTCCCACCCGCCACCCACCGACACCCCACCGTCCGGGTCGGACCGGTCCGACGGAGCCTGCCGGGTCAGCCGCCGGACGCCAGGTCCTTCTTCAGCACCTTGCCGGTGGCGTTGCGCGGCAGCTCGTCGAGGAACCGGATCTCGCGAGGCACCTTGTACCGGGCGAGGTTCTCCTTGACCCAGGCCTTGAGGTCGTCCTCGGACACGTCGCTGTCACTGACCACGACGAAGGCCCGCAAGCGCTTCCCGTAGTCGTCGTCGTCCACGCCGATCGCCGCGGCCTCGACCACCGCGCGGTGGGTGGCCAGACAGTCCTCGACCTCCTGGGGAAAGACGTTCTCGCCGCCCGAGACGATCATCTCGTCGTCACGGCCCTCGACGTAGAGCCGTCCGTCGGCGTCGATCCTGCCGACGTCGCCGCTGGCCATCAGCCCGTCGACGATCTCCTTCCCACCCCCGCCGGTGTAGCCCTCGAACAGCATGGAGTTGCCGACGAAGATCCGCCCGGTCCGACCGGAGGCGACGGGACGGCCGTCATCGTCGAGGATGCGGAGGACCGCGCCCGCCGGCGCCGTCCCGGCGGTCCCCGGGGCCGCGCGCAGGTCGGCCGGGGTGGCGATGCTGCCGTAGGCGACCTCGGTGGAGCCGTACGTCGAGTAGAGGTGGTCGCCGTACTGGTCCATCCATCGGGTGGCGAGGTCGCCCGGCAGCGCCGACCCCGACGAGCTGACCACCGACACCCGGGAGAGGTCGTAGCGTCCGCGCACGTCGGCGTCCAGGGCCATGATCCGCTGCAGCATCACCGGGATCACCACGACCGCGTCGCACTGCTCGTCGGCGACGGTGCGCAGGAAGTCCTCGGGGTCGAACCTGCGCCTCAGCACCATCGTCGTACCGAGCAGCATGCCCAGGGCGAGGTGCGCGAAGCCCCACGTGTGGAAGAGCGGCGCGGCGACGTGCACCCGCATGCCGGCACGCAGCGGGATGCGCTCGAGGATCGCGACGGCCGCGTCGAGGCCCGGGTCGTTGCGAGGCGCACCCTTGGGCGTGCCTGTCGTGCCCGAGGTGAGGATGACGATGCGGCCATGGCGTTCTGGGGGCCGGAGGTCGTCGGTCGACCCTCGCCGCACCAGGTCGTCGACGGTCGGCAGCGTCCGATCTGCGTCCGGGTCGTCGACCCAGCCGAGCACCTGGTGACCTACGTCGGCGTTCCCCACCAGCTCGGCGAACTCCTCGTCGTAGACGACGACGCGGGGCTTCTCGCGCTCGAGCACCTCGACCAGCTGCGGTCCCGCGAAGGCGGTGTTGAGGTAGAGGACGTCGGCGCCGAGCTTGGCCGCGCCGACGCTCACGTCGACGAAGAAGCGGTGGTTGCGGCACATCACGGCGACTCCATCGCCCTCAGCGACGCCGAGGCCCGCCAGCGCGTGCGCGAGAGCGTTGCTGCGCTCGTGGACCTGGCGATTGGTCAGGCTGCCGCGCTCGTCGACCAGGCAGGCCCGCTCCGGCCAGCGTTGATGGAGCGTCTGGAAGCCGCCGGCAGGCCCGGTGCCCCACGTGAGGACCGTGCGCCCCACCCGCGCCAGGGTCACGGGCGAGTGCGGCCGGACCACACCCGCCGCGGACCATGGTGCGGACCAGGACGGCGGCCGCCCCGATGCGGTCGAGCGCGTCAGAGATCAGGACAGGCCTTGTCCACTAGGCCGGCGTCTTGGGAGCCATCAGCCGGGTGGCGGTCCAGTCCTTGCTCACCGCGGCCGTGGTCGTCTGCGCGAGACCCGCGATGGGAGCGGCCTCGGAGATGTCGGCCGCGTCGACCGATCCCGGCCGACCGATCTTGGGAGTGAGCAGCCAGATCGCTCCACCCCCCACCAGGTCGGTGAGAGCGTCGACGAGGCT
Organism: uncultured Actinomycetota bacterium; assembly: GCA_963767095.1. Lineage (GTDB taxonomy): Bacteria > Actinomycetota > Actinomycetes > Propionibacteriales > Nocardioidaceae > Nocardioides. The sequence goes on along the minus strand of CAVYCK010000008.1, from coordinate 11,718 downwards.
GTCGACCAGGTCGCCGTCGTCGGCACGCCACCAGAGGAGAACGGCGTCGACGACGTTGCCGTAGTCGCCGTCGACCATGTCCGCGTCGATGGTGTCCTCGATCGCGACGCGCAGGTCGTCGTCGCTGTCGTCGTCCCAGCCGAGCTCCTGCACGACCATGCCCGGCGCGATGCCGAGGCGCGCGGCCGGCGTGGTCGCCGTCTGGGTGGACCCTTCACCCACGGTCCCGCTCACCTCAGTTCCTCCACCAATGCCCGTACGGCCCGCTTGCCGGGCCGAGTTGGGGAGTAGTCCACCGGAGTTGTCGCGGCGACGCAAGCCTGGCCCCTCCTGCCGAGGGCGTCCATGGCCTGGTCGATCCCCCGCGGGATGTTTGCCCGCTCTGGCGGAAGTGACACGATGAGTGGGTGAGCGACCAGCGGAACTCCCCCGGCAGCACCCCCTCGGTGATCCACGAGGGCATGCCGACGCAGCTGCCCGACATCGATCCCGAGGAGACCCGGGAGTGGCTCGAGTCCTTCGACGCCATGGTCGCCGACCGCGGGCGCGAGCGCGCGCGCTACGTCATGCTGCGTCTGCTCGAACGGGCCCGCGAGGAGCAGGTGGGCGTCCCCGCCCTGCGCAGCACCGACTACATCAACACGATCCCGCCCGAGCGCGAGCCGTGGTTCCCCGGCGACGAGGAGATGGAGCGCAACGTACGCCGCCTGATCCGCTGGAACGCCGCGGTGATGGTGTCCTCGGCCAACCGCAAGGGCCTCGAGGTCGGCGGTCACATCGCGACGTACCAGTCGGTCGCGAGCCTCTACGAGGTCGGCTACAACCACTTCTTCCGCGGGAAGGAGCACCCCGGCGGCGGCGACCAGCTGTTCATCCAGGGTCATGCTGCTCCCGGCATCTACGCCCGCGCGTACCTGATGAAGCGGCTCACCGCCCAGCAGCTCGGCCGGTTCCGCCAGGAGGTCCAGCACGGCAAGGGCCAGGGGCTCTCGTCCTACCCGCACCCGCGACTGATGCCGGACTTCTGGGAGTTCCCGACGGTCTCGATGGGTCTGGGCGCCATCAACGCGATCTACCAGGCCCGGTTCAACCGCTACCTGCACCACCGCGGCATCAAGGACACCTCCGACCAGCACGTGTGGGCCTTCCTCGGCGACGGTGAGACCGGCGAGCCCGAGACCCTGGGGGCGATCGGCCTGGCGGCGCGTGAGGAGCTCGACAACCTCACCTTCGTCATCAACTGCAACCTGCAGCAGCTCGACGGACCTGTGCGCGGCAACGGCAAGATCATCCAGGAGCTCGAGTCGTTCTTCCGCGGCGCCGGCTGGAACGTCATCAAGGTCGTCTGGGGCCGCGAGTGGGACGACCTGCTCGCCCGCGACGTCGACGGCGTCCTGGTCAACCGGATGAACTCCGTGCCGGACGGCCAGTTCCAGACCTACTCCGTCGAGTCCGGCGCCTATATCCGCGAGCACTTCTTCGGCGTCGACGCCCGGTTGCGCAAGATGGTCGAGCACCTCACCGACCGCGACATCGAGCTGCTGCCGCGCGGCGGCCACGACTACCGCAAGGTGTTCGCCGCCTTCAAGGCTGCCACCACGCATGTCGGCCAGCCGACGGTGATCCTGGCCCACACCGTGAAGGGCTGGACGATCGAGGCGCTGGAGGGCAAGAACGCCACCCACCAGATGAAGAAGCTCAATGCCGCGGCGCTGAAGCAGTTCCGCGACCGGCTCGAGCTGCCCATCGCCGACAGCGAGATCGACTCCGCCTACGAGGCCGACGGATCGGCGCCGTTCTACCACCCCGGCGAGGACTCCGACGTGCTCGCCTACCTGCGCGACCGCCGGCGCGAGCTGGGCGGCCCGGTGCCCGAGCGCCGGATCCGCGCGGTCCCGCTCAAGCTGCCCGGCGACGAGATGTACAACGAGCTGAAGCAGGGCTCCGGCAAGCAGTCGATCGCCACCACGATGGCGTTCGTCCGACTCCTCAAGGACCTGATGAAGGACCCCGAGATCGGCCACCGCATCGTGCCGATCGCGCCGGACGAGTACCGCACGTTCGGCATGGACTCGATGTTCTCCTCCAACAAGATCTACAACCCGCACGGCCAGACCTACGAGTCGGTCGACCGCAAGCTGCTGATGGCCTACAAGGAGTCGCCGCAGGGCCAGCTGCTCCACGAGGGCATCTCCGAGGCCGGCTCGATGGCGTCGGCAACGGCTGCCGGATCGGCGTACGCCACGCATGCGGAGCACATGATCCCGGTCTACATCTTCTACTCGATGTTCGGCTTCCAGCGCACCGCCGACTCCATCTGGGCGATGACCGACCAGCTCGCCAAGGGCTTCCTGATCGGCGCCACTGCCGGGCGCACGACGCTGACCGGCGAGGGTCTCCAGCACGCCGACGGCCACAGCCCGCTCATCGCGGCGACGAACCCCGCTGTCGTGCACTACGACCCGGCGTTCGCCTACGAGGTGAGCCACATCGTCCAGGACGGTCTCCGCCGGATGTACGGCTCGACCGAGGAGCACCCGCACGGCGAGAGCATCGTCTACTACCTCACCGTCTACAACGAGCCCTACGTGCACCCCAAGCAGCCCGACGACCTCGACGTCGACGGCCTGCTGCGCGGGCTCTACCACCTGGCCGTGCCGCCGTCCGGGCTGCCCCACGACGCTCCCCGCGTGCAGCTGCTCGCCAGCGGCGTCGGCCTGCCCTGGGTCCAGCGGGCTCAGCAGCTGCTCGCCGACGAGTGGGGGGTGGCCGCCGACATCTGGTCGGTCACGTCCTGGAACGAGCTCGCCCGTGACGCCGTCGCCGCCGAGGAGTGGAACCTCCTCAACCCCGGCTCCGACCCGCGGACGGCCTACGTCGCGGACAAGCTGCGCCACGTCGACGGACCGGTCGTCGCGGTCTCGGACTACATGCGGGCGGTCCCGTTGCAGATCGCCCGCTGGGTGCCCCGCGACTACCGCGTCCTCGGCGCCGACGGCTTCGGCTTCGCCGACACCCGCCCCGCCGCCCGGCGCTACTTCCACATCGACGCCGAGTCCGTGGTCGTCCAGTCCCTCCAGGCCCTCGCCGACGCCGGCACGATCCCCCGCGAGGCCGTCGTCAAGGCCTTCGAGAACTACCGCATCGACGACCCCACCGCCGTCCGCGGAGTCCAGCAAGAAGGCGGCGACGCGTAAAGCAAAGAACGACCGCAACCACAGACAGAGCCGAGCAGGCGCTACTTCACCGGAGGAGCGAAGCGGGGGAGGTGAACTCGCGCCGGCTCGGCTCAGGCGCCGGGAAACGGCACTGATCGGCCGCTCGCCGGCCTCGGCGTGCCGAACCGACGCGATCTCCGCCGGAGCGCAGCGTGTGCCGCCAGGCCTCGACGTCGTACGCCGAGGGTCGGGTCGAGCGGATGAAGTCGTTGAGCAGCTTGACGAACCGCTGCGGGTGGTCCTTGTGCGGGAAGTGCCCGGCGTTGGGCACGACCTCGATCCGGGCGCCCGGAGCCACCGCGCGGGCCGTCTCGGCGTGGCCCACCGGGATGACCATGTCGTCACTGCCCCAGATGATGCAGATCGGCATGTGCTCGGTGAGGTAGGCCCGGTCGGTCATGGTGACGACCTGACCCTTCCAGTCGACGACCGCTCGCACGACGTGGCGGATCGCCGCGCGTGAGCGGCTGTCGGCGAACGAGTCGAACACGTCGGCCACCTCGCCGAGGTCCCTGGTCTGGGGCAGGGGCAGCCGGGACAGCAGGCGGAGCCCGCCGGTGCTGAGCTGGCGCACTCCGGGGAGCGTGAGCAGACCCGCGACCTGGTGGAACCCCGGGCTGGTGACGGCCCGGATCAGGGGCGTGACCTCGGGGCCGAAGCCTCCGGGAGCGACGAGCACGAGACGCTCGGTGCGCTCGGGGAACTGGTAGGCGAACTGCATCGCCACGCCGCCGCCGAGGCTGTGGCCCACCACGGTGACCCGGTCGATGCCGAGGACCGAGAGCAGGTCGCGCATCCCGTTGGCGTAGCCGCCGACGCTGTAGTCGGCCCGTGGCTTGTCGGACTCTCCGTGCCCGAGCAGGTCGGGGGCGATGACCGTGTAGCGCCGCGCGAGCGACTCGATGACGGGGTCCCAGGTCCTGTGGTCGCAGCCGAGCCCGTGCAGCAGCAGCAGGGCGGGCCCCGACCCGGCGCGCAGGTAGGCGCGGCGGTGCCCGTGGATCCGAACGTGCTCGATCTGCACGCGACCTCCTGTGAGGGCTGGTCAGCCTGAGCTGGGACAGATGCAGGATTCAACCAGAACCTGTTCCACAAATGCACGGGACCCCGGTCCCGTCAGTCGTGTCGGCACCGAATCGTGACCGGGACGGCAGGTCTGGCCGCACTTCACTACTCTCGAAGCGTGTCGACCGCCGCGCTCCGCCCCGGCGGCCCCGACGATGCGGGTCGGGGCAGGCCCGCTGACGCCCTGCAGCGGGCCACCGGCGCGCTGAGCACCGCTGCGATGGCGCGCATGGAGCAGGACATGCCCTGGTTCCGCGAGCTCTCCGCCGAGGAACGCTCCTGGGTGGGCCTGATCGTGCAGGCCGGCATCCGCGGCTTCGTCGACTGGTTCCGCACCGGCGAGACCGCGCTTCCGGCCGGCTCCCCGCTGGCGTCGGCCGTCTTCGGCGCCGCACCCCGCGCCTTGACGGGCGTGATCAGCCTCCAGCAGACGGTGGCCCTGATCCGGCTCAGCATCGGCGTGGTCGAGTCGCACGTCGACGAGTTCCTCGCGCCCGAGGACCTCGACGCCGTCCACGGCGCGGTGCTGCTCTACGGGCGCGAGGTCGCCTTCGCGACAGCCGAGGTCTACGCCCGCGCGGCCGAGGTGCGCGGGGCGTGGGACGCGCGCCTCGAGGCCCTGGTCGTCGACTCCGTGCTCCGCTCCGAGCCCGACGAGGCCGTCCTCTCGCGGGCGAGCGCTCTCGGGTGGGCCGGCCGGGGCGGAGTCACCGTCGTGCTGGGTGCGGTGCCCGCGCGGCGTACCGAGACCGACATCTTCGACGGGGTACGTCGAGACGCCCGTGCGGCCGGCATGGATGCTCTGTGCGCCACCCAGGGCGACCGGCTGGTCGTGGTGCTGGGCGGGGTCGGCGACCCGCACAAGGCGGCCGAGGTGGTGGCCGACCGCTTCGGTCCCGGGCCGGTCGTCGTCGGGCCCGTCACCGACGACCTCAGCGCGGCTCACCTCTCGGCGCGCGCCGCGCTGTCGGCGCACCGGGCGGCGTCGGGCTGGCCCGAGGCTCCGCGCCCGGTCCACAGCGACGACCTGCTGCCCGAGCGGGTGCTGGCCGGTGACGGCCACGCGCGACGACACCTCGTCGACGAGGTCTTCCTGCCCGCTGACGGAGGCCAAGGGCACCCTGATCGAGACCCTCTCGGCGTACTTCGAGAGCGGGTCGTCGATGGAGGCGACCGCACGCGCCCTGTTCGTGCATCCCAACACCGTGCGCTACCGGCTGCGCCAGACCGCCGACCTCACCGGCTACTCCGCCTCCGACCCCCGGCACGCCCTGACGCTGCGGATGGCGCTGGCGCTGGGTCGCCAGTCGGGCCGTCAGACCGGCCGCAACGGCTGAGACCCGAACTCGGTAGTAACCGTTTTTTGTCGGGTTCCTACAAAGAACGGCCCGACAGTTATGTGAGCGCCGGAGGCGAGGACCGAGCCTGTTGTTCGGCAGAGTGGAGCCCGTGCTCGTCATCGTCGCGCCCGGGCAGGGCGCCCAGACGCCCGGCTTCCTGACCCCGTGGCTGGAAGACCCGACCTTCGCCGAGCGGCTCGAGTGGCTGGCCACGGTCGCCGGTCTCGACCTCGCCCACTACGGCACCGAGGCCGATGCCGACACCATCCGCCGCACCGACGTCGCGCAGCCGCTGCTGGTCGCGACCGGACTCGTCGCCGCCCTCGAGCTCTTCCCGCACCCAGCCGACGCCTTCAGCCGCGTCGGCGCGGTCGCCGGACACAGCGTGGGCGAGCTCGGCGCCGCCGCGGGTGCCCGGGTGATCACGCGCCGAGCAGGCCATGGTGCTGGTGCGCGAGCGCGGCAAGGCGATGGCCGAGGCCGCCGCGGTGACCGCGACCGGCATGACCGCCGTCCTCGGCGGCGACCGCGACGAGGTGCTGGCCACGCTCGACAAGCACGGGCTGACGCCCGCCAACGACAACGGCCCCGGCCAGATCGTGGCCGCGGGCACCAGCGAGCAGCTCGCCGCGCTGGCCGACGAGCCGCCGGCCAAGGCGCGGCTGACCCCGCTCAGCGTGGCGGGGGCGTTCCACACCGACCACATGCGGCCGGCGGTGGCCCGGCTCGCCCAGCTGGCGCGCGCGGTGTCGACCCACGACCCGCGCATCCCGGTGATCTCCAACAAGGACGGCAGCATCGTCCACGACGGCCGCGACGTGGTGGCGCCGGATCGTCGGCCAGATCGCCAGCCCGGTCCGCTGGGACCTCTGCATGGAGACCATGAGCGACCTGCGCGTGACCGGCATCCTCGAGATGCCGCCTGCCGGCACGCTCACCGGCATCGCCAAGCGCAACCTCAAGGGCGTCGAGACGTTCGCGCTCAAGACGCCCGACCAGCTCGACGCGGCCCGCGACTTCTGCGACAAGCACGGCGAGGCCAGCGCGTTCGACACCTCCCCCACCTGGCGGATGGTGGTCTCGCCGGGCAAGGGCACCTTCCACCTGCACCCGGAGGCCGCCGACGCTGCCGAGCTGGCGCCCGGCGCGACGATCGGCGACGTCGCCAGCAGCCGCGACCGGACGACCGTCGGTCGCCCGGCACGGCGGCCAGATCACCGAGTGGCTCGTCGAGGACGGCGACCTCGTGTCCCCGGGCCAGCCCCTGGTCCGGCTCCACCCCGCAGGAGGCCCGGCATGACCGACGCGACCCACGAGCGCCTCCAGGAGCGCACAGATCCAGGAGGCGCAGGCACCGCGCCACGCGCGCATCCTCGGGATCGGCTCCTACCGGCCCTCGCGGGTGGTCCCCAACTCCGAGGTCGTCGACGCGATCGACTCCAGCGACGAGTGGATCCAGCAGCGCTCGGGCATCAAGCAGCGCCGCTGGGCGGCACCGGACGAGACCGTGCAGATGATGAGCGTCGCGGCGTCGCGCAAGGCCCTCGAGCACGCCGGGCTCGAGGCTGCGCAGATCGACTGCGTCGTCGTCGCGACCGTCAGCCACCTGCTCCAGACGCCTGCCATCGCGACCGCGATCGCCTACGAGCTCGAGACCGACCAGGCGGCGGCGTTCGACATCTCGGCCGCCTGCGCGGGCTTCTGCCACGGCATCGCCCTGGCGTCCGACATGGTCCGCGGCGGCAGCGCCCGCCACGTCCTGGTCATCGGCGTCGAGCGGCTCACCGACATCCTCGACCTGCACGACCGCGGCACGGCCTTCATCTTCGCCGACGGCGCCGGCGCCGCCGTGGTCGGCCCGTCCGACGTCGCCGGCATCGGCCCCGTCGTCTGGGGCTCCGACGGCGAGCAGTTCGACCTGATCCGGCAGAAGGAGGACTGGCGCGACGTCGTCGGCACCCCCGCCGTCCCGGGCTCCGGCGTGATGCCCCACCTGATGATGCAGGGCAACCCGGTGTTCCGGTGGGCGTCCTTCGCGATGGCCAAGACCGCCCACCAGGCCCTCGACCGCGCCGGCGTGAAGGCCGAGGACCTCGACGTCTTCGTCCCCCACCAGGCCAACATGCGCATCATCGACGCGATGGCCCGGGCGATGAAGCTGCCCGAGCACGTCAAGATCGCTCGCGACATCGCCGACCAGGGCAACACCTCCGCGGCGTCGATCCCCCTCGCGCTCGACCGGATGATCGAGGAGGGCGAGGCCAAGAGCGGCGACCTGGCCCTGCTCATCGCCTTCGGCGCCGGCCTGGCGTACGCCGCCCAGGTCGTCACCGTCCCCTGAACCGCTCCACCCGCACCACCACAGACGCACAACCCACAACGAAGGGAAACCATCACCATGACCACCGAAGAGATCCGCGCCGACCTCGCCGAGATCGTCAACGAGGTCGCCGGCGTCGACGCCGACGAGGTCCAGCTGGACCGCTCGTTCGTCGACGACCTCGACGTCGACTCGCTGTCCATGGTCGAGGTCGTGGTGGCCGCCGAGGAGAAGTTCGGCGTGTCCATCCCCGACGACGAGGTCAAGAACCTCAAGACCGTCGGCGACGCCGTCGCGTTCATCGAGCGCGCCCAGGGCTGACGCCCAGGGCTGAGAGCAGAGGAGCAGAGAGCCGCTATGACTCGCACGCGTGTCGTCGTCACCGGCATGGGGACCACCAACCCCGTGGGCGGTGACGTCGCCAGCACCTGGCAGGGCCTCGTCGACGGCCGATCGGGCGTGGTCACCCTGACCGACGACTGGGACGAGATGCCGGTCAAGATCGCCGGCCGGGTGGCCGTCGAGCCGTCCGAGGTCCTCGAGCGCGTCAAGGCGCGCCGTTGGGACCGGTCCACCCAGTTCGCCATGGTCGCGGCCATGGAGGCGTGGAAGGACGCCGGGCTCGAGGACGCCGAGCTCGACAAGGAGCGCGTCGGAGTCGCGATGGCCTCCGGCATCGGCGGCGTCACCACCCTGCTCGACAACTACGACACGCTGCTCGCCAAGGGCCCGCGTCGGGTGTCGCCGCTCGCGGTGCCGATGCTCATGCCCAACGCGCCGGCCGCCAACATCAGCCTCTACGTCGGAGCGCGGGCCGCCGTCAACACCCCGGTGTCCGCCTGCGCCTCCGGCAACGAGGCGGTCGCGCTGGCGGTGGACCAGATCCGCTTCGGCCGGGCCGACGTCGTCGTGGCCGGCGGCACCGAGGCGGCGATCCACCCGCTGCCGATGGCGGCGTTCGCCAACATGATGGCGCTGTCGAAGAAGGCCGGTGACCCCGCGGCGGTCTCCCGGCCGTGGGACGTCGACCGCGACGGCTTCGTCCTCGGCGAGGGCGCGGGCGTGCTCGTGCTCGAGTCCGAGGAGCACGCCCGGGCCCGCGGCGCGCGGATCTACGCCGAGGTCCTGGGCGCCGGCATCACCGCCGACGCCCACGACATCGCCCAGCCCGACCCGGCAGGTCGTGGCGGATCCCGCGCGATCCTGCGCGCGCTCGCGGAGTCCGAGATCGGCGCCGACTCGATCGTGCACGTCAACGCGCACGCGACGTCGACCCCGCAGGGTGACATCGCCGAGGGCCTGATGCTCCACGCCACGCTCGGCTCGCACGTGAGCCAGGTCGTGGTCACCAGCACCAAGTCGATGACCGGCCACCTGCTCGGCGGTGCCGGCGCCCTGGAGTCGATCGCGACCGTCCTCGCCCTGCACCACCGGGTGGTTCCGCCGACGATCAACCTCGACAACCAGGACCCCCAGGTCGAGCTCGACATCGCCACCAAGCCGCGCGACCTCCCCCAGGGCGACATCGCCGCCCTGAACAACTCGTTCGGCTTCGGCGGCGCCAACGTCGCCGTCGCCTTCGGAAGCGCCTGATAGGGAGCACATGACCCAGACCGCAGCTGCCCCCGCTGCCCCGACCGATCCCGCAGCGAAGCCCACCAAGCTGCCGCGCGACGCAGGACCCCCGCAACCCGGTCCACCGGCTGCGCGCCCTGCTCGACGACGGCACGTTCGAGGCGATCACCCCGGACGACGACTCCGGCATGCTCGCCGCGGTCGGCCGCGTCAACGGTGCATCCGTCGTCGCCTTCTGCTCCGACGCCACCGTGATGGGCGGGGCGATGGGCGACGTGGGGTGCCGGGTCGTGGTCGACGCCTACCACCGGGCGATGACCGACCGGGTGCCGATCATCGGGCTCTGGCACTCCGGCGGCGCCCGGCTCGCCGAGGGCGTGCTGTCGCTGCACGCCGTGGGCCGGATCTTCCAGGTCATGACGCAGGCCTCGGGCAAGGTGCCGCAGATCTCGGTCGTGCTCGGCCCTGCGGCCGGCGGTGCGGCGTACGGCCCGGCCCTGACCGACGTGGTGATCCTCGGTCCCGAGGGTCGGATCTTCGTCACCGGCCCCGACGTCGTCCGCTCGGTCACCGGTGAGGACGTCGACATGCTCCGGCTCGGCGGCCCCGAGCCGCACGGACGTCGTTCCGGCGTGGTCCACATCCTCACCGAGTCCGAGACCGAGGCGCTCGAGCGCGCCCGCACCGTCGCCTTCCTGCTCGGCTCCCAGGGCAGCCTCGACGTGGACGCGGTCGAGGACCGCGACCTGAGCCAGATGCTGCCCGAGTCCAAGAAGCGCGCCTACGACGTGCACCCGCTCGTGCGAGTCGGTTCTCGACGAGGGCACGACCCAGGAGCTGCACGCTCGCTGGGCACCCAACATCGTGACCGCGCTGGGTCGCTTCGGCGGTCGCACGGTCGGGGTCGTGGCCAACAACCCGCTGCGGCTCGGCGGCTGCCTCGACTCGTTGTCGGCCGAGAAGGCCTCACGGTTCGTGCGGATGTGCGACGCCTTCGGCGTTCCCCTGATCGTCCTGGTCGACGTGCCCGGCTACCTCCCGGGCGTCGGGCAGGAGTGGGACGGCGTGGTCCGCCGCGGCGCCAAGCTCCTGCACGCTTTCGGCGAGTGCGTGGTCCCGCGCGTCACCCTGGTCACCCGCAAGACCTACGGCGGCGCCTACATCGCGATGAACGCCCGCTCGCTCGGCGCCACCAAGGTGTTCGCCTGGCCGGGTGCCGAGGTGGCGGTGATGGGAGCCGTCGCCGCGATCCGGATCCTGCATCGGCGCAAGCTGGCCGAGGTCTCCCCCGACATCAGGCCGCAGGTCGAGGTCGAGCTGGCGGCGGAGCATGAGCGCATCGCCGGCGGCGTCGACAAGGCGGTCGAGATCGGCGTCGTCGACGAGGTCGTCGAGCCGTCCGCCACCCGTTCCGCGCTGGCCAGGGCGATCAACGATGCGGTGCAGACCAACGGCGTACGTCGCGGGGCGCACGGCAACATTCCGCTCTGAGACGCGTCAGCGCCAGCGCTGGGGAGGGGTCCCGACGGGCCGGCCTGACGGGCCTCACCAAACCGGTTCCTCAGACCACCTGGTGCAGCCAGCGCACCGGTGCGCCCTCGCCCGCGTGCCGGAACGTCTCCAGCTCGTCGTCCCACGGCTTGCCGAGCAGCTTGTCGATCTCGCCGAGCAACGAGGACTCACCCAGGGCCGCCTTGACCACGGCCGCCTTCAGCCGGTCCTCAGGGATCATGATGTCGCCGTGCATGCCGGTGACGGCGTGGAAGACGCCGAGCTCGGGAGTGTAGGAGTAGCGCGCGCCCTCGGTGCCCGGCGTCGGCTCCTCCGTCACCTCGAAGCGCAGGTGGTTCCACCCGCGCAGCGCCGAGGCCAGGGCAGCGGCGGACCCGCGTCACCGGACCACGACACCTCGGTGCGGTAGGTCCCGGCCTGGGCGGGCTGCGGCGTCCACTCGGCAGAGACGGCAACCCCGAGCACGCCGCCGACGGCCCACTCGATGTGAGGGCACAGCGCCGACGGCGCGGAGTGCACGAACAGGACGCCCCGCGTCGCGGCCCGGTGGCCGGTGCGGTCGCCTGCGTGCGTGGTGACGCGTGTGGTCACAATGACCCTCCTTCATCCCGGCGTGAGATACGCCTTCCCCAGCGATCTGGCCCAGGAATGATGGAGCGCCACGAGTGACACCTATGTGATTAGTGGC
>CAVYCK010000007.1:0-144878 GCA_963767095.1 uncultured Actinomycetota bacterium | reverse complement strand
CGAGCTCGATCGCCGACGCCCGGCTTCCGTCGTCCGTAGCGCCCAACCGGTCGCAGATCTGGTCGTAGAGATCGGACTCGGCGTCCTCGACCGGTGGCAGCGCCGGCAGGCCCGTCAGGAAGTCGATGGCGGTGACCTGCTCGCCGGTGGTGACGAGCCGTCCGCCGTCGAGCGCGTCGACCAGCAGCGCGAAGTCGATGCCGCGGAAGTGCCGTCGTACGGTCTCAGCGGTGGCCGTGCGCAGCAGGTGCGTCAGCACCTCGCGCTCCCGGCCCTCCTCGCCGGACTCGAACTCGATCTTGCCGCCGAGCACGTCGACGGCCGTCTCGAGGTCGATGACCCGCGCGACGGCGTGCTCCTCGCCCTGGCTGACGGCCCGATGCAGGGCGGCCGCCGCGACGGTCTCGGCGCCGGCGATGGCGAACCGCGCACTCACGCCGGAGCGCTGGTCGACCGCGCTGGACTCGCGCAGCGCACGGGTGAAGCGGGCCAGGATCTCGACGAGGTGGTCGGGCACGGCCGCGACGAGATGCGCCTCCTGCCGGATGACGGCGATCTCGTCCTCGACCTCCAGCGGGTAGTGGGTGCGGATCTCCGCGCCGAAGCGGTCCTTGAGCGGGGTGATGATCCGGCCGCGGTTGGTGTAGTCCTCCGGGTTGGCGCTGGCCATCACGAGCACGTCGAGCGGGAGCCGCAACACGTAGCCGCGGATCTGGATGTCGCGCTCCTCCATCACGTTGAGCATCGCGACCTGGATCCGCTCGGCGAGGTCGGGCAGCTCGTTGATGGCGACGATGCCCCGGTGACTGCGCGGGATGAGTCCGAAGTGGATCGTGTCGGGGTCGCCGAGGGTGCGGCCCTCCGCGACCTTCATCGGGTCGACGTCGCCGATCAGGTCGGCGACCGAGGTGTCCGGGGTGGCCAGCTTCTCCGCGTAGCGCTCGGCCCGGTGGCGCCACGACACGGGCAGGTCGTCGCCGAGCTGCTGGGCCCGCCGACGTGACTCCGGCGTGATCGGCTCGAAGGGGTGCTCTCCCAGCTCGCTGCCGTCGATCACAGGCGTCCACTCGTCGAGCAGCCCCACCAGGGTGCGCAGCAGCCGGGTCTTTCCCTGCCCTCGCTCGCCGAGCAGGACGACGTCGTGCCCGGCGATGAGCGCCCGCTCGAGCTGGGGTACGACGGTGGCGTCGAAGCCGTGCACGCCGGGCCAGGGATCCTCACCACCGGCCAGCTTGGCCAGCAGGTTGGCGCGGATCTCCTCCCGCAGCGACCGGTGCTCGTGCCCGGACTCGCGCAGCTCGCGGACTGTGGAGATGGTCGGGGATCCCGAATACGTCACGGTTTCACGCTAGACCCGCCCGCAAGCGACGACCGTCACAGGGCACGCCATCCCGGTGGTTGACGAAGGACGAAGTCCTGTCTCGAACCTCCGGGGCTGTGCACGTGCCGGTGGTTGAGGAGGCGCGCCAGACCGTGTCAAAACAGCCCCCGGAGGTTTCGAGACAGGACTTCGTCCTTCCTCAACCACCGGGAGGTGTGCACGTGCCGGTGGTTGAGGAGGCGCGCCAGCGCCGTCTCGAAACCCCCGGCGACCCCGCCACGCCGCCGCCGCCGCTGGTTGAGGAGGCGCGCCAGCGCCGTCTCGAAACCCCCGGCGACCCAGCCACGCCGCCGCTGCCGGTGGTTGAGGAGGCGCGCCAGCGCCGTCTCGAAACCCCCGGCGACCCAGCCGCCCGGCCTGCTCGGCACCCCTGTGGAGAACGGGGGTTCCGGGCCGGGCCAGTGTCGGTGGTCGCCTCTAGCGTGGTCCCCGATGAGCCACCCGACCAGCACCCCCCGGCACCCGCTGCTGGCCTGCGCGGACACCATCGAGAAGGCACTGGCCGCGGTGCTGGACTGCGACCCGGCCTACCTCTCCCCCGACGACAAGGCCGAGCTGCTGCTCCGGCTGACCCGGCTCCTCTCCCAACAAGAAGCCCTCCGCCTCCGCACCGTCGCCGCCGCCGGCGACCTCGCCGCCGAGCACGGCTGCCGCCGGGTCGCGGACTGGCTCGCCCCCCGCACCCACACCGACCGCCGCGCCGCCCACGCCCAGGAGAAGCTCGCCCACGCCCTGGACGCCAGGTGGCCCCGGGTGGGGGCCGCGGTGGCCGACGGCCGGATGCACCTGGACCAGGCCCGGGTCATCCTCACCGCCCTGGACGCCTGCCCGCCGACGTCGGTGTGGAGGTCACCCAGCTGGCCGAGCGGCGGCTGGTCGAGCACGCCGACCAGTTCGGGCCCGCCGACCTGGCCCGGCTCGGCCGGCGGGTCCTCGACCTCATCGCACCCGAGGTCGGCGAGGACCAGGAACGCCGGACGGTGGAGCGGGCCGAACAGAGGGCCGACGCCCTGACCCGGCTGGACTTCACACGTCGCGGCGACGGGTCCACGCACATCGCCGCCACCGTGCCCGACGCCGTCGCCGCCCGCCTGAAGACCTACCTCGAGGCGTTCACCTCCCCACGCCACCGTCAGCAGGAGACCAGTGTCGACCCCGCGACGGACCCGGCGACCGGCGTCCGGATCCCGGCCGACCGGCACCGCGGCCTGGCGTTCTGCGCCCTGCTCGAGCGCCTGGACCCCCGTCGGCTGCCCGACCACGGCGGCCTGGCCACCACGATGATCCTCACCATCCCCTTGGAGACCCTGACCACGGGGCTGGGCACCGCGCAGCTCGGCACCGGCGAGACCATCACCGCCGGCCACGCCCGCCGGCTGGCCTGCACCGCCGGACTGGTCCCCGCCGTCCTGGGCACCCGGAGTGAGGTCCTCGACCTGGGCCGCACCGCCCGGCTGTTCACCCCCGCCCAACGCAAGGCCCTCGCCCTGCGCCACCCCCGCTGCCGGGCCGAGGACTGTGACGTCCCCGCACCCTGGTGCGAGGCCCACCACGCCACCCCCTGGTCCCGGGCGGCAAGACCGACCTCACCGACGGTGTCCTGCTCTGCCACTGGCACCACCAACGCGCCCACGACCCCCGCTACACCACCACCCGCACCCCCCACGGCGACCTCCGCTACCACCGAAGGACGTGAGCGGGCACGTGCCTTGGTTTCGAGACGGCGCTTGCGTCGCCTCCTCAACCAGCGGCGGGCAGCCAGCGCCGGCGCGCCTCCTTCACCATCGGCGGCGGCGCTGGCGAAGCCCTGTCTCGAAACCCGCCGAGGCTTCGAGACGGCGCTGGCGCGCGTCCTCAACCAGCGGCAGCGGCACTGGCTCTCGCGCACGCCCTCAACCGCCGGCTGCGGCTGCGTCAGCCCGGGCCGTGGACGTCGTAGTGGCATAGCGTGGGCTGGTCGAGGAGGAACTCGCGGTCCTCGGGGTAGAGCACCATCTCGTTCTCGTCCGACCCTGCGAAGCGGCGTACGTCGTGCATCGAGTCCCAGAGGCTGAAGGCGACCACCTCGGCCCGTCCGTCTCCGAGGTCGCGGCTGAGCACCCAGGCGTGCCGGTTCCCGTCGGTGCGGAGGTACTCCCCCACGCCGGTGGCCCACATGTAGGTGACGTACTCCTCGGTCTGCTCGGCGCGAACCCGTCCCCGCCACTCGCGCGCGATCACGACGGGCCCTCCACGGCGAGCTCTGGTGCGTTCATGCCAGGACCGACCACGGCGGCACCGGGGACTCATCGGCGTGGCGGCGTCGACCGCTCAGGAGGTCTACCGGCGGCTGAAGCTCATCGGCCGTCGGGGTCGGTCAGGTCGAGGAACATCACGTGCAGACCGACGTACCCCTTGGTCGGCGAGAGGAACGCGCCCGGGACGGTGCCGACGATCTCGAAGCCCAGCGACCGCCACAGGTGGACGGCGTCCTCGTTGGTCTCGACGACGGCGTTGAACTGGATGCCGCGGTAGCCGTTGTCGCGGTGCCACTGGACCATGTACTCCGCCAGCGCCCGGCCCACGCCACGCCCCCGGGCCGTCGGGGCCACCATGAACGACGCGGTGCCGATGTGAGAGCCCGCGCCCGGACGGTTGGGTCCCATCTTGGCGGTGCCGAGGATGACACCGCGGTCGTCCTCCAGGACGACGGTGAGACCGGGGGGCGGCTCCATCCAGAGCGTCCGGGCGCCGTCCGAGGTGATGTCGAGCGGGTAGGCGTAGGTCTCCTGGGTGACCACGACGGTCTGGAAGATCGGCCAGATGCCGGGCCAGTCGACCTCGGTGGCCGGACGGATGTCGACGGCCGTCACTCGCCGGTCTCCCCGTCGATCGACTCGCGGATCAGGTCGGCGTGGCCGTTGTGCCGGGCGTACTCCTCGATCAGGTGCACGAGGATCCAGCGCAGGCTGAACTGACCGTGGCCCCTCCGGGAGGACACGACCGACAGCGCGTCCAGACCCGTCGGGCCGGCGAGCGCCTCGTCGACGATGCGGTCGCAATCGGCCACGGTCTCGTCGAAGATCCGCCGCAGCTCTTCGGGAGAGTCGTCGGCGGCCGTGTGCCACTCCCAGTCGCGGTCGGCGTCCCAGTCGACAGAGGCCCACGGCTCGACGGCGGGCAGGCCGAGGAAGACGTCGTTGAACCAGTTGCTCTCGACCAGGGCGAGGTGCTTCATCATCCCGCCGAGCGTCATCGTGGACGGCGCCAGCGGCTGGGCCAGCTGCGCCTGGTCGAGGCCGGCGCACTTCATCCGGAAGGTGTCGCGGTGGTAGTCGAGGAAGGCCCGCAGCGTGGCCACCTCGTCGACGCGCAGGGGTGGGTCGATGCGGGAGTCGCTCGGGGCGTCAGTCATGGCCGCCAACCTACGACGCCGGGCCGTCCTGCATCGTCCTGGGCTGCGGGTCGTGGAGATGCGCCGGGTCGGCCACGAAGATCCGCTCGTAGAGGTCGTAGACCAGAGCGGCCTTGGCGTTGGTGTAGGCGCCGGGCTCACCCGGGTCCTGCGCGGCGAGCTGTCGCTTGAGGTCGGCGTACATCGCCAGGTCACCGGGGTGATCGCTCAGCCACCTGGTGAAGGCCAGGTGCCGCTGCGGCTCGATCGCACCGGGCGAGAAGACGTGCACGTTGGCCTTGGGCTCGTGGTGCTTCAGCAGGCGGTGCTCCTCCCACTCCGGCTCGCGGAAGTGCAGCACGAAGCCGGCCGCCTCGAGGTCGGGCAGCCAGGCCTGCTCGTCGGCCGAGTCGGCGACGGTCAGGTCGATGTCGATGACCGGCTTCGCCCACAGGCCACGGACCGAGGTGGAGCCGACGTGCGCGACGGCCAGCGCCCGGTCGCCGAGGGCGGTCACGAGGCCGGCGCGCACCTGCTCGTACGCCGCCGGCCAGCCCGGGTCGGGGGCCACCACCTGGACCGGCCAGGGCGTGGCGTCGCCGACCTTCGCTCGAGCGAGCTCCTCGGGGGTGACCAGCTCGTAGGGCCGCCACAGGGGATGCGTCGTGCTCATGCGCCCGCCTCGGGGACGTGGGTCTCCGGGTGCGGCAGCAGCGCCGCGTAGTAGAGGTAGGTGCGCCGGGACGCGTCGTGACCGCGGGTCCGCTCGGTCCAGGTCTCGACCACGTCGGACAGCTCCTCGGCCAGCTGCTGCGCCTCGGCCTTGGTCAGCCGCAGCGCCGACTCGGTCAGGCTGGTGTGGGTGTCGGGCTGGCGGTAGTCCGAGAGCACCGTGTCGACGACGACATGCCCCCACGCGGCCGAGTTGCGCCGGAAGACCGCCGACGCGGCCTTGCCGCCCGGCGCCTCCTCGAGCTCCTTGAGGTTGACCTGGAGGCCCTCGGGGTGGACGGCCTTCCAGACCCGGTCGCGCTTGTCGCGGGCAGCGGCCGGGTCCTCCTCGACCAGGCCGTACTTCGCGAGCTGCCGGAGGTGGAAGCTCGCCTGGTTGGCGGGGATGTCGAGCTCACGTGCGACGTCCGCCGCGCGCATCGAGCCCTGCGCCGCGAGCTCGGTGAGCACCCGGTTGCGGACCGGGTGGGCGATCGCGCGCAGCACCTGCGGGTCGTGGACGGCGCGGGGCTGCTCGGGCATGGACGGCAGTCTACCAAGTTCCGCACGAAGTATTGCGCAATAGTTATTGCGCAATATATGGTGCGGATATGACCTCGTACCGCTCGCTGGCCCACAACCACGACTTCGCCGTCCTCTGGATCGGGCAGACGGTCAGCGAGCTGGGCACGCGGATCAGCATGTTCGTCTTCCCCTTGATCGCGTACGCCGTGACCGACTCGATCTGGCTCGCCAGCCTGGTGGGCACCGCCGAGCTGGTGGGCCTCTCCGGCGCCCTCCTGCCGGCGGGCGTGCTCGCCGACCGCGTCGACCGGCGCCTGCTCCTGCGCGTCTCCAGCGGCGCCGGCATGCTGGCCTACGCGTCGCTCACCGCGGCCGCTCTGCTCGGCTCGGTGACCTACGCCCACCTGCTGACCGTGGCGTTGGTGGCCGGCCTCGCGGCCGGGCTGTTCTCACCCGCGGAGCTCTCCGCCGTGCGCACCGTGGTCACCCGCGAGCAGCTGCCGACCGCGCTGAGCCAGAACCAGGCCCGCCAGCACGTCGCCGCCCTCGTCGGCGCCCCGATCGGCGGAGTGTTGTACGCCGTCGCCCGCTGGCTGCCGTTCGCGGTCGACACGGTCAGCTACGCGATCTCCTGGGTCCTGCTGGGTCGGCTGCGCTCCGACCTCTCCCCCGCCCCGGACAGGGTGCGCCGCTCGGTCCTGGCCGACCTGCGCGAGGGCACGACGTACGTCGCCCGGCACCCGCTCTTCCGCACCCTCACCGCCTGGGCCTGCCTCACCAACCTGACGATGAACACGCTCTTCACCGTGGCCGTGCTGCGCCTGGTGCAGGAGGGTGTGAAGCCGCTGCACATCGGCCTGGTCGAGACCGCCGCCGGCGCGGCGGGCATCGTCGGCGCGCTGGTCGCGCCGTGGCTGATCGAGCGGCTGCCCACCGGCTGGCTGACGATCGCGGTGAGCTGGAGCCCGCTCCCGCTGGTCGTGCCCATGGCCCTGTGGGGCAACGCCGCCGTCGTCGCCGCGGCGCTCGGGTGCGTGCTGCTCGTCAACCCGGCGGGCAATGCCGGCATGAGCTCCTACCGGATCAGCGTGACCCCTGACCACCTCGTCGGGCGCGTCCAGTCGGCGACCCAGTTCGTCGCGATGGCGTCGCTGCCGCTGGCGCCGATCCTCGCCGGCGGCCTGCTGGCCCTGCTCGGCGGCCCCACGGCAGTGCTGCTGGCTGGCGTGCTGTGCGGCCTCACCGCGATCATCCCGACCTGTGCCCGGTCGATCCGCGCGGTGCCGAAGCCGGCGGACTGGCCGACCACGGCCCCGCCCGCGCCCGCGCCCGTTCGCCTCCTCGCGGACGCTGCTGCCGCCGCCTGACGCTAGATCTCGCCCGTGATCTCGCCTGTGATCTCGCCTGTGATCTCGCCCGTGGCGGGATCCCGGTCGGTGACGCAGTAGGCGAGACCGGCCGGGTCCGCGAGCACGGTCCAGAACTCGTCGGCCGCCAGCACGCGCGCACCCAGGCCGACGTGTCGCTCGACCTCCGCGCCACGGTCGGACGTGCCGACGTCGAGGTGGGCCCGGACGGTGCCGCCCGGCTCGTCGAGTCGCTGGAGCAGCACGCCGAGGGCGAGCGTCGCGTCGTGGCGAAGCCACGCGAACTCCGGACGCCGCGCCAGCACGTCGACCGGGCGTCCCGTGAGAGCCGACCAGAACGCCGACTCCGCGTCGTACGACGCCGACGGGATGTCGAGGCAGACCTGGTAGACCCGGCTGCGCCGCACCCCTGGCCAGGCAGCAGCGGCGGGAACCGCCGTGCCGGGATGGGAGACGACGCAGAAGACCAGTCCTCCCGGGGACCTCAGGACGACGTAGCCGTCGGGGCGGGCCAGCTCGGTGGCGCCGAGGCCGACGGCGCGAGAGGCCGCGAACGACGGGTCGGGCACGTGCAGGTCGAGGTGGAGACGCGCCGGCCCTTCTCGCAGCCGCTGAGCCCGCAGGTAGTCGTCGCCGCCCAGCGATGCGGGCGGGACGAGCGTCACGAACTCCCCGTGCTCGCCGCGTGGCACGGACCGGGCGAACCCCGTCACGCCCTCCCAGAAGCTGACCGTCGCCTCGAAGGCAGGGCTCGGCAGGTCCAGGAAGGCGCTGACCCAGAAGACCGAAGGCTGGTCCCGCATCACGGTCGAAACGCTAACGTGCGGCCATGGCAGATCCCGACGCCCGACGGCGGATGGTCGAGGCCCTCTGTGCGCCCGAGCTCGCCGCCATCGTCGACCTGGTCGTGTGGGTCGAGGACGACGAGCCCTTCGGCGCGAACCACCTCGGCACCGTCCGGTTCCGCTACGGCGGGCCCGCCGAGCTGGTGAGCGGCACCAACCCGATCGGCAGCGAGGACCCACTCGCCTTCCTGCCGTACGACGCCGAGCTGGCCAACCCCTCTCCGCGCATCTCGACGGAGAACGCCTATCCCCTGGCGTGGCAGCGGCTGCGGTCGTTCTTCGCCGACCCGGACCGCAGCCCGGACCTGGCGATCGTGCACACACCGCGCCACTTCTTCCCCGACGAGGGCGGCCACGTGGGCGAGCACGGCAGTCTCGACGTGATCCAGTCCCGCGCGCCGCTCATCCTCAGCGGCGCCGGCGTCCCGCATCGCGGGTTCGTCGACGCGCACGCCCGCCTGGTCGACGTCGGGCCGACGCTCGCCTTCCTCGCCGGTGTCCCGGCGATGGACCTGGTGGACGCGGACGGGCAAGCGCTCGACGGTCGGGTCCTGCGCGAGCACCTCGAGCCCGCTGGCACCCGCCGCCACGTGATCGGGATGCTGTGGGACGGCGCCCACTGCGGCGATCTGCTGCACCTCGCGCAGACCGGCGAGCTGCCCGGCGTGGCGCGGCTGATCGAGCGCGGGCTGGCCCTGAGAGGCGGCGCCGTCGCGGAGTTCCCCTCGATCACGCTGACCAACCACACCTCGATCCTGACCGGCACCGGGCCGGGCCGCCACGGCGTGATGGGCAACGTCTACTACGATCGCGCGACCGGCGAGCGAGTGGTCCCGAACGACCAGTCGACGTGGCACCGCAGCGCCGACTGGCTGCGCCCGGCGGCCCGCACCATCTTCGAGATGGTCGCCAAGCACTCCCCCGCGGGCGACGGCGCGATCCGGACGGCCAGCATCGACGAGGCGATCGACCGAGGCGCCGACTACGCCACGATGGCGCTGATCCGCGACTCGGGACAGAGCGGGGCCGACGCACTGGACGACTCGCTGCCCGACGCTGCCACGTCGGCGTACCTGCGCAACCCCGCCTTCCTCGACGACACCTACTTCCGCTGGGGTGTGCGCGTCGACGACCTCGGGCTGAGCCAGATGCTCGACCTGTTCGCGACGGGCTCGGCGCCACCGTTGCTGACGTGGTGGGCGTCGGTGGTCACCGACTGCGGTCACCACGGTGGCGGGCCCCGCTCGGAGATGGCGCGCGATGCCCTGCTCCAGAGCGACGCCCGCCTGGTGACCTTCCTCGACCACCTCGACCGGATGCAGCTGACCGACCAGGTCACCGTCCTGCTCACCGCCGACCACGGGTTCGAGGGCTCGGACCCGGAGGTGACCGGCTCGTGGCGCGCCGCCCTGGACGCCGTCGGCGTGCCCTATCGCGACGAAGGGCCCGGGCTCGTCTACCTCCTCTGAGGCCGGTCCCTCGAGGGGATCGAGCGCTGCCCTCACCTGGAGCGCCGATGCCGTCCCGCGCGCAATTCTGTAGTAATTTGCCCGACATCATGGACTCTCTGCGCGTGACCATCGTCGGGGGTGGAGCCGCGGCCGTCATCGCGGCGCGCCACCTGCTCACGACGGCGACCGACCCGATCGAGCTCCGGATCGTCGAGAAGGACGACGGGATCGGCCCGGGCCTCGCCTACCGCACGACCCACGCGCTGCACACGCTCAACAACTTCGCCGGCCGGCTCAGCGCCGTTCCTGGCGACCCCGATCACCTGCTGCGCTGGTGCGCGCGCCGCGGAGTGCCCGCCGACCCGCGGACGTTCCTGCCCCGCAAGCTGTACGGCGTCTACCTCACCGAGACCCTCACCGACGTCGACGTCCCCGCGGGGAGCTCCCTGACCCTGACCCAGGGCGTGGTCACGGACCTGGTGCCTGCCGACCGGGGCCACGTGGTCGTGACCGACGACGGTCGTCGGATCGAGTCGGACGTCGTCGTGCTCGCCCTCGGCAACCCACCTCCCCGCCGGCGTCCCGACCTCGAGACCCTGCGCGAGCGGTACGTCGCCGACCCGTGGGCTCCCGGGCTCGACGAGCGGGCGGCCGAGGCCGAGGCGATCCTGCTCATCGGGACCGGCCTGACCATGGTCGACGTAGCGGCGTCGCTGCACGACGACCACCCCCAGCTCACGTTCACCGCGGTCTCGCGGACCCTCCTGGTGCCCCAGCGGCACCGGCGCAGCACCCTGCACCCGCACGACGCCTTCCACCCCGGCACGACCGACCTCGACGGGCTCGTCGCCGCTGTGGACGGGCGCGTCGCCGAGGTCGCCGAGGTCGGTGGCGACTGGCGCGACGTCGTCGACGCCGTCCGCGGCTACGCCAACGAGCTCTGGCAAGGCCTGTCCGCGCACGACCAGCAGCGCTTCGCCGCCGGGATGTCGCGACGCTGGGACACCCACCGCCACCGGATGGCGCCTGAGATGGCCGCCTACATCGACGGGATGCGAGCGGACGGGGCTCTCGAGCTCGCACCGGCGGGCTCGGTCGACCCGACGACGTACGACCTCGTCGTCAACTGCTCCGGACCCGCCCCCGTGCACACCCCCGGTTGGAACCCGCTGGTCGACCGGCTCCTGTCGCGCGGGATGCTCACCGCGCACCCGCTGGGTCTCGGGCTCGACCTCGACGACGCCGGGCGACCCCGCGACGGAGCCGGTGTCGTGCGCGAGGGCCTCCACGTGCTGGGGGCGGCACGCAAGGGCCTCGAGTGGGAGGTCACCGCGATCCCCGACCTCCGGGCCCAGGCGGTGGCGCTCACCGAGCACCTGACGTCTCCGCAGCTGGCCCGGCAACGCGAGCAGGGCGTCCCGGCCTGACGACCGGCGTGGCCGACCAGTCAGTCAACACTGGTCCAGACCGTCGCGACGAAGGCTCGCGATCGGCCTACCGTCAAGGCTATGGGGATGCATCACGGCTCGGAGACCTTCCACATCGAGGGAGAGGGCATCGTCGGCCAGCAGGCCGGCGGGCGTTCGGGAGAAGCGCCTGACCCGGTGACGGAGTCGGCCGAGGCGACAGCCGCGGCTCCACGGGCACTGGCCGCCGGTGAGGCGCCGCCCTTCCGGTTCTCGCGGGTCGGGCCGAAGGGGACGCCCATCGGCCCCGCGCTGACCAAGAAGGTCGCCAAGGCGATGATCTCGGGCGGTGGCGGCAACGGCGACGTGCCGGCGGGCTACACCTACCTCGGCCAGTTCGTCGACCACGACCTCACCTTCGACCGCACCAAGAACGTGGTGCTGGGCGACGACGTGACCCCCGCCGAGCTCGTGCAGGGACGCTCGCCGAGGCTCGATCTCGACAGCCTGTACGGCGTCGGGCCGGCCAACCCCGGCTCGGCGCGGTTCTACGCGCCCGACGGCCTGCACCTGAAGGTCGGGAACAGTCGGCGAGTAGGCAACGACGCCAAGAAGACCGGCCACGACCTGCCGCGCAAGGACGGCGAGCGGACCGCCGTCATCCCTGATCCGCGCAACGACGAGAACCTCATCGTCGCCCAGACCCACGTCTCGATGATCCGCTTCCACAACGCGGTGGCCGACGCACTGCCCGGCTCGGTGCCGGCGCAGCAGCGCTTCCGCGAGGCCCGCAAGAAGGTGACGCTGCACTACCAGTGGCTGGTCCGTCACGACTACCTGCCGCGGATCGTCGACCCGGCCGTCCTCGACGACGTGTTCACGAACGGGCGGGTGCTCGTCGAACCGAACGCCGCGCCCACCGAGGTGCCCACGATGCCGGTGGAGTTCTCGATCGCGGCGTTCCGGCTGGGCCACAGCATGATCCGCAGCAGCTACAACTGGAACCGGCGCTTCCCCGGCCAGGCCGGCGGGCTGGAGTACATGTTCGACTTCTCCGGACTCGGCGGCACGCTGGGCGGCGACCTCATCCTCGCCAGCAACTGGCTTGCCGACTGGCGCAGGATGTACGACTTCGCCGCCGCCGGACGAGCCGACCTCGCGCCGCCGGGCGGCAACGTCAACTTCGCCAAGCGCATCGACACCCTGCTCACCGACCCGCTCGCCAACCTGCCACCGAGCACGTTCGGCGGGCCGGACACGATCCCGTTCGACGACGTACGCCGCAACCTGGCGTTCCGCAACCTGACGCGGGCCAAGATGGTCCGGCTCGCCAGCGGCCAGCAGATGGCCCAGAAGCTGGCCAACAAGGGTGCGCCCGTGCCCACGCTGACCCGCAACCAGATCCTGGAGGGGTCCGGCGGCGCCGTCCTCACCGGCCTGACGGCAAGTCAGAAGGACTCGCTGGTCGCCAACACGCCGCTGTGGTTCTACGTGCTGCGCGAGGCCGAGCTGAACGGCGGTCGCCTGGCCGGCGTCGGAGCGCGGCTGGTGGCGGAGACCTTCCACCGGGCGATCGAGGGCAGCCGCTTCTCGATCGTCCGCACCCCCGGCTTCACCCCGACGATGGGCCGGCCCGGCGGCGTCTTCGAGATGACTGACCTGCTGCTGGTCGCCTTCGACAACCAGGTGAGCGGCCTGAACCCGCTCGGAGGTGCCTGAGCCCCGCGCGGAGCCGGTGCGTCAGCTCCAGAAGCCCAACAGCTCGCCGCCGATCCGCACGATGAACGCGGACACGACGACGATGAAGAACACCCGGACGAAGCGGCGACCTCGGCGTACCGCCGTGCGTGCTCCGAGGTAGCCGCCGACCAGGTTGGTGGCACCCATCGTCAACCCGAGGCCCCACAGCACGTCGCCGTGCGGCACGAAGACGCACAGCGCGCCCAGGTTGGTCGCCCAGTTCGCCAGGCGAGCCTTGGCGGAGGCCTCGAGGAAGTCGTACCCGAGCAGCCCCACCAGGGTGAAGACGAAGAAGGAGCCGGTGCCGGGGCCGAGCGCGCCGTCGTAGAACCCGATCACCAGGCCCGTGAGCATCGCGGCGGCCGTGTGCCGGTGCCCGTCGAACCGCAGCACCGTGGTGTCGCCGAGCTCGGGCTTGAGCAGCACGTAGGCGCCCACGACGATGAGGACGACCAGCACGATCGGGTCGAACGCGGACCTCGGGATGAGGAATGCCACGGTCGCCCCGAGCATCGCGCCCACGAACGCGAGCACCATGAGGGGCACGAACGTGCGCGGGTCCGGACGCACCCGGCGGTAGTACGTCGCCGACGCGACCGTCGTCCCGCAGAACGACGCGAGCTTGTTGGTCGCCAGGATCTGCACGGGGCTGGCGCCGGGCAGTCCCAGCAGCAGCGCGGGGAGCTGGATCAGCCCGCCGCCGCCGACGACCGCGTCGACGAAGCCGGCGGCGAGCGCCGCCAGGGCCAGGAGCAGGGCCGCGGTGAACGTGACGTCACCCATGCCTCGAACCACCGCAGCTCACCGAGGCCATGCGGGCCACCCTAGGGTGCCCTTTAGGGTTTGGTCCGTGCGCATCGTGTCCCTGCTCCCGTCGACCACCGAGATCCTCTTCGCCATCGGCGCCGGCGACGACGTGGTGGGCGTGACCTTCGAGTGCGACTACCCCGCCGAGGCCCGCACGCGCACGATCGTGTCGACCTCCGCGATGCCCGAAGGCCTCGCGCCCAAGGAGATCGACGACTTCGTGGCCGCGGCGATGCGCCGCGGCGAGGACCTCTACCACCTCGACGAGGGCGCGTTGGCGGGACTCGACGCCGACCTCGTCGTGACGCAGGACCTGTGCGCGGTCTGCGCCGTCGACGTGTCGGTCGTCGATGACGCGCTGGCCCATCTCGGCTGCACCGCGCAGGTGCTGACCATCGACCCGCACACGTTGGACGACGTGATGGAGTCGATCCTGCTGCTCGGCGCCGCCACCGGTCGCGAGCCAGCCGCTGCCGAGCTGGTCAAGGACCAGCGCGCGCGGATGGTCGCGGTGGCGATGCGCTCGGCGTTCCGCACCGGTCCGCGCCCGCGGGTGATGCTGCTGGAGTGGACCGACCCGCCGTTCTCACCCGGCCACTGGGTGCCGGAGATGATCGAGGTGGCAGGCGGCGAGCCGCTCCTGGGCGCTGCGCGGTGAGAAGTCGCGACGGGTCACCTGGGACGAGGTGCATGCGGCGGAGCCGGACGTGATCGTGGTCGCCCCCTGCGGCTACGACCTCGCCGGGGCACAGGTGCTCGCCGACGAGCTCGTCGCGTCAGGCGTGCTGCCCGACGGCGTACCCGTGCACGCCGTCGACGCCAACGCCTCCTGGGCGCGACCGGGCACCCGCCTCATCGACGGGATCGACGAGCTGTCCCAGCTGCTGGCGACGCGTGCAGCGCGAGTCAGCGGGCCAAGAACGTCAGCAGGTCCTGACGGGTCAGGACGCCGACCGGCTTGCCGTCCTCCTGCACGAGCACGGCGTCGGCGTGCTCGAGGAGCGCCACCGCCGCCTGCGCCGGCTCGGTCGAGCCGATCACGGGCAGGGCGGCTGACATGTGGTCCTCGACCTTGTCGGTGAGCCGCGCAGCCCCGGTGAAGAGCGCGTCGAGCAGCCCTCGTTCGGACACGGCTCCGGCCACCTCGGCCGCGACGATCGGCGGCTCGGCGCGCACGACCGGCATCTGCGACACGGAGTACTCCTGCAGGATGTGCACGGCCTCCGCGATCGTCTCGGACGGGTGCGTGTGCACGAGGTCGGGAAGCCGGCCGTCCTTGCCCCGCAGCACCTCCCCGACCGTTCGCTCGTCATGGCTCCCGCTCTCGCTGGCGAAGCCGTAGGACGCCAGCCACTCGTCGTTGAAGACCTTGGTGAGGTAGCCGCGACCCGAGTCGGGCAGCAGCACCACGATCACCGCGTCGTCGCCCTCGGGGGTGCCGGCCAGCTCGTGCGCGAGCTTCACGGCGGCGTACGCCGCCATGCCGGACGAGCCGCCGACCAGCAGTGCCTCCTCGCGTGCCAGTCTGCGGGTGAAGGCGAACGAGTCCGCGTCGGAGACCTCGATCACCCGGTCGGCGACGTCGCGGTCGTAGGTCTCGGGCCAGAAGTCCTCGCCGACGCCCTCCACGAGGTACGGGCGACCCGTGCCCCCGGAGTACACCGAGCCGGCCGGATCGGCCCCGACCACCTGGATGTCGGGGTTCTGCTCCTTGAGATAGCGGCCGACCCCGCTGATGGTGCCGCCCGTGCCCATGCCGGTGACGAAGTGCGTGATCTTCCCGTCGGTCTGCCGCCAGACCTCGGGACCCGTGGTCTCGTAGTGCGAGCGCGGGTTGTGCGGGTTGGAGTACTGGTCGGGCTTCCACGCCCCCGGCTGCGAGGCCAGCCGGTCGGAGACGTTGTAGTAGGAGTCGGGGTGCTCCGGCGCCACGGCCGTCGGGCACACGACCACCTCGGCGCCATAGGCCTTCAGGACGTTTCGCTTGTCCTCGCTGACCTTGTCGGGGCAGACGAAGACGCAGTGGTAGCCCTTCTCCTGGGCGACCATGGCCAGCCCGACGCCGGTGTTGCCCGACGTCGGCTCGACGATCGTGCCACCGGGCTGCAGCTCCCCGGACGCCTCGGCTGCCTCGATCATCCGGCTGGCGATGCGGTCCTTCACCGAGCCACCGGGGTTGAGGTACTCGATCTTCGCCAGCACCAGCGGCCCCTTCTCCGACGCCGTCGAGGTCGTCGAGGGTCTTGCGCAGCCGCAGGAGGGGGGTGTCACCGATGAGGTCGAGCAGGCTGTTGACGTAGTCCACCGAATCAATCTACTGACCGGGGTCCGTACCCTGGACACGTGGGCAAGGCCGGAGCAGCACGCAAGCTGGCGTCAGCGGCGGCGTACGGCGGGACGGGCCTGTCCCTGCTGGGCGGCTCGCTCTACGGCCTGCTGCGGGCCGAGGCCAAGCTGGCCCGGCACAGCATCGGCCGACTCGAGAAGGACCCGCCCGAGGCGACCGGCTGGTACGGCCGCGGACGACCAGGTCCGGCGATCAAGGTGGCGCTGCTCGGTGACTCGAGCTCGGCCGGGTACGGCGTCGCGTCGGTCCAGCAGACGACGGGCGCGGTCCTCGCGTCCGGGGTGGCCGAGCAGGCCGAACCGGCGGGTGTTCCTGCGCAGCGTGGCGAAGGTGGGCGCCCAGACCTCCGACCTCGCGGGCCAGGTCTCGGCGCTGCCGCGTGACGCCCGACGTCGCCGTGATCTCGATCGGCGCCAACGACGTGACGCACTCGGTGCGGCCGTCGCACTCGGTGCGCCATCTCAGCGAGGCGATCCGGCGGCTGGTCGACGACGGTGTTGCCGTCGTCGTCGGCACCTGCCCGGACCTGGGGACGATCACGCCGATCCCGCCGCCGCTGCGCCAGGTCGCGCGATCGTGGTCGCGTCGGCTCGCCGCCGCGCAGTCGATCGCGGTCGTCGAGGCGGGTGGACGCTCGGTCTCGCTGGGCTCGATCCTGGGCCCGGAGTTCGCCGCCGACCCGAGCCGCTTCTTCGGGCCGGACCGCTTCCACCCCTCGGCCGACGGCTACCGCTCGATGGTCGACGTGCTGCTGCCCTCGGTGCTGGCCGCGCTCGGGCTGGTCCCTGAGGACGAGCTGGAGCCCCAGGCCTTCCGGGGCGAGACGGTGCTCCCGGTGGCGAAGGCGGCGGTCGAGGCGGCGAAGACGCCTGGCACCGAGCTCGACGGCACGGAGGTGGCCGGCGCCGAGCGCGGCCTGCGCGGGCGCTGGGTCGAGCTTCGACACCGCCGCCGGCACCCGCGCGCGGACGTCGAGGCACCCGAACGTGCAGACGACCCGCCCAGCTGATGCTGGGCGGGCCGACGTCAGCTGCTCGTGGCTACTCGCCCCGCATGATCGCGAGGATCCGCAGCAGGTTGGTGTAGATCCAGACCAGGCTCACGGTCAGGCCGAAGGCGGCCCGCCACGACTCGCGCTCCGGAAGGCCGGCGGCGACGCCGCGCTCGACGAAGTCGAAGTCGAGGATGAGCATGAAGACACCCAGCACGAGGCCGGCGACGGCGAACAGCAGGCCGAGGCTGCCGAAGCCGAAGAAGCCGATCGCGCTGCCGAAGAAGCTCAGCACCAGCTCGAGCAGGCCGAGGGCCACCATGCCGAACATCGCGGCGATGACGAAGGTGCGGAACCGCTGGCCGACCTGGATGTCGAAGAACTTGTACGCCGCGAGCGTGCCGGCGAAGGCGGCGAAGGTGCCGATGACGGCCTGGGTGACGATGCCGTCACCGAACCGGGCGTCGAAGAACTTGCTGAGCGCACCCAGCGCCACGCCCTCGGCGGCGCAGAACGCGAGCACGAGGGCCGGGCTGATGACCCGCCTGAACGAGTTGGCCAGCGACAGGCCGAAGGCGGCGCCGCTGCCGACGATCAGCATGATGTTGAGGCGCGCCAGCGTCGAGTCGCTCACGTCGGCGCCGTTGATGTCGCCGATGTAGAACCACGTCGCGGCGGCCGTGGCGATGACGACGAAGAGCGCGATCGCGGTCTTCTGCACGACCGAGTCGATCGTCATGGGGGCCGAGGTGCGCTCGCCCGTGGTCGGCGAGCCGGTGCCCCAGGTGCTGGGGTCGCCCTGACCCTGGGCGTACGGGTTCTGCGGGGTGCCGTAGCCCTGGTGGGGCTGGCCGCCGTACGTCTGGTTGCCGTAGGCGTTCTGACCCGACCCGGTGGAGCCCTGGCCGTTGAACTCAGGCGAGCGACTGAAGATCGGATTGTTGGACTGCATGGTCTCTCCTTGGAGGCCAAAGGTGATCCTCACTCTGAGGATCGCCATGAGGCCCGCCATCCTAGACGCGCCTCATGAGAGAGAACGACCGGCGAGGCGCGGGTGTTCCCGCCTGGTTGACTGCGGGGCGTGACTGCTGCGCTGATCGTGCGCGACCTGGATCCCTCCGACCTCGTGCGCTGGCGCGTGCTCTATGCCGGGTACGCCGAGTTCTACGAGCAGACCGACGAGATGGCCGAGACCACCTGGTCGTGGCTGACCGACCCCGACCACGAGGTGCAGGGCCTGGTCGCGGAGCTCGGCGGTGAGCTGGTCGGCCTGGCTCACTACCGACCTTTCGCCAGGCCGCTCGCCGCCTCGGTGGGCGGCTACCTCGACGACCTGTACGTCGCCCCGGAGGCCCGCGGCAGCGGCGCGGCCGATGCGCTCCTCGGGCGGCTGCGGGAGATCGCCGCCGCCCGGGGCTGGACCGTCGTGCGCTGGATCACGGCCGACGACAACCACCGCGCTCGCGCGAAGTACGACCAGGTCGCGACCCGCACGATGTGGGTCACCTACGAGATGCCGGTCGAGCCGTGATGGCCGGGGTGCCCCCGGGCCGGGCCGGGCGGCCTTGACAGCCGAGCGCCTCCTGGGCCTACGTTGACGACCCCACCCAACCCTTCAGGAGGCCACGTCGTGCGCAACCCGCTCGCTCGCCCACTGGTGCTGGTCACCGCGGTCATCGCCGCGCTGTCCGCGCTCATCGTCCCAGCCCACGCCATCAACTACGGGCAGGACGACAACGGTGCCCACCCCTATGTCGTGCTCGTCGCCATGTTCGACGCGGAGGACACCTATATCGGGCGCTGCAGCGGCTCCCTCATCGACGAGGACGTCGTGCTCACCGCCGCCCACTGCACCGACGGCGCGGACTACGCCCGCATCTTCTTGGAGGAGAACCTCGAAGGAGTCGACTTCGCGACCTCGACGCTGTACGACGCCACCGGCGAGCCCCACGCCATGCCGGGCTGGAACGGCTCCCTGACCGTGCCCGACACCCACGACCTGGGCATCTACACCCTGGACACGCCGCTCACGGTCCCCGGCGGCTACGCCACCATCGCCGAGCTGAACACCCTCGACGGGCTCGCCACGCGGCGCGGGACCCGGGAGACGTACTTCACGACCGTGGGCTACGGCCTCCAGCAGCGCAAGCCGTACCTGGTCAACCAGCCCAAGCGGATGTACGCCGTCAGCGACCTCATCAACCTGACCAGCAACCTGGTGCGCGGCGTCGGGCTGCAGACCACCAACAACCCTGGGGACGGGCGGGGTGGCAACTGCTCGGGCGACTCCGGCGGCCCCATCCTGCTGCAGGACTCCGACGTCATCGTCGCGGTCAACAGCTTCGGGCTCAACAACACCTGCAAGGGCAACGACTTCGCCTACCGGGTCGACACCGAGGCCGCGCAGGACTTCATCCTGCCGTTCCTCGACTGAGCGCAGCCCGACGCATCTCGCGTCGACCGCCGGGGGCGCGCCATGCGTGCCCCCGGTGGGGCTCGAACCCACACTGAGTCGCTTTTAAGGCGAGTTCCTCTGCCGATTGGGATACGGGGGCCGGGCCAGCCTAGGTGAGGCCAGGCGCTGCCGGTCGTGTGCTCGGGTGGCTGTCAGAGCAACCACATCAGCACACGACCCCCTCACCAGACCCAGCAGCCAGCGCCGCGGCCCGGCCGAGAACCGCGTCGAGCATCCCGGTGGTGAGGCGGCCGGTGAAGGTGTTCTGCTGGCTGGGGTGGTAGCAGCCGAGAAGGGTCACCGCCGAGCCGTCGGGGCCGGCGAGCGGCACCTCGGCGCCGTGGGCGAACCTCGGCTTCGGACGGGGTACGACGAAGCCGGCACCGGCGAGCGAGCGGAGCGCGCCGTCCCAGCCGTAGCCGCCCAGCGCCACGGCGACGTTCAGGGAGCCCGAGACGAGGGCGACCTCGCGGTTGATCCAGGGCGCGCAGGTGTCGCGCTCGACGGTCGTCGGCCGGTTGTCGGGCGGCGCGCAGCGGACGGTCGCGACCATGCGCGCACCGAGCAGCGCCTGCCCGTCACCGGAGTGCACGCTGGCGGGCTGGGCCGCCAGTCCCACCCGGTGGAGGCTGGCGAAGAGCCAGTCGCCCGAGCTGTCGCCGGTGAAGACGCGGCCCGTGCGGTTGCCGCCGTTGGCCGCGGGCGCGAGTCCGACGATCAGCACCCGGGGCGCCGGGTCGCCCCAGCCCGCGATCGGCCGCCCCCAGTAGGGCTGGCCGGCGAACGACGCCCGCTTCTCGCGGGCGACGTCCTCGCGCCAGGTGACCAGCCGCGGGCAGGCCGAGCACACCGAGACCCGGGCGTCGAGGGCGGCCAGGTCGTCGGTCGCGGCGAGACGTACGACGTCGGCGACCGTCGCGGCCACCGGGGTGTCCGGCGCCGCGGGGTCGTCGGGCCAGCCCGTGCCCGGCGGCACCGGCGACGGGAACGGCTCCCCGGTGAGCGGGTGCGGCAGCCGCGACGAGCGGTCGGGCGCGCTCACGCGCCGGTGCGGACCCCGAGCGCGTCGGCCATCGCGTCGATGTGGGCCGGCGTCGAGCCGCAGCAGGCTCCGATCAGGTCGACGCCCAGCTCGCGCAACGCAACGGCGTGCGCGGCCATGTCCGCCGGGGACCTGTCGTACTCGAAGTGGTCGCCCACGACGTGCGGCAGCCCCGCGTTGGACTGGGCGACGAGCAGCACGCCCTCGGGCCGGGCAGCGGCCATCGCGGCCATGATCAGCTCCATCTCCTCGGGACCTCGCCCGCAGTTGGCCCCGACCGCGGCGACGCCGAGGGAGGCCAGCTCGGTGACGGCGGCCGCGGGGGCGACGCCCATCATCGTGCGCAGGTTGGTGTCGAAGCTCAGCGTGACCACGACCGGGACGCCGGGCGCGACCGCCTGCGCCGCAGCGACAGCCGCACGCGCCTCCCCGAGGTCGCTCAGCGTCTCGATGAGCACGAGGTCGATGCCACCCTCTACCAGACCTTCGACCTGCTCGGCGAAGAGCGCCTGCGTGTCCGCCTCGGTCAGGGTGCCGAGGGGCTCGAGAAGCTCTCCCGTCGGCCCGAGGTCGCCGGCCACCAGCAGGCCGTGCGCGTCGGCGACCTCGCGGGCCAGACGCGCGGCGGCCGCGTTGAGCTCGTGCACCCGGTCGCCGAGCCCGTGGAGGTCGAGGCGCGGACGGGTGCCACCGAAGGTGTTGGTGGTCAGCACGGTGGCACCGGCGGCGGCGTACTCCTCGTGCGCAGCCCTGACGGCGTCGGGGTTCTCGACGTTCCAGAGCTCTCCCGGCATGCCGCCCTCGAGTCCGCGGTCCTGCAGGAGGGTGCCCATGCCACCGTCGAGAAGACGCGCGCGTTCCAGGATGCTCATGGCTCCAGCGTAGGCGCGAGCGACCACGCGATGCCGTCGAGAATGTCAGTCGGCGAGACGACCAGGTCGAGGGCACCGGATCGCGCTGAGGACCCGGTCGAGGATGAGCGCACCGGCCACGATCACGTCGGCCCGGCCCGGGTGCATCCACGGCAGCGCGCGCCGCTCGGCCACCGTCATCGCGGCCAGTCGCGCGACCAGCGCGTGCACGTCGGCGACCGGGATCACCGCCGGCTCGGTCGGGCCGCGGTCGGTGCCGAGGCCCAGCACGCCGCCGGCGATCGTCGTGACCGTGCCGGCCACGCCCAGCACGGTCGCGGCCGAGGTCACGTCGACCGGGATCCCGTCGAGGTGTCGCTCGACATCGGCGACGCACGCGTCGACCTCGTCGGCGGTCGGTGCATCGCCCGCGCGGATGCTGTGCAGGTGGCGCTCGGTGAGCCGGACCGAGCCGACGTCGAGGGACACGACCTGAGTGGGCCGACGCTCGCCGACGATCAGCTCGGTCGAGCCGCCGCCGATGTCGATCACCAGCACGGGCGGCGTGGGCGGCACGGCCAGGGAGTGGACCGCACCGTCGAAGGCGAGTGCGGCCTCCTCCTCGCCCGACACGACCTCCGGCTCGATGCCGAGCCGCGCGCGCACCCCCGCGACGAAGACGTCGGCGTTGCGGGCGTCGCGGGTCGCCGAGGTCGCGCAGAAGCGCACCCGCGTGACGCCGTGGGCGCGGATCAGGGCGGCGTACTCGTCGATCGCGGCGAACGTGCGCTCCAGCGCTGCCGGCGACAGCTCGCCGCTGCGGTCGACACCCTCGCCCAGCCGGACCATCCGCATCTCGCGGACGGCGACCTCGGGCAGCGCGCCGATCAGCAGCTTGATCGTGTTGGTGCCGCAGTCGATCGCCGCGACCTGCTCAACCACCGGCCGGACCCTCAACGCCGGGTCCGTCAACCGCCAGGTCCATCGACGCAGGGTCCCTCGGCCCACCAGTCCCCGAGGATCTCCAGCACCTCGTCGCCGAGCGGGTTCACGCCCCGTCCCTGGGCGAGTGACTGGCCGGCCAGCACGTGCAGGCACTTGACGCGGTCGGGCATCCCGCCGGCGGAGATGCCCTCGATCTCCGGTACGTCGAGCCCGGACTCCCGGCCGAGCTCGTCGCGAGCCTCGAGATAGCGCTGGTGCGCGCGGCGGTACGCCGCCGCCAGCTCCTCGTCGACCGAGAGGCGGTCCTCCATCTCCTTCATCAGCCCCGACCCCTCGAGGGTTCCGATCCGCGACGCCGCCCGCGGGCAGGTCAGGTAGAACGTCGTCGGGAACGGCGTCCCGTTCGGCAGCCGTGGCTCGGTGGTGACCACGTCCGGCAGCCCGCACCCGCAGCGATGCCCGACCGCGTGCACGGCGCGCGGCTCGCGACCCAGCTGCCGCCCGACCACGTCGGCGTCGACCGGGTCGATCACGACGAGCCCACCCGCGGATTCACTCCTTGGTGCCGTCGATCTCGGAGGCCGGTGGCTTGCCGGCACCGCCCTTCTCGACAGGGGGAACGCCGGCCAGCTCGACCGATGCCCACGCGGTGGTCCACCAGGCCGTGGGCTCGATCTTGACCACCTGGTCGGGGTCGTGGAGCTGCGCCTCGCTCTCGAGCGGCTGGCCGTCCTCGTCGAGCACGACGTAGGACGTCTCGCCCGGCATCAGGTAGCCGAACCGCTCGCGGGCCTGGGCCTGCACGAACGCGGGGTCCTCCCAGCGGCGCTTCTCGCGCTCCAGGGCGCCGATGCTCTGCTCACGCGCGGCGATCTGCTCCTTCAGGTCAGCGATCTGCGAGCGCTGCTGGAGGTAGGCCTTCAGCGACGAGCCGTAGGAGACCGTCAGCACGGCCACCACCAGGACGAGCACGGCCGCCCGGCCGGTGAGCCGGGAGCGGCGCTCGGGCGGCTGCTTGGGGCCGGTCGGCGACGCGGCGACCGGCCGGACCGCCGTCGTGCTCCCGGTGTCCGACGTCGTCGGTCGCGTCGCCCCGCTGCCCCTGGGCGTGCGCCCACCCCCCGGCCAGGTGGACGGAGGGCGACGGCTGCCGCCGGGTCCGCCTCGGGTGCCTCGCTCCGCCATCGGTCCGGTTCAGGCCTGGTACCGCGGGAACGCCCCGCGTCCCGCGTAGCGCGCGGCGTCGCCGAGGTCGTCCTCGATCCGGATGAGCTGGTTGTACTTCGCGACCCGCTCGGAGCGTGCCGGCGCTCCGGTCTTGATCTGGCCGCAGTTGGTGGCGACGGCGAGGTCGGCGATCATCGTGTCCTCGGTCTCACCCGAGCGGTGGCTCATCATGCAGCGGAAGCCGTTGCGGTGTGCGAGGTCGACGGAGTCGAGGGTCTCGCTCAGCGAGCCGATCTGGTTGACCTTCACCAGCAGCGCGTTGGCCTGACCGCCGGTGATGCCGCGCTGCAGGCGCTCGACGTTGGTCACGAAGAGGTCGTCGCCGACGATCTGGATCTTGTCGCCGAGCTGGTCGGTCATCGCCTTCCAGCCGGCCCAGTCGTCCTCGTCGAGAGGGTCCTCGATGGAGACGATCGGGTACGACGCCACCAGGTCGGCGTAGTAGGCGATCATCTCGTCGGAGGACTTCTTCTGGCCCTCGAAGGCGTACTTCTTCCTGTCGTGGAACTCCGACGCCGCGACGTCCATCGCCAGCGCGATGTCCTTGCCCAGCTTGAGACCGGCCGCCTTGACTGCCTCGGCGATCAGGTCGAGCGCGGCCCGGTTGGAGGCGAGGTCGGGGGCGAACCCGCCCTCGTCGCCGAGCCCGGTGGCCAGGCCCTTCTTCTTCAGCACCGCCTTGAGCGCGTGGTAGACCTCGGCGCCCTGACGCAGCGCCTCGGAGAACGTCGGAGCGCCGATCGGCGCGATCATGAACTCCTGGACGTCGACGTTGGAGTCGGCGTGCGAGCCCCCGTTGAGGATGTTCATCATCGGCACCGGCAGCAGATGGGCGTTGGGGCCGCCGACGTAGCGGTAGAGCGGCAGGTCGGCGCTGTCGGCCGCGGCCTTGGCCACCGCCAGCGAGACGCCCAGGATGGCGTTGGCACCGAGCTTGGCCTTGTTGGGCGTCGCGTCGAGGTCGAGCATCACCTGGTCGACGAGACGCTGGTCGTCGGCCTCGAGGCCCAGGATCGCCGGGGCGATCGACTCGACGACGCCCTTCACGGCCTTGGTGACGCCCTTGCCGAGGTAGCGCTTGCCGCCGTCGCGCAGCTCCACGGCCTCGAACGCGCCGGTGGACGCTCCGCTGGGGACGGCCGCGCGCGCGAAGGACCCGTCGTCGAGGGCGACCTCGACCTCGACGGTGGGGTTGCCGCGGGAGTCGAGGATCTCGCGGGCACCGACAGCTGCGATTGAGGCCACGGGTGTGCTCCTGGAGGTGACGTTCGGTCGGGGACAGGCGGGGCGTTCGTCAGCCTAGACCGCGCTGTGCGCGTGTCGACGCAGCAATCGCGGGGCGGACCCTCGACTGGTGCGGGGTTGTTGCCGCTTGGGGGGCCCGCTGGCCGCCCCCTCAGTGACCACAGCCCCGCGGCAGTCGGCCCGCGGCAGTCGGTCAGAGCAGGCGGCGTACGGCGTCGCGCAGCGCCTGCTCGGGGTCGATGCCGTCGGCCCGAGCCTCGGCGACCAGCGCGAGCAGGCGATCACCGACGTCGTCGGACGCCGGGTCGACGGCGACCGAGGTGGGCTCCGACCGCTCGAGGCGGGAGAGGACCTTGTCGGCGTACAGCAGCGCGGGCAGGCCCGGCGGGAGCCCGTCGGTCACCGAGTCGCGGTGCTTCTCGGCGGCCTTGATCTGCTCCCACAGCTCGTTGACCGCAACCGGGCCGCTGGCCGAGGCCGTGCCGAAGACGTGCGGGTTGCGTCGGCGGAGCTTGGCGACGATATCGGCGGCGACGTCGTCGAAGGTGAACGCACCGGACTCCTCGGCGATCACGGCGTGGAAGTAGACCTGGAGCAGCAGGTCGCCCAGCTCCTCACGCAGGTGCTCCCAGTCGCCCGTGGCCTCGCCCGTGTCGATCGCCTCGAGGGTCTCGTGGGTCTCCTCGAGCAGGTAGCGCGCCAGCGACCGGTGCGTCTGCGCGGCCTTCCAGTCGCACTCGGCGCGCAGCCGGCGCATCACCTCGAGCAGCTCGGCCGCAGGACTGCCGGCCGCAGGACTGCCGGGCGCGGGACCGCCGGCCACGCTGTCAGCCGCAGCGCTGCGTCGCGGGCAGGCTGCGGACGTAGGCGGTGAACCGCTGGTTCTCGTCGTCCTCCAGGGCGCGAATGGCGAACTGGTCGGCCAGCATCGCGTCGACGGCCGCGTTCGTCACGGCGTGTGAGGTGGAGGTGTCGACGGAAGCAGCCTGGGGCGCGTCCATCGTGAGGTGGTACTGCGGGTCGATCCGGGGAGGGTTCGCCACCAGCCACTCTTCCAAGGTGTCGGTGCCTCGAGCGAGCGAGTCGTCGACGCTCGGCGAGGCGACACCTTCCTCCTCGAGCAGCTGACGCCCGATCGTGGTGAGGATGTCGTCGCGGTAGAGGGCGCTGCCCTGCACCAGCAGGGCGGCTTCGGCCTGGTCCGGGTCCAGCGTCGCGAAGCTCTGCTCGCGGTCGGCCGCCTGCTGCGCGTACGCATCGCTGGGCTCGACGTCGTAGTCATCGGCCAGCTGGTCGATGATGCTGTTCGTGCCAGCGCCTGCAGCACCACGCTCGACAGGACGTTCATGGGGTAGACGTCGCCCCGGCCCTGGAAGTCTCGCCGGGCCGCCTCGCAGAACCCGTCGGTCAGCCTGTTGACCTCGCTCACCCTGATGGTCGCGTCGCCGACCAGCGCGGCGACGCCGGGCTGCGGGCCGCCGCTGCTGCAGGCCGACAGCAGAGAGGCGCTGAGGAACGCGGCAAGCACAGCGATGGTGCGGGTCGAGCGGGGGGTCACGGAGTCTCCTTATGCGGCAGAGCTGCGCCGGGCTTGGACGTCGTCGACGACGGCGGGTCGATCACCGCGTCGATCACCTGGCGCGCCCATTCAAGCAGGGCCACCCCAGCGATCGGGCGCCCCCCGATCACCGCGGTCTGCGGGCGCGGCACCAGGATCGTGCCGACCTGGGTCTTGACCACGCTGCCGGGGTGCAGCCGCTGCAGTCGTACGGCGGCGGACTCGGCGAGCGTGACAGGGGCGAACCGCACATGCTTGCCGGCGATGGTGACCTCACGGATCTTCGCCTGCCGGGCGCGAGCGCGGAACCTGGCGACCAGCAGGAGCGACGTGACCTCGGCCGGCGGCGTGCCGTAGCGGTCCTGGAGCTCGACGGCGAGCAGGTCGACGTCGTCGTCGGCCCGCACCTCGGCGAGGCGCTTGTACATCTCCAGACGCAGCCGCTCCGACCCGATGTAGTCGTGGGGCAGGTGCGCGTCGACCGGCAGCTCGATGCGGACCTCGCCGAGCTCGTCCTCGGGCGCCCCGCCGGTGCGGTACTCCTGCACGGCCTCCCCCACCAGGCGGACGTAGAGGTCGAACCCGACGTCGGCGATGTGGCCGGACTGCTCGCCGCCGAGCAGGTTGCCCGCGCCGCGGATCTCGAGGTCCTTCATGGCGATGGCCATGCCGCCGCCGAGATCGGAGTGCTGGGCGAGCGTCGCCAGCCGCTCGTGGGCGGTCTCGGTCAGCGGCTTCTCCCCGGGGTAGAGGAAGTAGGCGTAGGCCCGCTCGCGCGAGCGTCCGACCCGACCGCGCAGCTGGTGCAGCTGGGAGAGACCCAGCATGTCGGCCCGCTCGATGACCATGGTGTTGGCGTTGGAGACGTCGAGCCCGGACTCCACGATCGTCGTGCACACGAGCACGTCGAAGCGCTTCTCCCAGAAGTCGAGCATCACCTGCTCGAGCTGGTGCTCCCCCATCTGGCCGTGCGCGACGGCGACCCGGGCGTCGGGCACCAGCTCGCGGAGCCGCGCCGCCGCCTGCTCGATGCTCTGCACCCGGTTGTGGATGTAGAACACCTGCCCCTCGCGGAGCAGCTCGCGCCGGACCGCGGCCACCACCTGCCGGTCCTCGTAGGCGCCGACGTAGGTCAGCACCGGGTGCCGCTCCTCGGGCGGCGTGGTGATCGTCGACATCTCGCGGATGCCGGTGATCGCCATCTCCAGCGTGCGCGGGATCGGCGTGGCCGACATCGAGAGCACGTCGACCGAGGTGCGCAGCCGCTTCATCTGCTCCTTGTGCTCGACCCCGAACCGCTGCTCCTCGTCGACCACGATCAGGCCGAGGTTCTTGACCCGGACGTCGGGGTTGAGCAGCCGGTGCGTGCCGATGACGATGTCGACGCTGCCCTCGGCCAGGCCCGCCATCACCTCGCGCGCCTCGGCGTCGGTCTGGAAGCGGCTGAGGCCCTTGATCACGACGGGGAAGCCGCTCATCCGCTCGGCGAACGTCGAGAGGTGCTGCTGGACGAGCAGGGTCGTCGGCACCAGCACGGCGACCTGCTTGCCGTCCTGCACCGCCTTGAACGCCGCCCGGACCGCGATCTCGGTCTTGCCGTAGCCGACGTCGCCGCAGACCAGTCGATCCATCGGGACGGTACGCCGCATGTCGGCCTTCACCTCCTCGACCGTGCTCAGCTGGTCGACGGTCTCGGTGAAGGGGAAGGCGTCCTCGAGCTCGCCCTGCCAGGGCGTGTCGGGGCCGAAGGCGAAGCCCTTGGTGGCCTGGCGGGCGGCGTACAGCTTGATCAGCTCGGCGGCGATCTCGCGCACGGCGCGGCGGGCCCGGCTCTTGCGCTTGTTCCAGTCCGAGCCGCCCAGCCGGTCGAGGCTGGGCTGCTCGCCCCCGACGTAGCGGGTCACCTGGTCGAGCGCGTCGGCCGGCACGAAGAGCCGGTCGGGCGGGCCTCCACGCTTGGAGGCGCCGTACTCGAGCACGAGGTACTCCCGCGTGTGGCCGGCCACCTCGCGCTGCCTCATCTCCACGAAGCGACCCACCCCGTGCTGCTCGTGCACGACGTAGTCGCCGGCCTTGAGCTCGAGCGGGTCGATCTGCTTCTTGCGGCGAGCCGGCATCTGCCGCATGTCGCGGGTGGACGCCGTCTGGCCCGACAGGTCGTCGCCGGTCAGCAGCACCAGTCGTACGGCGTCGTCGACGAAGCCGTGCTGGAGCGCGGCGCAGGTGACCGTGACGACGCTCTCGTCGAGGCGGTCCAGCACGTCGGGCTCGGTCAGCCGGGCCGCGAGGTCGTGCTCGCCGAGCGCCTCGACCATGCGCTGGGCGGGCCCGTGGCCGGGATGCACGACGGCCACCCGGTAGCCCACGCCGAGCCAGCCGCGGATGTCGTCGATCGCCTTCTCGACGTCGCCGCGGTACTCCGGCGCGGGACGGGCCGGCAGGACCCGGACGGGGACGGCTCCCACCTCGACGTCGATGCCGGCCGAGACGATCTCGCCCAGCTCGTCGCGCAGCAGCACCCGCTCGGAGTCCCGCCTCGACTCCGGGTCGTCGGTCGAGACATCGCCGATGCCGAACGGGCTGACCGACCACCACGCCAGCCCCCGCTCGAGGCTGTGGTGCCGCACGTCGGCCAGCGAGCGGTACGACGCAGCGCCGAGGTCGACCGGGGCCTTGCCGCCGCCTGCGGCCGCCGCCCACGAGGCGCCGAGGAACTCCTCGCTCGTCGCGACCAGGTCGTGCGCCCGCGATCGGGCCCGCTCCGGGTCGAGGACGAGGACGTGGGTGTCGTCGGGCATCAGGTCGACCAGCAGCTCCATCTCGTCGACGAGCGCCGGAGCCAGCGACTCCATGCCCTCGACCGCGATGCCGGCGGCCAGCCGGTCGGTGAGCTCCAGCAGCTGCGGGTGGGCCCGGCCCAGCGCGGCCGCGCGCTCCCGGACCTCCTCGGTCAGCAGGAGCTCGCGACACGGCGGTGCCCACAGCCGCTCCACCGGCTCGAGGGTGCGCTGGTCGGCCACCGCGAAGGCGCGGATCTCCTCGACGTCGTCGCCCCAGAGCTCGACGCGCAGCGGGTGCTCCTCGGTGGGCGGGAAGACGTCGAGGATGCCACCGCGCACGGCGAACTCCCCACGCTTCTCGACCAGGTCGACCCGGGAGTACGCCGCGTCGGCGAGCCGGCTCACGAGCTCCTCGAGCGGCATGGTGTCGCCGACGGTCAGCTCGACCGGCTCGAGGTCGCCGAGGCCCTGGACCTGCGGCTGGAGGATCGAGCGAACCGGCGCCACCACGACCTTGAGCGGGCCGTTGCTCGCGTCGGTGCCGGGATGGCACAGCCGTCGCAGCACGGCCAGCCGCCGGCCCGACGGTGTCGCTGCGCGGGCTGAGCCGCTCGTGCGGCAGCGTCTCCCAGCTCGGGTAGTAGGCGACGACGGCGGGGTCGACGAGGTGACCGAGCGCAGCGACGAGGTCCTCCGCCTCGCGGCCGGTGGCGGTGACGGCGAGCACCGACCTGCCGGCCTCGACCAGTCCCGCGCACCACGAACGGGCGCATCCCGGCGGGACCGGTCAGGTCGAGCGCACGGTCGACGCCGGCGTCCGATCGCGCACCGGCCAGGGCGCCGGCGAGGACAGGCTCGGCGAGAACCCGGTCGGCGAGGCCGTCGAGCGGCATGAGCGATCACTCCTCCAGCGATGGCGGGCACAGCACGAGAGCCCCCTGCCGGGCCGACCAGGGGGTCGGGGTGGCAGGGGGTGGTGCGTCCAGGCTACAAGGGCTCGCCGACAGCCCTCGGGCGTCGGCGTCGGCGTGGGCGTTGACCTCGGCGAGGGAGCGCAGGACGCAGAACTCGTTGCCCTCGGGGTCGGCCAGGGTCACCCAGCCGGTGCCGGGGCCGTACGTGCCACGGTGGTCGGCGTACAGCGTGGCGCCGCCGGCCGAGCAGCCGCTCGACCTCCTCGTCGCGGCTGCGGTCCCGCGGACGCAGGTCGAGGTGCAGGCGGTTCTTGCCGGCACCCGCTTCGACGGCTCGGGCCTTGGCGGCCGCGGCGTCCGGGACCTCGATGAAGAGGAGGTGGTGGCCGGTCTCGGGATCGAGGATCATGCACTCCTCGTGGCCCGGCTCGTTGGGGTCGTCGGCGAGGTCGACGTAGCCGAGCTGGGCCTTCCACCACTCACTGAGCGCGTACGCGTCGGCACAGTCGATGGTGGTGTGGGAGACGAAGGAGGTCATGGCCGGAAGCCTGGTTCGCGTCCCACTGCATCGCAAACCACTTTCCGGCCATGACCTTTCCGTCTTGGGCCTCGGGTCCAGCAACCTAACCGGTTCGGGCCAGCAAACCCGGCCGGCCGAGGCCAAGAGGAGGTACGCAGTCACAGGTGTCGGAACAGGGCAGGAACGTGTGCATCGCATGACCACATCGCACGCACGGCGCGTCGTGCGACAGGTGCGACTCGTTCTCGACCACGGTGTCCCACATGACTGATGACCTCCTCGGTCTTCATCATGGGCAGGTCCGGAGGGTCTCGCTGTCATATCGGGGACGTTGCGCCCAGGTTCCTCCGAGAATCTTCCGGGCGTAGTCCGAACGGGCTACCCGCCGGGGTCCGGTCAGCCCAGACCGTCAGCCCAAACCGGTCAGGCCGGACCGGTCGGCCCGGACCGGTCGGCCCAGACCGGTCAGGCCGGATCGGTGCCGTGCTCGCGCACGAAGGCCACGATCCGGTCGGCGAGCTCGACCCGGCACACGATCAGGTCGGGCAACGAGACGTCGTCCTGGTTGTAGCGCAGCGTCGAGCCGTCCACCCGCGAGCAGTAGAGGCCGGCAGCCCGCGCGACGGCGACCGGCGCGGCGTTGTCCCACTCGTACTGGCCGCCCGCGTGCACGTAGGCGTCGCTGATGTCGCGGACCACCGAGATCGCCTTGACCCCGGCGCTGCCCATCGGCACCAGCTCGGCGTCGAGCTCCTCGGCGAGCGCGGCGACGAAGGCCGGCGGGCGCGTGCGGGACACCGCGATGCGCGGCCGGAGGCTGCTGCTGGGCGGCACGTACGGCGGGTCGGCGGTGCTGAAGGTCTCCCCGAGGGCGGGCTGGGCGACCGCGCCGGCCGTCAGGTCGCCCCTCGACCACAGCGCCACGTGCACCGCCCAGTCGTCGCGCGGTGGCTCGGAGAACTCGCGGGTGCCGTCGAGCGGGTCGACGATCCAGACGCGCTCGGCCTCCAGGCGCTGCTTGTCGTCCTTCCCCTCCTCCGAGAGGACGGCGTCGCCGGGCCGGTGGTCGGCCAGGAGCGCCATCAGGAGCTCGTGGGCGGCCCGGTCGCCCGCGTCCTTCAGCTCGCGACCGGTCAGACCCTCGTCGCGCACCTCGAGAAGCCGCCGCCCGGCGGTCTCGGCCAGCCAGGCGGCGAGGACGTGGTCGTCGGCGTTCTCCGGTGGGACGCCCGGGTCGAAGTCGGTCACGGGCCCCACCTTCTCACGCGGCTGCGGCGCCTGAACGGGCCTCCTGCGTCGAGCGTCCTGGCTCACTCACCACCGTTGGAGTTGCACGGCTGGCTCCGTGCGGCGACGGGCTGGCCGCCCTTGCCGATGTCCACGATGCTGGCGTCCCACTCCGAGAGCTTGGAGCAGGCGACGTTGATCGGGCCGTAGTACCAGGACCCGCGGACGATCCTGAGGTCGCGGACGACGCCAGGCTCGCCGAGCCGGAAGGGGTAGCCCCCACCCTCGACGACCAGGCCGTCGATCGACACCGACGTGTTGCCCTGGTCGGAGGGGTAGAAGAAGGGTGCGGTCCCGCCGCAGCCGTCTCGCTCGTCGAGCTTCAGCAC
This sequence comes from uncultured Actinomycetota bacterium, assembly GCA_963767095.1. Lineage (GTDB taxonomy): Bacteria > Actinomycetota > Actinomycetes > Propionibacteriales > Nocardioidaceae > Nocardioides. The sequence goes on along the minus strand of CAVYCK010000007.1, from coordinate 112,781 downwards.
CGAGTTCCGCACCGTCAGCGCCGCACCGTCATAGCCCTGGAGGGCATCGCCGTGCCAGTCGCCGCAGTCGTCGGGCGACACCACCTTGGCGAAGCTGTTGACGATCTTCACCGGGCCGCACTCGTCCTTGCCCCCGACGCGGAACCCCTCCGGATGGCCGAGGATCTTCACGTCCTTGGCGGTGTAGCCGCCGACACCGATGGCCGGTTCGTCGCCCGAGGTCGTCTGGCCGGGAGCCGTGCGCACGGTCGTCGAGCGAAGGACCAGGCCGGTGTGGCACGTGCCCCCGGCGTAGTTCGTGACGGTCCCGCCCACGATCTCGACGCGGCGCACCGTGACGTCAGGGGCGTCGACCACCAGGTCCCCCAGGACGCGGACGTCCTCGATGACCTTGCCGGCCTGCGACACCTCCAGGTCGCCGGTGACGGTCCGTTTCGGCGTCCACCCCTTGCCCACGCCGGCGGTCCAGCTCGTGGGGACCTTCTTGGTGTCGGACAAGGTGTCGGCGGCTGACGAGCGCGGGACGTCGGCACGCGCGGCCGGCGCGGTCGGCGGCCCTGCCTCGGCGACGACCGCCGAGGCCTGCGGGAGCAGCACGACGCCGCTCACGAGGGCGGCCGCGACGAGACGGCGGCCGAAGGACCGTCCAGGGGGACGAGACGGCAGGTGGGGGTTGGGCATGCAAAAGCCTCTCGGGAGTGATCCGGGGGTCGGGGGGCGACCGACTACACCGTCCCTGGAGGACCGCTGTGCCCGCAACCCCGCATCCCCGATTTTGGGGATGTTGCCTGCTCGTCGGACGACGCACCTCGACGGCCGTACCGAAAAGTGGGTGAACGGCACCAGCGGGGACGAGGCCCGTCCGGCCAGAACTTAGCCTCGCCTCACCATCCCTGAAAGGACGTTGTGATGTTGGTTGACCGAGCCGGAGGCGTGGGTCAGGCGCTCGCCTTCCGTCGTCAGGAGCTGCTGCCCATCGCGGACCGGTTGCGCGCGGAGTTCCGCTCGGCGACGCCGTTCCCGCACGTGGTGATCGACGACTTCCTGCCCGAAGCGGTGCTCGACGAGGTGCTCGACGAGTTCCCGGAGCCCGAGCAGATCGACTGGCAGCAGTTCGACAACTCCCGCGAGGTGAAGCTCGCGCTCGCGGACGCGGAGCGGATGGGCCCGACGACGCGTCACCTGCTGGCCGAGTTCAACTCCGCGGTGTTCGTCGACTTCCTCACCAGTCTCACCGGCATCGAGCGGCTCATCCCGGACCCGCACTACTCCGGCGGCGGGCTGCACCAGATCCGACGCGGCGGCTACCTCAAGGTGCACGCGGACTTCAACAAGCACCCCGAGCTCGACCTCTACCGCCGCCTGAACGCAATCCTCTACCTGAACAAGGACTGGCAGGACGAGTGGGGCGGCGACCTGCCAGCTCTGGGACCGCGACATGGTGGCCTGCCACCGTCAGGTCATGCCGGTCTTCAACCGGCTGCTCATCTTCGCCACCCTCGACGACGCCAACCACGGCCACCCTGACGCCCTGGCCTGCCCGGAGGATCGGGCCCGCCGCTCGATGGCCCTGTACTACTACACGGTCGAACGCCCGGAAGAGTCCGCCGCCGACCACACCACGTTGTTCCGGCAGCGGCCGGGCGAGCGGTGGAACAGCACCAAGCGCCAGGCCCTCAAGCGCTGGGTGCCTCCGGCCCTGATCGACCTGGCCCGGCGGCGCGGCCGCGACTGATACCTGGCGACCAGGCGCCAGCCACGACGACGACGGAGGCGTCCACAGCAAGGAGACTTGCGGTGGACGCCTCCGTCATGCTGTTCCGGCCTCCTGCGTCCGCGACGACCCGGCTCAGGGCTGGCGGGCCAGCACGACGGACCGCACGATCTCCTCGACGCGCCTGCCCGACGCTGCCCAGCCTGACCCCGCCACGCTGCCGGCGGCAGCGCGCGCCACGGCCAGCTGGTCGGCAGGGTCCCGGGAGACGAGGTCGCTGAGTGCAGCAGCCAGCTCGAAGGGCGTCGCCGGCGCATAGACGACGTGGTCGTTGGCGAGGACGAGGCGGTTGTTGTCGGCATCGTTGACGACGGGCAGGCAGCCCGCGGCGAGCATCTCGTGGGGCACCAGGGAGACGTTCGTCGCCGAGAGCGTCAGACCGGCCACGCACCTGTTGTAGAGCTCGTTGAGCTCGTCCGGGGTGAGCAGTCCGTGCTGGGTGGCCCGGAACGGCGACCGACGCCGAGCCGCTCGCCGTAGAGATGGATGTCGACCTCCGGGTGCTGCTCGGCGAACAGGTCGAGTGCCGCCATGGCGAGTCTCGTGCGCCCGTCGTGGGGTCGACGGCCGGCAGTAGTAGCAGACGCCGGTTCGCGCACGGGCAGCGTCGGGTGAGTCGTCGAGCTGGTAGCGGTCGAGGTCGCAGCCGAAGTCGAAGTGGTCCGCGGCCATGTCGTACTCGCGCGTGAGCTTGTCGGCGAGCCAGCGCCCTGCGGTCACGCCGTGGAACCCGAACCGGTAGGTCGCCTCGGCGAGCAGGGCCTCGCTGCCGGCCGGGTAGAACGACGGCTCGAAGTCCTGGACGAAGTACAGCCGCGCGCCACGAGCGGGGGAGGCCATCACCGGGTACACCGACTCCCAGCAGGTGGCGAGGATGGCGTGCGCGTCGTCGATGCCGTCGGCCACGTCCCGGATCTCGGCGCGGACGCCCGGCCACCAGGTGCGCAACCGTCGCTCGATGCTGCTCCAGCGACCAGCCGTGCTGATCGAGCATGTAGACCACACAGCGGTGCCCGGCCGCCTCCAGGGCCTCGACCATCCGGTAGATCGTGGTCTGCCCACCGCGTGCCCTGGCTCGGAGGGACGTCGACCCAGGCGACCGTCATCGGTTGCTCGGACGACAGGGGAAGAGGCGGCGGATAGCGGTAGCCCTCCGCGGCCACCTCGCCGGCGCGACGGAGGTCCGCACGCGAGACGGGCAGGGCCGGAGCTCCCGGGGGCGCGAGCAGGTGCGCGCCGCGACGGCGGAGACGGTCGGCGACCCCGCCGACTCCCTCGGTGCCCAGCAGGCGCCGGCCCTGTCGGACGCGGTCGGAGATCTTCACCCTGGACGCGCTCATCCGCGAAGCCAATCAGGACCGGGCCGAGCACGCAGCCGGATCGGGTCGAGGAGGGCGCGAGCCGCAGCCAGTGCCGCGCGCCTCCCCAGCACGGCCCTGCTGGCCTCCCTCAGCAGGTTCGCCGCCCAGAACATTGTCGTCGCGGCGCGCCCGTGCCGCCGGTGGTACAGCCTGATCCGGTTGACGACCAGGAGGGGCCACAGCCGCTCGGACGTGGCCGAGCCGCCCTCGAGGTGGATCGCTCGCCGCCGACGGGACGTAGCGCGTCACGAACCCCGCGTCCCGCGCGCGGAGGCCGAAGTCGGTCTCCTCGGAGTAGAGGAAGTACGACTCGTCCCACGGCCCGCACGTCGACCAACAGCGCGCGCTCACGAGCTGGGTCGAGCCCTCTGCCCAGTCGGTCGTCGTGCCCGCGTCGTACACCGACCTCTCGGTCACCACCTCGCCGAGAGCGGGATACCTCCCGGCCAGCCGGGCGCCCAGGATCGTCGGCCCCGAGGGAGCGCAGCACCGTCGGCTCCCGACGCAGTGACTCGATGAGCTCACCGTCGCCGTCGACGAGCCTGGGAACGGCGATCCCGGTCCCCGGCACGTCCAGCGCGCGAACCAGCTCGGGCACGCAGCCAGGGCCGAGCCGCACGTCGGCGTTCAGCACCAGCACCGCGTCGTGCGGGTGGCCGACCGCGGCCACCGCGGCGTTGAGGCCCGCCGCATAGCCGGCGTTGCGGCCCATCTCCACCACCGTGGCGTGCGGGGCCAGCCGGCGGACCAGCGCCACACTGTCGTCGGTGGAGGCGTTGTCCGCCACGACCAGCTGCCACGACAGCCCGCCCAGTCCGCCCGGGAGCGACGCCGAGCAGCCCGGGCAGGACGCTGGCGCTGTTGTAGCTCACGACGACCACGACGACGCCTGCGGAGGTGCTCATGCGGGCTCCAGAACGCCGCGGTCGGCGGGCGCGGGGCGCGTGGAGAGCGCGAGCTGCCGCGCCGCGGCGGCCATCCCGATGAGCGTGAAGGTCAGCCCGGTGGCCATCGCATAGCTCCACGAGTCGAAGGTGAGCAGGCTCACCGGCAGCCCGGCGATCGCGGCCGAGAGCGCCAGCCCGAGGTGGCGGCCCTGCTCGTCGTCCGCGGTCCGGAAGGCCCGGCGCGCGGAGGTGAAGCCGGTGCCGTAGAGCACGAGCGCGGCGACCAGGCCGACGACTCCCAGCTCGAGCAGGAACATCAGGTACTGGTTGTCGAGGATGCGGTAGTAGCGCGGGACGAACGTGAACAGCCCCCTCCCGAGGATCGGGTGATCCGCGTCGATCCCCAGCACCACGCCGTAGTCGGCGGTCCGCCCGCTGACCGAGTCGTCGTTGAAGAGGTTGGTGAACAGGGCCAGCAAGGTGCCGACCAGGCCGGGGACGGCAACGCGGAGGAGCACCACAGCGGCCGGGACCACGAGGAGCAGCCGCCGCCGCCACAGCGGCGGCCACCCGGCGAAGAGGATCAGGAGGGCGACACCGCCCACCAGCACCGCCGAGCGGGACACGGACAACGAGCAGGCGACACCGATGAGGACCACCGGGAGGAACGCGACCTTCGATCGGGTGCGGTAGATGCCGCAGTGCAGTGCCAAGGGAATGAGCGCCCCCATCACGACGCCGAACTCGATGGGGTGGCTTGCCGTCCCGGCCACCCGGTTGAGGACCGACCGGGAGTCGACGGCCCCGAAGTCGGCGTTCGCCGACAGTCCGGGGATCGTGAACAGCCCGGCGATGTCGAAACCGGTCCAGAACTGGACCATCCCGATCACGGCAGTCATGGCGCCCAGCCACACGACCACCCGGACCAGGAGCTCGAGGTCCTTCCAGGAGCGGAGCCCTTCAGCCGTCATCAGCGCGATGCCGACCCAGCCGGCGTACCCCAGCAACCCACGGTCCGCCGCGCTGATCATCGCGCTCGACACCTCGCCCACGGTGGGGGGCACCAACGTCCACAGCTCGTCGGTCACCTGACGGACGCCGGGAGGTGCGTACCATCCGGTCGCCATCCCGTTGGCGTACGAGGCGAGGACGGAGACCGTCAGGAACCCCACGGCGACCCGGAGCGGGGTGAGTCCCTTGACGGGGTTCTGCCCGCCGACAGTGGCGCAGCACCACCAGACGAAGGCGCCGATGCCGAGGATGTTGGCGGGCGTGCCCGGCGCCCCCAAGGGCGCGAAGATGAGCCGTGAGGGCAGGCCGATCAGCAGCACCAGATAGGCCGTCAGGAACCACACCGCCGGCAAACCGCCTGCCCGGGGGTGCCTATCGAGCGGTCGGCTCGACGCCCGCCCTCTGAGTCTCCACCGCGCCAGGCCCATGCGTCACTGCCGAGCCGTCCCGGCTGCCAGTCCGGGTTGCTCGGCCTCCTGTCTCGCCTCGTCGAAGATCCGGTCTCCGTGCCCGCTCCCCTGCCGCTGTCGCTCGACACGGGGTCGACGCTGGTTGCGCTTCTTCAGAGGGACCGGGTCGAGGAGACCGCCCTTCCCGCGCACGCGCTCGTCCGCCGCGGAGGTCGCCTCGACCCCGACGACGTCGGGTGCAGCTGCGACAAAGCCGGAGAGCTCGGCGAACGGGGCGGAGACGACGAGGGTGGACTCTGCGTCGAGCTCGGCGTCCGAGAGCTCGGCGGAGACGAGGATCGTGGGCTTGGCGGCGGCGGGCTCGTCGTCGGACGGTTCCTCGTCGTCAGAGCGCTCATCGTCGGAGCGCTCGTCGTCAGAGCGCTCGTCGTCAGAGCGCTCCCGCCGCCTGTGGTGGTGGCGAAGGCGTCCGGCCGTGCCTGGTCGAGGGCCGCCGGTCGTCGGCGAGAGCCTTCCGCCGGCGCCGTCGGGCCAGCAGTTGGTCCACGGCGAAGGCGGACAGCAGAACCAGGAGCAGCCCGCCCCCGTACACGGCGGCCAAGGCTCGCATCTTGCTGCCGGGGAGGACCTCAGCACGTCGACTGACGTTCGACCTGCTGGCGGAGATCCACTGCCGCTCCGGTACTCCCGCCTCGCCCTGGATCCGCGCGAGCTCGTCGTCGACGCGTGCCATGAGCTCGTCACGCGTCGCCACGGCAATCTCCGGTGAGGTGTCCGTGGTGGTGATCAACAGCAGCGGGCCGGCGCCGGGAACCAAGGCGATGGAGTACTCCGAGTCGTAGCCCGCTGCCTCCATCTCGCGCTGGACGTCCTTGCTGCTCACGGTGCCGGCCACGAGCGAGGCTGTGGTGGTCAAGCCGTCCTGGAGGTTCAGGTACGGGTTCGACGGGGTCTCGACTCCGCTCGCCTCGGGCGGAAGCAGGAAGAGCATCTGGCTGGACGCCTGGTGCTGGGTGTCGACCCGGTCGAGGACGAAGAGCGTCGCGACCGCGAGCAGGAGCAGGCCCACGATGACCACGAGCCAACGACGGAGCAGCAGGTTCAGGGCATCGACGAAGCTCATTCCCCTCCTCCCGACTGACGAGCCGCCGTCCGGCAGGTGACCCGGGCGATCGGAAGCGCGGCGAGCGCCGTCCGGGCGAGGCCGCTGGTCGCGACCTTCATGAGCCCGCGCTCACCAGCGGTGTGATCCCCCCGGCTCATCATTCCCCCGTCTCGAGAACTCGTGGGACGATTGCATCGCGTCCGAGAACGGCCGGGATGCGGCCGAGCGGATCATCCCCACTTTGGGGGACGGACGGACACGCTCCGCAGTCGGCACGACGACCGCGCGAGTAAAGGTCTCGCCAATGGGAACCCTGGCCCTTTCCTGAGCCGCTACTCTTCCGTGAGCAATTTGCTGACCCCCCGCCCCCCAACCCCACATCCCCCGACCCCCAAGCCCCCCAATCCCCCCGGTTGGTCGTCGACCCCTTCGGTCGTCGACGGCCACGCTGAAATGAAATTGGTGATCCGTGATGCCCTCCGGACGCAAGCACTCCCTGACCGCCGTCGTGCTGACGGCGCTCGTCGTCCTGGCCCTCGTGGTCCCCGTGAACCTGGCTACTGCCCGTTCCGGTGACCGAGACGGCCGGACCCACAAGCGGCTGGCTCGCGTCGCCGCGACCAGGACCGTCACGGCGACGGCCACCGTCACGGTCACCGCGACGGCAACGGTCACGGTGACCGCGCGGCCTGTGAGCCCGACGACCTCGGCAGCTGCACCACCACCCAGCTCGTCAGCGCCGACCTCGGCCCCGACGTCAGGCAGCTCCGCCCTCCTCGGCGCCGACCTCGTCGGCCCCCACGACCCCGGCCCCCACGTCCCCGGCCCCCACCACCCCTGCCCCCACCGCCCCGGCCCCCACCTCCTCGGCACCGACGGCGAGTCCGGCAGGCGGGTTCCCCAACCTCGACACCACCGGCGTGCCTGCCGGCTGGGTCCCGACGTCGACGCGCACCACCGACCTCGTCATCAGCACGCCGGGAGCCGTCGTCCAGGACGTCCAGCTCGACGGCGCCAACGTCATCGTCAACGCCCCGAACGTCACGCTGCGGCGACTCAAGCTCCGTGGCGGCTATATCGACAACCAGGCCGGCAGCACCTGCAACAACGGGCTGGTGATCGAGGACACCACCCTCGAGCCCGCGCCCGGGCAGACCGCCGACCGCAGCGACCGTCCGCGGGTCTCGACCGGCGGGTACACCGCTCGCCGCCTCGAGCTGCGCAACGTTGCCGAGGGCTTCCGCGTCGGTGGCGACAGCGGCGGCTGTGGCACCGTGACCATCGAGGACAGCTTCGTCAGCGTGCGCCCACCGGTCGTCTGCGGCGACTGGCACGGCGACGGGATCCAGGGGTACGACGGCCCGCACGTCAACGTCCGCAACGTGACGATCGACATGGACGCCACGGGGTGTGGCGGCACCGCGCCGTTCTTCTACCCCTCAGGACAGGGCAACACCTCGGCCACCATCGATCGGCTCCTGATCGCCGGGCCGAACGGCAACTACTCGTTCCGGCTCGGCACCCCCGGAACGGTGAGCCACCTGCGCATCGAGGACCGGTCCTGGTCCTACGGTCCCCTCAACGTGAAGTGCTCCGCGATCACGGGGTGGGAGGCCAAGATCGTGGGCGCGGTCAGCCGCACCAACGGCGGCTACGTCGAGCCGACCACCCTGCGCAGCCAGACCTGCAACACCGAAGGCGGTAGCTGAGTCAGCTGACGGCGACGGACCGGTGAGGGCGGTGCGCGGCCGCCCTCACGCCGCGCTCTCCTGTCCAGCTCCGTGCAGCACACCCCTGACGACGCCGGCCACCCTGGCCTGCTGGTCGTGGGTGATCCCCGGGAACATCGGCAGCGACACGATCTGGTGTGCCGCCGCCTCCGCGACCGGGAAGTCTCCCGGGCGGCCGAGGTGACCGAAGGGCGCCAGCGCGTGGATCGGTGCCGGGTAGTGCACGCCGGTCCCGATGCCGGCTGCGGCCAGGCCGGCCAGCAGATGGTCGCGGCGCTCGCAGCGCACGACGTAGAGGTGCCAGACATGCTCGTTGCCCTCAGCCGTGGTCGGAAGTCGCAGGCCGGCCACGTCGCCGAGGAGGTCGGCGTACGTGTCGGCGGCAGCCCGCCGCTCGTCGTTCCAGGCGTCGAGACGGGCGAGCTTGGCACTGAGCACCACCGCCTGGAGGGAGTCGAGGCGGCTGTTCACGCCGAGCACCTCGTGCTCGTAGCGCCGCACCCCGCCGTGGTTGCGCAGCGCGCGGAGGCGTTCGGCGAGCTCCGGTGAGGACGTGGTCACCGCGCCCGCGTCGCCGAAGGCGCCGAGGTTCTTCCCCGGGTAGAAGCTGGTGGCAGCGATGTCACCGACCGAGCCCGAGCGCCGCCCGAGGCGCCGTGCCCCCTGGGACTGGGCGGCATCCTCGACCAGGAGGACCCGCTCACCCACGAGCTCGCGCAGCTGCTCCATCGGCGCCAGCTGGCCGTAGAGGTGCACGCCGACGACCGCTCGGGTGCGACTCGTCAGCCGCTCGGCCACCGACGCAGGGTCGAGCAGGAGGTCGTCGTCGGTGACGTCGGCGAGCACGATCTCGGCGCCGGCCCGGGCCACCGCCTCCGCCGTGGCTACGAAGGTGTTGGCCGGCAGCACGACCTCGTCGCCGGGGCCGACGCCGGCCGCGCGGAGGGCCAGCTCGACGCGCGTCGGTGCCGTTGCCGACTCCGACCGCCTCGGTGTTCCGCAGTAGTCGGCGTAGGCCCGCTCGAACGCGTCGACGGCCGGACCGAGGACGAAGGCGCCCGAAGCGATGACCTCGGCGAAACCGGCGGCCACCTCGTCGGCGACCCGCCCGTTGGCGAGCGCGAGGTCGACGAACGGGACGGGTTCGGTGCTCGTGGGACCGCTGATGATGGCGTTCGCGCTCATGGACGTGGCACTCCTGTGGTGGTGAGGTCGGTGTCGGGCACGGAATCGGGCATCGGGGTGGGCGGCCGCTGACGGCGCAGCCAGGGCCAGACGAGGGCGGCGTACGGCACGACCACGGCGAGGCCGCCGGCGAGCAGCTGGACGAGCGCGCCGTCGGTGGCCGCCACGGCGAGCCGACCCAGGAAGGCCGCGGGGACGACGGCCAGCAGTGCGGGCAGCAGCTTGCGCAGGACCGCCGGCACCGAGACGTCGTAGCGGCGAAGGGTGAGGAGGTAGACGGGCAGCATGAAGACCACCGCGACGACGGCGTGCGCCCAGGCTGCGCCCTCGATCCCGCCCCACCGGAGGCCGAGGAACATCGCGGGGGTCAGCACGACGATCCACACCACCTGGGTCCACACCAGCGCGCCGGCGGCTCCGCAGGCGGTCAGGTAGGCCACCCAGAGGTCGAAGACCACCCGCAGCGCACCGAAGAGGGCCAGGCCCACGAGGGCGGCGGTCGCGGGTGCCCAGCGGCTGCCGTAGAGCAGGTGCACCACCGGCTCCGCCAGCACGGCGAGTGCGACGGCGACGGGCAACGCACCGGCCCAGACGAGCGCGGTGGCGGTCACCAGCCCCTGCGAGTCACGGCCACCGGCCTCGCGTCCCCGTTGGGCGAACGCCGGGAACGCCACCGCCTTGACCGCCGTCCCCACGACCGACGAGGGCCACGAGGAGATGTTGAAGGCCAGCACGTAGAAGCCCAGGACCGTCGCGCCGGCGACCGAGCCGACCACCATCGTGTCGATGTTCAGCAACGTCCAGGACAGCAGCCCGGCGAACGCGAGCGGCAGTCCGAAACGGATCCCGCTCACGGCGACGTCGGTGCGCCAGCCGACGCGGAGTGGCTGCCTGGTCACCCAGAACTGCAGCACCGTGGAGGCGACCTGGCCCACGACCCGGCCGATGGCCAGCGAGAGCGGACCGTGACCGTCGAGGGCCAGCACGAGGGTGACCGTCGTGCCGAGGGAGAAGTTGACGGCGTCGATCGCGAACAGGCGGGACTGCATGAACTCGCGCTGAAGATGGGCGTACGGCACGACGGTCAGCCCGGCCAGCGGCAGCGTCAGCGCCATCAGCTGGATCACCGGCGCCGCCTCCGGCGCTCCCATCAAGCCGGCCAGCGCCTCCGCGCCCCACCACATGGCCAGCGTGAGCGAGCCGGAGGCGACGAGCGCGATGGTGGTGATCGTCGGACCACGGCCGCGCAGGTCGCCGTGGCGCACCAGGTCAGCGGCCAGGCCGAGCTCAGCCAGGTTGATCAGGATCGTCTGCACCATCAGCGCGATGGCGAAGACGCCGAAGTCCTCGGGGCTCAGGATCCGCGCGAGCACGATGCCGACGACGAGCGACCCCAGCCGCATCACGGCGCTGCTGATCGCGCTCCAGACGAAGCCGGTGCGCACCCGCCGGCCCAGGTCGGCGCTCACAGGCCGTACCTCTGCCAGCGCCGCCAGGCCAGGCTCGTCCGCACCCTGGCGACCAACCGGTGCCGCCGCGGCCGCGAGGCCGGGCGGAAGGCGGACCGGCCGGGAACGACGGTGACGGTTCGCCACCGACCTGCATGGGCGGCCATGCACTCGACAGCCAGGCGGAGCAGCGCGTCCGCATCATCCGGGCCGCAGTCAGGCGCCCTGGCCAGCCGGACGGCGGTGCGGGCCACCGCCCGGTGGCGCGGCGTCCCGCAGGTCACCGGCGTTCGTCCGGCAGCGGGTCGCCCTCGGCGAAGAGCAGGTCGAAGGTGAGCAGCCGCTGTCGCAGGTCGGTCTCCATGCCGGCGTACTCGGTGAGGTGCATGTTGCCGCCGTGCACGCGGTAGAAGGCCTGCGGCCGGACCGTTCACCCGGCCGATGTCCCACCGCAGCGACGGTGTGCAGCCACGCCGCGAGGTCGGCCGAGTGCGGCAGCCGCGGGTCGTAGCCGCCCGAGCTCAGCCCACGCCTCGCGGCGCAGCACCACCTCGGGGCTCATGATCACGTTGCCGCCGCGCCGGCTCAGGTGCGCCAGCCAGTCGTGGCCCGGCCACACCGACCAGCTGCGGACCCGCTCGGATCGCGACGGCGGCTCGTCGGTGAAGTTCTGCGGGAAGCCGTAGACGAGCCCGACCGAGGGGTGGTGCTCCATCAGGCTCACCGCCCGGGTGAGGGCGTTGCGCGGCAGCACGGTCGTCGGCCGACAGCAGCACGACGTAGTCGCCGTCGACCAGGGCGAGCCCGTCGTTGTAGGTGCGGATGTGTCCGGCGTTCTGCTCGTGCACCAGGACGCGCACGCGCGGATCGTCGTCGGCCAGAGCGCGAGCGACGGCGGCGCTGTCGTCGGGCGAGGCGTCGTCGACGATCAGGACGTCGACGTCGACGCCCTCCTGGTCGAGGGCGCTGGCGACCGCTGCGGGCAGGAAGTGCCCGTAGCGGTAGCACGGCACCACGACCGAGACCCGGGGACGCCGCGGGCGCGCGGGCAGCGGCCGAGGCCGGTGGAAGCGCATCTCAGCCCCCCACCACCCGGCCCGCATCGGGGCGGCGGGAACACCGGCCCAACGACCGCCGGCCGGCAGGTCCTTCAGCAGCACCGAACCCATGCCGAGCAGGCTCCCGGCGCCCACGCGGACGTTCTCGCGGACGCTGGCGCGCATGCCGAGGTACGCCGCCGCGCCGACGTGGACGCCGCCGCCGAGCGTCACCCCTGCGCAGAGGGTGGCGTAGTCGTCGACGACGTCGTCGTGGGTCAGCGTGACGTGGGGCATCGCCACGACGTGCTCGCCGAGCTGCACGTCGGCCGTCATCACGACGCCCTCGAGGAGGATGCTGCCGCGCCCGATCGAGCAGCCGGCCGGCACGTGCACCCGCGGGTGCACGACCGTCGCGTAGCGGGACTCGTCCACGCCGAGCGCGGCCAGCCGCTCGGTCAGCAGCCGCCGGGTGGCCCCCTTCCCGGCGCAGACGAGCAGGCCGTGGTCGTCGTACTCCGTGACCAGGTCGAGCCCGCCGACCACCCGGCGCCCGTCGAGGGTCTGTCCCCAGCGGTCGGGGTCGTCGTCGAGCACGAGCGAGCGCGCGTGCTCGCCGGTCAACCTCAGCACCTGGAGGACCTCGCGGGTGAGCCCGCCGGCCGCGACCAGCAGCAGCCCCCTCATCAGTCCGGGTCCCTGAGCACGTCGACCACGCGTTGCTGGTCGGAGTCGGACATCTCGTGGAAGAGCGGCAGGATCAGGGTGTGGTCCGTCAGCGCGGCGGTCGCGGTGAGCGGGCTGTCGCCGGTGTCGCGATGGGCGTACGCCGGCTGCCGGTGAGCGGCCATGATGCCTCGCCGCGCGGAGATGTCGGCGTGCGCCAGCCGCTCCAGCAGGCCGTCGCGGTCGGTCGGGTAGTCCGGCAGCACCTCGACCCAGTAGCTCTGGTAGTTGGTGGTGCCCCACGCCGGGTCGGTCACGGCCCGCAGACCCGCGATGTCCGCGATCGTCTTGGTGTAGCCGGCGGCGAGCGCTCGCCGCCGGGCCACGACCTCGGGCAGCCGTCGCAGCTGGACCAGGCCGACCGCGGCCTGGAGGTCGGTCATCCGGAAGTTGAAGCCGACCTCGGTGTAGCACTCGGCCGGGGCCAGCACCTGCGAGTGCCGCGCGGACGCCGACACGTCCATCGCGTGCTCGCGCAGCGTCCGCGCGCGGGCCGCCCAGTCGGCGCGGGACGTGGTGACCATGCCGCCCTCGCCGGTCGTCAGGATCTTGCGCGGGTGGAAGGACCAGGCGGCGATCTCGGCGCCGGCGCCGACCGGTCGGCCCCGGTAGGTCGAGCCGGCCGCGCAGGCGGCGTCCTCGATGACCACGATCCCGCGCCGGTCGCAGACCTCACGCAGGGCGTCGAGGTCGACCGGCACGCCGCCCTGGTCGACCGCGACGACGGCCGTGGTGCGCTCGGTGATGGCTCGGGTGACGGTGGCGGCGGTGAGGTTGCCGGTCACCGGGTCGACGTCGGCGAACACGGGCCGCGCCCCCACGTAGACCGCCGCGTTGGCCGTCGCGATGAACGAGAACGACGGCACGACGACGTCGTCGCCGGGCCCGACCCCGGCCACCATCAGGGCCAGGTGCAGGCCGGTCGTGCACGACGACACCGCCACGGCGTGCGCCGCCTCCACGGACTCCGCGAAGGCGCGCTCGAACTCCGCGACCTTCGGGCCCTGCGCGACCCAGCCCGACGCGATCACCTCGGCGAGGGCGTGCTGCTCCTCCTCGCCGAGCCACGGCTTCATCACGTGCAGCCGGCTCATGGTCGACGCTCGTCCATCGGTGTTTCCCCCCGGTCCTGTGATGGCTTCCTGTTGGTGCGTGTGGTGAGTGGTGCTTCGGCGGCTACGGCCCGAGGTACTGGAAGACCGGGTCGACGAAGTAGTTGGTGCCCGTCGCCACCGTGTTCGGGAACGCTCCCGTGGTGTACCGGTAGCGACCGTTCTGGTTGCGCGCGGCGCTCAGCGGAGCCTGGGTGTAGGAGCCGCTCGTCCAGAAGTTGTTCGTCAGTGAGACGCGCCCCGTGGGCGAGGTGTAGGACACGACGTACGCCGTCCCGGCGGTCAGCGCGACGGGCGTCGTCAACGTCCTGGTCTGCCAGCCGGAGGCGGACTCGCCCGTCACCGTCTGCCGGGTGATCAGGGTGCCGTTGGAGCGCCAGACGGCCACCGTGTGCGTCCCGGTGTCCTGGGACGCCTTGTAGAAGCGGATGGCCGTGAGGTTGCCGGCGACCGAGGTCGTGAAGTGCGTGCCGACCTCGATCGCCCGCGTGTTCGTGGACGTCTGGGCCGGGGTGAGGCCGGTGAAGAGGGTCTGGGTGAGCGTGGGGCGCGGCGCCGTCCCGAACGTCCACGACTGGGTGCCGAGCGCGACCCCGTCGGTCGAGACGACCCCCGTCAGCGTCACGGTGACCGTCGACGAGGCGGGCATCAACCCGGTCGGGGTGAACGTCAGCGTCCGCTGGTCGGTGGACCTGGCCACGGTGCCGGCGACGGTGGTGGTGCCGACCCGCAACGTCATGGCGTAGCCGTTGGCGATGGGCACCGAGAACGTCACGGTGACCGGCCCCGACCGGTTCACGTTCGTCGCCCCGGGAGCAGGGTTGCGCGCGGTGATGGTGATCGGCGGAGGCGCCTGCGTCGTGAACGACCACGCCGTGGTGGCGAGCGCAGCGCCCTCGGCCGAGACCACGCCGGAGAGCGTCGCGGTGAAGGTCGTGCTCGCGGCGAGCTGGGCGCCCGGGGTGAAGGTCACGGTCTTCCCGTCCGCGGACAGCACAGCGCCGCCGGCGACGGAGCCGCTGGGACCGGTGACCACGAGGGACCAGCCGGGCGCGGCCGGCTGGCTGAACGTCGCCGTCACCGTCGTCGTCCGGGACACTCCGGTCGCGCCCGCCAGCGGGCTGCGCGACTCCAGCGTCATCGGTGCAGGAGCTCGGGTCCGGAAGGACCAGGAGGTGTCGCCCAGCGCGGACCCGTCGTCCTGGGCGACCACCCCGGTGAGGGCGGCCTGGACGTCGCGGTCGAGCGGCAGCGCCGCTGACGGTGTGAAGGTCAGCGTCTTCCGGTCCCCGGACAGGGCCTGCGACCCGGCGACCGGCGTCCCGCCCAGCGACAGCGCGAGGGTGTGGCCGGTGCCGATCGCCTCGCTGAACGTCACGGACACGGTCGTGCCCTCGGCGACGCCCGTCGCGTCGGGCGACGGTGTCCGGCCGGCGATGCCGAGCGGCGTGGCACCGTCGAGCTCGACGTCGACGAAGTAGCTCGGCGAGCCGAACGCGCCCGTCGGGAATCCGCCACCGGCGCCGTAGCGGAACCTCGCGGCCCCCTGCGGCGTCGTGAGGTCGCCCGAGGTGCGTGCGTCGGTGAAGAACCCCGGCGTCGCGGCGTAGTGCCCGTTCGGGGCGTAGTAGGACACGACGTACTCCGTGCCTGCCGTGACCGGCACGGGCTGGGGCAGTGTGGCGCGCTGCCAGCCGGACGGCGTCTCGTTCTGGAACGTGACGCTGCCCAACGGTGCGCCGGCTGCGGTCCACAGCGTGCCGACGTGGGTGCCGGTGTTCTCGATGCCCTTGAAGAACCGGATCGCTGAGACCGAGCCGTCGACGGTCGGGGTGAAGACGGTCCCCACCTCGATGGCGTCGTTCTCCTCCGAGCCCTCGGTAGCGGGCGTGACGTTGCCGTGGATCGTGTCGGCCAGCGCGTCGTCGGAGGCCGTGTCCGTGTGGAAGGTCCACGTCTGGTTCGCCAGCGCGGCTCCCTCCTGCGAGACGAGACCCGTGGCCGTGACGGTGAAGAGGGAGTCGGCCGGCAGCGGCTGCGCCGGCACGAAGCTCAGGCGCTGGTCGCCGCCGCCGAGGCTCGTCGCACCCGTCACGGGCTGGCCGTTGCGCTCGACCTGCATCGAGGCACCGGGCGCCAGCGCCGCGGAGACCCACAGGTCGATCGTCGTGGTGCGGCTGACGTTCGTCGCGTCGACTGCCGGCCGGCGTTGCGCCACCGACAGTGCCGGTGCGTTGCGCTCGAACACCACGTCGACCAGGTAGTTGGTGCTCGCCGTCGCGCCGGGGAATCCGGTGCCGTAGGTGTAGGCGCCCGAGTCCGGCGCCACGCGCAGAGGTCCACGCGAGAGGTCGGTCGCGCCGAACTGGCCGGGCGTGTAGGAGTACTTGCCGACCGTGGTGCGGTACGACGCGACGTACTCGGTGTTCTTGGTGACCGCCACCGGGGAGGCGAAGGTCAGCGTCTGCCAGCCCATCGTCGACTCGCCGGCGAAGGTGCCCGTCGCGAGCGACGTTCCGTTGACCGACCAGAGCGTGCCCGTGTGGCTGCCGGTGTTGTCGGGGCCCTTGTAGAAGCGGACTGCCGTGATCTTGCCGTCGACGGTCGGCGCGAACCGAACGCCGAGGGTGACCGCGGCGTTGTCGTCGGCCTTCAGCACCGTCGGCGTCGTGGAGTCCTCGAAGAGCGAGCACGGGCAGACGCCCGGCGTCGTCGGCGCCTTGGCGCTGCGGAACGACCAGGTGCCTCCCGACGACACCGCGTTGCCGAGGTTGTCGGTGCCCGCGACCTCGACGTCGTAGACGGTGTCGGCGGCCAGCGGGGCGGTCGGGTCGAACGTGATCGTGCGGGTCGCGGCGTCGTACGACGTGTCGCCCGCGACCGCCTGACCCGAGGCCGTCACCGTGATCGACTGCGATCCGGCCACGACCGGCTTGGTGAAGCGGCCCTGCACGTTCGTCGCGGGCGGCACGCTCGAGGCGCCCGGCAGCGGCGACCGGTTGGTGACGCCCAGCGGCGACTCGTCGACGGTCGTGAACATGACGTCCACGAAGTAGTTGGTGTTCTTGTGACTGTTGATGGGGAACTGACCCGGGTTGGCGAAGACGCCGGCGGGCGTCGCCCCCCAGCCACCGGCCACGGCCAGCGGCGGCGCCTGCACCCCGGCGGCGGTGAACGCCTCGCTCTGCACGGCGTAGCGCCCCTGCGGCGCCGTGTAGGAGACGACGTACGTCGTGCCGGCCGTCAGCTCGACCGCCTGCGAGAAGCTCGCGGACTGCCACCCGGTGGCGGTCTCGTTGGTGAAGCTCACCGTGGCCAGCTGCTGACCGCCGGTGCTCCAGAGCGAGCCGACGTGGGTGCCACCGTTGCCGGCGCCCTTGTAGAAGCGGACGCCTGAGGCGAACCCGTCGACGGTCGGCGTGAAGCGCAGCCCGAGCTCGGCGGCCGAGTTGTCGTCGGCGGCCGGGACCGGCGGGACCGTCGCGCCGAAGACCGAGCAGGAGCAGCGCACGTCGAGGTCACGCGAGGCGACCGCGCCGATGTTGGCGCTGTCGTCCGTGGCGCGGACCTTGACCGGGACGGTGCCCTGGCCGTGCTGGACGTAGGTGTAGCTCCACGACGTGGTGCCGGTGGCAGGGTGCCACGACGTGCCGCCGTCGGTGGAGACCTCCACCCCCGCGACACGTCCGCCGCCTGCGTCGGTGGCGGTGCCGCTGACGGTCACCTGGGAGCCGTTGGGCTGCTGCGAGCCGGCCGCCGGCGACGTGATCGTCGCCGTGGGCCCGGTGGTGTCGGTCGACGCGGTCGCCGCGACCAGGTTCGGCCTGCAGCGTGGTCGGCTGCGCGCCCATGTCGGCGAGCAGGTTGACCTGCGCCTGCTGCATGCGCGCGTCGGCCGGCTCGGCGGCGTACGGGCTGTCGTGCACCGCGTCGAGGCCCCAGGTCCACTGGACCGAGCCGGCGCTGAACACGCAGCGCGCCGCTCGGCGCCTTGTACATCGTGAGGTGGTGGGTCGTGGTGCCCGGCAGCACGGTGTTGCCGAAGTCCTGGAGGTACTGCGGCGTCGGGCCGGTCGTCGTCGACAGCCGCATCAGACCGGCCGGCCGGTAACCGTTGTCGAGGTCCTCGTTGGACTCGTAGCCGATGGTGTGGGGCGCCAGGGCCCGCTTCTCCCGCCGCCGGGACGGAGGTCAGGCTGGTGTTGCGCCAGAGGCGCAGCTTGCCCTCCTCCGACGACACGGTGACCGCGAGGTCGTCGTCGTTGACCATGTAGGCGGTGCCCGTCACGGCGTTCTCCGGACGGCCGCCGCCGTTGGCGGGCGAGGCGTAGCGAGGATCACGCCAGGTGCCTGTCCACTCCTGGCGACGGGTCGATCTTCGCGTTGTCCCAGGTCTCCTTGTAGCTGACGAGCGTGCGGTACGGCGTGGCGCTCGGGTCGGCCGAGGGCTCGTAGCGGACGCGCCAGTACATCTCGTTGCCGCTCAGGAACATCAGGTTGACCCCGGCGTCGCGGGCCGCCTCGACGTTGGCGCGCTGCGGACCGCTCCAGTACTCGTCGTGACCGACCGAGAGGTAGGTCTCGTGGTTGAGCAACAGGTTGCCGCGGCGGTGGGTGTCGACGCCGGAGATGTAGGTGACGTCGTAGCCGTTCTTCTCCAGGAACCGCACGGCGGGGTACTCGTCGGCGAAGTAGAAGTCGCGCCCGCCGGTGCCGCCGCGGGTGAGCATCGGCCGGTTGTAGGAGAGCTTGTAGGCGCGGCCGTTGGCGCCGCCCTAGTAGAAGTTGGAGCCGCCGTAGGTGTTGTAGGCCTGCCAGGTGGTGTCCGCGGTCTGGAAGACGAGCTCGCTGTGGCTGGCGTCGTCGCGGACGATGAAGGTGATGTGGCTGGACTCGTCGAGGTCCGGCGCGGTGCAGGCGCGCGATGTAGACGCCGGAGACGGCCGTGGCCGGGACGTTCCATGACGCGGAGACGGCCCAGTTGCCGCAGTCGTAGAGCTGGGTCTGGACGTCGCTGATGCAGTTCGGCTGGTGCTGCGGCAGTGCCACGGACGGCGAGACGCTCGCCGACCTTCCGCGCGCCGTCGCCGTTGTAGTAGCCCGTGCGGTAGATGTCGATCGTGTACGCGTTGGCGTTGGTGTCGATCTTGAAGTCGACGCGCTGTCCGACGTTGACCGAGATCTCGGTCGAGAAGCCCTGGAGCGTGTCGGACCCGGCGCCGTAGTGGTCGTCCCACTCCGCGCGCGGAGTGCCCGGCAAGCTGTTCTCGCAGGAGATCTTGTTGCCCGCCGGGCCGCACGGGTCGATGGCCGCCTGGGTCGGCGCAGCGAGGGCCGGGACCAGCAGCATCGCCGCGACGAGGGCGAGCGAGGCGAGCCACGCCGTCCGGCGTGAGCGAGGTAGGGCTTTCGGCATCAGGCGTCCTGTCCGGCAGGTGCTGCGGTCGGCGGAGTGGTCGCGCTCCTGAGCGCGCGGGGTTCATGGCTCATGCGGCACTCCTGACCTGCTCGCGGCCACCCGCCACGACGAAGGAGATGTCGCCCGAGCGGAGGTTGCGCAAGGAGACGATCAGCCGCGCGATGCCGAACGACGACCACTGGTCGTCGATCGCCAGGGCGCCGGCCATCTGGTCGGCGAGGTGGTAGACCGTCCAGGGCTGCTTCCGCAGCTCGGCGTGCAGACTGTCCTCGACGACCTCCCGCAGGTAGGCCTGGTCGGCAGCAGCCCGCTCGGTCGCGTCAGGGACCGGCCCCACGACGGGATGGCCGGCGCCCGGAAGTCGACCGAGAGCCGACCAGTCCAGAACAGCGAGGTGGTCGACCCGGACGCCGGTGAGGTCCTCGACCGCGCCGACCGCGGCGGCCTGGCCTGCGTCGACGGCCGAGGCGATGTGGCCGACCAGGGGCAGCGACGCCACCCGGGCCGACATCCGGTCGGCGGACAGGTGGACGACCAGGACAGCCGACGCCCCGGCGCCCGGCAGCCAGCCCGGGCCGGACGCGCCGGTCGCAGGGCGCTGGTCGGCGCCGATGACGAGCACGGTCATGGACCCGTCGTCGGCGGGTGCCGGACGATGCCTCAGCCCCGTGAATGCTCCCTCGATGCGCGTCACCTGGCCGAAGAGGTGGTGATGGGCCACGGCGGACGCCGCCAGCATGCCGACCAGCACCACGCCGAGGACGACGAGGGTGCGGCGACGAGCGCGGCTGACCACGGACATGACCGCACGATCTCAGCGGCGAGACGGGTCACGCCGGGTCGAGCCTGGCCGCTCCCCTGCTTTGGGTACGAGCCGGAGACGACCGGGTCAGCCGTTGTACTCCTGCTGGGTCCGCGCGAGGCCGACGGTGACCAGGGACTCGACCGCGTCGGCGGCGTCGTAGACCTGGAAGGGCACGTCCTTGCGCTCGGCCGTGGAGTAGTTCGACAGCACGAAGTCCGCTGACCTCCTGCCGGCCCGGCGGCCGGCCGATGCCGACGCGCACCCGGTAGAAGTCGCCGGTGCCCAGCGCCGAGCGCACCGAGCGCAGGCCGTTGTGCCCGTTGTCGCCGCCGCCGAGCTTGATGCGCATCGTGCCGAAGGGCATGTCGAGCTCGTCGTGGATGACGACGAGGTGGTCCGGCTCGATCTTGTAGAACGTGACCAGCGCCTTGATCGGCCCGCCGATCTCGTTCATGTAGCAGCGGGCCGGGCCAGCACCGCGCGGGGTGCCCGGCCGCCGAGCGCGGCCGACCCGGCCCTCGACGACGTCGGCGCGACCGGTCTTGTGGGCGCGCCAGGAGCCGCCCAGCCGGTGGCCAGCTCGTCGGCGACCAGGTAGCCCACGTTGTGGCGGTGACCGGCGTACGTCGGCCCGGGGTTGCCCAGGCCGACCACCAGCCAGACCTCGTCCCATGTCGCCTCCATCCTCCTCCTCGTGCGCGGTCGCGGTGCCCGACCGCCACCCCCGAGCCGCCGGAGCACGGGGTCACTCCTGTCGGAGCCCTCGGCCTGCGCCGCGTCGCCGGCCTCGCCGTCGGCAGCCTCGGCGGCCTCGGCGGCCTCGGCCATCTCCTCGTCGGACTGGTCGCGCTCGATGCCGACCTCGGCCTCGGCCTCCTCCAGCTC
Source organism: uncultured Actinomycetota bacterium (assembly GCA_963767095.1). GTDB lineage: Bacteria > Actinomycetota > Actinomycetes > Propionibacteriales > Nocardioidaceae > Nocardioides. The sequence continues at coordinate 91,886 of CAVYCK010000007.1, read as the reverse complement.
CGCCTCGATGTCCTCGGCGCTGGCATCTGGTGATGTTGACGATCAGGGTCTCCGGGTCGATCAGCAGCGTGGTGCCCTCGGGCAGGGCGAGGTCGGAGGCGTGGATCTGGGTGCCGATCGCGGCGCCCTGGATGTCCATCTCGATGAACTCGGGGATGTGCGTCGCCTCGGCCTCGAGCTGGACGGTGGAGTTCTCGGTGACGACCAGGGTGTCGGGGGCGGCGTCGCCGACGAGGTGGACGGGCACGTCGACGGTGACCCGCTCGCCGAGACGGACGGCGACGAAGTCGATGTGCTCGATGACCCGGCGGATCGGGTCGACCTGCACCTCGCGGGCCAGGGCCAGCTGGGTGCCGGAGTCGATCTGCGAGGTCGAGCACCGCGTTGGAGCCGCCGTGCTTGAGGGCCATCATCGTGGCGTGGCCGGGCAGGGTCAGGTGGATCGGGTCGTTGCCGTGGCCGTAGACGACGGCGGGGATCTTGTCCTCGCGCCGGATCCGGCGGGCGGCACCCTTGCCGAACTCGGTGCGCTTCTCGGCGGTGATCTTCTCGGCAGCCATGCCGATCTCCTACGTGCCGTGGGATCGGTCGGTGTTCGTGGAGGCCCCGGACAGCACAAGAGCCGCACCCGGACGACGGCGCGGCTCTGTGGACCAGCCCAGTCGATCACGGAGTCGAGCTCCCTCGCCGAGGCAACCGCAGCAGTCTAGGGCGGCCGCCCGGGCTGTCAGGCGAATCCGCGTAGCGTGCGGACGGTGTCCCTGACCCTCGCACGAGGCCCGCGCCCGGGCCGCCCTGCTCTCGGACGTGGCCTACGACCTCGCCCTCGACCTGACCGACCGCGGAGACCTTCGGCGTCCGCGCCGAGGTCACCTTCGCGTGTGCGGAGCCCGGCGCCTCGACGTTCCTGGAGCTCACGCACGCGCAGCGAGGTGCGCGTCGACGGCGTCGCGGCGGAGTACGACGGCCGCCGGATCCCGCTGCGCGACCTGCGGCGCGGCACGAGGTCGTCGTCGAGGCCCGGCTGCCCTACGTCACCGACGGCGAGGGCATGCACACTTCACCGACCCGGCCGACGGCGAGGTCTACGCGTCGGCGTACCTCGGCATGGACCTCGCGCACCGGGTCTTCCCCTGCTTCGACCAGAACGACCTGAAGGCGCCGATCTCGCTCCGTGGTGACCGCGCCCCGGGCACTGGACCGTGCTCGCCAACGGCCGGGCGAAGACCGGCGAGGCGACGGCGCTGGAAGTTCGCGACCACCCCGCCGATCCCGCCGGCGATGTTCGTGGTCTGCGGCGGGCCGTGGGTGTCGGTCACCTGGGAGCACGCCGGGCTGGACTTCGGCTGGCACGCGCGGGCCTCGCTGCGGGCGCGCTCGAGCGCGACGCCGCCGACCTGCGCCGGGTGACCGAGACCTGCTTCGACCACTACGCCCGGATCTTCGAGGAGCCGTACCCGTTCGACTCCTACGACCAGGTGATGGTGCCCGGCCAGAACTGGGGCGCCGTCGAGACGCCCGGGCTGCGTCACCTACCGCGACGAGTTGCTGCCGCTCAGCGCGCCCACCGAGCCGGAGCGACGCGTCCGGTCGATGGTGATCGCCCACGAGATGGCGCACATGTGGTTCGGCGACCTGGTCACCATGACCTGGTGGGAGGACACCTGGCTGCAGGAGTCCTTCGCCGACTACCTCGGCTTCCGCGTCTCCGAGAGGCCGCCGGCATCGAGGGCGCCTTCGTCGACTTCACGATCGGCCGCAAGCCCGAGGCCTACGCCGCCGACGAGCGGCGCTCCACCCACCCCGTCGCGCCCACGGCCGAGGACGTCCCCGACGTCGACGCGGCCTCCGCCAACTTCGACGCGCTGTCCTACGCCAAGGGCAACTCCGCGCTGCGCCAGCTGGTCACCTGGATCGGCGACGACGCGTTCTTCGCCGGGGTGAACGCCTACCTGTCCCGGCACGCGTGGGGCAACGCCACGCTCGACGACTTCGTCGCCGCCCTCGACGAGGCGTCCGACCGCGACGTCCGCGCCTGGGTCGAGGGCTGGCTGCGCACGCACCGGCTTCGACACGATCCGGCCACCCGCGACGGCGACGAGGTCCTGGTCCGGCGACGGCAGCCGGCCGCACCGGCTCCGGGTCACGACGTACGACGCCGACTGGCGCGAGGTCTGGGCTCGACCTTCGTCGACGTCGGCGACGACGCCGGTCCGGCTGCCCGGGCGCCGCAGTCGTCGTGCCCAACGCGGCCGGGGAGACCTACGCCCGGGTCCGCCTCGACGACCAGTCGTGGGCGGCCGTCGAGGCCGGGCTCTCGCAGGTGCCCGAGACCGGCCACCCGGGCCCTGCTCTGGACGACCGCGTTCGACCTGGTGTGCGACCGGCGAGCTCGCCGCTCGACGACTTCCTCGACCTGGTGCCCGACCACCTCCCGACCGAGCGCGCTCCCGCGATCGTCGCCGGGGTGCTCCGCTGGGTCGCGGATCCGCTGCTCCCGCTCGTTCGCGCCGGCCGCGCGGCGCGACGGCGGCGCTGGTCGTGCCCTGGCGGCCGCCTGCCGACGCAGCGCTCGCCGCGACCGCCGCCCGACCTCAGGCCGTGGTGCTGACGCGCTACCTGGCGGCCGCCGACACCGACGCCGACCGGCTGCGCGGCTGGGTCGACGACGGACGACCCGACCCTGCGCTGGCTGGCCGTGCACCGGCTGGCCTGCGCTCGGCGCGCTCGACGCCGACGCGCATCGAGCGCGAGCGCGGCCGACGGCACCATCGTCGGCGGACCTCGGCGCGGCCGGCGCGCTCGCGGCGATCCCGACCGCCGCGGCGAAGGCCGCGGCCTGGGAGCGGATGACCGAGGACCCGCACGTGTCCAACCGCGAGTTCGAGGCCGTGGCCGAGCGGGCCTCTGGGACCTCGAGCAGGCCGACCTGGTCGCGCCGTACGTCGACCGCTACGCCGCCGAGGCGCCCGCGCTCGCCATCGAGCGCGGGCCGACGTTCGCCGACCAGCTCGGGAACGCCTTCCCGGCCGTGGCCGCTCACCGACGGCCAGGTCGCGACCTCGACGACGGCGCTCGCGGGCGACGTGCCGCCGCTGCTCCTGCGGCCGCTGGGAGGACCGCTCGACGACCTGCGCGCGGTGCGGAGGGCTAGCGCCGGCGCCGGCTCAGGCGTGCCCGTCGAACATCTTGGTGACCGAGCCGTCCTCGAAGACCTCGCGGATCGCCTGGCTGAGCAGCGGCGCGATCGACAGGCAGGTGAGCTTGTCGAAGCGCTGCTCGTCGGTCAGCGGCAGGGTGTTGGTGACCACCACCTCGATGGCGGGGCTGTTCTTGAGCCGGTCGACCGCGGGGCCGCTCATGATCGGGTGGGTCGCCGCGATGATGACGCCCGCGGCCCCGTCCTTCATCAGCGCCTCGGCCGCGGCGACGATGGTGCCGCCGGTGTCGATCATGTCGTCGACCAGGACGCACATCCGGCCCTCGACGAGGCCCACCACCCGGTTGGCCACGGCCTCGTTGGGCCGGTCGGTGCGCCGGGTCTTGTGGATGAAGGCCAGCGGCGCGCCGCCGAGCCTGGCCGACCAGCGCTCGGCCACCTTGATCCGGCCGGCGTCCGGGCGAGACCACGGCGAGCTGCTGGTCGCCGTACTTCTCCCGGACGTAGTCCGCCAGGATCGGCAGCGCCATCAGGTGGTCGACCGGGCCGTCGAAGAAGCCCTGGATCTGGTCGGCGTGCAGGTCGACGCAGATCAGCCGGTCGGCGCCGGCGGTCTTGAAGAGGTCGGCCATCAGCCGGGCCGAGATCGGCTCGCGGCCGCGGTGCTTCTTGTCCTGCCGGGCGTAGCCGTAGAACGGCATCACCACGGTGATGCGCTTGGCGCTCGCCCGCTTGAGGGCGTCGACCATGATCAGGTGCTCCATGATCCACTCGTTGATCGGAGCGGTGTGGCTCTGGAGCACGAAGGCGTCGCTGCCGCGCACCGACTCCTCGTAGCGGACGTAGATCTCGGAGTTGGCGAACTCGTACGCCGACGTCGGGACCAGCGGGCTGCCGAGCATCTCGGAGACCTCGTCGGCGAGCTCGGGATGCGCCCGGCCGCTGAAGACCATCAGGTGCTTCTTGGTGGTCTTCTTGCTCTTGGCGCCCACGGTCAGGATTCTCCGCACCCGGTCGGTCGCCCAGGCCGGGGTCGTCCGGGGCGGTTCCGGCGGCCGCCGCCGGTCGCGGGCGAGCTTGGCGGCCCGCCGCTCGACGTGACCCTCGAGGTTGCGCTGGGTCGCCGCCGACACCGCCAGCGCGCCCGGCGGCACGTCCTTGCGGACCACCGTGCCGCCGCCGGTCATCGCGCCCTCGCCGATCCGGACCGGCGCCACGAAGGTGTTGTTGGAGCCGGTCTTGGCGCCCTTGCCGACCACGGTGCGGTGCTTGGCGGTGCCGTCGTAGTTGGCGAAGATCGTGCCGGCGCCGATGTTGGCGCCCGCGCCGATCTCGGCGTCGCCGACGTAGGACAGGTGCGGCACCTTGGCGCCGTCGCCGATGGTGCTGTTCTTCACCTCGACGAACGCGCCGATCTTGCCGCGGGCGCCGAGCAGGGTGCCGGGTCGCAGGTAGGAGAACGGCCCGACGGTCGCCCCGGGCGCCGATCACCGCGAGCTCGCCGTGGGTGCGCACGACGCGGGCCCCGACGCCGATCTCGCAGTCCTTCAGCGTGGTGTCCGGGCCGATGACGGCGTCCTCGGCCACGACGGTGGCGCCGAGCAGCTGGGTGCCGGGCAGGATCGTGACGTCGGGCGCGAGCCGGACGTCGGCGTCGATCCAGGTGGTCGCGGGGTCCATCACCGTGACGCCCTCGCGCATCCAGCGGGTGACGATCCGGCGGTTCATCTCGCGGCCGAGCGCGGCGAGCTGGGCGCGGTCGTTGGCGCCCTCGGTCTGCATCACGTCGTCGATCGGGTAGGCGCCGACGGTCAGGCCGGCGTCGCGGGCCAGCCCCACGGTGTCGGTCAGGTAGAACTCGCCCTTGGCGTTGTCGTTGCCGATCCGCGGCAGCGCGTCGAGCAGGAACTCCGCGTCGAAGGCCAGGATGCCGCTGTTGATCTCGCGGATGTCGCGCTGCTGCGGCGTCGCGTCCTTCTCCTCGACGATCGCCTCGACGTCGCCGTCGGCGTCGCGGACGATCCGGCCGTAGCCGAAGGGGTCGCCGACCACCCCGGACAGGATGCTCACCGCGCGCTCGGCCGCCTCGTGCTCGGCGGCGAACGCCTTCAGGCTCTCGCCCTCCAGCAGCGGGGTGTCCGCGGTGACCACGACCACCGTGCCCGGTGGGCCGGCTCGCCTCGACCGCCACCCGGACCGCGCCCGCCGTCCCGTCGAGCACCTCCTGGACGGCCAGCACCACGTCGGGCGCGAAGCGCCTGGATGTGCGGGCCCACCTGCTCGCGCTGGGTGCCGACGACGGCCACGATGCGCTGCGGCTCGACGCCCGGACCGCGGTGAGCACGTGGCCGACCATGCTGCGCCCGCCGACCTGGTGCAGGACCTTCATGGTCTTGGACCTCATCCGGGTGCCGCCACCGGCGGCGAGGACGATCACGGTCACGTTGTTCGGCGCAGCATGCACGGTCCCTTCGGCTGGAGCTCTTGGCTCCCCGGGTAGGAGTCGAACCTACGTCGCTAGTCCTGATTCAAAGTCAGGCGGGCCCTGCCGGCAGACCAACCGGGGAAGAACAGACAGAAGACTAGAGGGAGGAACTCGGGTCGCTGTCACAGGCAAACCCGCTTCCCGGCAGGTCGCTGTCGGCTCCCGGACCGTGGACACCTCGCCGAGCCGGCGGTAGTTCACCTTCCCCCGCTTCGCTCCTCCGGTGCAACTACCGCCTGCTCGGCTCTGTCTGTGGTCGCCGGGACGCGGTTAGGTTTCCGGCATGGATCTGCCTGTCATGCCACCCGTCCTGCCGATGCTGGCCAAGGCGGTGAAGGGGATCCCCGATCCGGAGAAGTACGGCGGGCTCTCGTTCGAGCCCAAGTGGGACGGGTTCCGCTGCCTGGTCTTCAAGGACGGCGACGAGGTCGAGCTGGCCAGCCGCAACACCAAGCCGCTGACCCGCTACTTCCCCGAGGTCGCGGCGGCGGCCCGCGAGCAGCTGCCCGACCGGTGCGTGCTCGACGGCGAGCTGTTCGTCGCGCTCCCGACCGAGGACGGCGGGGAGAGGCTGGAGTTCGAGACGCTGCAGGAGCGGATCCACCCGGCCGAGTGCGCGGATCGCCATGCTCGCCGAGAAGACCCCGGCCGGCTTCGTGGCGTTCGACCTGCTCGCGCTCGGGGACACGTCGTACCTCGACACGCCGTTCACCGAGCGACGCGCGGCGCTGGAGGAGGCGCTGGCCCACCTCAAGGGCAGCCCGGCGGAGAGCGGGGCCGTGCTACCTGACCCGCACCACGACCGACCCTGCCGTCGCCGAGGAGTGGTTCCGGGCCTTCGAGGGCGCCGGGCTCGACGGCGTGATCGCCAAGCCGCTCGGCGCGACGTACCAGCCCAATGCCCGCACGATGCTCAAGATCAAGCACGAGCGCACCGCCGACGTGGTGGTCGCCGGCTACCGCGACCACAAGACCTCGACGCCGGAGAACCCGCTGCTCGGCAGCCTGCTCCTGGGCCTGTACGCCGACGGCGAGCTGCAGCACATCGGCGTCAGCGCCAGCTTCACCGCCGCACGCCGTGCCGAGCTGATGGCAGGAGCTGCAGCAGCTCGTCGTGCCCATCGAGGACCACCCCGTGGGGCCGCTGGCAGGAGTTCCTCGACCGCCAACCCCGACCGGGTGCCGGGCACCCAGAGCCGCTGGAGCCAGGGCAAGGACCTCTCGTTCACCCCGCTGCGGCCCGAGCGCGTGCGTCGAGGTGGGCTACGACCACATGGAGGGACGCCGCTTCCGGCACACCGCCCAGTTCAAGCGCTGGCGGCCCGACCGCGACCCCGAGTCGTGCGGCTACGACCAGCTCGAGGAGGTCGTGTCCTACGACCTCGGCGACATCTTCGGGGGCTGATCTCTGCCGTCATCGAGGCGCGGGTCCAGACCACCCCGGGGCCCCGTCCCCAATTCTGGGGATGGCCGCCCGCCACCCGCGCGCTCCCGACCGCCGGATCGGTGAGATGGACGCACTGAAGGGGCTTTGACGCACCAGGGGGAAATGCGTCCTAGCCCCTTCGCCACGACTCCCGGGGGAGGGTCATGTACCTGTCGCTGAGCGACCGTCCGGGCCGTGAGGCGGCGGTCCAGTCGCAGGACACGGCCCGGCCGCGGCCTGTCGCACGCGTCGTCGTGCTGCTCGGCGTCGTCAGCCTGCTGACCGACGTGTCGTCGGAGTCGGTGGCCTCGATCCTGCCGCTCTACCTCTCGTTCGCCGTGGGCCTCTCGACCGTGGCGTACGGCGTCGCGGACGGCGTCTACCAGGGCGTCAGCGCGATCAGCCGGCTGGCGAGCGGGTGGCTCGCCGACGTCACCGACCGCCCGAAGTGGATCGCAACGGTCGGCTACGGCCTCTCAGCCGTCGCCCGCTTCGTCCTGCTCTTCGTCGGCGGGGCCGTCGCCATCACCACTGTGCTCGCCGTCGACCGCGTCGGCAAGGGCATCCGGACGGCGCCGCGCGACGCGATGATCTCCGCCGAGGCCGACCCCGACCACGTCGCCCGGGCCTTCGGCGTGCACCGGACCCTCGACACGGTCGGGGCAGCCATCGGCCCCCTGCTGGCCGCCCTGATCCTGTGGCTGATCCCGTCGGGGTACTCCACCGTCCTGGTCGTGTCCCTGGGCTTCGCCGTCGTCGGCTTCGCGCTGCTCGGCGCTCTTCGTCCCGTCGTCGACGGGCGCGCGGGGCCGCTCCACCGGCGAGGCGCCGCCACGGGTGCGGTGGGCCGATGTCTCCACGCCCCGGCTGCGCAGGCTGCTCGTCGTGGCCGGCGGCCTGGCCCTGCTCACCATCGGCGACGGGTTCATCTATCTCGCGCTGCTCGAGACGAGCGGCTTCGCGACGTACTGGTTCCCGATGCTGTTCGTCGGGACCAACATCGCCTACCTGCTGCTGGCCCTGCCGTTCGGGCGGCTGGCCGACCGGGTCGGTCGCGCGAAGGTGCTGGTGCTCGGCCACCTCGCTCTCGCGGCGGCGTACGCCTGCGCCGCCGTGCCGCTCGCGGGCGCCCTGACCACCGTCGTGAGCCTGCTGCTGCTGGGAGCGTTCTACGCCGCCACCGACGGCGTCCTGTCCGCCGTGGCCGGCCGTCTCGTGCCCGAGGCGAGGGCCACCTCCATCGCCGCAGCCCAGACGGTCGTCGCCGTCGCGCGGATGCTGGCCTCGATCGGCTTCGGCGTGCTCTGGTTCCTCGTGGGCCCCACGCCGGCGCTGCTCACCCTCGGCGTCGTGCTGGCCGGCGTCGTCCCGCTCGGCGTCCTCGCCCTGCGCCCCCTCGACGCACGCGTGGCTGGAGGCGTTCGATGACGCAGCGCGGCCGGATCGTGGCGCTCGTCGTGGTCGTCGTCCTCGCGGTGGGAGCGAGCGCGGCGTACGCCGTCTCCGACCTCCGCCGCGTCCGCGGTGAGCAGGAGAGGCCACCCAGCGTGCCGGTCGTCACCGCCACCGAGCCGCTCCCGACGTCGTCGTTCATCGCCTTCCGCCACACCGGGGTCGACGCGGAGTACGGCACCGTCGCGGTGGTGCCGCTCGACGACCCGTCCGGCGCGCGCCGGTTCACCGGGGCCACCTGTGAGCGGGTCGACGCCACCACGGCCGGCGCCTCCTGCCTCGTCACCGAGCGCGGCGTCCTGACCACGTTCGCGGCGCTGACCCTGGACCCGGCGTGGCAGCAGGTGGCGTCGACGCCGCTGCCCGGCCTGCCCAGCCGGACCCGACTCTCCGACGACGGCTCGCTCGTGGCGACGACGGTCTTCGTCAGCGGCCACTCCTACATGTCCACCGGCTTCTCGACGGCCACCGTCGTGCGTGCCGTCGACGGCGAGAGCTACGGCAACCTCGAGAAGTTCGGGCTCGAGATCGACGGCCGCGAGGTCACGCCCGCCGACCGCAACGTCTGGGGGGTCACCTTCGTCGACGACCGCTCCTTCTACGCCACGGTCGCCACCCGGGGCACGACGTACCTCGCTCGCGGAGACCTGGTCGAGCGGACCCTGAGCACCGTGGCCCGCGACGTCGAATGCCCGTCGTTGTCGCCGGACGGCAGCCGCATCGCGTTCAAGCAGGCAGGCGAGCCGGAGGGCCGGCCCGGCTGGACCCCTGCCGTGCTCGACCTCGCGACCGGGGAGCGCACCGTGCTCGCCGGCGAGACGCACAACGTCGACGACCAGATCGAGTGGCTCGACGACGACACCGTGATCTACGGGATGCCGCGCAGCGAGCAGGCCGGTGTGACCGACGTGTGGGCGCTCGACACCGACGCTGCCGCCGAGCCGCAGCTGCTCATCGAGCAGGCCTGGTCGCCTGCTGTCGTCCGCTGAGCCTGAATCAGGCTTCGGAGAGCTGGCCGTCGGTCTCCTGGTAGGAGCGACCCGTGCGCGGGCAGCGGAACCGGCCCTCGCCCTCGTCCAGGAGGGGGACGCCGGCGTGGCCGACCCAGCGCACCCGCCGTGCGGGCACGCCGGCGACCAGGGCGAAGTCGGGGACGTCGCGGGTCACCACGGACCCGGCCGCCACCATCGCCCAGCGGCCGATGCGCACGGGGGCCACACAGACCGCGCGGGCCCCGATCGAGGCGCCGGTGTCGACGGTGACGGCGACGGCGCTCCAGTCGTCGTGGGTCTGGAGCGACCCGTCGAGGTTGACCGCGCGGGGGAACATGTCGTTGGTGAACACCACGCCCGGGCCGATGAAGACGCCGTCGGCCACGACGGCGGGCTCGTAGACGAGCGCGTGGTTCTGCACCTTGCACCGGTCGCCGAGCACGACGCCGGGCCCGACGTAGGCGCCCCGACCGATGGTGCACTCGACGCCGATGCGGGCGTCCTCGCGCACCTGGGCGAGGTGCCACACCTGGGTGCCGGCGCCGATCTGCGCGCGGTCGTCGACGTCGGCCGACGGCTGGATCCGCGGCGGACTGTCCACGGACGTCATCGCTGCTCGCCCGCCGCGCGCCCGAGGCCGCGGTAGCGCCAGCCCGCGGCCCGCCACACGGCCGGGTCGAGGGCGAGCCGTCCGTCCAGCACCCGTCGGTCGTGGACGATGTCGCCCAGCTCGACGGGGTCGAGGGCGACGTACTCCGGCCACTCGGTGAGGAGCAGCACGAGGTCGGCGTCGGTGGCGGCCTCCTCGGCGGAGTGGGCGTACTTGAGGTCCGGGGCGCGACGCCGGGCGTTCTCGACCGCCTGGGGGTCGGTGACGACGACCTCGGCCGCCTCCCCGGCGAGGCGCACGGCGATGTCGAGGGCAGGTGAGTCGCGGACGTCGTCACTGTGCGGCTTGAAGGCCGCGCCGAGCACGGCCAGGCGCTTGCCGCGAAGGTCGCCCCCGAGCTCCGCGCGAGCCAGCGTCACCATCCGCGAGCGCCGCCGCAGGTTGATCGCGTCGACCTCACGCAGGAAGGCGAGCTCGTCGACACCCGAGCTCGTCGGCGCGCGCGGCGAAGGCGCGGATGTCCTTCGGCAGGCAGCCGCCGCCGAAGCCCAGCCCGGCCCGCAGGAACTGCCGCCCGATCCGGGCGTCGTGCCCCAGCGCTCCGGCCAGCGACGTGACGTCGCCGCCGCTCGCCTCGCACATCTCGGCCATGGCGTTGATGAAGGAGATCTTGGTGGCCAGGAACGCGTTGGCGGCGACCTTGACCAGCTGGGCGGTGGCGTAGTCGGTGACCACGAGTGGCGCGCCGGCCGCGAGCGGCGCGGCGTAGACCCGGCTCAGCAGCTCGCGCGCGGCGTCGCCCGCGCGTCCGGCCGGGACGCCGAGCACGATCCGGTCGGGCTGCAGGGTGTCCTTCACGGCGCACCCCTCGCGCAGGAACTCGGGGTTCCACACGAGGACCGCGTCGGGCTCGTGCGCGCTGACGCGCGCGGCGAGCCGCTCGGCGGTGCCGACGGGCACGGTCGACTTGCCGACGACGACGTCGCCGGGTCGCAGGTGCGGGCAGCAGGGCGTCGACCGCCGCCTCGACATAGGTGAGGTCTGCCGCTGTCGTCCTGACCCTGGGGTGTGCCGACGCAGACGAAGTGGACGCGCGCGCCCGGCTGCGGCGGCCGGGTCGGTCGTGAAGCAGAGCCGGCCCGACGCCAGCGTGTCGCCCAGCAGCTGCTCGAAGTCGGGCTCGAAGAACGGCGCCCGCCCGCCCGCGAGCCGCTCGGCCCGTTCGGGGTCGGTGTCGATGCCGACGACCTGGTGGCCCATCGCCGCCAGCCCGGCGGCGTGGACGGCACCGAGGTAGCCGCAGCCGACGACCGAGATCCGCACGCCCACCTCAGGCTCCCAGTGCCTGCTCACGGCCGGCTCGGCCACCGGGCCCCGCGCCAGCACGAAGCGCCGCAGCTCGCCGTCGCGTTCGAGGTCGACGTAGAAGTGGCCCATGCCGTCGTCGGAGGCGAGCGCCAACGGCGCCTGCGTCCGCCGCAGCAGCCGGTCGAAGACCCCGACGTACGCCGCCGACTGTGGCCGCCAGTCGAGCTCGCCGGCCACCCGGGCCCGGGCCCGCGCGGCCATCTCGGCGCGCAGCTCGGGGTCGTCGAGCAGCCGCTCGACGGCGTCGGCGAACGCCTCGACGTCCCCGGACGGCGACGTAGAGGCAGGTGTCGCCGCCCGACACCCGGGTCTCGACGAGGTCGAAGGCGACCGACGGCAGCGCGTAGGCCATGTACTCCATGGTCTTGTTCATGGTCGACACGTCGTTGAGCGGCGTCTTCAGGTCGGGGCACAGCCCGACGTCGGCGGCGCTCAGGTGCTCGGCGATCATCGAGCGGTCGGCCCGGCCGGTGAAGGTGACGACGTCGTCGAGACCCATGTCGGTGCTCTGCCGCCGCAGGTCCTCGAGGCAGTCGCCGAAGCCGAGCAGCGTCGCCTCCACGTCGTCGCGGCCGCGCACGTGCACGAGCTCGTGCATCACCTCGAGGATCGTGTCCACGCCGTCCTGCGGGCCCATGATGCCGAGGTAGACCAGGTTGTGGCGCTTGCGCGGGGCGGCTCCGTCGGGCGGCTGCACCGGGCGCATCGCCTCGGTGTCGGGGCCGCTGCGGACGACGGTCACGTCCTCGGGGTCGAGCCCGCCGCGCTCCATCGCGATGCGGCGGTAGGACTCGTTGGTCGAGATGACGTGGTCGGCGGTGCCGTAGGTCATCCGCTCCAGCCAGCGCAGCGCGGCCAGCTGCAGCCGCCCGCCGCGGCCCTGCGGCTCGCCGAACCGGGAGAGGAACAGCTCCGGGTTGAGGTCGTGCTGGTCGAAGACGAACCGGACGCCGCGGCGCTTCCAGGCCCGGGCGAGCAGCCAGTAGGTGTCCGGCGGGTTGCACGCCTGCAGCACCTGGAACGGGCGCGCCCCGCCACACGCGTCGCGACAGCACGCGCCGTGCGCAGCCAGCAGTAGCCGAACTCGACGGCGTAGCCGAGCACGCCGGAGGCCTGCGGGGCCGGGCGGTACTTGTAGATGCGGATCCCGTCGATCGTCTCGCGCGCCGGGTCCCCGGGCCCCTTCGGGCAGATGACGCTGACGTCGTAGCCGGCCCGTCGGAGCGCCTGGCACTCCAGCCAGACCCGCCGGTCCAGCGGCACCGGCAGGTTCTGGACGATGACCAGTACGTGCGGCTGCGGCTGCATGCGGCCAGCCTTCCGAACCGACGAACCCCGCCGAACCCCGACAGCGACCCTTTCCCCGATTTCAGGGAGGCCCGCTCTCGGCGACACCGGTGGTCGAGCAGCGAGCGGACCGAGCGACCAGTCGAGACCCCGGACCCACCGCGGCGGTCACTCTCCAGGTTTCGAGACGGCGCTAGCGCGCCTCCTCAACCAGCGACTTCTCACGGTCCGTTCCTTGAGGAGGGCCGCCGGTGTCGAGCAGCGACGTCTCACTGTCCGGTGGTTGAGGAGGGCCGCCAGGCCCGTCTAGCGAAACCCGCGGGCCGGAGCGGTGACGCCTTCAGGACGCGACCCGCTGCGCCACGAGCGACGCGAGACTGGCGACGGTCGCGAACGCCTCGCCGGTGACGTCCTCGTCCTCGACGACGATGTCGAAGTGCTCCTCCAGCGCCACCACCAGCTCGACGATCGCGAGCGAGTCGAGCTCGGGCAGCTCGCCGAGGAGCACGCGTGTCGGGACCGATCGTCGCGGCGTGGTCCTCGAGGCCCAGCGTGCGCACCAGAACGTCGATCACACCGTCGACCACGTCCTCGGGGGCCGGGCGACACCTGTGAGACATCCGTCGTCATCGTTCTTCTCTCCTCGTCCGGGATCGTGGTCAGACCAGGACCTCGGCCGGGGCAGGGTGCCCCAGGAACCGGGTCGGGGCTGGCGGTGAGGCCGTAGGCGCCGGCCTGGAAGACGACCACCAGGTCGCCCGCGCCGGCATCGGGCAGCTCGACCGTCGTCGCCCAGCACGTCGAGCGGCGTGCAGAGGCAGCCGACGACGTCGGCCGTGCCGCGTCGGCGGCGTCGGCGAGCCGGTTGCCGACGGCGATCGGGTAGTTGCGCCGGATCACCTGGCCGAGGTTGCCCGACGCGGCGAGCTGGTGGTGCATGCCCGCCGTCGACGACGAGGTAGGTCGTCCCGCGCGACCCCTTGCGGTCGACCACGCGCGTGACGTAGACCCCGGCCTCGCCGACCAGGAAGCGACCGAGCTCGAGGACCACCCGCGCCGACGGCAGCGCCGGCAGCACGACGTCGTCGACCAGGTCGGCGCAGGTTCTCGCCGACCCGGTCGAGGTCCAGCGGCTCGTCCTTGTCGAAGTACGGGATGCCGAAGCCGCCGCCGAGGTTGAGGTACGTCGAGCGGCTGGCCGCGCCTTGTCGGCCAGGGCGAGCACGCAGCTCCACCGTGCGTCGCTGGGCCTCGACGAGGATCGTCGGCCTGGAGGTTCTGCGAGCCGGCGAACACGTGGAAGCCCTCGAGCCGCAGGTCGAGGTCGGCCGACCAGCTCCAGCAGCGCCGGCGCCTGCTCGACGTCGACGCCGAACTGCTGCGGCCCGCCGCCCATCCGCATGCCCGAGCCCTTGACGGCGAAGTCGGGGTTGACCCGGACCGCGACCCGCGGCCGCAGCCCGAGCGTCCTCGCCGGCGGCGGCGATCCGGCGCGCCTCGCCCGCGGACTCGAGCTCCACCAGCACGCCGGCCGCGACGGCGCGGCGACAGCTCGGCGTCGGTCTTGCCGGGGCCGGCGAAGCTGATCCGTCTCGGCGGCATCCCGGTGTCGAGCGCGATGCGCCATCTCCCCGGCCGAGGCGACGTCGAGGGAGTCGACGTGGCCGGCGAGGTGCTGGACCACGGCCGGCATCGGGTTGGCCTTGACGGCGTAGCCGATGTCGATGGTCGCGCCCGAGCGCCTCCCGCAGCTCGGCCACCCGCCGGGTGATCGCGTCGCGGTCGTAGGCGAAGTACGGCGTCGAGCCGACCCGCGCGGTGAGCCGCGACAACGGCATCGCCGCCGACCAGCAGCTCGCCGCCGGCGGTCCCGAATCGCGTCGACGAGACGGTCGGCTCGCCATCACGTCACCTCCTTGCGCAGCAGCACTCGGTCGAACTTGCCGTTGGGCGAGCGCGGCAGCACGTCCATGCTCGCGGACCTCGGCCGGCACCATGAAGCGCGGCAGCCGGCGCGGCGCAGCTCGGCCAGCAGCGGCGCCGGCGTCGAGCGGGCTCGGCTCGAGTGGCGCGTCGACGACCAGCACGATGCGCTGCCCGAGCCGGTCGTCCTCGACCCCGAGGGCGACCGCGTCGCCGACCAGGCCGGTCGCGTAGGCGACCTCCTCGATCTCGGTGGGGCTGACCCGGTAGCCGGAGGTCTTGATCATGTCGTCGGTCGCGGCCGACGAAGTAGAGGAAGCCGTCCTCGTCGGCGACCACCGTGTCGCCCGACCAGACCGCGAGCTCCGGCGCGCGCCACGCCGGCTGCGTCGCCCGGCAGCGGGCGGAACCGCTCCGCCGTGCGCTCCGGGTCGTTCCAGTAGCCCGAGCGCCACCAGCGGGCCCGCGGTGCACGAGCTCGCCCTCCTCGCCCGGCGCGGCGAGGGACCCGTCCGGACGGACGACGAGGATCTCGGCGTTCGGGATCGCCCTGCCGATCGAGTCCGGGCGCCGGTCGACCTCGGTCGGGTCGAGGTAGGTCGAGCGGAACGCCTCGGTGAGGCCGTACATCAGGTAAGGGCCGCGCCTGCGGGAAGAGCTCGCGCAGCCGGTCGCAGCGTGTGCTCGGGCATCCGGCCGCCGGTGTTGGCGAAGTAGCGCAGACCGCCGCGGCCTCGTCGGGCCACGTCGACCGCGACCAGCTGCAGCCACAGCGGCGGCACGCAGGTCAGCCCGGTGACCCGTGCCTCGCGCACAGCCGCACCACGTCCGCGGGCAGCAGGTAGTTGACCAGCACGACGTGCGCGCCGACGGCGAACGCCGTGGTCACCTGGCTCAGCCCCGCGTCGAAGCTGAGCGGCAGGGCCGCGAGGATCACGTCGTCGGCGGTGTTGCCGAGGTAGCTGCTGACGCTCTCGGCGCCGACGAGCAGGTTGCGGTGGCTGAGCACGACGCCCTTGGGGCTGCCCGGTGCTGCCCGAGGTGTAGAGGATCGCCGCGATGTCGGCGTCGACGCCGGCAGGCCGGCGTCGGTCGCATCCGCGGCCGGGCCCGCCGCGAGGTCGGCGTAGCCGCGGCACGTCCGGACGCCGTCACGCGTCCGACCCGGCGCCGGCCGTCGCCGACGAGGACGACGTGCTCGAGCGCCGGCAGGCCGCCGGCCTCGGCGCCAGTCTGCGCCCACCGGGCGCGGTCGTGACCAGCACCCGCACGTCGCAGTCGGCCAGCACGTGGCCGACCTGGGCGGGCTTGAGCACCGGGTTGACCGGGACGAAGACGCCGCCGGCGGCCGACGACGGCGAACATGGTCTCGACGGTCTCGATGCGCTTGTCGAGGTAGATCGCGCCACCCGGTCGCCGCGGGCGAGGCCCAGGCGCCGCAGGCCGGCCGCCAGGGCGTGCACCGACCGCCGCCAGCGTCGCGTAGTCGACGGTGATGTCCTGAAGGTCAGCGCCGGGCGGGTCGCCGTGGTCCGCGAGCCGCTCGTCGAGCAGGTGGTGCGAGTGCGCACCAGCGCCGTGGCGTCCGCGCTCACCAGGCCACCAGGGCGAGCTCGCTGTACAGGTCGTCGATCGCGCTCGGCCGGCAGGCGTCGCTGCTGCGGAACATCTTCGGCCGCGGCGAGCGGCACGCACCCGGCCGAGGCGCGGGCCGGCCGCCGAGCAGCCGCAGCTCGACCAGGGTGAACGGGACGCCGTGGTGGAGCAGCAGGTGCCGGCCCAGGTCCGGCGAGCCGCCGCGCAGCATGGGCGGGTTGCTCACGTGCAGGACCGAGGCGAAGACCGGCAGACCCTTGCGGCGGTCCCGGCGCAGCGATCACGTAGCAGCGCTCGTCGCCGCGGAGCAGCACGCAGGTGGATCGCCGCCGCCGCGCGGCGGTGGTCGTCGAAGATCCGCAGCTCCTCGCCGTCGTCAGCAGGTCGCGCGATGGCCGTCGGGGTCGGTGATGACCCGGGCGCCGCGCGGCCGGATCGACGGGCAGGTTCGGCACCAGGCGGTGGTGGTGTCGATGGCCTCGAAGCCCAGCCGCTCGGTTGAGCGCGACCACGTTGCCGCTGGGCGAGAGGTCGGTGAAGGTGTAGCCGCTTCTGCGACAGCAGCGCGCGCAGCATCCGCAGGCCCTGGCTGCGGTAGGGCTCGAGGACGCACCAGGCGCCGAGGTTGCAGAAGTCCTCGACGACCCCGTCGACCTCGCGCCGCGAGTAGAACGCGAGCTGGACGCCGACGATGCGCCCGTCGTGCGCGCAGCAGGAACCCGTGGTTGGGCGTCTCGGCCGCCACGTCGGCACGATCGACCAGGCCCAGGCGGCCGCGCTCAGCCGGGGGTTCAGGTGCGCGTGCAGGAACGTCCCCACCTCCGGCAGAGTCCTCCCGGACGATCGGGGCGAGCAGGGCCCTGCCGACCAGCTCCATGGACGCCACGCTAGGGAGCCGGCGACCGGCCGCCGGCTCGTCGGCGACGGCGTACCCAATGCTGGGGAGGACGCCCCGGAGCGGCGCTCCGGGCGCGGCGCTCGCGATGGCACGGCTCGGCCGCATGCCCAGCGTCGTCATCGCCGCCCACAACGAGGCCGCCGTCCTGGGCCGTTGCCTCGACGCCTGCTCCGCCGACGCGCCGGCCCGACGAGTCTCGAGGTCATCGTCGTCGCCAACGGGTGCACCGACCGCACGGCCGACGTGGCCAGGGCGCGCGGTGGGGCGTACCGTGCTCGAGATCGCCGCGGCCCAGCAAGGCCGCCGCGCTGAACCTCGGCGACGCGGCCGTGTCGGCTTTCCCGCGCATCTACCTCGACGCCGACATCGTGGTCACCCCGGGCGGTCCAGGACGCTCTGCGCCGCGCTGGCGGGTCCCGGGGCACCGCTCGTCGCCGTGCCGTCCCGCCGCCTCGAGCTGACCGGCCGTCCGCCTGGTCGTCCGGGCCTACTACGCCGTCCAGCAGCCACCTGCCGGCCTTCGAGGACGGCCTGTTCGGCCGGGGCCTGATCGCCCTGTCGGAGGCGGGCCGCGACCGGTTCGGCACGTTCCCCGAGCATCATCGCCGACGACCTGTTCCTCGACTGCCTGTTCGCCGCCGACGAGCGGGTCCGGCTGCCGGACGTGACGACGTCGGTGGCGACACCCCTGCGCGCTCCGGACCTGCTCGCCCGGTCTGACCCGGGTCCGGCGCGGCAACGCCGCGCTCCGCGAGGCCGACCTCGGGCGCGGGGTGCGGCGGTGCGGCCGTCCGACCGCTGGTCGTGGCTGCGCGACGTCGTGGTCCCGCGGCCCTGGCTGGCGCCCGCGGCGCGTCGTGTACGTCGCCGTCACGCCTGGTGGCCGAGCGCCGCGGCCCGGCGTACTGCCGGCTCCACGACGTGGGGGCGCGACGAGTCGTCGCGCGCAGGTCGGTCGCGTGAGCGACCGCGCGTCAACCTGTGCTTCCACGGGGTCGGCACGCCAGCCCGCGAGCTCGAGCCGGGCGAGGACGCGCTACTGGATCTCGCGATCGACGCGTTCCACGAGATCCTCGACACGGTCGTCGGCGACCCGCGGGTGCGGCTCAGCTTCGACGACGGCAACGCCTCCGACGTCCTGGTCGGCCCTGCCCGCGCTGGTCGAGCGCGGCCTGCACGCGACCTTCTTCGTGCTCGCCGGGCGCCTCGACCAGCCGGGCAGCCTCGGCCGCGACGACGTCCGCGCCCTCGCCGACGCCGGGATGGGCATCGGCTCGCACGGGATGGACCACGTGCCCTGGCGGCACCAGGACGACGCCACGATGCATCGTGAGCTCGTCGAGGCCCGCGAGCGACTGGCCGAGGTGGTCGGCGTCCCCGTCGAGGAGGCGGCGCTCCCGCTGGGCCGCTACGACCGCCGCGTGCTCGGCCTCGCGCGCCGCGCGGGGTACGCCGGCGTGCACACCAGCGACCGCTGCTGGTCGCGCGACGGCGCGTGGCTGCAGCCCCGGTTCAGCGCCCGCAGCGGCGACGACGCCGAGACCATCCGCCGCGAGGTGCTCTCCCGCGCGGCCACGACGCACCGGGCGCGCTCCGTCGCCGTGCGCACCCTCAAGCGCCTGCGCTGACCATTGCGGTCAGGAGGCCTCCGATCAGGAGGCCTCGGACCGCCCCTGGGAGATCTCCTCACGCAAGGGTCGCCACCAGTCGACGAGCTCGCGGAGCCCGTCGTCCAGGCCGATCTCCGCCACGAAGCCGAGGTCGTCGCGGGCCGCGGTCACGTCGGCCACCCGGCGCTCCACACCGTTCACGGCGCGTGCGGGACCGTGCTCGACGGCCAGGTCGGAGCCCATGGCCCTCAGCAGGGCCTCGGCCAGGCCGAGCAGACTGGTCTCCTGGCCGCCCGCCACGTTGTAGACGCCCTCGGGGACGTCGCTGACGGCCGCCAGCACGTTGGCCCGGGCGACGTCGCGCGCGTGCACGAAGTCCATCGTCTGCAGTCCGTCGCCGAAGATCAGGGGCGGCAGTCCGTCGGCGATCCGCTCCATCCAGCGCACGAGCACCTCGGTGTAGAGGCCGTGCACGTCCATGCGCGGTCCGTAGACGTTGAAGTAGCGCAGCGCGACGAAGTCGAGGCCGCTCATCGCGCGGAAGCTGCGCAGCATCCCCTCGTTGAAGGACTTCGCCGCGCCGTAGAACGTGTCGTTGTTGTGGTGGTGGTGACGCTCGTCGGTCGGGAAGGACTCGGCGAGGCCGTAGACGCTGGCCGACGAGGCGGCCACGAGCTTGTCCACCCTGGCGGCCGCGGCCGCCTCGACGACGTTGAAGGTGCCGTCCACGAGCACCTCGAGCGCAAGGCGTGGCTCCTCGGCGCACTGGGTGATCCTGATGGCTGCCTGGTGGAAGACGAAGTCCTGCCCCCGGCACAGGTCGTGCACCAGGTCGCGGTCCCTGATGTCGCCGACCACGACGTCGATCCGGCCGGTGGCGGTGGCGTCGTCGAGGTTGGCCCTCCGACCCCGCACCAGGTTGTCGAGCACGACGACCCGGTCGGCACCCGCCTCGAGGCACTGGTCGACGACGGTCGAGCCGATGGTCCCCGCCCCGCCGGTCACCAGCACGCGGGCTCCCGTGAGCGCCCTCATCGGACCAGCTCCAGCCGGGGCTGCTCGACGGCGACGTCCGCGAGCGCCCCCCGGGCCCGGAGGCTGGCAGCGGCCGCCTCCAGCACGGACAGGACCCGCAGGCCCGCGTGACCATCGGTCTGGGGCGCGCGGCCCTCACGGATGCTGGCGGCGAGCTCGGCGACCATCGCGTCCAGGGCTTCCCGCTCGGGGAGGGCCGGCGCCCAGGTGTCGCCGAGCCGGTAGGACACGGTGGCACTGCGCGGGTCCGCGCTGTCCACGGCCTGCTGGACGAGGTCGACGCCACGGTCGTAGACGCTCAGTCGTTGCTGCGGGTTCAGGTCGTCCCAGACCAGCGTGCGCTGGCTCCCGCCGATGACGAGCTGGCGGATCTTGGTCGGGCTGAGCCAGTTGACGTGCACGTGCGCCATGGCGCCGCCCGGAAGCGGCAGCGTCAGGTAGCCCACGCACGCCTTGCCCGCGCCGACCGGGTCGGCGCCCTGGGCGGCCACCCCGACGGGAGCCAGGCCGCCGGGCAGGACGTAGTCGAGGATCGACAGGTCGTGCGGGGCGAGGTCCCAGAAGACGTCGACGTCGGGCTGGATCAGCCCGAGGTTGATCCGGACGGAGTCGACGAAGAGGATCTCGCCGAGCGAGCCGTCCGCGACGAGCTCGCGGATCCGCTGGACGGCCGGGGTGTAGCAGTAGGTGTGGTCGGTCATCAGGACCAGGCCCTGGGCCTCTGCTGTCGCGACCATCTCGCGGGCGGCCGGCACACTGTCGGCCAGCGGCTTCTCGACGAGCACGTGCTTGCCGGCCCGCAGGGCCGCCATCGCGATCGGGTGATGGGTGCGTGCGGGGGTGGCGATCGCCACCGCGTCGACGTCGTCTCGCGACAGGACCTCGTCCAGCGACGCGGTGACCAGCACGTCGGGACGCGACCCCACCAGCCGCCGGGCCCGATCGAGGTCGAGGTCGCACACCGCGGCGAGCTCCCAGTCCTGTGCTGAGGTGAAGTTGCGCACCAGGTTCGGCCCCCAGTAGCCCGCCCCCACGACGGCAGCCCTCAATGGTCCCCCGGTCGAATCCCCGGTTGAATCCCCGGCCGTTCTCCTGCTCATCCCAGCTCCCCCGTACGACGTGACGGGTCCATTCCAGGGTGCTCCGCCGCCTCGACCAGGGCCAGGCCTGCGCCCTTACCCGACTTTGGGGACCGGACGGTCCTGCGGGTCGTCAGGCTGGCGATCACCTCATCGGCGGGCTGGCTCGCCGCGCTGAGCGCCGCCACCGCGGCGAGCTGGGTGCGGACCCCGAGCTTGCGGAGCACCCGTTGCACCTGGCTTCGCACGGTGGCCTCCGACAGGTGGAGACGGCGGGCGATGCTGCGGACCGGCGTGCCGGCGTAGAGGTAGCCGAGCACCTCCCGCTCCCGTGGGGTCATCGTCGCGATGCGCTCCGCGAGGTCGGCCTGCTCGGCCTCGAGCCGGTGCCAGTCGGCGATCAGGCGGCGCCGTTCGGTCGCGGACGTCCCACGGCCGCGGGCGACCCGCGTGAGCATCGGCTCGAGCTCGTCGAGGGTGGTCGAGCTCGGTCCGACCAGCCGGGCGCCCTCCTGGAGCAGACCACCCCAGACCGGCCCTTGCTCGACGGCCGTGAGCACCAGCCACGGCAGCGGCGTCGCGTGCAGCACGGCCAGTGCGCGGCGGGTCCGCGGCGGGCGCTCCAGGTCACTGAGCAACAGCCCCACTTCGGCGTCCGTCGTCCTCCGGGCAGCCTGCGACCACGGCCAGCGGGTCACCAGGTAGCCCCGGTCGGCGAGCGCGGCCGCGATCGCCTCCGACACGAGGTCCTGGTCGGACGTCACGAGCACGCGCTCGGGGGGATGCGTCCTCATGACGAGGGATCCTGTCGCCGCAAGCGTTCCCGAAAGCAAGTCCTTGGGCCAGGTGCCCTGAATTTAGGGATGCCTACGGCTCGCCCACGCGTCATCGTGGAAGTCGGGTCACCCCGGCCCCAAGGTTCACCAGCCGCCCGACGCTTTACCCCGGTTCGGGTGTCGTCCGCATCACGGTGCTCCACCCATCCCCCGGAGCGGGCATCGCGGACGCTCCCTATGTCGAGCGGCTGGTGGGCTGCCTGATACTTCAGGACACACTTTTCCCCAACCTGGGGTAGATCACTTGACCCCACCGACGAAGCCGCATTCACTGTCCCTTGTTCTTCACTGCTCAATGAAGGTGATGGCGCGGACTTTCCGGGGGGGAAGCCAAGCCTCTCGAGGACACCTTCCGCATTCGACTTGGGGGGGTCGCAATGCCGGATGTCCGTATGCCGGGAACAATCTGGGGATGGCGCTGCACGACTGTCGTGGCGACGCTGGCGCTGCTCGCGCTGGGCGTCGCGGCGACCATCGGGCCCACGCCGCCGTCCTGGGCCGCCACCGCCGGCATGGCCGGCCTGGTCGGCTACCCGCTGGTGCTCGCCAGCGCCGCCTTCGTCTACGTGCACTGGCGACTCACCGACAGTGAGATCTCGGCCTGGCTCTGCATGGGCCTGGCCGCCGTGGGCGTCAACGGCCTCGCGGTGGCAGGTGCGGTCACCGCACGGCCCGAGCTCCTGACCGAGGCCACGACCTGGCTGGTGCTCGTCGAGCTGACCGTCACGCTCGGCCTGTTCGTGCTCGTGAGCATGGCCTCCGCCGGTGAGCCGGTCCTGGACCCGATGGCGCTGGGCCTGGTCATCGGCGTGAGCCTCGGCCTGGTCTTCGCGACGGCGATCACCCGGCTCGACGAGGTCGTGCTGCCCGGCGTGGTGCTGGCCGCACTCGGGGTCGGCTGCCTCGCCGTCGACGTCGCCCTGGCCCGCTACCTGCTCTCCGAGACGACCCTGCCGTCCTGGTGCGCGCCGCGTCTGGCCCTGGGGGTCGCACTCCTCGGCTTCGGCGGCATCGCCCTGGCCCTCGACCCCGGTGCGACCGGAAGCGTCGTCGTCAGGATCGTCGGCATCCTCGGGGGCGCCGTGCTGCTGTTCTGCACGGCGATGGCGCTGCTCCGCTCGGGCATCGAGGAGGCCACCCAGGCGCTGGGCGCCGCAGGAGGCCGCGCCGCCCTCGCCGAGGCCCACAACGACACCGAGCGCGCCCGCATGCACGAGATCGGCTCGACCTTCGCCGGGATCGCGTCGGCCACCCGCCTGATCAGTGCCACGCCGACGGCGCTCCCCGACCAGCAGCGCACGTCGCTCGAACGCATGCTCCGCGAGGAGATGTCGCGGCTCGAGCGGTTGCTGGGCGGGCAGCAGGGAATGACGGTCGAGTTCGACCTCGACACGGTCCTGCACCAGCAGGTGCTCAGCCACCAGGCCCGCGGGCACGCCGTGGTCTGGACGCCGTCCGGCGCCCGGGTCAACGCCAACCCCGACGAGGTGGCCGAGGTCGTCGACGTCCTGCTCGACAACGCCGCCAAGCACGGCGCCGGCGTCGCCGAGGTCAGCGTCAGCCTCCTTCGACGGTGTCGTCGAGGTCTCCGTCACCGACGAGGGATCGGGAGTCTGCGACAGCCTGGACGGCGGGCGACTCTTCGACTGGGGTCGCAAGGGCGCGACGTCGCAAGGCCAGGGCATCGGCTTGAACATCGCGCGCGGCCTGGCCGAGCGTCAGGGCGGCTACCTCATGCTCGGTGGCACTGAGCTCACCGGCACCACGTTCGTGCTCGGCCTGCTTGCGGGCGACAATGACCGACTGCTTTCGGGGGAGAACGATGACGCAGTCATTGGCAACGGCACGGGCTAACTTGCGCGTCCTCATCCTCGAGGACCACGTCCTCTTCGCCGAGGCGCTCGAGCTCGCCCTGTCCGTCGAGGGCTACGACGTGCGCCGCGTGCCCGTGCCGGAGGACGAGCGCGCACCGGCCGCCGTCCTGGCGGCCGCGCTGCGGCTGCGGCCGCGGGTCGTCCTGCTCGACCTCGACCTCGGCGGGTTCGGCGACGGATCACGCCTGATCTCCCCGCTGGCCCGCGCCGGCTGCAACGTGATCGTGGTGACCGCCTCGACCGACCGCAGCCGATGGGGCGAGGCGATCCGCTTCGGCGCCCGCAAGGTGCTCCCGAAGTCGCGGCCGCTCAACGAGATCCTGGCGGCGGTCCGCCGGATCAACCAGGGGCTGGCGGTGATGACGCCGCGAGGAGCGCGAGGAGCTCCTCTCCGCGTGGTACGTCGAGCGCTCGTCGACCCGCGAGACCGAGGCGCGCTTCGAGCGCCTCACCGCGCGGGAGCGTCAGGTGCTCGGCCCACCTGATGCAGGGCCGGACCGTCCGCGAGATCGCCAACCTGAGCGTGGTGTCGGAGGCGACCGTGCGCACCCAGGTCAAGTCGATCCTGGCCAAGCTCGAGGTCTCCTCGCAGCTCGCGGCCGTCGGCCTCGCGCACAGCATCGGCTGGCGCGGTCCGCGACCGACGCGCTCTGACGCCCAGGCGCTGAGGCACGTCCTCGGCGCAGATCGGCCAGCCTTTGCCCGATTTGCGGCATGCCGTGCGCCTCGCCTTCCCTAGGTTTGCGTCCAACTCGGTGGACGGAAGGGGGGCCGGCCGATGGTGACCATCGCTGCACGCGTCGATGCGGCTCCTTTCGAGCCCGTCCTCGCACCTGTCCAGGACCTCCGCCCGGCCGCGATCGGCGTCGCGCAGGGCTCGGCGCTGGTGCCTGCTCGCGACCGACGCAGCGGACCGCGCTTGCGGTCCTCGCCGTCGTCCAGGTCGCGGCCGGCGCTCCACGGGCTGGCCGATGGCGGCCGTCGCCGCCTGCTCTGGTGGACCTGCTGCGCGCCGAGGCCGGCGTCGAGCGTCACGCGGGCCGGCGATCCGCTTCGGGCTCGTCGCCTGGTCGGCGTCCGCCCTCGGGCTGGTCGGCGGCTGCCTCGGGCCTGCTGCTGCTGACCACCGTGGCCCTGACCCTGGCCGGCTCGGCGACCCGGCTGGCCACGACCAGAGCTCTCGACCGGCTGGCGCCGGCGGTGGCGAGCACTCGGGTGCTCGTCGTCGGCAAGTCCTGCCAGCTGCAGCGCGTCGGCGACGAGCTGGCGCGCGATCCCGGTCTCGACCTGGTGGCCGTGTGCCAGGTCAGTCGACCTCGAG
Organism: uncultured Actinomycetota bacterium; assembly: GCA_963767095.1. Taxonomy (GTDB): domain Bacteria; phylum Actinomycetota; class Actinomycetes; order Propionibacteriales; family Nocardioidaceae; genus Nocardioides. Next base: position 66,934 of record CAVYCK010000007.1, on the reverse strand, counting down.
TCCCTGGAGCACGCGGTGGCGACGGCCGGCGCCGAGGCCGTCCTGGTCCTGCCCGTCCGACGAGCTGGACGAGCGCGACCTGCAGCGGATCGGCTGGCAGCTCGAGAGGCTGGGCATCACGCTCTACCTCGGGTGCGGGCTGCTCGACGTCGCCGGTCGCGCACGTCGATGGTCCAGCTGGCAGGGCTCAACGCGGTTCGGGTGCGCCCGGCCCGGCGGCGCGGCGCGGCCGTGCGGTCAAGAACGTGTGGGAGCGGACGCTCGCGTCGGCCGCGCTGGTCGTCCTGGCCCCGGTCTTCCTCGCCCTCGCGCTCCTGGTCCGCCTGGACTCGCCCGGGCCGGCGTTCTTCCGCCAGCCCCGCGTCGGCCGCGACGGCCGGCTCTTCACGATGCTCAAGTTCCGCACCATGCTGCGCGGACGCCGAGGCCCGCAAGGCGGCCCTGGTCCCCGGGAACGACGCCGACGGCGTCCTGTTCAAGCTGCGCGTCGACCCGCGCATCACCCGCGTCGGGCGGTGTGCTGCGGCGCTACTCGCTCGACGAGCTGCCCCAGCTGGTCAACGTCGCCGCGGGGCCAGATGTCGCTGGTCGGCCCGCGGCCGGCGCTGCCCGGCGAGGTCGACCAGTACGACGACGACCCGCGGCGCCGGCTGGTGGTGCAGCCCGGGCTCACCGGGCTCTGGCAGGTCTCCGGCCGCTCGGACCTCCCGTGGGACGAGGCGGTCCGGCTCGACCTGCTCTACGTCGACAACTGGTCGCTCGGCCTCGACTTCGCGATCCTGGCCCGCACGGCGGGCGCCGTCCTCAGGCACCGCGGCGCCTACTGACCGCGCCGCGGGTGCGGGCGAGGCACTAGGATCGAGGCGTGACTGACGCCGCCGAGACCTACCACGTGGTGCTGCTCGTGGAGCAGGCGCTGACCAACGCCGACGCCGCGCAGGTGCGCTCCCTGCACGAGGGCCTGGACGAGCCGGTGGTCTACCACGTGCTGCTCCCGCTCGAGGACGCCGCGGCGCGGATCGAGTCGTCGATGGGCTCGCTCGCGGGCGGCGAGGTGCTCGCCTCGCCGGCGATGATGATGCGCGAGGACGACATCGACGCCGTCCGCCGCGACTGCGAGGAGCAGTCGGCCGCGAGGACCTCGCGGCCACCCTCGCCGCCCTCCACGCGGCCGGCGCCACCGCCACCGGCGGGTGGTCGAGGCGCCGCCGGTCGACGCCCTGGCGCGCGACCGTCACCGAGCTCGACGCGCGCGAGGCGATCATCCTGACCCGGCCGCACGTGGTGGCGGAGTTCTTCCACGTCGACTGGACGTCCAAGGCCCGGCGCACGATCGGCGTGCCCGATCCTGCACCTCCTCGAGCACGAGAACTTCGACGAGCAGGCCCACGGCGGCGAGGGCATCACCGGCCTGTGAAGATCGGCCGACGCCGGAGCGCCGAGTCGCCCGACGCCCAGCGCGTCCGCGCCGAGGCCGCGCCGGCGGTCCCGTGGCCGTCTACGCGCGGGTGCTCGACGGCGAGAGCCTGTGGCTGGCGGTCGACGGCGCCGACGGGACCGATCGGGCTGCGGCGCGAGGGTGACCGGCGAGCGTGGTCCAGCCCGAGAACGACGCCCCGCCCGACCCGACGTACACCTCGCTGCGCTGGCACCTGCCCACCGCGCTGCCCGGCTCGCTGACGACGCCGGCGCGTCTTCGAGGTGGTCACGCTCCCGACGGCAGCACCGCTGCGCGCCGCGCCCGCTGCCCGACCGGACGCCGATGCGGACCCCGCCGTCCCGCGACGGCCGCTGGCAGTTCGAGGTGCGCCGGCGCGAGGGCGGCGCCCTCGTCGTCGAGCGAGCCGCCGCGGCCGCCGATCGGCCGAGGTGGCCGACACCGTCGCTCGACGACGACGGGCTCGTGGTGACCTTCACCGACCCGGGGCTCGGCCGAGCCGCGGCTCCTCGCTGGTCGACGGCGCCGAGCCAGCGCGGTCGCGCGAGATCGACGGTCGACCCGCGACGGCTGACCTGTGGACCGCGACGTTCCGCGCCGACGTCGTGCCCGCCGAGCAGGGCCCGCTCTGGACCCTCGTGGTCGCGGACGGCGACGGCGGCGGGTGCCGCTCGTCCGGCCTCGCAACGACAGCGCGATGCCCGGGCACGCGACGGTGCTGCCGTTCCTGTGGTCCGGCGACGGCGACGAGCCGCTCGATGGTGCGGTTCCAGTACCAGCGCGAGGGCCGGATCCGGGTCAACCGGCCGCCGACCGGCGAGGAGGAGCTCCCCATGAGGATCGCCTTCCTCGTCTTCAACCTCGCCGGCATGGGCGGCACCTCCCGGTCCGCGATCAGCCAGGCCAACGCCCTGGCCGCGCGCCACGACGTGCGGCTGGTCAGCGTCACCCGCAGCGCGGACACCCCGCACTACTGGATCGACCCGCGGGTGCACCGTCGACTGGCTCGCCGACGTGCGCCCCGGCTTCGACGACGACGAGGAGGCACGCCGCCTCCACGCGCGCCCGTCGCTCCTGGTGCCCGCCCCGCTGGGACGCGCAGTTCACCGCGCTCTGCGACGTGGCGCTCGAGCGGCACCTGCCCGACCTCGACCCCGACGTGCTGGTCACCGTCACCCCCGGCCTGCTGGCCGCCGCCGAGCAGCTGGTCGGCGACCGCGTGGTGCTGGTCCACCAGGAGCACCGGTCCTCCTCGGACCGGGTCTCGGGCCTGGAGCCCCTGCTGACCTACGGCCCCCGCGCCGACGTGCTGGCCCTGCTCACCGAGTCGCGCCGCCGACTGGCTGCGCGGCGAGCTCGGCGCCGCGGCCCCGCCCGTCGTGGTGATGCCCAACCCGCTCCCCCAGGGCTTCGTCCCCCGCTCGCGGCTCGACGAGCCGGTCATCGTGGCGGCCGGCCGGCTGGTGGGCGAGAAGCAGCTCGGCCACCTGGTCCGGGCGTTCGGCTCGATCGCGCACCTGGTCCCCGACTGGCGGCTGCGGATCTTCGGCGACGGCCCCGCCCGCAACCTGCTGCAGTCGCTGAGCCGCAAGGCCGGTCTCTACGGCCGGGTCGAGGTCCCCGGCGTCTCCGGCGACATGCCCGGTGAGTGGGCGAAGGCCTCGATCTGCGCGCTGCACCTCCAAGGCCGAGGGCTACCCGCTGGTGCTGCAGGAGGCGATGGCGGCCGGCGTCCCGGTGGTGAGCTACGACTGCCCGTCCGGCCCCCGCGAGATCGTCGAGCACGACGTCAACGGCCTGCTCGTCGCAGCCCGGGTCCGAGGCGGGGCTCGCCCGCGCGCTGCTCGCGCTCGCCCAGGACGACGACCTCCGGCAGCGGCTCGGCGCCGGTGCGGTCGAGACCGCCCGCGCCTGGGACGCCGACCTGCTCGCCGCCCGCTGGGAGCAGATCTTCGCCGACGCGCTCGCCGCCCGGCCGCGCGGTCCGACGCGGGCGCGGATCGCGCGGCGGCACGCGACGCCCGCCCGCGGCCGGCGGCCCGCGGCCGCGACTCGGGCCCGACGAGCTGGGCCACGCGACCCCCGCCCAGGCGCGGCGCCAGGCTCTCGCCGTGGCGACCAGCGCCGCCGACGAGGTCAGCGACGACTGGTTCGTGATCCCGCCGGTCGCCGGCGCGCCCGCCGTGGTCGTGGTCCCGACCGCGGACCGCGCCGCGCTGCTGCGGGCCCTGGCCCGCGAGGCGACCGCCGACTACCTCAGCCTGCGCGACCCCGGCGACCACGGCTGGCCGGAGCGCCGCGGCCCGGTCGCCGACCTGGCCGAGCGCGCTGACCCGGGCGCATGACGCCGCGGGTGGTCCTCGAGCCGTGGCCCGAGACCTCGCAGCGGTCCCACGCGTGCTGAGCCAGGGCTGCGCCGTCGAGGTCCAGTTCTGGGACGACGCCGTCGACGGCGACCTGCGTCGCGCCGCTCCCCAACCCGTACGTCGCCCGGGTGCCGCGCGCCGCGGCGACGGCCAGCCGCCGGATCGAGGGCCTCGACGTCCCGACGCTGCCGCTGATGGCGCGTGCCGGTCGCTCGGCGAGACCACCGTCGCGGTCGACGTCGTCTACACCTGGGTCGACGGGGCCGACCCCGTCTGGTTCGCCCGGCAGCAGGAACGCCTGGCCGCCTGGGCCGGCGAGGTCCGGCCACCGCCCGGGCCGCCTCCTCCAGCGGCCGCGCCCGCTTCGAGAGCCGCGACGAGCTGCGCTACTCGCTGCGCAGCCTGCACCTCTTCGCGCCCGTGGGTCCGCACCATCCACGTCGTGACCGCCGCTCAGGTGCCGCCCTGGCTCGACGTCGACCACCCGCGGATCCGGTTGGTCGACCACCGCGACCTGCTGCCCGCCGACGCGCTGCCGACGTTCAACTCGCACGCGATCGAGAGCGCCCTGCACCGGGTCCCCGACCTGGCCGAGCACTTCGTCTACCTCAACGACGACATGCTGCTCGGCCGGCCGCTCGGCCCCGAGCGGTTCTTCGACACCGCGGGCCGGTTCGCGGTCTTCACCTCGCCGCACCCGGTCGGGCTCGACGACCAGGACGACCAGCCGGCCTACGTCACCGCCGCCCTGCGCAACCGCCGGCTGCTCGAGGAGGCGTTCGGCGTCGCGCTCACCCACCACCTCGCGCACGCGCCGTACCCGCAGCGGGTCTCGGTGCTCGCCGAGGTCGCCGACCGGTTCGCCGACCGAGGTCGACGCCACCGCGCACGCGCCGTTCCGCTCCGAGACCGACGTGTCGATGGTGTCGTCGCTGGCCCCGCACTACGGGCTGATGACCGGCACCGCGTTCGCAGCCGAGATCGAGAACGCTTCGTCGACCTGAGCAGCACCAACGTCGGGCTGCAGCTCGAGAACGTGCTCCAGCGCCGCCAGGACGCCGTCTGCATCGGCGACCACCAGGACTACGCGCATGGAGATGGGCCGGGTGGACCGCCTGGTCGCGGACTTCCTCGAGCGCTACCTGCCCGATCGCGGCGCCGTGGGAGCTAAGGGCTAGCGGCGCAGGAGCCGGCCGACGACCGCTGGAAGAACGGCTGCCGGTGGGGCGGCGTCGCCACCCGTCGACTGGGAGCGCCTGCGTCCGCGACTGCTCCAGCTGGTCCTTGAGCTCGTCGATGCGGGCCTTCTTCGGTCCAGCTTGGCCGCGCATCTCGCGGCGGACGGCGACCACCTGGGCGGTGCGCTCGTCCTGCGACATGGCGGCGGCGAAGCGCGTAGAGCTCGACGTACTCCGCGCGCAGCCGCTCGAGCTCGGCGATGGCGCCCTCGTCGTGGGGGCTGTCGACCAGGATGTTCATGGCGTCCCAGACCTGGTCGGCGAGGTCCCGCAGGACGGGCGCGACCTCGAGGTCGTCCCAGGTGACCCGCGAGCGGAACAGCGAGGCAGTCGATGAAGTCGTCGACGGGATGGTGCTCGTCGGTGGTCAGGTCGGCGTTGAAGGTCGAGCCCGAGCTGCTTGCCGGCCCGCAGCATCGCCGCCCGCCAGTCGGCGCGCAGGTCCGGGTAGCGCACCAAGGCCCGCGCGTGGTGCCGGGTGACGCGCTCGGTCTCGAAGACGGAGTTCATCCACGCCGCGACGTTGGTCGTCTCCCGCTCGCGGCGGAACTTCTCGCTCTGGCCGGACGAGGTACGCCGTGTCGCGCGAGCGCACCACCTCGGTGGGGTGCCGCAGCATCGTCAGCGAGGTGAGCTCGGCGCCGAGCTCGTCGGCGAGGCGGACGAACATCTCGTAGACCCAGTAGGCGCGGGTGTCCTTGAGCGCGACCTGCGGCTCGTCGAGCAGGCCGCGCAGCCACTCGCGCAGCTGGTCCTCGATGTCGGTCCCGGCGAGCGCCTCCATCGCGACCTGGGGCGCGTGCGGGCGCGAGTCGATGGTGCGCACCGGGATCGGGTCCATGAAGTCCTTCAGCAGCGCGGCCAGCCACGCCGGCTCGTAGTAGCCGCGCGGGTTCTTCTCGTCCGCCTCGACCTCCGGCTGCGGGATGTGCAGGCCCAGGCGCTTGAGGGTCCCGCCGACGCTGCTGGTCCCGCTCCGGCCGGACCCCGTGATCACGACCCACTTGGACTGCTCCGCCACGGGCACGAGGCTACCGGGGTCGCCGGCCGGGATCGACGCGCCTGTTCCGACGCACCACCGATCACAACCCCGACGCCCCACGAGCTCCGGCTCGCCTCGTGCGGGTCAGATCAGCGACTGGATCTCGACCCGGTCGGCTCGGCGCACCTTGCGGTCGGTGACCATGCACGCGACCTCGCCCTCGGTGGCTCCTCGGGCACGGTGCCCGAGCACGTCGCCTTGCCCAGCTGCTGTCGCCGCGGAAGAACGTCATGTCGAACGCGACGGTGTCGAGCGGGGCGCACCGACCTTGGTGGCGATCATCCCCTCCATGGTCATGACCGGACCCTGCGTCGCCACCGACCAGCCCGGCGAGATCGAGTAGTCACCGACGAGGAACGTCTCGCCCGGCGCCACCGAGACGTCCGCATCGACGTCGGCGGGTGGCTCGTAGCTCTCGATCTCGCGCGCGATGTCGCGGCCCGTCGCGTAGATGACGGTGCCGAAGGCGAAGCACCCGCCACACACCAGCAGCACGACGAGCCGACCACGATCGCCACGATCTTGCCGGTGCTGGTCTGCTTCGGGATCGGCGGGATGTAGGGACCGCCGTAGCCGCCAGGACCGGCGGGGTCGTAGGCAGGCGGCGGCTGCTGCGCCGGCTGGCTGTTGGGCCACGAGGCGCCCGCCTGGCCGTACGGCGGTGGTGGTGGCCCGGGTGGTGGCCCTGGTGGTGGCTCGGGCGGCGGCGAGGTCGGGTCGGAGCCGGGGGCGGGGTCGCTCGGCGGCGGCTGGTCCGACATGGCGCGAGCCTAGGGGTTCGGCGCGGCTCCGAGCTCGACCACGATGTCGAGATGACCCGCGTGCCGGGCGTACTCCGCCAGCACGTGGAAACAGATCCACTCCAGCGTCGGCGGGTCGTCGGCGAACCGGCCGCCGGGTGAGGCCGGCGCCTCCAGCGGAAACGTCATCAGCACCTCCCGCGTCCGCGCGGCCACGGCGTCCAGGCGCTGGGCGAGGTCCTCCGCGGTGACGTCGGCCGCGACGTGCCAGCGTCCGTCGGCGTCCTCGTCCCACGGCTCGGCCACGGTCCAGTCGCCCCAGGGGTCGTCGACCGGCTCGCCGAGGAACCCCCAGACGAACCAGCGCTGCTCCATGTGCAGCACGTGGCTCAGCAGCTCGAGGGGCGTCCAACCCGACGGCACCGCCGTACGCCGCTGCGCGTCGGCGTCGAGTGCGAGCACGGCCTCCGCGATCTCGGCGCGAACCCAGTCGAGGTAGCCGATCCACCGCTGCGCGCCCGCCGGCGCGTGCTTGTCCGGCTCGCCGGGGTTGCGGGCGACGCGGTTGTCCTCGGTCATCGCCCGAGGCTAGCGGGGTCGGTAGGTGAGGAAGAGACTCCCGCCCGGGGAGCTCTCGACGTCGACGAGGTCGAGCGTGCGCGCCGGAGTGCCGTCGGCGAAGAGCCGCTCGCCGCTGCCGGCGACGTTGCTGGACACGACGAGGCGGTACTCGTCGATGAGTCCGGCGGCGCCCAACGACCGGGCCAGGCGGATGCTCCCGTGGATGCCGATGTCGCCGCGCCCCTCCCCCTCGACCTGGCCGTCGCGGAGGCGGCGCACGTGGTCCTCGGCGGAGCCCTCGACGACCACGGTGTTGGCCCACTCGGCGTCCAGCGGCCGCGAGGTGAAGACGTGCTTCTCCGTGTCGTTGATGAAGGAGTGGAACGGCTCGGGGCCGCCTCCGGGCCAGAAGCCCACCCAGTAGTCATAGGTGCCGCGCCCGAGCAGGATCGTGGTCTGCGGCTCGATCACGCGCCTGAGGTTGTCGAAGACCGGCTGGCCTGAGTCGGTCATCCAGTCGCCGGGCTCCTCGGCGACGCCGTCGAGCGACACCAGCTGGTAGAGAACGACCTTGCGCATCCTCAGTCCTCCTCAGTCGGGGATCCGGTTGCCCTGCTCGTCCCAGTGCGCCTCGACCTTCTTCGACGGCTGCACCCGCGGCGGCTCGCCGGGCATCTTGGGGTAGTCGGGCGGGAACGGCATCTCGCCGAGCCCGGACTCGTCGTAGAGCCGCAGCAGCGGCTCGATCGAGCACGCGACCTCGTCGATGGCGGCCCACGGGTCGCCGTCGGCGAGGCGGTCGGGAACGGTGAAGAGGTTGAACTCCGCCGGGCTGGTCAGCGTCGCGAGCTCCTCCCACGTCATCGGCGTGGAGACGGGCGCGCCGGGGATCGGGCGCAGCGAGTACGCCGAGGCGATGGTGCGGTCGCGGCAGTTCTGGTTGAAGTCGACGAAGATGCGTTCGCCGCGCTCCTCCTTCCACCACTTGGTGGTGACCCCGTCGTCGCGCTTCTCCAGCTCGCGGCCGAAGCCGATGGCGGCGTGGCGGACGTCGGTGAACTCCCACTCGGGCTTGATGCGCACGTAGATGTGGACGCCGCGGTTGCCCGACGTCTTCGGGAAGCCGACCAGACCGAGCTCCTCGAGCAGCTCGCGCGCCACGCCGGCGACACGCACGGCGTCGGTGAAGGTGGTGCCCGGCTGCGGGTCGAGGTCGATGCGCAGCTCGTCGGGGCGGTCGACGTCGGCGCGGCGGACCGGCCACGGGTGGAAGGTCAGCGTGCCCATGTGCGCGCACCAGACCGGCACCGCGATCTCGGTCGGGCAGATCTCGTCGGCGGTGCGCCCCGACGGGAAGGTCACCTCGACCGACTCCAGGTAGTCGGGCGCCCCCTTCGGCACCCGCTTCTGGTAGAACGCGTCGGCCTTCTCACCGGGCCGACCGGTGGCCAGCTTGATGTCGGGACGTACGCCGGCGGGCCACCGCTCCAGCGCGGTCGGCCGGTCGCGCAGCGCCCGCATGAGCCCGTCGCCGACGGACGCGAAGTATTCCGCCACCATCAGCTTGGTCACCTCGGGCGTCTGCTCGGTCGCCTCGTAGATCACCCGGTCCGGACTCGAGACGCGCACGGCACGGTCTCCGGCGACCACCTCGGCTGCGGCTGGCTTCGGCATGGTGCCAAGGTAGCGGGATGGACCCCCGGCTCACCGCCGCTGTGGAGACCAGCCGCCGCTGGTACGACGACGTGTGCGCGCTCCACGACGTGCCGGTCTGGTCGGACGACCACCTGTGGGTGGCGCTCGCCGCGCCGCCGGCGTACCACTCGGTGGTCAAGACGCTGACGCCCGGCGTGGGGCGTGACGCGGTGCTGGCGGCGATGGAGCGGCACGAGCGCGGCTCGGTCGCCGACTCGTTCGGCACCCTCGATCTCGCCCCCGACGGCTTCGACCTGATCATCGACGCCACGTGGGTGCTGCACGAGGGCTTCGCCGACGCGGTCTGGCCCGAGGGCTGGTCGCTGGTCCGCGAGCCGGACCTGCTGGCCGCATGGTGCGGCGCCCACGACTACGCCGACGTGCTGGTCCCGGCCGTGCTGGACCACCAGGGGTTCCGGGTGCTGACCCGGCTCTCCGGCGGCGTACCCGTGGCCGGCGCGGTGGTCCACGACGCCGGGACCGTCGCCGGCCTCTCCAACGTCTGGTCGGCGGGCGATGCGATCACCTCCCTCGACCACGCCGACCTGCTCGCCTGCCTCGCGGTGCTGCATCCGGGCCGGGCAGTCACCGACTACGCGTGGGGCGACGACCTGCCGCCCCTGCTCGAGGCGGGCTACGTGGGCCTCGGCCCGCAGCGCGTGTGGGCCCGGTAGTGGCCCGGTAGTCACGGCGGCCCAGGACACTAGTCACAACGAGCCATGGGCTGGTCTTGCGGTGGCGATTAACGTGGACCACATGGCCTACGAGGTGAAGATGACCGACGACGAGTGGCGCGAGAAGCTCTCGCCCGAGGAGTACGCCGTGCTCCGCAAGGCCGGCACGGAGCGCGCCTTCACCGGCAAGTTCACCGACACCGAGACGACCGGCGTCTATCGCTGCAAGGCGTGCGACGCCAAGCTCTTCGAGTCCGACACCAAGTTCCACTCCGGCTGCGGGTGGCCGTCGTTCTACCAGCCGATCACCGACACCCTCGAGTACATCGAGGACAACACCCTCGGCATGAAGCGGGTCGAGGTCCGTTGCGCCAACTGCGGGTCGCACCTCGGGCACGTCTTCCCCGACGGCTACGGCACCCCCACGGGCGACCGCTACTGCATCAACTCGATCAGCCTCACCCTCGAGCCTGCCTCCGAGGGCGCGGCGGTCGAGCAGGGCTGAGGAGTCAGCTGGTCTCGCGCAGCACGGGGCGGATGACCACGAGCCCCTCGCCGTACGCCGCGTCGGCCCAGTCCTGCAGCGTGCCGTCGTCCCAGACGACGTCGACCATGAGCTTGTCGAGCTGCGGGCCGCTGCTGAGCAGACCGGGCAGGCCCTGGAGGTCGTCCTGGATCTCGACGAGCTCAGCCTCGGTGTGCTCGCTGACGCTCACGCACAGCGGGCCGCCCCACACCTTGCGCAGGGCAGCCTCGGCGCCCTCGGGGTCGTCGGTCACCAGCACGTTGACGATGGTGCCGCTGGCGTCGTCGGCGGGCTTGCCAGGGTCGTCTCCCAGGTCGAGGAACGAGCCGGCGTACGTCGGCAGCTGGGCCGCCGCGCTGTAGACCGCGTCCTGGTCCTCGAAGCCGACCCTGTCGGGGTCGACCACGGCCCACCCACCGTCGGGCTCGGGGCAGGGGGTGGTGAACGGGTCGTCCGTCGGCGCGGCCGGGTCGTAGAGCGCCGAGCTGACCGGCTCCTGCGTGACCGTGAACGTCTCGCCGTCGTAGGTGCCCGTGACGGCGTAGCTGCCCCAGCGCGTCGTACCGGACGCCTCGGAGGTGTCCTTGACGGGAGCCCAGTCCCAGTTGGTGATCGGGATGCCGCTGCACTGCGGCGGGTAGGACTCCGCGATCGCACCGAGGCAGAGCTGCGGGTCGTCGCCCTGGCCGAGGTCCATCACGGTGCCGACGCCCACGACCTCGCCGTCGGGCGGCGGCACGCTCGTGGGCATCTCCCCCGCGGAGGCGCCCGACCCCGCCCCTCCCGACCCGCGCCTCCCGACCCGCCAGGGTCGGACACGGTGTCGCCGTCGCCGTCACCGCTGCAGGCGGTGAGCAGGGCGAGCCCCAGGAGGGCGGCGGCCACGTGGGCGCGAGCGAGCTTCATGGCCATGAGACGACGCTACGGGTCGCGCGGTTCCCGCCTCATGGCAGGCGCTGGATCAGCTCGGCCGCCGTCGTGCGCGGACCGGTGTAGAACGGCACCTCCTCGCGCACGTGCCGACGGGCGGTCGACGCCCGCAGGTGACGCATCAGGTCGACGATGCGGTGCAGCTCGTCGGCCTCGAAGGCGAGCATCCACTCGTAGTCGCCGAGGGCGAAGCTGGAGACCGTGTTGGCCCGCACGTCGGGATAGCCGCGCGCCATCTGGCCGTGCTCGGCAAGCATCGCGCGGCGCTCGGACTCGTCGATGAGGTACCAGTCGTAGGAGCGGACGAACGGGTAGACGCAGACGTAGGCGCGCGGCCCCTCCTCGTCGGAGAGGAACGCCGGCACGTGGCTCTTGTTGAACTCCGCGGGACGGTGCAGCGCCAGCTGGCTCCAGACCGGGTCGAGGCGCCGGCCGAAGACCGTGCGGCGGAAGCGGTGGTAGGCGTCCTGGAGCCGCTCGGCGGTCGCCGCGTGCCACCAGACCATGAGATCGGCGTCGGCGCGGAAGCCCGAGACGTCGTAGATCCCACGGACGACCACGTCGTCGGCGGCGAGCTTCTCGAACAAGGCTCTCGACCTCGCGCGCCTCGGTGTCGCGGCGGTGGTCGCCCAGGTCGCCGAGCAGGTCGCGCAAGCGAGAAGACCGACCACATCGTGTAGCGGATGGAGTCGTTGATCTCCTTGAGCTGGGCTGCCTTCGTGGGGCTGGCCGGGCTCGTCGGGGCGCTGTCGCTCATGCGGTCATTGTGCCGCGCCGAGCTGCGCCACCGCCGCGCGGGCCGAGGCGATGACGGCGGGGATGCCCACGCCGTCGTACGCCGCCCCGCAGACCGCGAGCCCCGGCACCCCGGCAACGGCGGCCCGGACCCGCGCGATCCGGTCGAGGTGGCCGACGGCGTACTGCGGGAGAGCGCCGCCCCATCGCTGCACGTGGGCATCGACCGGGCGCGGCGCGCAGCCCGGCGACGTCGGCGAGGTCGGCCAGCGAGCGCGCGACGAGCACGTCGTCGCCGACCTGCAGCGTCGCCTCCTCCCCCGCCCGGCCGAGCGAGGTGCGCAGGACCAGCAGGTCGCCGCCGGCGGAGCGGACCCAGTCCCACTTGGCGAAGGAGTACGTCGACGCCTTGACCGCCCAGCCGTTCTCCAGGGCCTCGACCGGCGGCACCAGGAAGCCGGACGCGTCGGCTCCCATCGGGACGTCGCACGGCGCGGAACGCCAGGGTGACGATCGCCGTCGACGCCGTCGCGATGTCACCCAGCTCGATCGCCGCCGCGGGCGCCAGGGCGGCGAGCAGCCGGGCGGACGGCGCCGGCGGCGTGGCGAGGACGACGGCGTCGGCGGCCACGTGCTCGGGGCGCGCGGGTCTCACCGACGGTCAGCCGGAAGCCGGTCGCCGTCGCGGTCCAGTGCACGCACCGTGGCGCCGGTCCGCCACTCGAACCGGCCGGACGCGGCGAGCGCCTCGACGAGCCGGTGCACCCCGCCCTCGATCCCGGCGAACACCGGCCCGTCGACCTGCGGCATCGCGGCGGCCTGCTCCAGCAGCGAGCCGCGGGCGGCCATGGCGACGATCTGCGGCGCGGCCGCCCGGGCGGACAGCGCCCGCGACCGGCCGGCGTACACGCCGCCGAGGAGCGGCTCGACCAGCCGGTCGACGACCTCGTCGCCGAGCCGGGCGGCCACCAGGTCGCCGACGGACACGTCGCGGTCGAGCGGGGTCGCCGGCAGCGTGACGGCTCCTCGCGCACCCGGGCGAGCCCGCCTCGCGACAGCACCCCGGAGGCGGCCAGCTCGTCGAGGTCGATCGGCACCCCGAGCATCGAGCGCGGCAGCGGGCGCAGCGCGCCGCGTGACCAGACCTGCGAGCGCGGTCGTCGGCCGGATGCACGACGGGCAGCCCCAGCTCGCGCGCCAGGTCGACCGCCTTCGGGACGCCGGGCCAGCATCGCCTCGGCCCCGACGTCGACGCGCACGCCCGCGACCTCGGCGCCGCGGAGCTTGCCGCCGAGGCTCGGGCTCGCCTCGAGGAGGACGACGTCGTGGTCGGCGCCGAGCAGGTACGCCGCCGTGAGCCCGGCGATCCCGCCCCCGACGACCACGACCGCTGCTCATGGCAGCCGCACGGGTAACGATTCGGTCACCGCCGGAACCGTCGGCTGCCCGGACCCGTCCGAGCCGCATGACCACCACAGCCCGCACCGTCGCTCGTTCACCGTTGCCGCGCTCGGCGTGGCCGCGCTGCTGACCCTGGCCGCGTGCTCCGGCGCCGACGGCGACGACGCAGGTCGGCAGCACGGCGGACTCGGCGGCCCGACCGCAGGGCGGCGAGCGCGGAACGGCAGCTCGCGGATCCGGCGACGACGCCGGCGGCGCGGAGGCCACCGCCGAGGACGGGGCCGACGCGGACGTCAGCTCGGGCGGGTCCGGGGTCCGTCGCGGTGCCCGACCTGCACGCCGAGCGGTCGGTGATCTCGACGGCGGTCGTGTCGCTGCGCAGCGACGACGCGACCAGGCACCCGCGCCGAGGTGATGCGGATCGTCGACGTGCACCGCGGCCAGGTCAGCGACGAGGAGACCTCCACCGACGCCGACGGCGCAGGTGCAGCTGTCGCGGATGGTGCTCCGGGTCCCGGTCGCGGACTTCTACCGAGACCGTCGACGAGCTCGAGAAGGTCGCCGAGCTGGAGTCGTCGAACAAGTCGTCGGAGGACGTCTCGTTCGACGTGATCGACACCCAGGTCGCGGATCCGCGCCCAGGAGCAGAGCCTGCGCCGCATCGAGCTGCTGCTGGAGCGGGCCGAGTCGATCCGCGACATCGTCAGCATCGAGTCCGAGCTCACCCGGCGCCAGGCCGAGCTCGACTCGCTGAAGTCCAAGCAGGCCTACCTGAGCGACCAGACGCCGTACGCCGACCATCACCGTCTACGTCGAGCAGAAGGGCGAGCCGGCGAAGAAGCCCGACGAAGCCCGACACCGACGAGTCCGGCTTCCTGGCCGGCCTCGACGGCGGCTGGTCGGCGCTGGCGGCCTTCGCGCACCGTGCTGGCCACCATCGTCGGGCGCGCTGCTGCCGTGGCTGGTCGTGCTCGCGATCCTCGGGCTGCCCGACCTGGCTGCTGGCCCGCCGCCTCGCCCGCCGCCGCCCGGACGCCCCCGCTGCGCCGACGGCGGGTGCGCAAGGATGACGGCGTGGACGAGCTCACTGCCCCCCTCGCCGTCCTGATCGACGCCGACAACACCTCCCCCAAGTACGCCGGCGCCGTGCATCGACGAGGCCGCGAAGTACGGCCGGCCCACCGTGCGCCGGGCGTACGGCGACTGGTCCGTCGGCGCGGCTCAAGGGCTGGAAGGAGGAGCTGAACCGGCGGGCCATCCAGCCGATCCAGCAGTTCGCCTACACGACCGGCAAGAACTCCACCGACTTCAGCCTGGTCATCGACGCGATGGACCTGCTCTACGCCGGTCACGTCGGCGGCTTCGTCCTGGTCTCCAGCGACAGCGACTTCACCCGGCTCGCGACCCGGCTGCAGGAGTCGGGCCAGCCCGGTCTACGGCATCGGCCGGCAGGCCGACCCCCGGCGCCTTCCAGCAGGCGTGCACCCAGTTCATCTACCTCGAGAACATCCGAGTCGACGGCCCCGGACGCCGAGCCGGACGCCGACGACACCGACGACGGCGACCACGAGGACGCCGCGGGCTCCCCGACCTGCAACGCCTGCTGACCACGGCGATCGGCAACACGGCCAGCGACAACGGCTGGTCCGGGCTGGGCGCGGTCGGGCAGTACCTCGGCCGCAGCAACGCCGCCTTCGACCCCCGCACCTACGGCCACAAGCGGCTCAGCGACCTGGTCAAGGCGCAGGACTACGTCGAGGTACGCGACAGCGACACCGCCAGCGGACCGATCTGGGTGCGCATCGCCCAGCAGCCCAGCCGGCAGCAGCCCAGGAAGGCCGCCAAGCGCGCGCCGGCGAAGAAGGCCTGCCCGTCGAGGTCAGGCGGGCTCGTAGCCCTGCACGAACTCCGTCAGCCGGGCCAGCTGGTCCGGGTCGGTGCTCGGGATCACGCCGTGGCCCGAGGTTGAAGATGTGGCCCCGGGCCGCGCGGCCGGCCTCGATGATCTCGGCCGCCCGCGCGGTCATCACCTCGGTCGGCGCGAAGACCAGGGTCGGGTCGAGGTTGCCCTGGACCGCCCGGTCGCCCACGAGGCCGATCGCGCGACGAGAGCGGCGTACGCCAGTCGACGCCGACGACGTCGGCGCCGGCCTCGCCCATCAGGGACAGCAGGTTGGCGGTGCCGACGCCGAAGTGGATCCGCGGCACGCCGAGCGCGCCGGCGCGCGCGAGCACCGGCGCCGAGTGCGGCATCACCCGCGTCCTCGTAGTCGCGCCGGCGTGAGCGCGCCCGCCCAGGAGTCGAACAGCTGCACGGCCGAGGCGCCCGCGGCGACCTGGACCTCGAGGTAGGTCGCGGCGATGCCGGCGATCTTGCGCATCAGCGCGTCCCACACGTCGGGGGCGCCGAACATCATCGCCTTGGTCAGCGCGTGCTCCTTGGAGGGCCCGCCCTCGACGAGGTACGACGCCACCGTGAACGGCGCGCCGGCGAAGCCGATCAGCGGGGTGCCGCCGAGCTCGGCCACCAGGCCGCGGACGGCCTCGGTGACGAAGTCGACGTGACCGGGCTCGAGGTCGGGGATCGCCTCGACGTCCGCCAGCGTGCGCACCGGCTCGGCGACGACCGGCCCGACGCCCGGGCTTGATGTCCAGGTCGACCCCGACCGCCTTGAGCGGCAGCACGATGTCGGAGAAGAGGATGGCCGCGTCCACGCCGTACCGGCGCACCGGCTGCAGCGTGATCTCGACGACCAGCTCGGGGTCCATGCAGGCGTCGAGCATGCCGACGCCCTCGCGGACCCGGAGGTACTCCGGCAGCGAGCGGCCCGCCTGGCGCATGAACCAGACCGGCGGTCGCGGCACCGGTCTCGCCGCGCGCCGCGCGGACGAACAGCGCTGTCGCGGGCGAGTCCGCCGGGAGGGGTCTCGTGCACGCGGGCGATCCTCCCAGGTGAGGCGGCGTGGCGGCACATCGGCCGGGCGCGGGGCGACCTACTGTGGGCAGCATGGTCGTCCGTCAGGAGGCGCACCCGGGTGACGGGTGCGGACGCGAGCCCGCCCGAGTTCCGGGCGGCGGTCGCCAGCATGCGCGAGGCGCGGCTGCGGGCGGAGGTCTTCTGCGAGGAGATGCCGGCGCCGCAGCGGATCGCGCCGTACGCCTTCGCGCTGTCCGCCGACCTGACCATCGACGACGATCGACGTCGGCACCGGTCGGATCATCCTGCTGCACGACCCGGCCGGCAACGAGGCCTGGGACGGCACCTTCCGCTGCGTGGCCTACGTGCGCGCCGACCTCGAGCCCGAGATGATCACCGACCCGCTGCTCGCGGCGGTCGGGCTGGTCGTGGCTGACCGAGGCGCTCGAGGTGCACGGACGCGCGCGTTCCGCTCCCCGTCGGGCACGGTGACCCGGGTCGCCACCGAGAGCTTCGGCGGGATGGCCGACGACGGCGGCAGCGCCCAGATCGAGGTGCGCGCGTCGTGGACCCCCGACTTCGACGACGACGCGCCCGACGCGGCCCCGCACGTCCGCGCCTGGGGCGACCTGCTGTGCATGGCCGCCGGGCTCCAGCCCGTGCCCGAGGGGGTCGCGGCGATGCCGAGCCGCCGCGGCCAGCGCGGCGCCGGACGCTGAGCACCATGCGGAGATCCCGGGTGACCCCACCGCGCAGACCGCGCCGGTGCCGACGAGGCCGTTCCCGGAGCCGTTCCCGGAAGCCGGCCCCGAGCAGGTCGACGAGCCGGCGAGGAGCAGGCACCGCTGCTGACGCTGCGCGACGGCCTGCCGCTGGTCATCGAGACCCGGACCCCGCGCTCCGGCGCTTCTGCGACCTGCTCGCGGCGGGCACCGGGCCGGTCGCCATCGACGCCGAGCGCGCGTCGGGCTACAAGTACTCCAACCGGGCCTACCTCGTGCAGCTGCGCCGCGAGGGCGCCGGCACCGCCCTGGTCGACCCGATCGCCTTCGAGTCCCTCGAGCCGCTCGCCCGCGCCCTCGAGGGCACCGAGTGGATCCTGCACGCCGCCACCCAGGACCTCCCCTGCCTCGCCGAGATCGGGCTGCGGCCCGCGGCTCTGTTCGACACCGAGCTCGCCGGCCGCCTGCTCGGCAAGCCGCGGGTGGGCCTGGCGACGCTGGTCGAGGAGCTCGTCGGCCTGCGGATGCGCAAGGAGCACTCCGCCGCCGACTGGTCGACCCGGCCGCTGCCGGAGTCGTGGCTGGAGTACGCCGCCCTCGACGTCGAGGTGCTGCTCGAGCTGCGCGAGGCGATGGTCGACGAGCTCGCGGCCGCCGGCAAGACCGAGTGGGCCCGCCAGGAGTTCGAGGCGCTGCTGTCGTTCCAGCCCACCGTCCGCGAGGAGGCCTGGCGGCGTACCTCCGGGGCGCACAAGCTCCGCGGCCGCCGGGCCCAGGGCGCCGTCCGCGCCCTGTGGGAGGCGCGCGACCGGATCGCCCGCGAGCGCGACGTCGCGCCCGGTCGGATCATCCCCGACTCCGCGATCATCGCCGCCGCGGCCGCCATGCCGTCCGACCGAGCCGGCTCCTCGCCGTGCCAGGCTTCCACGGCCGCGGTGCCGCGCGCTACGCCCGCGACTGGATCGCCGCCCTGGACGCCATCCGCGACGCCCCCGAGTCGGAGCTGCCCGGGCGTCCGGCGCGCAGCGACGGCCCCCCGCAGCCTCGCGCCTGGGCCGAGCGCGACCCCGTCGCCGCCCGCCGCCTCGCCCACGCCCGCGCCGGCATCGCCGCGCTGTCGGAGCAGCACCAGGTGCCGGTGGAGAACCTGCTGACCCCCGACTACCTGCGGCGGGTGCTGTGGACACCGCCCGCCGCCCGTGAGCCACGGGAGCTCGCCGACGAGGTGGGGCGTCAGCTGCGCGCCCTCGGCGCCCGCCAGTGGCAGATCGAGCTCACCGGCCCCACCATCGTCGCGGCGATCATCGCCGCCGACGCTGCACCGAAGGCAGAGCCGTCGGAGCCGCCGCCGGCTACTCCGACGGACTCGGACTGACCTCGTCGGGCGACAGGATCAGTCGCGACTCCTCGTCGATGGAGGTGGTGATCTCCTCGATCGCCTCCGGGGGGAGGATGTCGGCGGTGACGAGCTCTTCGAGGTAGGGCGCCACGGCGTCCTCGAGCTCGTCCCAGCTGGTCAGCAGCGGCGGGATGTAGATGTCGCGGACCGCGGTGTTGAAGACCCTGGCGTTGTCGGGCAGCCGGCCGGGCTGCAGGAACTCCTCGGAGGTGGCGACGGCCACGTTGGCCGGCACCAGGTAGCCGGCCCGGGCGACGGCCGTGACGGACTCCTCCGTGACGGCGTGGGCGAGGAAGTCGGCCGCCTCCGGGACGTGCGGGGTGGACGCCGACAGGCACAGGCCGGTGATGTCGCCGACGGTGCCGGACCCCTCGATCACCGGGATCGGCATCACGTCGAACTCCAGCCCCTGCACCTGCCGGAAACGCGGGACCAGGTCGCGGAAGCCGGCCATCATCCCCAGCTTGCCGCGCTCGAACCACTCCACGGCCGGGCGTTGCAGGAGCTCGTCGGGGCTGAGGGTGATCTGGGCGTTGCGGAGCACCCCGAGCGTCGTCTCCAGGGCGGACCGCGTGCTCTCGTCCGAGAACGTCAGCGTCGTCGGGTCGGTGTCGTCGTCGAAGATCTGGCCGTCGCCGGAGACGATGAACGGAGCGAACCCCGACAGCGTCGCGTCGATCGAGACGCCCTTGCTCTGTCGGCGCGGTCGGGTCGCGAACTCGGCTGCGGCGTTGAACTGCTCGAACGTCCACGCGCGCGGCGGCTCCTCCGCGTCGTCCGAGCCCGGCGCCTGGAGGCCCCGCGCGCGCATCCGGTCGAAGTCGATGAGCTCGGTGTTGTAGTAGATGACCATCGGCGAGATGCCGTAGGGCATGCACTGCAGCCGGTTGTCGAGGCTGAAGGCGCGCAGGGCGTCTCGCGAGTAGCCGTCGCCGAAGTCGACCCCGCGGGCGTCGAGCAGCTCGTCGACCGGCTGCACCTCGCCGTCCTCCTGGAAGCCCGCGAGGTCACGCCGCGAGATCAGGAAGACGTCGGGAAGCTCGTCGTCGACCGCGAGGGCGTTGACGGCCGCGTCGCGGTTGGGCCAGGTGACGACGCTGACCTGGGCCGACTCGTTGAGCGAGTTGAACTCGCGGACCATGTCGTCGTAGCCGGCGACCTCGTCGTCCGACCCGAAGACCCCGAACGTCAGCTGCGCCGGCTCGGCGGCCTCGGTCGAGCTGGCGTCCGGCGAGGGAGTGGGCTCGGCGGGGTCGCCGTCGTCCGTGCACCCGGCGACGAGGCCGGCGACCAGCAGGACGGTCAGGCTGACAGCTGTTCGGCGCGCGGACCGGGCACGAGTGCGCGCGCTCACATGACCTCCTCGCAATGACCTGGACTCCCGGCGGTCCCCCACGATAGCGGGGGACTCCGACAGCCCCGTCAGCCGATCAGTCGAGGGCGTGGTGCTCGCGGGCCGCGGCGACGACCTCGTCGAAGCGCGACTCGACCAGGGCCGCTCCCTCGCGGCGGATGTCGCCGGGCTGCAGCCGCAGCAGCCGGTCCAGGCGCACCTCGCTCGGCCGGCCCTCGCGGTCCCAACCGCCCGTGCCGACGTCCATCCAGTAGCGCCCGTAGCGCGCCTCGTCCTCGGCGTCGACGTCGTGGTCCTGGCTGGAGAGCATCAGCCCCAGCCACTCCTCGCCGCTCTGCGCGATGAGCAGCACCGGCCGGTCCTTGCCCTGGCTCGGGTCGTCCTCGTAGGCCACCCACGCCCACACGACCTCGCCCGGGTCCGGCTCACCGTCGGTCTCGGGGGCGTAGACGACGCCGGCGGATCCCGCCGGGGTGGGCGGCCGGTCGGCCGGGTCGCCGGAGGGGTTGAACGGCGCGGGCTGCGGAGTCGAAGTCAGGCTGTCGAACAGCCGTCGCCAGACGCTCATGAGAGGGACAGTACGCCGGACCGGGAGCGCCTCACGGCGCAAGGCCGCTCGTAGCGGCTGAAGTTGGGACCCGGGGCTGCCGCGGCCCGGCGCACTGCTCGTACAAGCCTACGACCTGTCCGGGTATTCCACCGACTTTCACCCCTTCGTCGGCCGTGTCACTGCACCGCTGGTCGCCGGACCACACCCGCCACGCCTCCGCTGGTTGACAGGCCGCGCCTCCGCTGGTTGAGGAGGGCCGTCAGGCCCGTCTCGAAACCCGCGGCCCAACCGCCCCCGCCTCCGCTGGTTGAGGAGGGCCGCCAGGCCCGTCTCGACCACCGAAGAGCCGCGACGCAGGTTTCGAGACAGGACTTCGTCCTTCCTCAACCAGCGGGAACGGCGACGCTCCCGTCCATCGGCCTCCGCTGGTTGAGTTCAGGCCGCCAGGCCCGTCTCGAAACCCGCGGAGCCGCGACGCAGGTTTCGAGACAGGACTTCGTCCTTCCTCAACCAGCGGGAACGGCGTACGCTCTCCGTCCATCGGCCGCCGTTGGTTGAGGAGGGCCGCCAGGCCCGTCTCGAAACCTGCGGCCCAGCCGTTCAGGCCAGCGACGACCGCAGCTCGAGGTGGGCGGCGTGCTCGAGCTGCTCGGCGAGGGTCAGCATCCGGGCGGTCTCGGCCGTGCTGGGCCCGTCAGGAGGGTGGGGCAGCGACGCGCGGCCGGCAGCGACGACGCGGGCGAAGGCCGCGGCGCGCAGCAGCACGTCGGCGTACTCACGCTCGGCGATGCCGCGCAACACCTCGTCGACCATGGCGCGGAGCTCGTCGGGGCCGGGCGGGTCGGCCACGCCCGCGACGACGCGAGCGACCTGGGCGTGGGCCTGGCCGGCGTCGTACTCCCGCGCGGCACCGACCGGGTCGGCGTATACCCAGGAGCGCAGGAGGTAGAGCCGCCACAGCGACCCGGCCAGCGAGTCCGCAGCCGACCCCGACCAGAGCTCGGCCAAGGTCTCGAGGCCCTCGGTCTCGGCGAGGTGGAGGACGCGGTCCGCGATCCCGGCGTCGTCGCTGTCGTGCGCGCCGCGCACCAGCAGCGTGGCTGCGCGGTCGGCCGCCTCGCGCACCAGCATCGGGTCGGCCCCACCCTCGATCGCCTCGAAGTAGCCCGCGCCAGGGGTGGCGGGCTTGTGGTGCCGGTCGGATGTCACACGACCACGATAGGCACGGACGGCCACCTCACGTGGCTCATCGGCCTCAACCAGCGTTGGCGGCGGCGAAGGCCTTGCGGATCCGCTGGTCGCTGACCGGCTGCGCGGTGCCGAGGTGTTGGGCGAAGAGGGAGACGCGGTACTCCTCCAGCATCCAGCGCACCTCGCGCAGCGCAGCGCCCGGCGGTCGACCCTCGGGCAGCGCCGCGACCTGGTGCAGGTAGGCCTCCTGCAACGGGAGGACCTGGTCCATCAGCTGCCGGTCGCGCGCGACGTCGGCGAGCCGCCCGCGACGCTGCTCGACGGCCGCGAGGTAGCGGACCAGGTGCCGCAGCCGCGCCAGGCCGGCCTCCCCGACGAAGCCGTCGTGGACGAGCCGCCCGACCTGCGCCTTCATGTCGGTCAGCGCCGGCAGGGTCGCCATCTCGGCACGCCCCGAGAGAGCCTTGTCAGCCGCCCGCCAGGCGTCGAGCACCCGCAGCAGGTCGTGCAGGCCCGCGGTCACGCGCTCGTCGTGTCCGTCTCGGACGGCCGCCAGCAGCGCGGCGTACTCCTCCTCCGACCGCACGGGCGGCCGCGCGTCGACGAGGTCGAGCACCGCGGCCCGCGCGACGTCGGCGAGAAGAGCGGCCACGGTGGCGTACGGCGTCCCCGCCAGGGACAGCCGCTGGCGCTGGTCGAGGTCGTCGAGTCCGGGCGACGGGAGCGCCAGGGTGACCAACCGCGCGACTCCCGCACGGTGGCGGGCCTGGGCCTCGTCCTCGCCGCCGAACACGCCCAGTCCGACGGTCGTGCCCTCGTCGACGAGGGCCGGGTAGCCGCGCACCTCGTGGCCCGCCCGGGTCTGCGTGAACGATCGCTCGACCGTGCCGAAGGTCCACGTCGTCTGCCCGGTGGCCGACCGTCCGCTGTCGGCCGCGACGGCGGCGATCGCGGCGTCGAAGCGCGGCTGCAGCGGCGCCTTCAGGGCGTCGAGGTCCTTGCCCTTGGCCTGCTCGCGCCCGGTGTCGTCGACGACCCGGAAGGTCGGCCGCAGGTGCTCGGGCACCTTGGCCCAGTCCCAGGCGTCGCGGGGCACCACGACGCCCTTGGTCGAGCGCACGTGCCGCTCCAGGGCGTCGAGCAGCGGCTCCTCGCCGGGCGGTACGACGGCGAGGAAGTCGCGCGCGGTGTTCGGAGCCGGCACGAGGCCGACCCGGAGGTGCTTGGGCAGGCTGCGGATCAGGCTGGTGACGAGCTCTTCGCGCAGGCCCGGGACGTTCCACGAGAAGTCGTCGGCCTCGACGCGGTTGAGCGTCGCGACGGGCACGTCGATGGTGATGCCGTCGTCGGCGGCGCCCGGCTCGAAGTGGTAGCGGATGTCGAAGCGAAGCCCCGACGATGCTCCGTCGTCCGTGCCGGTGTCGGTGTCGCTGCGCCAGTGGCTGGGGAAGTCGTTCTCCCGCACCTCGTTGGCCGCGTCCTGCGTCAGCATCGCGGGGTCGAACGTCAAGAGCCTCGGCTGCGCCTGCCTCTCGCGCTTCCACCAGGTCGCGAAGTGCGCGCCGCTGACGACGTCCTCGCCGACGCGCGCGTCGTAGAAGTCGAACAGGGTGTGCTCGTCGACGACGATGTCGCGCCGGCGGGCACGGTGCTCGAGCTCCTCGGCCTCGGCGAGCAGAGCCTGGTTCTCGGTGTAGAACCGGTGCCGGCCTGACGTCAGCTCCGCCCACTCCCCCTGCACCAGGGCGTGCCGGATGAACAGCTCGCGGGCGACGGCCTGGTCGACGGTGCCGTACTGCACGAGCCGGTCGGCGACGAGCGGGACGCCGTACAGCGTCACGCGTTCGTAGGCCATCACCGCTGCTCGCTTCTTCGACCAGTGCGGCTCGGAGTAGGTGCGCTTGACCAGGTGCGCGCCGAGCTGCTCGGCCCACTCGGGCTTGATCGCGGCGTTCTGCCGGGCCCACAGCCGCGACGTCTCCACGAGCTCGCCGGCCATGAGGTACGCCGGGTTCTTCCGCGCCAGCCCACTGCCCGGGAAGATCGCGAAGCGGGCGCCCCGGGCGCCGAGGTACTCACGCATCGGGCGTCGTTCGCCGGGCCTGGACTTCTCCCGCTCCTCCAGCGCGCCGACGTGCGAGAGCAGCCCCGACAGCAGTGCCTGGTGGATGCCGTCACCGTCGGGCTGGTCCGCTGGGCGACCCGCCTGCACGCCCATCTCCTTGCAGACCTGGCGCAGCTGGCTCTCGAAGTCCTGCCACTCGCGGACCCGCAGGTAGTTGAGGTACTCCCGCTTGCACATCCGCCGGAACGCGCTGCTGGACAGGTCCTGCTGCTGCTGACGCAGGTAGCGCCAGAGGGCCAGCCAGGTCAGGAAGTCCGAGCTCTCGGACTTGAAGCGCGCGTGCTGCTGGTCGGCCTGCGCCTGCTGCTCGGCCGGGCGCTCGCGGGGATCCTGCAGCGACAGGGCGGCGGCGATCACGACGACCTCGCGCACGCAGCCGAGCCGTTCGGCCTCCAGCACCATCCGGCCCAACCGCGGGTCGATCGGCAGCCGCGCCAGCCGCCGCCCCACCTTGGTCAGCCGGTCGCCGCTGAGGGCGCCGAGCTCCTCGAGCAGCTGGTGCCCGGCCTGCACGTTGCGCTTGTCGGGCGGTTCGACGAACGGGAACCGCGCGAGGTCGCCGAGCCCGAGCGAGGCCATCTGCAGGATGACGCTCGCGAGGTTGGTGCGCAGGATCTCGGGGTCGGTGAACTCGGGACGAGCCTCGAAGTCCTCCTCGGAGTAGAGGCGGACCGCGATGCCGGCCGCCACGCGACCGCACCGGCCGGACCGCTGGTTGGCCGAGGCCTGGCTGATCGCCTCGATGGGGAGCCGTTGCACCTTGGTGCGCACGGAGTAGCGGGAGATGCGGGCGACCCCGGTGTCGACGACGTAGCGGATGCCCGGCACGGTCAGCGACGTCTCGGCCACGTTGGTCGCGAGCACGATGCGACGGCCGCCGTGCGGCTGGAAGACCTTGTGCTGCTCGGCCGCGGAGAGCCTGGAGTAGAGGGGGACGACGTCGATGCCGCCGCCACCACGCCCGTACGTCGCTCCGAGCTCGTCCAGCGCGTCGGCGGTGTCGCGGATCTCGCGTTCGCCCGGCAGGAACACCAGGATGTCGCCGGGCCCCTCGGCCATCAGCTCCTTGGTGGCAGCGACGATCGCCTCGGTCTGGTCGCGGACGACGGCCTCGCCCTCGTCGTCGTTCTCCGGGACCTCGACGAGCGGCCGGTAGCGGATGTCGACCGGGTAGGTCCGGCCGGAGACCTCGATGATCGGCGCGGGCCGGCCCTGCCGGTCGGCGAAGTGCTGCGCGAACCGCTCGGGGTCGATGGTCGCCGAGGTGATGATCAGCTTGAGGTCGGGCCGCTTCGGCAGCAGTCGTCGCAGGTAGCCGAGCAGGAAGTCGATGTTCAGGCTGCGCTCGTGCGCCTCGTCGATGATGATCGTGTCGTACCTGCGCAGCTGGCGGTCGCGCTGCAGCTCGGCGAGCAGGATGCCGTCGGTCATCAGCTTGACCCGGCTGGCGCGCGACGTCCTGTCGGTGAAGCGGACCTGGTAGCCCACCAGGTCTCCGAGCTCGCTGCCGAGCTCGGAGGCGATCCGCTCGGCGACCGAGCGGGCCGCGATCCGGCGCGGCTGGGTGTGGCCGATCAGGCCCTTCTCCCCACGGCCGAGCTCGAGGCAGATCTTCGGGAGCTGCGTGGTCTTCCCGGAGCCCGTCTCCCCCGCGACGATGACGACCTGGTGGTCGCGGATCGCCGCGGCGATGTCGTCTCGCCGCTGGCTGACCGGGAGGTCCGCCGGGTAGGTGATGCGCAGCGGGCCGACCATGACGTGCCCATTCTGCCCGGACCGGTGGGCACCGTGAAACCGATGCCGCCGGGACCCACGCCGGGACACGCTCGGCACAGACGTTCTCACAGACTTCTCACAGGTAGCACCGCCACAGTGATCGCATGGAGCTCCTCCGGCCCGACGGGTCGCCCGTCCGCGTGCTCGTCGTCGACGACGAGACCAACATCGCCGAGCTGATCTCGATGGCCCTGCGCTACGAGGGCTGGGACGTGCGCGCCGCGCACACCGGGACCAAGGCGGTGTCGGCGGCCAAGGAGTTCCGGCCCGACGCCGTCGTGCTCGACATGATGCTGCCCGACTTCGACGGGCTCGAGGTGCTCCGTCGGATGCGCACCAGCCAGGCGGACATCCCCGTGCTGTTCCTCACGGCTCGCGACTCGGTCGAGGACCGCGTCGCCGGGCTCACCGCGGGAGGCGACGACTACGTCACGAAGCCGTTCTCGCTGGAGGAGGTCGTGGCGCGGCTGCGCGCGCTGATGCGCAGGTCGACGGTGGTCCAGCGGGCGACGTCCTCGGTGCTGGTCGTCGGTGACCTGGAGCTCGACGAGGACAGCCGCGAGGTGACCCGCGCCGGTGACGAGATCGCGTTGACGGCCACGGAGTTCGAGCTGCTGCGCTACCTGATGCGCAACCCACGCCGCGTGCTGAGCAAGGCACAGATCCTCGACCGGGTCTGGAACTACGACTTCGGGGGCCAGGCCAACGTCGTCGAGCTCTACATCTCCTACCTGCGCAAGAAGATCGACGCCGGCCGCGAGCCGATGATCCACACCATGCGCGGCGCCGGCTACGTGCTCAAGCCGGCCGGCTGACGTGGCTGTCCTGCCTGCGGCGCCAGCGAGGCGGAGGCGCTTCGCCTCGCTCACCTCGCGCCTCGTCCTCACCGCCGTCACGTTGGTCGCCGTCGTGTGCCTGCTCATCGCGGCAGCCACCACGATCGCGATGCACCGCTACCTCGACGGGCGCCTCGACGAGCAGGTGCTCGACGCGGCCGCGCGCCAGCTCGGGCCCGGACCGACCGGCCCGGGGGCCGCCCGGTTCTCGGGCGACGGGACGCTGCGCGCGGTGATCGCCGACTCCGGCGCGGCCAACGGCGTCATCGTCGGGGGTGGCCGCGGGCCCGGACTGACGTTGAGCCTCGACGACGACGAGCTGAGCGAGCTCGGCGACGTCCCCGCCGACGGCGACCTGCACGACGTACGGCTGCGCGGTCGCGGCGAGTTCCGCGTGGTGTCCCAGCAGGTGTCGGTGCGGGTCGACGGCGAGCCCCAGAGCGGCGTGCTCGTGGTGGGGTTGCCCCTGCGCGACGTCAACGCCACGATCGCCAGCCTTCTCGGCTGGGAGCTGGTGCTGACCCTGATCGGCGTGGCCGCGGCCGCCGGCGCCGGCCTCATCGTCGTACGCCGGCAGCTGCGCCCACTCCGCGAGGTCGCCGCGACTGCCGAGCGGGTCGCCGAGCTGCCGCTGTCGTCGGGTGAGATCGAGCTGACCGAGCGGGTGCCCGACCACCTCGTCGACGAGGCCACGGAGGTCGGCCAGGTCGGGGCCTCGCTCAACACGCTGCTCGACCACGTGGAGATGTCGCTGGCCGCGCGGCAGCGCAGCGAGCAGCAGGTGCGTCAGTTCGTCGCCGACGCCTCGCACGAGCTGCGCACGCCGCTGACGACCATCAAGGGGTACGCCGAGCTCGCCCGCCGCCGCCCCGACGACGCCGACGCCGTGCTCGCCGCGCTCGACAAGGTCGAGTCCGAGTCGGGACGGATGACGTCACTGGTGGAGGACCTGCTGCTGCTGGCGAGGCTCGACTCCGGCCGGCCGATCGAGCACGAGCCCGTCGACCTGACCCACCTGCTGCTCGAGGCCGTCTCGGACGCCCGCGTGGTGGCCCCCGACCACCGGTGGCGTCTGGACCTGCCCGACGCGGCTCTCGAGGTCACCGGCGACGAGCAGCGCCTGCACCAGCTCGTGACGAACCTGCTCGCCAACGCCCGCAAGCACACGCCCGCCGGGACGACGGTCACCGTCGCCGCCCGGCCGGGCCTGCTCTCGGTGCACGACGACGGACCGGGGTTCCCGCCGGAGCTCGTCCCGGCCGCCTTCGAGCGGTTCGCCCGCGCCGACACCAGCCGGGCCCGCGTGTCCGGCGGCGCCGGACTCGGCCTGGCCCTGGTCGACGCCATCGCCCAGGCCCACGGCGGCTCGGTGTCCCTGGCCAGCCGCCCGGGCGACACGACGGTCACCGTCCGACTGCCTGCCTGACCCGCAGTCGGTGTCGCGGTCCTTCAGGAGGGCGAGCCGGCCCGCGTGATCGGCGTCGAGAGCGGGTGGATGCCGGGGCGCCGGGTCCGGAACGTGGCAGCGGGTCGACCGCGGCCGACCGGCGAGGGACGGGTGCGGCCGGTCTCGACGACGAAGTCCTCGGTGCTGCGCATCTTGCGCTGGAAGTTGCCGGCGTCGAACTCGGCTCCCCAGACGACCTCGTAGACGCGTCGCAGCTCGGTGAGCGTGAACTCCTCACCCACGAACGCGGCGGCCAGCGTCGTGTACTCGAGCTTGGCGCGCACCCTCTCGACGGCGTCGCAGAGGATCGAGCGGTGGTCGAACGCCAGCCTCCGGCTGGTCAGCAGCGGCTCCACCGCGTGCCAGTCGGCCTCGGCGGCATCGGTGCCGGCCTTGGTCGTGACCTGCGCGGGCAGCACGGCGACGTGGGCGACACTCACCACCCGTCCGCGCGGGTCGCGGTCGGGGGCGCCGTAGGTCCTCAGCTGCTCGAGCACGACGTCACGCAGGCCGGTCTCCTCGCGGAGCTCGCGCTTGGCCGCGGCCAGCACGGCCTCCTTCTCACCGACGAACCCGCCGGGAAGCGCGAGCCGTCCGCGGTGCGGCGCCGCACCTCGCTTGACCAGCAGGACGCGCAGCTCGTCCTCGGCCACGGTGAAGATCGCGATGTCGACGGTGACGGAGAAGATCGGGTACTCGCTGGTGTAGACCATCCCGTGCCACGTTAGTTGTCGTGGTGACAACCGACAACCACCCCCAAGGGCGTGAAAGGGTGGGCCGGTGCAGAGCCTGGACGGGAAGGTCGTCGTGATCACCGGTGCGGCGTCCGGCATCGGTCGAGCCCTCGCCGAGGAGGCCGCTGGTCGCGGCTCCACGCTCGCCCTCTGCGACATCGACGAGGTCGGACTGGTCGAGACAGCACGCCGTTGCTCGGCTGCCCGCGAGGTGCGCACCGACCGGCTCGACGTGTCCGACCGAGCCGCCGTCGCGGCGTACGCCGCTTCCGTCGTCGACCACTTCGGGCGCGTGAACGTGCTGGTCAACAACGCGGGCGTCGCCCTGCACGGTGACCTCGACGACCTGACCTACGACGACCTGGACTGGATCGTGGGCGTCAACCTCTGGGGCGTCGTCCACGGAACCAAGGAGTTCCTCCCGCACCTGATCGCCTCCGGCGACGGCCACGTCGTCACGCTGTCCTCGCTCTACGGCCTGCTGTCGATGCCCGGCCAGAGTGCCTACAACGCCACCAAGTACGCCGTCCGCGGGTTGAGCGAGGCGCTGCGCGAAGAGCTGCTCATCGCCGGCCACCCGGTCGGCGTCACGGTCGTCCACCCGGGCGGGATCAAGACCGCGATCGCGCGGAGCGCGCGCACCTCCGACCGTGTCGACCACGACGCCGCGGCCAGGCTGTTCGACGAGAAGCTCGCCACCATGGCGCCGGAGAAGGCGGCCCGCATCATCTGGCGCGGCGTGCTGCGCGGCAAGCCGCGGGTGCTGGTCGGCATGGACGCTCACGCCCTGCACCAGTTCGCCCGGCTGACCGGCGCTCGCTACCAGGACGTCATCGCGCGCGTGCATGCGCGGTTGGGCGAGCGGGTCGGCGAGCGGGCCGGGAGGTGACCCCTCGGCCCGGGACCCGCCTGGACTTCGTCACGACCAAGTGGGGCGACCGGCCGCACTGGGAGTTCGAGGCGACGTACCTCGGCGAGGACGCGCACGGACACTGGCTCGGCATCCCGCCCGGCACCCACTTCCAGCGGCCCGAGCATGGCGTTCACCGGCACCAACACCCAGGTGACGCTGCTCCCCAGCGCCGAGGCGTGGTGGGTCGCGACGTTTCACGACGACGACGGACCGCCGCGGCAGGCCTGGGCCAACCTCGGCGACGCGCCCGTCGAGGTGTACGTCGACATGACGACGCCGGCCGTCCTCGACGGCAGCGCGATCCGCTGCACCGACCTCGACCTCGACGTGGTGCGCGGCACCACCGGTGTGGTCATGGTCGACGACGAGGACGAGTTCGCCGAGCACCAGGTGACCTACGGCTACCCGCCCGACGTCGTCGCCGCGGCCCAGGCCGCCTGCGACGACGTACGCCGGATGGCCGAGCTGCGCGTCCCACCGTTCGACGGCCTGGCCCCTCGGGTGTGGCTCGACCGGGCCCAGACCCCGACAGGACTCTAGGCTGACGACATGCGGGTCGACTTCCACGCCTCGGCAGCGCCGACGCTGGGGATCGAGTGGGAGTTCGCCCTGGTCGACCGTGAGTCGCGCGACCTGGTCAACGCGCAGGCCGAGCTGTTCGAGGAGGCCGCACCCCACCTCAAGCGGCCCGAGCAGCTGCACAAGGAGATGCTGCGCAACACCGTCGAGCTCGTCACCGGCGTGTGCGACACCGTGGGCGAGGCCGTCGACGAGCTGACCGAGGAGCTGCGGGTGGTCGTCGACGCGGGTGACCGGCTCGGGCTCGAGCTGTTCGGCGCCGGCACGCACCCGTTCGCCGACTGGTCGGCGCAGCAGCTCACCGCCGGCCACCGCTACGAGGAGCTGATCAGCCGGACCCAGTGGTGGGGGCGGCAGATGCTGATCTGGGGCGTGCACGTCCACGTGGGCATGCCCGTCAAGGAGCGGGTGATGCCGGTGCTGTCGGCGTTGCTGACGACCTATCCCCACCTCCAGGCGCTCTCCGCGTCCTCCCCGGTCTGGGCGGGCGTCGACACCGGCTACGCCTCCAACCGGGCGCTGATGTTCCAGCAGCTGCCGACCGCAGGTCTGCCGTTCCAGTTCGGCACCTGGGAGGAGTTCGAGCACTTCTACGGCGACCAGATCACGACCGGCGTGATCGAGGGCATGCCCGACGTCCGCTGGGACATCCGCCCCGCGCCACACCTCGGCACCCTGGAGCACCGGGTCTGTGACGGTGTCTCGACCGTCGCCGAGATCGGCGCGCTCGCGGCCCTGGTCCACTGCCTCGTGGTCGACCTCGACACCCGCCTCTCCCACGGCGAGCGGCTGCCGACGCTGCCGGTGTGGCACGTGCAGGAGAACAAGTGGAGGGCCGCCCGCTACGGCCTCGACGCGATCGTGATCACCGACGCGGACAGCAGCGAGCGGCTGGTCACCGACGACCTCGACGACCTGCTGGAGCACCTGGCCCCGACGGCCGACCGGCTGGGCTGTGGCGAGCAGCTCTCCGCGGTCGCGGAGATCCCCGCCGGCGGCGCGTCGTACCAGCGTCAGCGCGCCGTTGCCGCCCAGCACGACGGAGACCTGGTCGCGGTGGTCGACGCCGTGGTGGCCGAGCTGAAGCAGGGCCTCTAGCAGCGGGGAGCGCTGTCAGCCCGCGAGCAGGCCGCGCGCGGCCTCCCGGGCCATGGATCCCAGCGCGTCGAAGCGCTCGGGCTCGCCGCGGGTCGCCGGACCCCAGAAGCTGAGCGTGCCGATGAGCCGCTGGTCGCGGTCGATCAGCGGCACCGACACGCCCCAGATGTCCGAGGTGTGCTCGCCACGGCAGAGCGCGAAGCCACGCGACCGCACCAGGTCGAGCTCCTCGTTGAGCGCGTCGAGGGACGTGATCGTCGTGTCGGTCAGGCGGTCGAGCGAGATGTCGGCCGGGGTGATCGTGTCGGAGTACGCCAGCACCACCTTGCCGCTCGAGGTGGCGTGCAGCGGGCCGGGGCCCTCCCCGAGCCAGCTGGCCTCGGTGGAGTCCGGGGGCTGCACCTCGACGACGTACCTCAGCTCCGTCTCGTCGAGCAACGCCAGCGCGACGGTCTCGCGCGTCTGCAGGCTCAGCTCGCGCACCACGCGTTGGGCCCGGGCGAGCAGGGTGTCGGGCACGACGGCGCGGGCCAGGTCGACCACCCCCAAGCCGATGGAGTACTTGCGGGTCCGCGGGTCGTGGGCAGCGAGGCCTTGCAGCTCGAGGGTCTGCAGGATCCGCCAGGCCGTGGCGCGGTTGAGGTGGGTGGACTTGGCCAGCTCGGCGGCGGTGGCCTCGCCCCCCTCAGCAGCGGCGATGGCGCGCAGCAGCGCAGCCGCCCGGTCAACGGACTGCACCCGGTGGTGGCCGCCCACACTCACGCCCTCATGCTCCTCGTTCCACGCCGCACCGTCAGCGGAATTGTCCTCTTCGCCGTCGCCGTCTGCACGAGCGGGTCGCTCGGCGTCGAGACCTTTGCCGAATTAGCAATTGCATTTGCCAAACTGTCACAGGCATCGCATCCTGGCAGACATGGATGACCACACCCACGACCACAGCCCGGAGAGCGACCAGGCCGAGGCCGACCTGTTCGAGCCGGCGGGCTGGGAGGAGCGGTACGCCGGCGAGGGAAAGGTCTGGAGCGGCAACCCCAACCCCCAGCTGGTCGCGGAGGTGTCCGGGCTGACGCCGGGCACCGCACTCGACGTCGGTTGCGGTGAGGGCGGCGACGTCATCTGGCTCGCCCAGCGGGGCTGGCAGGTCACGGGGGCCGACTTCGCCACCGCCGGCCTGGCCCGCGCGGCCAGGCACGCGGACCAGGCGGGGGTGGCCGACCGCACCGACTGGCTGCGCGTCGACGCCCGGACGTTCTCGGCCGACGGCCGCACCTACGACCTGGTCGCCAGCCACTTCCTGCACCCGCCCGGCGGCCAGATGGTCGAGGTCACGCGGCGCCTGTGCGAGGCGGTCGCCCCGGGCGGGCACCTCCTGGTCGTGGGTCATGCGCCGTCCGAGGGCTTCGCGCGCGGGTCCGAGAGCAAGCGCCAGGCGATGTTCCGCGCCGAGGACCTGCTGCCCGCGCTGCCTGCCGACTTCGAGATCCTCGTGGTCGAGCAGCGTGCTCGCACCGTCACGCGGGACGGCGCCACGTTCGACGTCCCCGACTCCACCCTGCTGGCTCGGCGGGCCTGACCTGCGACTTTGGTCCACTCCTGCCCTTTCACCTGATTGGGCGATTGACGAGGACGTCCGCCATGCGGTCCCCTGACAGTCACGAGACTCCAGGTTCGGGGGGACAGATGAGGATCGTCGGAACACTTCTTGTTGCGTGCTTGCTGGCGGCCCAGGGTGGGGTGGCGGCCGCAGAGCCTGCCGCGCCACCGGGCAACATCACCGTCGTCCTGGCCCTGCCGGACGCGACGGTCGCCGTGTCGGTCGACGATCGCGAGGTCGCTGCGGACGCCGTGGTGGGAGACATCCTCGGACCGTTCGCGCTCGAGCCGGGCTCCCACGAGATCGCCTTCACCGACGAGGCCGGCTCGGTCGATGTCGTGTCCCGCATGAACGTCAAGGCCAGCACGAGTCACGACGTGGTGCTGCACATGCCCGCCGAGGAGGACGGGACACCGATCGTGAGCTCGTTCGCCACCTCGATGGCGCCGATCGGCGCCGGCAAGGCCCGGGTGCTGCTCGCGCACACCGCCACGGTCGCACCGGCCGACGTCCGGGTGGACGGGCAGGTGGTCTTCACCAACATCGCCAACGGCGAGTACGCCGAGGCCGACGTACCGGCCGGTGGCCACTCCGTGGCGCTGCTGCCCACCGGGCAGTCGTCGCCGCCGATCCTCGGGCCGCTCGACGTGACGCTGGAGCAGGCGACGATGACGATGGTGTACGCGGTCGGCTCGCCCACGACGCGGTCGATGGACGTCGTCGCGCACACCGTGGACCTCCCGTCCGACGGCAGCGCAGCACCCGACACCATCGACACCGGCAGTGCCGGGCTCGCGGCGGAGCGCCCGGTCACGTCGTTCGGCTCGACCGCCGGGCCGACCGACCGCCCGTCGCCGACCGCGCCGATCGGGAGCGCCTGGACGATGCCGGCCCTGCTGTTGCTGCTGGGCCTGTCCGGGTGGTTGGGCCTGCTCCTGCACCGTCGTCGGTCTCCGGCCGGCGCTCCCTCACGTCGACCCGGCAGGAGTCCCGTGTCGCCATGACCAGACGCCGTCTCGGGGCGCTGACGGCCGCCCTCGCCATGCTGCTCGCAGCGGGGTGCGGGCAGTCCGAGCGGTCCGGGGCCGCGGCCGGCGAGCAGCTTGACGCCGGTCTGTCACCGACGAGCCGGCTCCCGAGCACCGCGTCGCGGCGAGTCGAGGAGGTCAGGTCGGCGAGCCGGGCACCCTCGGTGGTCGTCGCCGAGGAACCCGGGCTGACCAGGCTGCCCAGCGGGGCGACCGTGCTCGTCCGGGCCGTCAGCACCGGGCCGAACGGAGAGCTGGCGGTCCCCCGTGACCTCGCATCGGCGGGCTGGTGGCGAGGCGGCTCGCGCCTGGGCGACCCGTTCGGATCCACCTTGATCGCGGCGCACGTGGACTCCGTCACGCAGGGTCTGGGACCGTTCGCCGAGCTCCTGGACGTCGACCGTGGCGCGCGGATCACCGTGTCGTCGCCGTCCTTGCGCCAGGAGTTCGCCGTCGCGTCGCGCCGGCTCGTCGCCCAGGGAAGCCTTGCGGACGAGTCCTGGATCTATGCCGTGTCCGGGCCGAGGCGCCTGACCCTGGTGACCTGTGCACCCCCGTACGTGGCCACCGAAGGCGGCTACCAGAACCTCGCCGTGATCGTCGCCTACCCGACCGGCCGGCCCGAGCGCCGGAGGCCGTGATGGCGGGCAAGAAGAAGCCCCCACGACCGCTCGGGGAGACGCCACGGCGCACGAGGAGCGGGACGGCGAAGCGCCCCGCCGAGGGCGCGACGAAACCGGACGAGCCCCTGCGCGACCGGCTCGACGCCGCCCTCGCGGCCGCCATCGTCGGCGCGCGCGCGCGGGAGGAGGCCCCGGCAGCAGCCTCGCCGGGCAACGCCGCCGACCTGCGCACCCGGTTGCAGGCAGCGCTCGAGTCGACCCCACCCTGAGCCGACCCCACCCGAGCCCACCGCAGCCGAGCCGACCCCACCCGAACCGGCCCCACCCGAGCCGGCCCGCCGGAGCCGGCCCCACCCGAACCGGTCCCACCCGACCGACCCAGCCGAACCGGCTCGGGGCGATCCCCTCAGGACCCCGTCCGCACGGGCTCGCGTGCTGCTGCTGGTGGCCGGCCTCCTCCTTCTCGTCGGCATCGGCGTGGTCGTCATCCGATCGGTCGGCGGAGAGCCCGACGCGCCACCGAGCCTGTCGACGACCAGTGCTCAGCGGGCCGCCCCGGTCCCGGTGCGGGCCGGGACCTCGTACGTCGCCACCACGGTGCGGCCGGACGGGTCGGTGTCGGTCTCGCACTGGCTGCGTCCGCGGACGAGGGCCTACGAGCTGACCCTGTCGCTGCCGGACCTGCCGGCCGGCGAATCGATGCGAGCCACCGACGTCCGGGTCGAGGTCGACGGTGCGGCGATCCCCGGGCCCGGCTCGATCGAGACCCAGCCGCACACCTATGTCCTCCCGGGTGCCAGCGAGATCTTCGTGACCTACCACCTGCACGGGCGCTGTCGAGCGCAGCCCCTCGGTCGACGGGCGGGCCCTCGTCCGCGTCGTGAGCCTCGATCTCTCCGTGGAGCACGTCCGGGCCCGCATCCAGGCTGTCGAGGGGGTCGAGGTCCTCAACCTGGCCTGCACCGCCGCCGCGGAGCGGGCCATCCCCGAGCCGTGCGGCGAGAGGGCCGGCGAGCGGTGGGAGGTGCGCCTCACGGGTCCCGACCTGAACGACCGCGTCATGGCCCAGGTCGAGCTCGGCTGACAGCGAACGGGTCCGTGGACCGTACATCAGCGGCAATTGTCTACTTCTGGGTGATTCGCCCGGACTCGACGCGGACTAGTCTGTCTGCCCACAGCCCGTTGTGCGCCGCACCGGGCGGCGCTACGGGAGCTGAGTGTCGACGCGCGCCGATCGGCACCGTCGTCCTACGGGGACCCGCTACCCCCGTAGGACGGCGCCGCTCCTGGCCGCGACGAGCCGTCGCCGGAGACCACCAGCCGAAGTGGAACGCTCCCTGGTCTGCCGCTGGGTCGTCGTCTCCGCGCGGAGGCGAGGTGGGGGACGCGCTGCGCGACCGCGTCGGCGGCGCCGTAGAGCGACGTACTCGCCCCGCTCGGTCCAACTGACCAGAGCTCGATGCCAGCCGTCCCTGCTCCCTTTCCAAGGTATAGCGCGCACCCGGTCTTGCGGCAAGCCCCCCGTCGTGCCGCAGAATCGCCGATCCCGGCCTCCTCCCGGACTGGAGCTGATCGAGTGAACCGCCTGTCGAGCACTGCCTTCGACCTACCCGCACACCTGGCCGCCAAGGCCGACCCCGCGATGATCGCCGCGGACGAGCTGCACTTCTCGGCCATCGCCGAGAGCCTCGAGCAGTCGATCGCCGACCTGACCGACCGCCTGGACGTCGCGCGCAAGGCGCCGGGCGGCGTGGGCCAGGAGGCGATGGACCGCGACCTGGAGGTTCACCGGCTGACCAGTCGCCTGCGCACCCTGCGACGCTTCCACCTGGACCTCTGCCTCGGCCGCATCGTCGGCGCCGACGACAGCGAGACGGTGTACGTCGGCCGGCTCGGCCTGACCGACGCGGCCGGACGCCAGCTGCTCGTCGACTGGCGCTCCCCGGCTGCCGAGCCCTTCTTCGGGGCCACCCATGCCAACCCGATGGGCCTGGCGAGCCGACGTCGCTACCGCTGGACGCGCGGTCGGATCACCGACTACTGGGACGAGATGTTCACCCCGGACGGCCTCGAGGGACATGCCGCGCTCGACGACCAGTCGGCCTTCATCGCCAGCCTGGGCAGCAGTCGGTCGGCGCGGATGCGCGACGTGCTCGGCACCATCCAGGCCGACCAGGACGCCATCGTCCGCGCGGGATCGCGCGGTGCCCTCGTCGTCGACGGCGGACCGGGCACCGGAAAGACCGTCGTCGCGCTGCACCGCACGGCGTACCTCCTCTACTCCGACCCACGTCTCGGGCATCGCCGGGGTGGCGTGCTCTTCGTCGGGCCGCACCAGCCCTACCTGGCCTACGTGGCCGACGTGCTGCCCAGCCTCGGCGAGGAGGGCGTGCAGACCTGCACCGTGCGCGACCTCGTCCCCGAGGGCTCCTCTGCGGTGCCCGAGACCGATCCCGACGTGGCCCGCCTGAAGGCCTCCGCCGCGATGGTGCAGGCGATCGAGCCCGCGGTCCGGCTCTACGAGGAGCCGCCCACGGAAGGCATGGAGGTCGAGACCCCGTACTCCGACGTGTGGCTCAGCGCCGGTGAGTGGGCGGAGGCGTTCGGGTCGCCCGACCCCGGCACTCCTCACAACGAGGCCCGCGACCAGGTCTGGGAGGAGCTGCTCACCATCCTGACGGACAAGCACGACGACGACGTGCCTCCGGAGCTGCTCCGCAAGGCCTTCGCCCAGAGCGCCGAGCTGGTCGAGGCCTTCACCCGAGCCTGGCCCCTCCTCGACTACACCGACATCGTGGGCGACCTGTGGTCGGTTCCGGCGTACCTGCGCAGGTGCGCCCCGTGGCTCGAGCCGGACGAGGTCCGGCTGCTGCGCCGCCCGGAGCCGCACACCTGGACGGTGTCCGACCTGCCGCTGCTGGACGCCGCCCGGCTGCGCCTCGGCGACCCTGAGGCGTCCCGGCGCCGCCACCGCCACGCTGCCGCCGTCGCGGCCGAGCGCGAGCAGATGGCCGACGTCGTCGACCACCTGATCGCGAGCGACGACTCCGAGATGCTCGTGATGTCGATGCTGCGCGGGGAGGACCTGCGCGACAAGTGGGTCGACGAGGGCGCCCTGGCGAGCGCCGACCCTGACCTGCTCGCCGGCCCGTTCGCCCACATCGTGGTGGACGAGGCCCAGGAGCTGACCGACGCCGAGTGGCAGATGCTCCTGCTGCGCTGCCCCTCGCGGAGCCTCACGATCGTCGGCGACCGCGCCCAGGCGCGGCACGGGTTCGCGGAGTCCTGGCAGCAACGTCTCGAGCGGATCGGGCTGGACGACGTCACGCTGGCCACGCTGAGCATCAACTACCGGACACCGAAGGAGGTGATGGACGAGGCCGAGCCGGTGATCCGGGCCGTACTCCCGGGCGCCAACGTGCCGACGTCCATCCGCAGCAGTGGCCGGCCCGTCGTCCACGCAACCACCGCGGAGCTGGACACGATCCTCGACACCTGGCTGGCCTCGAGTCCCGACGGGACCGCCTGCGTGATCGCGGCGGCTCCGTCGTCGCGGGCCTCTCGGAGCGCCGGGAGGGTGGGTCGAGGGTGAGGGCGCTGACCCCGGAGCTGTCCAAGGGACTCGAGTTCGACCTCGTCGTCCTTGTCGACCCCGAGGCGTTCGGGGCCGGCGTCGAGGGAGCCGTCGACCGGTACGTCGCGATGACCCGGGCGACGCAGCAGCTCGTGGTTCTCACTGCTGCCGGTCCGGCGGCATCGGGTGGTCTCGACTGATCGCGTCGTGGTGGTCGAGCCGAGTCGAGACCTCGCTGCTCGACCACCGGGGATGCGACCACCCGCGTGGCGCGCCAGGTGGTCGGGATCGGTGCTGCTGGCGTGTCCTGCTGGCCTGGGGACGTCCTAGGCGGGCTGCGGTGCCCGTGCGTCGGGGGCGGGTCCGTCGACGACCGGCCGCACGGTCTCGACGACCGTGACGAAGGGGGAGGTCGCGGCGGACAGCAGACAGCTGTAGTCGACACCGAAGCCGA
Organism: uncultured Actinomycetota bacterium; assembly: GCA_963767095.1. GTDB lineage: Bacteria > Actinomycetota > Actinomycetes > Propionibacteriales > Nocardioidaceae > Nocardioides. The sequence continues at coordinate 28,673 of CAVYCK010000007.1, read as the reverse complement.
GCTCGTCGCCCACCCGGGCGGGATGGTCGCCGAGGTCGAGGACCAGGTGGTCGCTGCTCGTTCCCAGAACGGTGATCCCGTCCGGCGCCGTCAGGCCGAGCGGGTCGACGTCCTGGCGTCCCAGCGCGACGATCCCCTGCCGGGTCAGGCCACTCCCCCGGAGAGCAGGCGGTGCCCCGAACGCGGACTGGGCGCGTCTCCCCCACGGTTGCGACGGTTTCGTCTGCACCTCGATGACCTCGCCCACGACGGTGAAGGCGTCCGAGCGCAGCCCGGCCAGCGGCATCCGCGTGAGCGGGTCGACACCGAGCAGGATGGCCTCGCCGAGCCTCAGCTCGTTGACGCGCCCGACGCTCTCGGCCCGGAGGGCCCAGCCGAGGCTGGCGGAGTTGCCGCCGGACACCACGGACAGCGCGACGCCGGTCGACGACTCGACGTCGCCGACGATGCGCGAGAGCTCCTCCATGTTGACCTGGTCCGGCGCGACGCCGGACTGACAGGCCAGGTTGGTGCCGATGCCCACGAGCTCCAGGTGCGGCAACGCGAGCGTGGTCAGCGCCAGCCCGCCGAGCGCTTCGGCCAGCACACCCTCGCGCAGGTCGCCGAGCTCGACCATCAGCACCACGGCGTGAGTGGTGCCGGCCCGTCCTGCCGCGGCCGACAGGGCGTCGAGCACCGCAGCCTCGCTGTTGAGGCTGGTGGTCGCGCATCGGACGACCGCGTCGACCTGGCTGATCATCGGAGACCGGATGAGGGTCCTCGGCGCGAGGGTCCCCGCCGCGGTCAGCCGGGCGAGGTTCTCGACCCGCGAGTCCGCGAGCCCGGCGGCACCGCCTCGCAGCATCGCCGCCGCGACCGTCGGGGAGCCGAGCACGGCCTTGGTCACCGCGGCGACCCGGATCCCGCGAGCGCCGAGACGGTCGACGAGGACGCGCGTGTTCGACTCGATCGCCTCGAGGTCGACCTCGAGGCGCGGGGCGGTCATCGCGCCAACGGCAACCGGTCGCCGACGAGCGCCGGGAAGGCGTCGAGCACCATGTCGACGAGCTGGCCGAGAGGCCTGGTCAGCGGGTCGGTCGCCGGCACACCGAGCTCCAGCTCGATCTCGTCGATCGCGCTCGCGATCCCGGCGTCGTCGAGCCCCTCGTGGTTGACCGTGACGCCGATGACCCGGGTGTCCGCGAACGCCTCGATCAGGGCCACCTCGCTGGCCACCGTCGGCATCGCGACCATCGGGAAGTCGCCGAGCACCCGCCGGGCCGGCGCATGCTGGACGATGACGCCGGCAGGGCGGCTGCCGCGCAGGATGTGGGCCGAGGTGAGGTACGCCGGGTGGCTCAGCGCGCCCTGGCCCTCGACGACGATCACGTCGGGGTCCTCGCCCTCGTAGGCCGCGACCACCTGGTCCTCGACCTCGCCGGAGCAGAACTGGGGCACGAGCGCGTCCAGGGCGACGCCGTACTTGCCGCCCTGGATGATCGTGGTCTGGCCGGTGCCGACCAGAACCGCCTTGACGCCGCGCACGTTGAGCGCCTGGACGAGCAACGTGGCGGTCGTGCGCTTGCCCACCGCGCCGTCCGTGCCGAGCACGGCGATGCGCAGGCACGGGACGTCGAAGATGCGCCCCGAGAACAGCTTGAGGTCCTTCTTCTCCTTGGGTCGGCGCACGTCGGTGATGCTGACCTGGGCCAGCAGCGCGGCGGCCACGAACTCGGCGTCGTCGTTGAGGAACTCGTGCAGACCGTTGATCACGTGCATCCCGCGGGCGATGCCGTCGAGGAGGACCGCTCGCTGGTCGGCCGAGAGCAGCCCGTCGGCCGGCGCCACGCCGCAGATCAGGAAGTCCGGCACGTGACCCGCGTGCGCCAACGCCTCGGCGAGGCTGCCGAGCACCGGGATGCCGCTGTGTCGTCGGTCCAGGAACTCCCCGGCGTCGACGCCGGCGCGGGTGCTGTCGATGACGCTGAGGACGTCGTACTTCTCCGAGTGCCGGACCAGCCCGTTGGCGGTCTTGCCGTCCTGCTCGCCGAACTGGCCCTCGCAGTAGACGACGGCGGTGCCCGTGGCGGGCGCGACGGCAGGGGTGGCGGACAGGGATGACGACGGCGACATGCACGACTCCTCGGAAGAGCTCAGAGGAGGCGACGGACCAGGCGCGAGCCGATGGCTCACGAGCGACAAGGCGTCTTCCCTAAGGGTCCACACCGACATGGTGGGATGGCTTGGACGGTAGCAGTCAGGGCCGCCAATCCCTCATCGCGGGCCCTCATCGCCGGGCCCTCATCGCCGGGCCCCATCGCCGGGCCCTCATGCGGCGGCCCTCATCGGCAGACTCTCGTCGAGGAGCGGTGGCGACCAGCTCAGGCGAGCATCCCCTCGACGTTCGGGAGATCCTCGAACCCCGTGAACGTCCCGTCGTCGGCGATCTCCTTCGCCGCCTGCAGCCACCCACCCCAGGCAGCGCGCGCGAGGGTGCCCCCGACGCTGATCCGTCGTACGCCGAGCTCCGCAGCCTCCGCGACGGTGGTGAACGGCGCGTTGATCAGGAGGTTCACCGGCTTCGGCGCGACCCCTTCGACGATGGCCCGGACGTCGGCCAGCTCGCTGAGCCGGGGCGCGTAGAGGCAGTCGGCCCCCGCGTCGGCGTACGCACGCAGCCTTCTGACGGTCTCCTCGATGTCGGGGCGCCCGACCACGAAGCCCTCGGATCGCCCGGTGAGGACGATGCGGGTCCCGCTCTCGTCGATCGCCTGACGCGCGGCGGCCACCCGCTCGACGGCCAGCTCGAACTCCAGGAGAGGATCGGCCGCGTCACCCGAGGAGTCCTCGATCGAGAGCCCCGCGATCCCGGTCGCGGCGGCGCGCGCCACGTTGGCTGCCACGCCGGCCGGCTCGACGGCGTGCCCGCCCTCGAAGTCGGCGTTCACCGGCACCGACACGGCGCCGGCCACCGCAGTCAGGTGCTCGAGCACCTCCTCGAGCGTGGCCTGCGTGTCCCCGCGACCCAGCGTCCAGGCGAATCCAGAGCTTGTCGTGGCCAGCGCGGGGAAGCCCAGCTGCTCCAGGACCCGGGCGCTCCCCCGGTCCCACGGGTTCGGCATCACGAAGCACCCGGACGCGTGCAGGCGGTGGAAGACCGCGGCCGGATCTTCTGGTGCAGGGCTCGTCATGGCAGACCTCCTCGATCAGGCGCGCCGAGTGCGAAGGCGACGCCGGCCTCGACCGACATCGCGCCGCCGCGCGCGCGGGCGGCGGCAAGAGCGTCCGGGGAGAGACGGTCGCTCAGAGCCGCGAGCGTCTCGTCGTACTGCTCACGCTCGTCGGGAGGCCACTCCCCGCCGGCGCGGCTGAGCATCGCGTCAGCCATGCCGACCAGTACGGCTGCGCGTTCCACGTCGGCCTTGGCCGCAGCCACGGCGGCGACGCTGTTGACGGTCCACGCGATCGACATCTCGGCACCGCGCACGGCGTCGATCGCCAGGGCCTGCAGGGCAAGCTCCTCGGCCCTGTCCAGGTTGCCGAGCCGGCGCTCCACCATGCTCAGGTTCGCCGACTCGACCCAGACCACGAACTGGTCGCCGGTCGAGCGCCCCATCTCCAGCCGTGCCGCCATCACCTCACGCGCGCCCTCGAGGTCACCGGACATCTGGAGCGCGACACCGAGGACGTGCAGGGCGCTCGACCGCCCGCGGTCGCTGTCGGGAAGACCCTCGGTCACCTCGATCGCCCGCCGCAGCAGTCGCAGCGCGTCGTCGACGTCGGAGCTCAGCGCGATGCGCGCGAGCCCCGCCAGGGCGAGCGCCTGGACCGAGGCGTCCGCGCGCTCTTCCGCCATCGCGAGGGACTCCGTGAAGCGCTGTCGCGCGAGGTCGTAGCGGCCGGCGAAGAAGACCAGGTAGCCGTGCTCGTGAAGGGCTCCTGCACGCGAGGGGTCATCGCTGGGAGTCCTCGCCAACGCGCGCTCGAACCACGCATCCCCGTCGGCGACTCGATTGGTCGACAGCCAGAACGTCACCAGCGGCTGTGCCAGTCGGTACGCCGCGTCGAGCCGGCCAGCGTCGAGGTACCAGTCGAGGGCTTCGAGCATCTCGGGATAGCGGGCCTCGACCTCGCCGTGAGCGCCGAGATCCTGACGTCGCGTGCGCGCCTGCGCCTCCAAGGCGATCTCGACGAGGGCGTCGGCAGTGGCGGCATCCACTGTTGGAGCATACGAGCCCCCCTTCCCATCTCGTCGAGCGGAAATGACCCGCTTATGGCATCCGCGGCGTACATTCGAAGTGCCGCGGAGCCCGCGACGGCCCTCAGTCGTCGCTTCCGGGGTGACGCATTCTCCAGGTGAGCCGGTCGCGGTCGGCGGTCAGGTTCTCGTGCACGTGAGTCTCAGGCAGGTCGGTGCGATGCCGATCCCCGCCCCGCACCGCCCACAGCTCGGTGCCGTGATCCGGCGGGTCGCCGTCAGCCTGCTCGTCGCGTGTGTGGCGCCCGCGTGCCTGTTCTACGCCTGCTTCCGGCTCAGCGACGTGTGGACGGCGATGTTCGTCGCTCTCGGCTGGTCGTACGGCGCCATCGCCTGGCGCGCCCTGACCCGGCGGCGCACCTCCGGCCTGCTGATCCTGACGGCGGCCGTGATGACGGGGCGCACGTTGATCGCGGTCGCGACCGACAGCACGTATCTCTACTTCCTCCAGCCGATCATCAGCGACGGCCTGATCGCGCTGCTGTTCCTGCTGTCGATGGTCACCGCCCGGCCGATGGTCTCCCGGCTGGCGGGCGACTTCTACCCGATGGACCACGAGCTCGCTCTGCGTCCGCGGCTGCGGCGGCTCTTCGGCGGCCTCACGCTGATGTGGGGTGCGCTGGGTCTTGCGAAGGCCGCGTTCACGTTGTGGCTCCTGCGCTCCCAGTCGCTGGACACCTTCGTGCTCGTCAAGAGCATCTCGCTGCCCACGCTCAACACCCTGGCCGTCGCCGCGACGATCGGCGCGGCCGTGATCGTCGCGCGTCAGGAGGGCCTGCTGGGCCCCGCCTCCATGCGCACCCTGCCGCTCGCTGCCTGACGCCGCGTGCCAGGTTCAGCCGGCGCGAGGGACGGCCCACGGCACCCGGCACGGGGTCGTGTGCTGAAGTGGTTGCCAGGACAGCCGGCCGAGCACACGACCTACGAATCGCGGGGCGCTGAGGTCTCGCTGGGCTAGTCGGCGTCGCTGCCGCGGGTGCGCCGCCTGCCCCGGATGAGGGACGGGCCGATGAGTCGCGGCCCGGCCAGTCGGTGCTCGAGCCGGCGGGCGTTGCGTTTGACCGGCTGGGCGACGTACTCCCCGAGGATCACGCCGGCGGAGAGCGCGAGCGCGACCGAGATGGCGGTGAACAGCGCCAGCAGGCCGGGTGTGGTGCCGGAGCCGCCTTCGGCCAGCAGCGAGAGGCCGCGGTAGATCGAGATGCCGGGCAGCATCGGGATCACCCCGCAGATGACGACGATGAGGGGTGGCACGCCGATCCGACCGGCGACGCCGTACGACACGAGGCCGACGAAGAACGCGGCGATGCCGGCGGCCCACGGCCGGTCGAACTCGTTGAGCAGGATGGCCAGGTAGATGGCATAGGCAACGCCCGCGATGCCGGCGATGGGCAGCAGTGAACGCCGGGGGGCGTACGACGCGAACGCGAACGCGCACGCACCCACCGCCGCCCCGACCGCGCCCAGCAGCACCTCGGTCGCGCTCGTGCGACCGGGCACCAGCACGCCGACGTCGACGCCGAGGAGGCTGCCGATGCTCAGGCCTGCGCTGACGCCGGCGATGATGCCGGCCGTGGCGAGCACGGCTTCGAGCAACCGGGCGTTGGCCGTGATGTAGAACCCGGTCATCGCGTCCTGGAAGGCGCCCATGAAGCCGATGCCGGCCAGCAGCATCACGATGTTGGCGGTCACGACGAGCGAGGTGTCCATCGGGACCCCGGTCGCCTTCACCGCGACGGTGAGCAGCATCGCCAGCAGCCCGCCGGCCACCTGTCGGTAGAAGAACGGCAGCCGGCGCTTGGCCATCACCAGCTGCAGGCGATCGATGCTCATCGCCGCGAGCGCGGCGATCGCCATCACGGTCACGCTGCCGCCCAGCTGGACGGCGACACCACCGCACATCACCCCCCAGCCGAGGGTGACCGCCCAGCGCGGGGTGTGGTGCCCGGACGAGACGATCCGGGCGAGCCAGCGGCGGGCCTCGGTCAGGGTGAGGTCGTCGTTGAGCACGTGGCGGACCAGGTGGTCGGTCTGGGTGAGGTCCTCGTAGTCGATCTCGCGCAGCTTGACCTGCCGGATCGCCACGATCATGGGCGCCTCAGGGTCCGGCTGGAAGCTCATCGACAGCGACGTGAAGGTCACGTCGACCTCCTGCTGCCCCAGCCCGTAGTGATGGGCCAGCGCTCGCATCGTCACGCTGACGTCCGCCGCCCCCGAACCCGACGACAGCAGCATCTCGCCGACCTTGAGGCAGAAGTCGAGCACGAGGTTGATCTCGCGCTGATCGCGCCCTTCCACCTCGCTCGCCACGGTTGGCATGCTCCCATCCGGGCGACGGCCGGTCAGTAGCCACCCGGGGGCTCGACCATCTCGAGCCGGACGCCGAGCAGCCGGACGGGCTTGTCCTGCTCCACCCGGTCGAGCAGGGCGACGGCAGCGTCGCCGAGCACCGCCAGGTCGCTGCTCGGCTCGGGCAGCTTGCGCGAGCGCGTGAGCGTGAAGAAGTTGCGGTAGCGGATCTTGAGGAACACCCGCTGGGCGGGCCGGCCCTCCTTGTCGATGTCGGCGAGGGCGTGTCGGTGAGGGCGCGTACGGCGTCGGGCACCTCGACCCACTCGAGGTCGCGCTGGTAGGTCTCCTCGCGGCCGTGGGCGCGCGCGACCCACGGCGTCGCGTCCACCGGCGAGGAGTCGACCCCGCGACCGAGCCGGTGGAACCACGGCCCCATGGTCGGCCCGAACTCCCCGACGAGCGCCTCGGTGTCACTGACCGCGAGCTCCCGCACCGTCCTGATGCCGAGCCCGTCGAGCCGGCCGGCGATCTTGGACCCGACCCCCCACAGCGCGCGGGTGGGTCGATCGCCCATCTCGTCGAACCACGTCGCGTCGGTGATCGTGTAGGTGCCGCGCGGCTTGCCGAAGTCGGTGGCGATCTTGGCCTGCAGCTTGTTGTTGCCGATCCCGACCGAGCAGTGCAGCCGTGTCGCGGCGAGCACCGCCGCGCGCGCCGCGTCGGCGAACTCCCGCGGGTCGCCGAGGGGGCCGTGGCCCTCCGCCCGCCCCGACGAACGCCTCGTCCCAGCCCAGCACCTCGAGCACGACAGGCACCCCGCCCCACTCCAGCGCACGCAGCGTGGCCATCACGTGCGCCGACGCCGCGTCGTACACCGGGAAGTCCACCGGCAGGAACACCGCGTCCGGGCACTTCTTGTACGCCGTGCGCAGTGGCATCCCCGACCGGATGCCGAACTCCCTGGCTTCGTAGGACGCCGTCGACACGACCGCGCGCTCGTTGACGATCCCCCGCCCGCCCACGACCACCGGCCTTCCGGCCAGCTCGGGTCTGCGCAGGATCTCGACCGCCGCCAGGAACATGTCGAGGTCGACGTGCAGCACCCACCGCTGCTCGGCGCCGGTCCCGTCCACCTCGCCGAGGCTATCGGGCTCCGGGGACGCCGACCGCCCTCCCCCACGTCGGGATAGTCCCTCACGTTTGGCACCGGATCCGCCGGCATGTCGGTGCCAAACGTGAGGGACTATCCCGAAGTCTTCGTGTCAGGGCGGCGGCGGGAGCGCGTCGGTCGCCTCGAGCGAGTCCATGCCGGTGACCATCAGCAGGTCGGCCACGATCGAGCGCAGCTGGGCCAGCACCACCTCCGCGGAGAGCACATCGGTGCGCTCGACCATCGAGGTCGCGCTGCCGACGGCGAGCATCGGCCCGCGGGCGTCGACCGCCATCCGGTTGGCCTGGAGCTCCTCGGCCACGAGGTCGGTGGCCTCGGCGAGCTCCCGGGCGAGGACGGCGTACGACGACGGCACGGGGCGATGTCGGTACGCCGCCACGGCGACGTGGCGCACCAGCACCCGCGTGCTCCGCAGCGCGCGGTCGAGCGGGTCGACGAGATCGGCCATCCGCCGCAGCCCGGGCTTGTGGCGCACGCGGAACGGCGACGACGCCACCACGGCGAGCCCCTCGGCGGCAGCGTCCTGCAGCTCGCGCACGAGATGGTCGGTGGCGCGGGCGTCCTCGAGCAGCGCCAGCGCCGGCTCGGCCTCGCCCGAGACCATCACGTCGGCGGCAGCGCGCAGCAGCTCGGAGATCTTGCGGACCACGACGGCGGCCTGCTCGCGGGGACGGCGTAGCGGCGCCGCGGGGACGACGGTCGCCGCCACCAGCGCGACCGCGCCGCCGATCATCGCGTCGCTCCACCGGGTGAACGCCGCGTCCGGGTCCGGCAGCAGCACGCACACGAAGATGGACTGCACCGCTGCCTGGGTGACCAGCAGCTGACCGCCGTCCAGCAGGAACGCCGCCGACATGGCCAGGGTGACGATCACGACGAGCTGCCACGCACCGTTGCCGATCGCGAGCACGAGAAGGTCGGCGACGAACACCCCGACGGCGACGCCGATGGTCACCTCGACGACCCGGCGCAGTCGCTGGCCGTACGACGTGCCGAGGCTCACCACCGCCGCGATCGGTGCGAAGAGCGGGGCCGGATGCCCGAGCAGGTCTGCTGCGACCAGCCACGCGACCCCGGCCGCCAGGGCGCACTGCGCGATCTGCCAGCGCTTGCCGCTCAGCCGGTCGACACGCTGCCGCAACGACCGGACGAAGCGCTCCCGCAGCTCATCGAGCGGGGGCACGTCCATGGACACCATCTTGGCGGACGGCGAGGATGCGACTGTGGTCACGCCCATCGATCCGACGGCAACGGCATTCCTGCTGGCCGAGAACCGCACGATGCCCATGCACGTCGGCGGGCTGCAGCTGTTCAAGAAGCCCGAGGGGGCGGGGCGCAGCTACGTGCGCGAGATGTACGAGGCGATGCGGCAGTACGAGACGCCCGAGGAGATCGCGCCCCTGTTCCTCAAGCATCCGTACCGGTCGGCGCGCACGGCCGGGCAGCTGGTGTGGGAGACCGACCGGCTCTTCGACGTTGACCACCATGTCCGGCACAGCGCGCTGCCCAAGCCCGGTCGCGTCCGCGAGCTCCTCGACCTGGTCTCGCGACTGCATGGCACCCGCCTCGCGTGGGAGCGGCCGCTGTGGGAGGCGTACCTGATCGAAGGGCTGCGCGACGGTCGCGTGGCGATGTACACCAAGACCCACCACGCGCTGGTCGACGGTGTCTCCGCCATGCGGTTGCTGGCCAGCGTGATGAGCACCGACCCGGACCAGCGTGGGATGGCGGCCCCGTGGGCGCTCCGGCCGAGCGCGAAGTCCGAGAAGGACCGCACGGACACGGCGCGGCTCAGCGCCACGGACGTGCCGGCGCACGCCCTGCGGGCTGCCCTCGGCATCACGGCCGAGGCGGCGGGCATGCCCGGCGCCCTGGTCCGCACGCTGCGCCGAGGGATCCGCGACGAGACCTCCTCGCTGTCGCTCTACGCTCCGAGGACGATCTTCAACCAGCCGATCACCGGCGCGCGCCGGTTCGCCGCCGACGACTGGCCGCTCGACCGGCTGCGGGCGATCTCCAAGGCGACCGGCACGACGATGAACGACGTCGTGCTGGCCATGTGCAGCGGTGCGCTGCGCACCTATCTGCTCGAGCACGACGCCCTTCCCGACACCGGCCTCGTCGCGATGGTGCCGGTGGGACTCAACGCCAAGCAGTCCCACGTCGCCTCCGCCGAGGGCGGAAACGCGGTCGGCTCGGTGATGGTCAAGCTCGCCACCGAGCTGCACGACCCCGAGGCGAGGCTCAAGACCATCCATGCGTCGATGCGCGACGGCAAGCAGGCGCTCTCGTCGATGACGCCCACGCAGATCCTGGCGATGAGCGCGCTCGGCCAGGCCCCGGCGATCCTCTCGCCGATGCTGAAGATGTCGGGCTTCGTGCGGCCGCCGTACAACGTCGTCATCAGCAACGTGCCCGGTCCGCGCACGACGCACTACCTGAACGGCGCCCAGCTCCTGGGCACCTACCCCCTGTCGATCCCGATCAACGGGATGGCGCTCAACATCACCTGCACCTCCTACGACGGCAAGATGTGCTTCGGTCTCACCGGCTGCCGACGGACCGTCCCGCACCTGCAGCGGCTGCTGGGCTACCTCGACGACGAGCTGAAGGCGTTGGAGAAGGTCGCCGGGGTCTGAGGTCACCTCAGGCTCGTCACCTTCCCAGCGGTCACGTCCGGGCTGTCACAACCGCCGACGGGCCGGTGTCTCCATGGTGAAGCCCCACCCGACAACGGGCGAGAAGGGGCACGACAGGAGGAGACATGTCCAGCAGCACGCGCGTCCCCAGCGCCGAGATCACCGGCCTGAGCGGAGCGCTCATGAAGCGGGTCGTCAAGAAGATGGTGGGTGAGGTGCCCGAGCCGCTCGGCGTGATGTGGCACAACCAACCGGTGCTCAAGTCAGCGATGGGCCTCGGACGAAAGGCGAAGAAGTGGGACGCCTGCGACGAGGACCTGAAGTCCTACTCCCACATGGCAGTCGCCTCCCTCATCGGCTGCACGTGGTGCCTCGACTACGGCTACTTCGAGGCACGCAACAACGGGCTCGACCTCGACAAGGCCCGGGAGATCCCCCGCTGGCGCGAGTCGGAGGCGTTCTCCCCCTTGGAGCGCGACGTCCTCGAGTACGCCGAGGCGATGTGCCAGACGCCACCGACCGTCACCGACGAGCTGTCGGCCACCCTGCTCGAAGCGCTCGGTCCGGCCGCTCTGGTCGAGCTCACGGCGTTCATCGGGTTCTCGAACTTCTCGACCCGCATGAATGTCGCGCTCGGCATCGAGTCGCAGGGCTTCGCGGCAGCGTGCGACCTCAAGCCGCTGGCGACCCCCGGCAGCCGACCCGGCGTCGTAGCCTCGCGGTGATGAGCCCCGCCACCGACGACGACCCTTCCTGGCGCATCGCAGCCTGCTGTTCACCGTCGCCTACGAGATGCTCGGCTCGGCCGCCGACGCCGAGGACGTCGTGCAGGAGACCTGGCTGCGATGGGTCGGCGTCGACCAGTCGGAGGTCAACGACCCGCGCGCCTACCTCGTCCGCATCGTCACCCGGCAGGCCCTCAACCGGCTGCGCACCCAGGCGCGCCGGCGCGAGACGTACGTCGGTGAGTGGCTTCCCGAGCCCCTGCTCGTCACGCACGACGTGGCCGAGGACGTCGAGCTCGCGGAGAGCGTCTCGTTCGCGCTGCTGACCGTGCTCGAGACCCTCGGGCCGACCGAGCGCGCGGTGTTCGTGCTGCGCGAGGTCTTCGACGTGCCCTACGACGAGATCGCTGCGGCCGTGGACAAGTCGCCGGCGGCGGTTCGTCAGGTCGCGCACCGGGCCCGTGAGCACGTCGCGGCGCGGCGCCCGCGCATGCAGGTCGGGCGCACCGAGCAACAAGCCGTGGTCCAGCGGTTTCTCGACGCCCTGACCGGCGGGGACCTGCAGGGCCTGATGGACGTCCTCGCACCCGACGTCGTGGTGGTCAGCGACGGCGGCGGGCTGGCCCAGGCCTCGCTCTACCCCATCGAAGGGCAGTTCCCCGTCGCGCGGCTGCTCGCCAGGTTCCCCAAGCTCACACCCGCCGACGCCGTCGTGGCGCCGATGTGGCTCAATGGCGCCCCCGCGCTGCGCATGGACATCGGCGGCGCGCCCGACACGGCGATGAGCTTCGTGATCGAGGACGGCCTCATCACCCGAATCTTCGCCATCCGCAACCCGGAGAAGCTCACGCGGCTGACGGAGGAGACGCCGCTGACCACGCGGTGAGCGGCCCGCGTGCCGGGGCGTGTGCTCCTAGCGGTAGGCCCTCCCGATGGCCGCATCCATGACCACGTCGGGCAGCAGCCGTCGGGCGAGGACGACCGAGCCGGCCCCGCGGCCGACGGGGTAGCGGGCGCGCGGGCGCTTGGTGGTGGCGGCATGGACGATCTTGCGGGCGACGGTCCCTGGACCCGAGGACCGCGGTCCCTCGTCGGCGCGCGCCATCAGGTCGTGGACCCGCCCGGCCCGCTCCTCGTAGGCGCCGCCGCGACTGCTGTCGACCAGGCTGTCGCGGGAGATGGTGTTCCACTCGGTGCGGATCGGGCCGGGCTCGATGATCACCACGTCGATGCCGAACGGCGCCGAGCTCGAGCCGCAGCGAGTCGGAGAAGCCCTCGACCGCGAACTTCGTGGCGTGGTACCACGCCCCGAGCGGCTCGTAGAACTTGCCTCCGATCGAGGAGATGTTGATGATCCGGCCGCTCCCCTGCTCGCGCATGTGCGGCGTGACGAGCTGGACCAGCCGCGCCAGGCCGAACACGTTGACCTCGAACTGGCGCCGAGCCTCCTCGATCGGCACGTCCTCGACCGCGCCGTAGGAGCCGTAGCCGGCGTTGTTGACCAGGACGTCGATCCGCCCGTGCTCGCCGACGATCCGGTCGATCCCGGCCACCATCGACGCGTCGTCCGTGACGTCCATGGCGAAGGTGCGGACGCCGTCGGGCTCGAGGGCGGCCAGCCGGTCGGTACGCCGCGCGACGGCGTACGTCGTGAAGCCGGCGTCGACGAGGCCGCGGGCGGTGTCCTCGCCGATGCCGCTGGACCCGCCCGTCACGAGGGCCACGCGGTCGGTCATGTCAGCCCTCGCCTTCGATGGAGGTGCCGGTGTAGGGCACTTCGGGCGTCCAGCTGTCGTCGTCGGGGCGGGTGGCCGCGGCGTGGATGGCCTCGGCCACGTGGTCGGGCGTGAACGGCCCCTCCTTGCCCAGGGTGCCGCGCACCGTGAGCGACACGGCGCGGATGCCGTCCGGCTTCAGGGTCGTGTCGAGGCTGCGCACGAGGTTCTGCAGACCGGCCTTCTGGACTCCCAGCGAGGCTGCGCTCGCCGAGGGCCGGTCGGCGGCCATGCTGCCGGTGGCGGTGACCCGGCCGCCGGCGCCCATGAACGGTCGCGCCGCCTGGACGGCGGTGAGCAGCCCGCCGACCCCGAGTGCGACGTCCTCGCAGCAGCTCGTCGACCGTGAGCTCCATCGGGTTCTTGGCCCGGTAGGCGCTGGGGTTGAAGTGCAGGACGTCGATGCCGCCGAGCCGCTCGCCCAGCGACGTGACCGCCGCGGCGTGCGCGGCCACGTCGGTGAGGTCGGCGACCTCCCAGGCCGCCTCGACGCCGAGCTCGCGGATCTCGCCCTCGAGCGTGCGGAGCACGTCGGCGTCGATGCCGATGAGGCCGACGTCGTAGCCGTCGCGCGCGAAGCGCTTCGCCACCGATCCGCTCACTCCTGGTCCGGCTGCCACCACGACGATCGCGCTCATCCGGTCAGCCTAGGGGCGCGCTCCAGACGAACCCGTCCGGGTCGACGAACGGGCCGGCGTCGCTCGTGATCTCGAGCCGGTGCGAGCCGCTGCCCTCCGGGGCGACACCCGCGTCCTTCGCCGCGGCCCGGCGGCTGTACAGGGCGAGCTTGACGCTGAGCCGGTGGCCTCGAACTCGACGTACTTGCCGCCGAAGCTCTTCGCGACGACCAGTCCGTGATCGACGTAGAACGCCTTGGTCGCCTTCACGTCGTCGACGCCGAGCAGGAGCACGACGTCGTCGATCTGGCGGGTGACCGGGCCGGTGTCCTTCTTCGCCGACGTCGCGATCTTCCAGATGGCACCGTCCGGCGCCTGAACGACGGCGCCGTAGCCCCAGAAGCTCTTCTTGGGTGCCTTCAGCGTCGTGGCGCCGGCCTCGAGGGCCGACGAGACGAGGCTGTCGACGGTGCTGGGCTGGGAGACGACGAGCGACAGCGTGAAGCCGCGGAAGCCGGACGTCGGCGCGTCGGACGCGCGCGTGCGGACGACGTCGCCCAGTCCGAAGGCCGCGGTGCAGAAGTCCTGGGCGGCGACGGGGTCGGGGCTCTCGAGGACGACGGACGAGATCGTTGAGGTGGTGGTGGTGTTCATGTCCCCGACGCTAGAACCCCGCTCACGTAGGTGCTTCTCGATTCCTGACCGATCAGCAAACCAAGGGTCGAGCAGCGAGGTCTCGACTCGGCTCGACCACCCCGACGGCGCAGCGCGGCTGTGTCTAGCGCTCCTCCAGGCCGCCGCCGATGGTCTCGGCGACGGCGCGCAGCCGGGCCCGGGTGATGTCGGCGACGGTGGCCAGACCGGCCAGTGCGGCGTTCGACCCCGGACGGGTGGGCTCCGCCGAGTTCACCGACAGGCAGCGCCGGGTGCCGCCGTCGGCGGCGTTGGCCAGCGCAACGGCGTGACCGGTGGTCCCGCTTCCGGCGAAGAAGTCGAGGACGACGACGTCGTCGGGCATCGTCTCGAGGATCCGGAGCAGCAGCCCGGTCGGCTTCGGCGACTCGAAGATGTGCCCGACGATGTTCTTCAGCTCCGCGACCGCGGTGTCGGTCGAGCCGATCTCCTCGGCGAGCCAGATGGTGCGCAGCTTCTTGCGACGACCACCGACCCGATCGACGGGATGCAGCCAGTCGCGCTGGAAGACGTCGACACGAGGCCCGGTGCGGCCGGCGATGGCGCGGCAGACGAGGTCCTCAGGCCGCTCGTCGATGAGCGGCCGCGACCAGCGCCACACGGCCGGCCGGCCGTCGCCGAACACCGGCCAGACCTCCTCGGCGCCATCGAAGGGCTTGGTGCGGACGGCGCCGGTCGACGGGTCGCCGTACACCGGGAAGTGCAGCGTGCCCGCGGTCGCCGGGTTGAACTTCTTGTTGGTGTTGCGCAGCGGCAGGTGGCGGAACTGCCGGCCGTCGTCGGTGGTGAGCGGGAAGTCTGCCGGGTCGACCGTGGAGGTGGACGTCGCGTCGAGCACGCAGCTCCTGGCGTCGCGGGCGTAGACCAGCAGGTACTCGTGGCTCGTCGCGAAGCCCTTGCCGAGCTGACGTCCTTTGGCGTTGAGGTTGACCACCACGGTGGCCAGCAGGTTGGGCTCACCGAAGACCTCGTCCATCAGCAGCCGCAGGTGCGCGACCTCGTGGTCGTCGATGCTCACGAAGATCGCCCCCGTCGCCGCGAGCGCGGCGCGGGCGGCGACCAGGCGCGGCCGCATCATGGCCACCCACGCGGCGTGGCTGGGGAACGCGTCGGCGTACGCGAAGCTGCTGCCGGTGTTGTACGGCGGGTCGATGTAGACCAGGTCGACGGAGCCCGCGCCGAGCGTGGTGAGAACGGCCAGGTTGTCGCCCTCGACGAAGGTGTTCCACGTCGTGAGCGGCTCCATCCGCCCATCCTGCCCGCCCACTGCGTGACCTGGACGGCGCCACGACCGGGCCCGGGCCGGTCGTCGGCTGACGCCTCGTGGGTCCCACGGGCGAACCAGAGGCGCTCGACGTGCGTCGTACGACATGTGCCGATGACGTACGACGCGCCCACGCGACCCGAGGTCCGGAAGCGTTGGGGGCGCCGACTTACCCTGGTGCCCGTGCGCTCCCGGACTTCCCCCAGGCTGTTGGCTGCCCTGATGACGACGCCGGCCACGGTTCTGGCGATGGTCGTCGCGGGTGCCGTCGTGTCCGCCTCGCCGTCGTCGGCCGAGCCCTTGCGTCCGGCTCCTGAGGCTCGGGACCACGCCCCGGTCAACCGCACCAAGCACTCGTCCGACGGCGTCCGCGGCCCGATCGCCCCGCCGATCCTCGGCCGGGCCTCGGCCCCGGTGGACAGCGGCTACGTCACGTACCCCATGGCGCCGGGGCTGACCTTCACCCAGTGGGACCGCGCCGACGCGCGGGGCACGGTTCGCGCGTACCTGATGACCGCCCAGCTGGGCACGCCGGGCCTCTCCCTCGACTACCTCGGCGCCGAGGAGGTGCCCGAGCGCGACGACGTGCTCGACATGGTCGTCGCGGACGCGGCGATCGGCGGGATCAACGGCGACTTCTTCGACATCAGCGACACCGGGGCGCCCCTGGGCATCGGCGCCGACCGCGACCGCGGCCTGCTGCACGGCCGCACGAGTGGCTGGAACGAGGCGTTCTACGTCGACAAGGCCGGCGCACCGCAGATCGGCGACCTCGAGGTGAAGGCGTCGGTCAAGGGCCACGCCGAGCTCAAGGTCGAGTACGTCAACTCGCCCACGGTCTTCCCGAAGCGGGTCGGCGTCTACACGCCCGAGTGGGGGCGCACCGCCGGCAGCCGCGTGGTCGACGGCCAGAAGAAGGGCGTGCGCGAGGTCGTGGTCGAGAAGGGCCGCGTGGTCCGCAACCGCGGAAAGCTGAGCAACAAGGCGAAGATCCGCGGGGTCGTCCTGATCGGCCGCGACACGATGGCCAAGCGGCTGGCCAAGCTGAAGGTCGGCAGCAAGGTGAAGGTGAAGTACAAGCTCGCCGGCCGCCCGCCTGTCGCCCTCACCGGCAACAAGCAGCTCGTCGACGAGCGGATCCGCACGGTCGTCGACGACCGCGAGATGCACCCGCGTACGGCGATCGGCATCGACCGCGACACCAACTCGGTCCTGATGCTGGTCATCGACGGCCGCCAGACGTTCAGCCGCGGCTACACGATGGTCGAGCTCGCCAACCTGATGATCGAGCTCGGTGCCGAGGATGCGCTCAACCTCGACGGCGGCGGATCCTCGACCATGGTCGGTCTGCGCCCGGACGGTGCCCTCGGCGTCCTCAACTCGCCGAGCGACGGTGCGACCAACGGCCTCCCCGGGGCGCAGCGCCCAGTGCCCGATGGCCTCCAGGTCACCTACGTCCCGCCCGTCTCCTGACGCCGAGCGTCAGGCGGGGAAGGTCTGGTCCTTCCCCAGCACGGTCAACCCGTCCTCGACGATGAAGCCGCGGGCGCGGTCCTCCTCGGGGTCCACACCGACACGGGCGCCGGGCGGGACGACCACGTTCTTGTCGAGGATCGCGTTGCGCACGATCGCCCCGGCGCCGACCTTCACGGCGTGCATGAGCACCGAGTCGGACACCTCGGCGTTCTGCTCGATCCGGACCGCGGGCGAGACCACCGAGCGGTAGACCCGGCCGCCGGTGATCACCACCCCGGGCGAGAGGACGGCGTCCTCGGCGTGCGGCAGCGTGCCACCCTCCGCACGCACCAGCTTGGCCGGCGGCTGCGGGCCGTACGTCGTGTAGATCGGCCAGGCGAAGTTGTACAGGTTGAAGATCGGCAGCGGCGAGATCACGTCCATGTGCGCGGCGAAGTAGGACTGCATGGTGCCGACGTCACGCCAGTAGCCACGGTCGCGATCGGTCGACCCGGGCACCGTGTTGTCCTTGAAGTCGTAGACGTCCGCGTCGGACTTGGCCACGAACGACGGCACGATGTCGCCGCCCATGTCGTGCTTGGAGCCCTCCAGCGTCGAGTCGCTCGTGACCGACTCGATCAGCGCGTCGGCGTCGAAGACGTAGTTGCCCATCGAGGCGAGCACCTCCTCGGGGTTGTCCGGCAGGCCGACCGGGTCCGTCGGCTTCTCCAGGAACTCCCGGATCCGCGTGGGGTCGTCGGGCACCACGTCGATGACACCGAACTGGTCGGCGAGCGAGATGTGCTGGCGGATCGCGGCCACCGTGCAGGCGGCCCCGCTCTCGACGTGCTGCGCGACCATCTGCGAGAAGTCCATCCGGTAGACGTGGTCGGCGCCCACCACGACGACGATGTCGGGCCTCTCGTCCTTGAGCAGGTTGAGCGACTGGTAGATCGCGTCCGCGCTGCCGAGGTACCAGTGCTTGCCGACGCGCTGCTGCGCCGGGACCGGCGTGACGTAGTTGCCGAGCAGCGTGGACATCCGCCAGGTCTGGGTGACGTGCCGGTCGAGGCTGTGGGACTTGTACTGCGTCAGCACGACTACCTGGAGATAGCCCGAGTTGACGACGTTCGACAGCGCGAAGTCGATGAGCCGGTAGATCCCCGCGAACGGGACGGCAGGCTTCGCGCGGTCGGCCGTCAGCGGCATCAGCCGCTTCCCCTCCCCGCCGGCGAGCACGATGGCCAGGACCTTCTTGCGCGCACGGTCAGTCATGCCCGTCAGGCTTGCACCCCGTGGTCGAGCTTGTCGAGAGCGCTCCGGAGCGCGGTAGCGTCCCTGTCATGCGCGTGGACATCCTGAGCAAGGAGTACCCACCCGAGGTCTACGGCGGAGCCGGCGTGCACGTGGCCGAGCTGGTGCGGGCCCTGCGTGCTCGTGGCGACGTCGAGGCTCGCGTCCAGGCGTTCGGCGCGCCACGCGACGAGGCCGGCACGACGTCGTACGCCGACCTCGCCGAGCTGGCCGGCGCCAACGCCGCGCTGCGCACCCTCGGGGTCGACCTCGCGATCGCGGCGGGCTGCGAGGGGGCGGACCTCGTGCACTCGCACACCTGGTACGCCAACTTCGCCGGCCACGTCGCCGGGCTGCTGCACGGCGTGCCCCACGTGATCAGCGCCCACTCCCTGGAGCCGCTTGCGGCCGTGGAAGGCCGAGCAGCTCGGTGGTGGCTATGCCGTCTCCTCGTGGGTCGAGCGGACGGCGTATCTCAGCGCTGACGCCGTCATCGCGGTCTCCTCGGCGATGCGCGACGACGTGCTGGCGTCGTACGCCGACATCGACCCGGCCAAGGTGCACGTGGTCCACAACGGCATCGACACCGACGACTGGGCACCGAGGCACGACGTCGACCGGGTGCGTGAGCTCGGCGTCGACCCCGACCGGCCGTCCGTGGTCTTCGTCGGCCGGATCACCCGGCAGAAGGGCCTGCCGCTCTTCCTGCGTGCCTGCGGCGAGCTGCCTCCCGAGGTCCAGATCGTGCTGTGCGCCGGCGCTCCCGACACCCCGGAGATCGAGGCCGAGGTGGTCGGTCTCGTCGAGGAGCTCGCGCGCACCCGCACCGGGGTCCTCTGGATCCGCGAGATGCTGCCGCGGCCCGACGTGGTCGCCCTGCTGACGGCTGCCACGGTGTTCGCCTGCCCGTCCATCTACGAGCCGCTCGGCATCGTCAACCTCGAGGCCATGGCGTGCGAGACCGCCGTCGTCGCCACCGCGACCGGCGGCAT
The DNA here is from genome assembly GCA_963767095.1 of uncultured Actinomycetota bacterium. Taxonomy (GTDB): domain Bacteria; phylum Actinomycetota; class Actinomycetes; order Propionibacteriales; family Nocardioidaceae; genus Nocardioides. Next base: position 9,520 of record CAVYCK010000007.1, on the reverse strand, counting down.
CCCCGAGGTCGTCGTCGACGGCGAGACGGGGCGGCTCGTGCCGATCGAGCAGGCCACCGACGGCACCGGTACGCCGCTCCAGCCGGAGCAGTACGTCGCCGACTTCGCCGCCGCCCTGATCGACGTCCTCTCCGACCCTGCTCGCGCGGACGCCATGGGCAAGGCCGGCCGCCAGCGCGCGATCGACGCCTTCAGCTGGGGCGCCATCGCCGACCGGACGATGGAGATCTACCGCTCGCTCGTCTGACGACCCCGCTACGCAGCCGGGGAGACGTCGTACGCCGCCACCCCCGCCTTCGTCGCCACCAGATAGAGGTCGCCGGCGGGCACGCCGCCCATCAGGACCGCTTCACCCGTCACGGCACTCTCTGCCCGTCTGCCGTCGGGGGTGCACGGGTAGACAAGGCGGCCGGCCCGTCGGCGCTGGATCCCTTCCCACGCCATCGCATAGCGGATCGACCTGGCCTTCTCCAGGCACAGGAATCGGTCAGCCGCGTCGAGCGTCGTCACGCTGCCGTCGCGGGTCGACACCAGCTGCGGACCCGCCGGAGTCCGGACGACAAGGTGCCGGCCGTCCCGGATGAGCGGGCCGTAGCGGCCCGACACGAGGTCGACGGCCTGGCTCCTCGTCGAGTCGATGGACCAGGTCGTCTCTCCCGTCCGAGGCTGATAGCCCTCGACGCTCAGCGTCATCTCCTTGAAGCGCGGTTCCTGCCACCCCTTCTTGGACACCACAACCCCGTCGACCCGGCACCTCACGTGGGCCGTCGGGGCGTCGTTGTCGACGGGCCCCAGACACTCGGTGACGCCACCGCGCGCCCACTCGATGGCCCCCGTGCCGGCGCGGAAGCTGACGAGCTGCTGCTGCTCGGCGATCCCCTCCTCCACCGCGCGGCCGGCCACGTAGGCCTGGATGTCCCCGGCTCGATGCGGGGTGCCAACAGCGCCGACGTAGCGGTTGCCCTTCTCCTGGAAGTCGAAGCCCCAGCCCTGGTCGGACGAGGCCTCGGATCCGAAGAGGACGTAGACGGGGATCTCCCATCGGACGCCGGAGTCACGTCGCCCGATCCGCTCGCCGGGACGCGCAGCGGTGGAGTAGAGCCCGTGCGGACCGATCTCGCGGGCGCCCGCCGGTATCCCCGTCGCCTCTGCGGGTCAACGACCCGGTCGACAGGTCCCAGCGCCATCGTCGATCCGGGTCGCCGCTGGACCGCAGGAGGGTCGTGCACACGTCCCGGCCATCGGCGCACGAGCCCAACGGCTCGTGGGCTAGCACTCGATCCGTGCGGTGCACCACGTCGCCCGTCGCGGGGTCGACGGCAAGCATCGGGGCGAACGCCTCCGGCTCCCGCTCGGGACTCTGGAACACGACGAGCTCACGGCCGCGCCCACCCGTGGCCACGACCGGAGCGAGCTCGTAGCCGGCAGGGATGTAGCCGGGGCTGTACGGATAGCGCCACCGCTCCTCGCCGTTCGCGACGTCGACCCCGACGATGTCGAGCTCATCATCGCGGGCTCGGCTGATCACGACGGCGGTGTCCGCGGTGATCACCGGCTGCCCGATGGCCCCGATGTCGAGCGTCCACACCGGCGCGTCGACGTCCGCGGGTGCAGCTGACGATGTCGCACCATCGGGTTCCGAGCTCGTGCAGCCGGATCCGAGCAGGGCGATCGTGGTGATGAGGGCGGCGAGGGTCCGGCGAACCGGCCCGAGATCTCTGAGCATGGTCGAGGACCGTAGGGGCGTCGACGGAGTTCGGCCACCGACGCGTCGCCTACCTGTGGATAACCGTCGTGCTCTGCACGTCCCTTGAGCTGAGTCGTGTGCCGGAGAGCGTGCCAGGGCGCGTGCCAGGGCGCGGTGTCAGGCACACGACCCGGATGGATGGCGGGTCAGGTGCTCCGCTGGAAGGAGACGGCCGTGTACGCCGCGACCTGGTGTGCGACGGTGGAGACCCCCTCGATGTCGGGCTCGGTGGTGCCGAGGATCTCGAGGTCGAGCAGGCTTCCGGTGACGGTCCAGGCGTACGTCGTCTCGCCCGTCGCCTCGCGCGGGCTGAGGACGATCCGGTCGCCGTCGACGAGGTAGGTCTCACGGTCGACGTACTCGAGCTCCTCCTCGCCCTGGCGCTTGATCCGCAGGTCCAGGAAGCCGGCCTCGATCCGCAGGAGCAGCCTCGCCTTGGGGCCCGGCCGCAGGTCGGCGACCACGGCGTCGGCCGAGTCGCCGAGCCCGGCTTGGTCAAGGGCCGACCGGACCCGCGCCTCGGTGAGTGGCTCCGAGACCCAGCTCCCCTCGACGGCCGGCCGGACGGCGGCAGAGCTCGTGGGCGACGGCGACGGGGCGACCGGATCGGCGCCGTCATCGGCGCCGCCCCGGGTCACCGCGACCGCCGCGCCGCCGACGAGGACGACAGCCGCCGCGGCGGCGAGCGCGGTACGTCGTCGAGCCGTGGTGCGCCGAGCCTCCGAGCGCACGTCGGCGAGCGAGACGTCGGGGATCCAGTCGTCGTCGGTGTGGAAGGCCTCCCGCAGTCGCCGGTCCAGGGTGTCAGCGGACATCGTCGGTCACCTCCTCGCCCAGCACGGCGGCCAGGCGCTTGCGCGCGTTGTGCAGATGGCTCCAGCCGGTCGACACCGAGCAGCCGACCAGGCCGGCGATCTCGGGCATCGGCCGGTCCTCGAAGTAGAACAGGACGACGACCGCCCGCTGCTGGGCCGGCAGGGCCCGGACGGCGGCGAGGACGTCGTCGTGGGGCTCGGCAGGTGCAGGTGACAGGTCGGGACCGGCGGCTCGCAGCTCGAGCGCCGGCCGCTGCCACGCGCGGTGCCGCTCGCGCTGCGCCTGGCGGATCGCCACGCGGCGTACCCACAGGTCCGGGCGGTCGTAGCGGGCGACCTTGGCCCAGCTGCGGTAGAGCTGGACGAACGCGTCCTGGGTGATCTCCTCGGCGACGCGCGCATCGGTCACGATGTAGCGGACGGTGCGCGCGACGCCGCGGAACTGCGCGAGGAAGAGCTCCTCGAAGCCTCGGTCGTCCGTGTCGCCGACCCTGCGGGTCATGGTCTCCATGATGGCTGGTGCTGCTGTGTCGTCCACGGTGTCACCTCCCACCACGTCTACAGACGCGAGGGCCGCGGGAGTTCCACTCGCCGCCGCGATGAGGACGGCGCGCGGATCAGGTCCCCCTCCGCTGTGGGCGCCGCAGCCCGCCACTGCCCACCCGAAGTTGTCACTTCCGGGCCGTTGCAACGGTTGGGAAGTGCCGGAGTCCCCGCTTGAGCGGGGACTCCGGCCTCATGCCGGCGACCGGGTCAAGCCTTGAAGACCTGCACCACCGAGGGGCGCGGCCCACCCCAGCGGCCGCCCGACTGCGAGCCGGCCGGGATGTAGTCGGGGAAGAAGGACCGCTGCGCCGCCCACGTGCCGTTCTCGCCCGGGTGCTGGACGCTGACGAAGACCAGCCCCTCGTCGTCGTGGATCACCGGGCCGCAGGTCTCGGCGTCGGCGGGCACCGACAGGAACTGCTCGACCCGGCCGCGCTCGGGGCCCGACAGCGTGACCTTGTGCAGGGCGTCGTTGAGCGAGACCGCGCTCGGCTGACCGTCCGTGGAGATCCACAGGTTGCCTGCGCGGTCGAACGCGACGTTGTCAGGACACGAGATCGGCGAGACCTTCGTCTTGTCGTAGCCCGCGAAGTAGGTGCTCGGGTTGGACGGCAGCCCGCACACGAGCAGGATCCTCCAGCCGAACGACGTCGCGGTCGGGTCGTTGCCGGACTCGACGAGCTCGACGACGTGCCCGTCCCGGTTCGCGGTGCGCGGGTTGGCCTCGTCGGCCTTGGGGTTGGTGCCGGTCCCTCGGTTGGTGTTGTTGGTCAGCGCGATGTAGACCACCCCGGTCTGCGGGTGGCACTCGATGTCCTCGGGGCGGTCCATCTTCGTCGCGCCGCCGACCCGGTCGGCCGCGAGCCGCGTGTAGACCAGCACCTCGGCGACGCTCATCCCGGCCACCATCGACGCGCCGTCCTTCACCAGCGGGATCCACGAGCCCGACCCGTCGAACGCGCCGTCCGCCGGGAGCGCGCCGGTGCCGTCGATCTCGGCGGCCGGCGAGTCACCGGTGAACTGCGCGACGTAGAGGTCGCCGTCGCTCAGCAGGGCCATGTTGCGGCGACGGGCCGCGGCGGTGCCGGAGCCGTCGTACCGGCCCCGGGAGATGAACTTGTAGATGTAGTCGAAGCGCTCGTCGTCGCCGGAGTACGCCACGACGTGGCCGCTGGGCGCGATCCGGATGTTCGCGGCCTCGTGCTTGAAGCGACCGAGTGCCGTGTGCTTGACGGGCGTCGACGTGGGGTCCATCGGGTCGACCTCGACGACCCAGCCGAACCGGTTCGGCTCGTTCTCGAAACCTGGCGTCTGGGCGTTGAAGCGCGGCTCGACGTCCCACCAGGCACGGTCGTTGCTGGCCGCGACGACCGTGCTGAGGAGGCCGTAGCGCCTGCTCTCGGCGCTGGGTGCGGGAGGCGTGGTGCCCGGGGCGTTCGGGACGAGGAAGTACTGGTTGAAGTTCTCCTCGCCCGAGAGCACCGTGCCCCACGGCGTCGTACCGCCCGAGCAGTTGTTGAAGGTGCCGAGCACCCGCGTGCCGGTCGGGTCGTCCGTGGTCTTGAGCAGGTCGCTGCCGGCGGCCGGTCCGTCGACGAGGAACTCCGTCATGCCGGTGATGCGGCGGTTTCAGCCTCTTCGACGGGTCGAGGCGCCACGGCTCGCCCGCCTTCGCGCGCTTGAGGCCGACGACCGACAGCCCGTGCGCGGCGATCGCCGTGCGCTTGTTGGCCTTGATCTGCTCGGGGTCGGTCGTCGGCGGGAACATGATGTTCTCGTTGGTGTACTCGTGGTTGACGACCGCGACGGCCTTCTTGCCCTTCTTGCCGTCCAGCGGGATCACGTCGAGGTAGTCGCAGTTGTAGCCGACCTGCTGGGCCTGCGCGGCCTCCGACTGGTTGGTCGGGTCGAACGCCGGGGCGCCCTCGAGGATCGGGTCGCCCCACCGGATGAGCGCCGCCCAGTGGTAGCCGACCGGCACGTTGAAGGTGTCGGTGCCGCTGGCCACGGCCTGGATCGCCTCGAAGGCGAGACCCGTGGAGCCCGGCTTCGGCTTGGCAGCGGCCCGGCCACCGGGCCGGCGAAGGTGAGCACGAGCCCGGTCGCGGCGCCAGCGCCCAGGATCGAGCGGCGGCTCAGCGCCTTGTCGGCGATGTCGGGGAAGTAGTCGTTGGCCGACTCGTTCGGGATCGGGTGGGAGCAGGCGTTGCCGCACTTGAGGGCGCAGGTCACCGCACTGCGCTTGCCGCGAGCGTGCATGGCGTGGGCGGCGGAGGGCAGGTCGATCAGGGGCAGCGTCGTACGGCGCTCGGGAGTCAGGGTCATGCTCGGACGCTAGGCAGGCGAAGGAGACTCAGGTCTGCCCCTGGATGAACGGCTGGTGAAGGCCATCCGACGGGACTTGGCGAGCGATCCTGTCACTTGGTGACCGATGCTTCGGTGACCCAGTGCGGGTTTCCCCGCCCGGGCGGGGAAACCTGGCGGGGATCGCCCCAGGGCAGGTGCGACGACATCACGCCGTTGCGGCCGCCGGCATCGGTCTCAGTCCTCCCGCAGGGTGATCAGCGACCCCGACGATGCCGCACTCTCCTCGATCGCCGCCAGCACCCGCTGGACGGCGAGCCCGTCGTCGAACGACGGCTCGGGCTGGACGCCGGCCGCGATCGCCGCGAGGAAGTCGGCCGCCTGGTTGGTGAACGTGCTGTCCCAGCCGACGATGTGGCCCGGCGGCCACCAGGCGTCGAGGTAGGGCTGTGACGTCTCGGTGACGAGCATCCTGGTGAACCCGTCGGCCCCGTCCAACGCGACCTGCAGCTCGTTGAGGGCCTCGAGGTCGAAGCGGATCGCCCCGTCGCTGCCGTAGACCTCGATGCTCAGGCCGTTCTTGCGACCCGTGGCCATCCGACTGACCTCGAGGCTCACGACGGCGCCGCCGTCGGTGCCCAGCGTCGCCCACGCGGCGTCGTCGACGGTCACGTCCTCCGGCCCGGAGTCGCCGGTCCGCGAGGGCACGAACGTGTGCACGCGGCCCGCGACGTCGGTGATCTCCTGCCCGAGCAGGTAGCGCACCTGGTCGACGGCGTGCGACGCCAGGTCGCCCAGCGCGCCCGAGCCCGCCGTCTCGCGGCGCAGCCGCCACGTCATCGGCGCGGCCTGGTCGGCCAGCCAGTCCTGGAGGTACGCCGTGCGCACCTGGCGAACGGTGCCGATGCGGCCCTCGGCGACCAGCCGGCGGGCCAGGGCCAGCGCCGGCACGCGGCGGTAGTTGAACCCACCATCGCGAAGACCCCGCGGTCGCGGGCGGCGGCTGCCGCCGCGGTCATCCGCTCGGCCTCCTCGAGCGTGTTGGCCAACGGCTTCTCGGCCAGCACGTGCTTGCCGGCCTCGAGCGCGGCGATGGCCAGCTCGCAGTGCAGGTGACCGGGGATGCACAGATCGACGATGTCGATGTCGTCACGCTCCAGTACCGAGCGCCAGTCGGTGCTCGACCCGGCCCAGCCGAACTGGTCGGCGGCGGCCTTGACCTGCGCGGGGTCACGGCCCACCAGCACCTGCTGGCGGACCGGCGGGACCCCCGGGTAGAAGGCACCGACGTTGCGCCACGCGTTCGAGTGGGCCTTGCCCATGAAGGCGTAGCCGACCACCGCCACGCCCAAGGGCGCGCCCGGTCGCCGGGCACTGTGTCGCTCACGGTGTGTCCCCCTTCAGGGCTGGCGTCAGGGACCTCAGGAACGCCAGCCCGTCGCGGGCGAGGTCGTCCTGGGTCGCGCAAGCGGCCGCCAGATCGAGGCCGCGGTCGCGATGGCGGCGTTGTCGGCGGTGAAGCTCTCGATGTTGAGCGGGCCGGCGTACCCGACCTCGTCGAGCGCCGCGAGCAGCGCCGGCCAGTCGGTCTGGTCGCCACCGGGTGCGCCCCGGTCGCTGCCGCACACCTGCAGGTGCAGCAGGTGCTCGCCGGCCGCCGGATCGCGGCCGCCCAGGAGCGCTCCTCGATGTTGAGGTGGTAGGTGTCCAGCGCCAGGCCCAGGCGCCGGCCCCAGCAGGCCGTCCGAGCGCCGTCAGCGCCTGGTCGACGGTGTTGACCAGTGAGGTCTCGTACCGGTTGAGGGGCTCGATCCCGAGCGCGACGCCCCGCTCGCCGGCGTACTCCACGAGGGGCGTCAATCCCTCGCGGAGCTGGCGTACGCCGACGAGCGTTCCTCCGCCGTCATCCGCCACACGCGGCCGGTGGCCGCGTAGAACGGTCCGCACACCGCCCTCGCCCCGAGCCCCGCGGCGAGGTCGATGCAGCGCGGAGATAGCCTGCGCGTCCTCTCGACCGCGTCCGGGTCGCCGCCGACCAGGTCCCGGCCGGGGCCATCGCCCCGACCACGTACGGCGTCAGGCCGGTGTCGGCCAACGCCTTCCCGATCTCGTGTGCGTCGAGGTCACCGGCCTTCTCCAGGGGGAGCTCCACCGCGTCGAAGCCGAGGTCGGCGACATGGCGCGAGCAGGTCGGTCAGCGCTCGTCGGTGAGAGGCGAGGTCCACACCCAGGTGTTGACCCCGATAGCTCTCACGCGCGACCGTCGGGGGTGATGGGCCCGCAGGTGCAGCGTCTCGGTCGTCAGGCGGTCGACGGCCGCCCGGATCCGTCACGGGATCTGGCGGTCCTGCCAGACCTCCGGGTAGCCGGGCAGGTCCTCGCCACCGAACTTGGCGTAGTGACCGTCGGGCATCCCGTCGTTGGCCTCGAGGTACTCCGCGCGCTCGTCCTCGGTGATCGGGACCTGCGGGAGCACCCACTCGGCGGGACCTCCTCGCCGGCGAAGATCTTCTGCACCGCCAGCAGCGGGGTCCGCCACTGGAAGTTCGAGTAGACGGGGGCCAGACCGGTCAGGCCGGTCTCCTCCCACTTGCGCAGGAAGCTCATCTCGTCCTCGCCGGTCATGACCGGGTAGTCGACGCCGGCGTCCTCGAACGCCTCGATGGCGGCGACGGCACCGTCACCGGCGTCCATCCAGACGCCCGCGACGTCGCCCTGGACGAGCTCGTCGGTGATGATCTTCTTGATCTCGGCGGGGTCGGCACCGGTGAAGTAGTCGACCGCCTCGATGCCGTTCTCCTCGAAGAGCTTCTTGGCGGCGGCCCAGCGGGTCTCGAGCACGTCGACGCCCGGCAGGATCCGGAGCGCGACGACCTTGTCGCCCTCCTCCAGGTTGTCCACCAGGAAGTTCGCGGTCGCGATGCCCCACGCGTAGCCACCGATCGGGTGGATGAACGTCGTCGGGCAGTCGGTCTCGACACCACGGTCGAACACGATGACCGGCTTGCCGGTCTCGCAGGCCCGCTCCACCGCCGGCGTCAGCGCCGCCGTGGAGTTCGGCGAGATGATGAAGACGTCGCAGTTGCCCTCGCTGATGAAGTAGTCGATGTCGTCGATCTGGGTGTTGTCGTCGTCCTGCGCGTCACGGGTCTCCATGTCGGAGATGACGCCGGCGTCCTGCAGCACCTCGAGCTGCTGGTTCATGGTGATCCAGCCGGTCTGGCGCCACGGGTTGGAGATCGAGGCGTTGGCGAAGCAGACCTTCTTGCCGCCGCGCCGTCGGCGAACTCCGAGGTGTCGGTCATCTCGCCGTCGATGTACTGGAGCCACGGCTCGGACGGGTCACCCTCGAAGGTGGCGTCCATCTGCTCGTTCTGCTCGTCGTAGTCGGCCTGGACGAACCACTCCTCGCTGCGACGTGCCTCCTCGCGGGTCCGGCCGGTGCTCCTCGCGGCGCCGGGTCGTCGATCGACTCGTCGGTGCTGCACGCGCGTGAAGAGCGCGAGCACCGCGACTGGACGCGATCGCGCCCCTGATCATGCGACTGCGCATCAGTTGTCTCCTGTGGTCGTGCCCGGGGTGGGCCGGGTGTGGGTGGATGCGGTGGTGCGCTCCGGACGTGCCGAGCGCCGCGCGGCGCCGGCCGAACTGCCACGCGCGACCGGCGGCCGCGACGGCGAGGATGATGATCAGGCCCTGCACGGTGTCCCGCCACGTGGCCGAGACCTCGAGGTGGTGAGCAGCGTGAAGAGCAGCTCGAGGGCGAACGCGCCGGCGGCGGCGGAGAGCACCCAGCCCCGGCCACCCCCGAGCAGGACGCCGCCCAGGACCACCGCCGTGATGGCGGTGAACTCGTAGCCCTGGCCGACCGAGGGGTGCACGCCGGCGTACCCGACCAGGATGATGCCGGCGACCGTGGCCGAGAGCGACGACAGCATGAACGCGCGGGTCTTGAGCCACCAGACCGAGACCCCGGCTGACCCTGGGCCGCGTCGGGGTTGTCGCCCGCGGCGATCAGGCTGCGGCCGAACGGCCGCGCCATCAGCCAGGTGGCGAGGGCGGCCAGCACCACGAGGAGGATGAGGGGGTACGGGATGACGTCGACGAC